>CALIAF010000039.1 GCA_938041335.1 uncultured Ulvibacter sp. | reverse complement strand
TACCTACAAAGGTAGCTTTTGGTACACAAGGTTTTATTGACTACATTTATACGGCAGACGGTATAAAACTAGAAAAAAAGGTGACAGAAACAGCTACAAACACAACAACGATTACGACAAATTATATAGATGGTTTTCAATACACCGATGGAGAGCTAGATTTTTTCCCGCAGGCAGAAGGGATGGTAGAGGTAACCACCGATGGTTTAGGTAGTACTAGCTTCAATTATGTGTTTCATTATACAGACCACTTAGGCAATATAAGACTGCGTTATGCACTTGACCCGCAAACCAGTGAATTAGCAATTTTAGAAGAGAAACATTACTATCCATTTGGGCTGACCCACGAAGGTTACAGCTCGGGTAATAAAAAGAAATTTGAGAAAGTAAACAACAATATTGTACTTACACCCGTTAATCCGTTTATTGGGGATAGTAATAAGTACGGGTTCAACGGTATGGAAGAGCAAACAGAGTTCGATATTAATATGTATGACTTCGGGACTAGGAACTATGACCCTGCTCTTGGGCGTTGGATGAATATTGATCCTCTGGCGGAAACCACAATGCAACCATACTCAGCTTTTAATAATAACCCTCTCAGGTTTATTGATCCTACGGGAATGATTGGTGAAGATATTATCACAATAATGGATAATGGGACAATCGAAAGGGTTGAAACGAATGATAACTTTGACATTGTGCAAAATGAGAGCGGTGATAAAAGTATCACAATCGCTCACGATGAGAATGGCTCACAAATCGGTGAAGTTAAAAGTACTGGGATAGACAATACTAACTATATGGTTATCGAAAATAAAGAAGTTGCTACGAAAGTTTTTGAGTTCGGAGCAACAGTTTCTAAAGATGCTTATACAGCAAATGGAAATGTTGGTGGTTTTGAGTTTTCTCTTGATACATTTTCTTTTGAGGATGGCTTTGAAGCCAGTGCAATTTCTGTGGGGAATACTCCGACAGGTGGTGCTTCTGGCGCAGTAAAGCCTGTAGGTGATTATAATGGTATTGATTTGGGTGGAAATCATTTAGTAGAAAATTCAACTTGGGTTGAAAATAATCATTTTCATCCAGATGGTGGTTATAAACCTTCGGGCTTTAGAGCTTGGATGGGAGCAAATGACACCTATATATTCCAATCTGCATTGGATTTGAAACCTGGTGATCGAGGACACGCGCAGGGCACAAGAGCTCAAAACAGCTATTTATATTCTCCAAACGCGGGCGGATACGTTAATTACAATGCGACTAGTGCGTCATTCGTTGGGAAAAAGAAGTAATTATGTGTAAATTGAAGCTATTATTAATCGCAATATCTATATTGACTTTTTCACAATGTAGGTCTTTAAAAGATAATGAAGAATCGTTACCTCCTTTTGATGTTATCACAAAGGAAGTAATTGCTTATAAAATCAATAAAACTGGTCTAAAGACTTACAAGGATAGTCTTGTAATTATAGTTGATATATTAAGTGATAAAGATTTTGTAAATAATTCTAAGTACCTATTAACAATATCAGCTGATAATAAAAAAGCGCTCGTTCAATACAGAAATGACAGTATATATGAATTCAATGGAATGGATATGTACGTAACAAGGGAAAGCCCAAAATGTCGAGATTTATTCAATAAAAATTTTAGATATTTTGCTAAGGATATTGACAAGATTATAACTTTTAATGAAGCAGATTATAGTCAACGATGGGAAACTATTTTCTCTTTAGATATATACATTAATGACAAATATGAAATATCATATCTTGATACAGGGAATGATAAGTTCTATTATAATCTACTAAAAGATAAAGTTAAGTTTGCTTCTGATTGGAAATCGAGAGAGTAAATTATCTATTTGAGCTTTGACTGATATGGTTTACAAAAGGGAAAGTCTTTTTAACTACTGTAGCGGTATCAATAACAAGCTTGCCTTTTTCTGGAGAGAGTATTGCACGCATCCTGTGTTCTATACCTTGTCCACAGCTTGACATCAATGTAAAAGGTTTTTTTGGAGATCTTTTAAAATCCTTGTGCTTCATTAATTTTTTGAGCATCGCTAAAATCGATTCATCGTTTAACTCCTTTGTACCTTCTAAATTTACTACAGCTTGAGAATAATCATCGTATGCAAAAAACATATAATGGAACCCCGCTAGTCCTAGAATGTTGGCTACCGCTAGTATTTACTAGTGGCGTTATGAGTAAGAAATACAACCGTCCTTTGTGGCGGTTTTTTTATCCCTAATAAGTAACAAATGTATCTTATAGGTCACAATGTTAAAGTTTGAAATTTTAACGTTTAAAGCGAAGCGACATTTTTATTAAAGAAGTCTTTAAACTTCTTTTTAGTGAGCATTGTATCAATGATTTTTAAGATCGTAGATTTATCTTCTTCATCTAGTTGGTTAATGAGTTTAATCTGTTCGTTTTCGCTCTTATCTTCAAGGACAACTTCTTTAGGTGTAATGTTATCATCATAGTCAATAATATCATCTACAGACATATTAAACAGATTAGAAAGTGTTTTGAGTTCAGATACCTTTACTTCCCTCATTCCCCCCGCTAGAGCTAGTATCTACTAGTGCCGTTCTGAGTGAGCAAAGCCACCTACTTCAATAAAATAAGAGAAAAATATAGTTCAAGAATTTTATGTAATTTGCTTTATAATGAGCAGAAAGTATAAATTTAATAATCCTAGTGCAGCGTACTTTGTTAGCTTCGCGACTGTTTATTGGATTGATGTTTTTACTCGAGAATATTACCTAAAGATTTTAGCAGAAAGTATTGATTATTGTAGAGCAGAAAAAGGGATGGAGTTATTTGCTTACTGTTTTATGCCAAGCCATATTCACTTTATATTCAGGTCTGCAAATGAAGAACCTGCAGCATTACTTAGAGACTTTAAAAGGCATACCGCTAAAAAAGTAATTGAAGCAATTGAAAATAACCAACAAGAGAGTAGAAAAGAATGGCTTTTATGGATGTTTAAAAGGGCTGGAAAGAAAAATGCAACAACAACAAATTATCAATTTTGGCAACAACACAATAAGCCTATTGAGCTATGGAGCCCTAAAGTGATCAAACAGAAGTTAAATTATATTCACTTAAACCCTGTTGTAAGTGGTTTTGTAACCAACCCAATAGATTGGAAATACTCAAGTGCAAGAAATTTTGCTGAAGACCATACTATTTTAAAAATTGATGACATTGGATTTTTAGAATGATATCCTTGAGCTTGTTTGCGGGCACTAGTAACATACTAGCGCTAGCGGGGGTCTTGTCATGAAAAATTAGTGCATTTGAAGCAACTACACGTGCTGATCTACCAAGATCGCATTACCATCGGGATCTAAAACCATAAAAGAGGCAGGACCACTTGTCGTTGTATTTGCTTCCGTCTCTAATTTGATATCGTTTTCTTTTAAATGCTTTTGTATTTCTCTAACATCTTTAAACGCATCTAACTTTTGCGCATTGGCATCCCAGCCCGGATTAAAAGTCAGTATGTTATTCTCAAACATACCCTGAAAAAGGCCAATGAGCGAATTTCCATTTTTCATAATGAGATAATTCATTTCCATACTTCCCGCAAATTGGGTAAACCCTAAGGTTTCATAAAACACCTTTGATTTTTGCAGGTCTTTAACCGCAAGACTGGCTGAAAATACTCCTAAATGCATCTGTTTTATTTTTAATGATTTTAACGCTATGATATGTAATAAGACAACGCTGCCTATTTTTTAAATAATCTACTGGTATCTTTAAATCCATCGACTTGAATTTCCGGGTTTCCAAACACATATATTGTGCTTTTTCCCTGTGCATACATAACAAGCTTTTTAGTTGCGTTTACATAGAGTTCGCTATCTTCTGAGGCAATAATATTTACGTTTTCAGCACGCAGTGTACTCGCTTTTATATTTGCAGAACCTGTTGTTGTAACTTTAAAATCCAACACATCACCATCCATATCAAAATCTGACCTTTCGTTTACTTCAAGGTTGCATTCATTGATGGTCATATCTCCTTTTAAGGTGCTGTTACCATTAAGTATGGTAGATAGCGTCCCGCCTTTTAGAGCGAGGTCGCCTTTACTATTATCATTCATGATCACCTTAAGCGCCTCAGCACTAACGTCGAGTTTATAGCTGCTATTATCCAATGCAATTATGGATAAAGAAGTTGCCTCAATTTTATTAATTCCATTTAATTCTGCGCCGTCGTTAAGCGTAATCATATCAAGATGACTAACATCTAAGTCAATGTTTAAGCGTTTACTAGAGAGTATATTATTTTTGGCATAGATATGTAGTTTGCCATCTGCGACCTCAAAAGCAATGACATCCACTAAGTTGCTATCGGTCTCGAGGTGATATCCATCTTCATCACTTTGTTTTATAGAAACCTCAAGGCCACTACTAACCTCTAATGCCGTAAAAGGTTCGAGCTCGATATAGACATCTACTACTTCTTTGTTTCCTTTAATTTTTTCTAATTTTTGTGCCATACAGGAAAAGCTTGTGGCAACGATAAATAATAAAATGTACTTTATTTTCATAAGTGGAGTTTAGTATACTACAATATATCAAATTCATGGATTAATCTTAAATTTTTAAGCCCTAAATTGTATCTTCGCATAGATGAATGAAGCTCAAATAGCAACTGCAAAAAAACTACTTGCCAGTCCTAAAAAAATAGTAATTGTAGGTCATAAAAACCCAGATGGCGATGCCGTTGGGTCCACTTCTGCCCTATCCTTATTTCTGAAAAGTCAAGGCCACGACACACAGGTTATTGTCCCAAATGACTTCCCAGATTTTTTAAAATGGATGCCAGCCTCTGATGACATCCTAATGTACAATCAGCATACGGAGCAAGCCAATCAGCTAATTGCAGATGCAGATATCATCTGCACTTTAGATTTCAACTCCTTTACAAGAGTAGGTGCTATGGAAGCCCCGCTAACAAATGCAAAAGCTGACTTTATTATGATTGATCACCATCAATCGCCAGACGACTATGCCGTCTTAACCTATAGTGACACGACTATGGGTTCTACTTGTGAAATGGTATATCATTTTATAGATGCTTTGGGTGAAGCCAATCATATTTCCGAAGCTATGGCGACCAATATGTATACGGGTATTATGACAGATACGGGCTCCTTTAGATTTGCGAGTACAACCGCAAAAACGCATATCGTCATTGCACATTTAAAAAACACGGGGATTAAACATCATTTAATTCACGAGCAGGTATATGATTCTAGTTCGCCAGAACGCCTTAAATTGCTTGGAGTGGCATTAAATAATATGCAGATTTTTCCAGAATATAAAACTGCTTTTATAAGCTTGTCACAAAAGGAGCTTGACGAAAATAAGTTCCAAAAAGGAGATACAGAGGGATTTGTAAATTATGCATTATCTGTAAAAGGTATTATTTTTGCTGCCATCTTTATTGAAGATCGAAAAAATAATATTGTAAAGATATCGTTGAGAAGTAAGGGTGATTTTAATGTAAATTTAGTGAGCAGAGCACATTTTCATGGAGGCGGTCACAACAACGCCGCAGGTGGAAAAAGCGATGCGTCTCTTGCAGAAACCATTCGCTATTTTATTAGTATCTTGCCTACCTTTAAAGACCAGCTAGCGGCACATGTATAAACTGTTACTTATCCTATTTTCTATAGCACTACTTCAGGCGTGTAAAAGCCCAGAAGCAAGGCAACCTGTGCAGCAAAATTCTGGGACTTTCATAGATGCATCTATAGCACGTAATAAAAAAATGGTAGAAGCAGAAGAAGCTCAAATAGCTGCTATTATGGCTTCAAACCCTGCGCAAGAGTATATCACATCTGACAATGGCTTCTGGTATTTTTACAAAATTAAAGACACCTTAGGGACTGCCACCGCTAAGTTTGGCGACCGTGTCGCCTTTACCTACAATGTAAGTGATCTCGACGGAAATATGATTGTTTCAGAAAAAGAGAATGGCATTCAAGAATATGTTATAGATCAAACCAATCAAGAATTAATTACCGGAATACGCCAAGGATTAAAATTAATGCGAGAAGGAGAAAAAGTAACTTTCTTCTTCCCTTCACATAAGGCTTTTGGCTATTATGGAATTATAGATAAAATTGGAGCCAATGTTCCAGTGATAAGCACAGTAACTTTAAAATCAATAGATCAATCCCAATAAACCAAATTGGGAAAAACCAATTAATTAGAAAATTTCGAAAAAAGTAAATAAATTATTATGAAAAAATTATCGTTTCTATTATTAGTATTAACCATTTCACTTGGATCTTGCCAGAACAAATATCCAGAACTTGAAAATGGTGTTTATGCAGAGTTCACAACCAATCAAGGTGTTTTTGTAGCCGAGTTATATGCAGAACAAACGCCACTTACTGTAGCCAACTTTGTAGGTCTTGCAAAAGGAACAAATGGCATGGTAGAAGAGCAATACAAAGGGAAAAAGTTTTATGACAGTTTAACTTTTCACCGTGTTATTAAAGATTTTATGATACAAGGTGGTGATCCACTAGGTACTGGTGGTGGTAATCCAGGATATAAATTTCCAGATGAGTTTGTACCAGAATTGACCCATTCTAGTAAAGGAATTTTGTCAATGGCAAACGCAGGACCTGGCACAAATGGTAGCCAGTTTTTTGTAACCTTAAAACCTACACCACACTTAGATGGCAAACATACTGTTTTTGGAAAAGTGGTACTAGGACAAGACATCGTAGATAAAATTGGAGTAATAGAGACCGGTGCAAGAGATGTACCAACTAACCCAGTGATCATAGAGTCTATGGATATTATTGAGCGTGGTATGACCGTTTCATTATTTACAGATGAAATGGAAAAATTAGAGAAAGAGAAGTTGAAGAAAGAAGAAGAATTTAACAAGATCGCAGCAAAAAAGTTAAAGTGGCTTGGTAAAGAACTAAAGAAAGCGGAAACACTTGAGTCAGGTATTAGATTAGCATTTACTAACAAGGCCGATGGAGAAAAGCCAGCCATAGGTTCTAGTGTAAAAATGAACTATGCAGGATATTTTTCTGACGGAAAGCTTTTTGATACAAATAGATTAGATATTTCAGAAGAGTTTATGAAGGTTGATCCAGCTAGAAAAGCTGCAAATATGTATGTACCATCATTGGTAAAAGATTATGGTCCAGAAGCGAGATTAGTTGCTGGATTTAGAGAAGCCCTTCTTAGTATGAGTGTTGGTGATAAGGTAGTTGTATTTGTGCCCTCTCACTTAGGATATGGAGAAAGAGGGTATCCACCAATAATTCCAGCAAACGAAGATCTAATCTTTGAATTAGAACTAACAGAGATTGTTAAATAACCATTTTTAAATAAAAACTAAATGTCCCAATAGTACTATTGGGACATTTTTTTATGCGGAAATTTTAAACGTTGAAAACTATTTTAACAAAATAAAAAGGTCACATTGAGCATTGTTTGAAAAATACGATTTAGTATTTTAAGAACACCCAACGAAGTTGTTAGAAATGCTTATAAATTCTTAAATAATAAAATAGTTGCTAATTGAAACGTATCAATCCCATTATCTTCGACTGCGCTCAGAATGACAGTCGGTATGACTTTGACAAAGGTCAAATGTTACCAAAATAATTTTATTAAGACAACTTCTGCTTATTATCACCTTCAGGATAAAAATTAGGTAAGGACCAGTTAAAAGATACGGCCAATATTCTAATAAGAATGACTAAAGATCCTGCAATCACTACAACAAAATCATCAGTCATCGGAGTTTTCTCCAGTAAGAAATACGCAATACCACCCACAATACAGGCGGTTGCATAGATGTTCTTTCTAAAAATAATAGGGATTTCTGCGCAAAGTATATCACGAATAACTCCGCCAAAACAGGCCGACATAGTACCCAATGCCACACAAATGATAGGATGAAATCCTGCTGCAATCCCCTTCTCTACTCCTACTATCGTATATAATGCAATCCCAATAGTATCAAACAAAAACAAAGAACGGCGTACATACTGTAATTTTTTACGAAAGATAATGGCAAGCACTACTGCACCAAAGATGACATAGACAAAGGTCATATCTCGCATCCAAGTAATCTCGGCCTTAATAAGAAGGTCACGTAAGGTTCCGCCACCTACAGCAGTTACAAATGCGATGATTGCAATTCCAAATGGGTCTAGTCGCTTTCGCATTGCTGTCAATGCTCCAGAAACAGCAAATGCTATGGTACCTAGAATATCTATGATTAAGAGTAATGCCATTTTTAAGTAGTTTGTTGTAAGTTTAAAAAAGAATTTGAAATAATGAGTACATCTTCTATAAGCCCAGGGATCTTTGGTCTAAATTCCTTTACGCAATCCAGCACCACTACATATGCTGGGTAAAGTGATTATAATCTTTTAATATAGTATCAATATACTGTCTATCATACAACTGCGAATTGGTCTGCACAATCGTCTCTACTTTTTCTCTTAGTATTTTTAAAGTTTTGAAATCATTTGATTTAACAGCAACCCAATAGGTTTCTTTTATCAACCTCGCGTCCTTATCGGTAAGTGCGGTAACATTTAAAAAAGTAGGCGTATAATCTTCGGTAATTTCTTCTAGAATGGTATGCGTGATTTTTGTTTTCTTCTTATAAGTAATTACTACGGTACCTGCGGCAGCATCACCTAATCGCTGGCACTTTTCAGAAAAAAGCAAAGAAATTAAACCTATAGAACCAACAAAAATCCAAATATCTACTAAACGAAGCATCCATAAAGTCATATAATTAGACCAATGTACAGGACTTCCATCCACTTTTGATACACGAGTTTTCATGACCATTTTTCCCACAGTACGCCCATCAAACAAGATATGCATGTATAAAGAATAGAAAAAAATAGGCGCCATAAATAATTGTTGCAATCCAAAAATGGTCCAGTTATCACTAAATGCGACACCCAAAACTGCCGTAATTAACTCAATAACATATAGATATACAAAAAACAAAAAGGCATCAATAAGAAATCCTAAAACGCGTTCTCCTACATCTGCAATTTTATAGTCCAAATTGACATTTTGTGTGGTATTGATTGCTAAATTTGTCATAAACGTTTTAATACTTAGATTTATATAAAAATGCGCGAAGCTGCCTTTGTGAAACAAAATAAAGAAAAATGGATTGCTTTTGAAAAGGCAATCACCATTAATTCTAAAATTTCGCCAGATCAACTGGCAGATTACTACATACAGCTCACCAATGATCTTGCCTATGCGCAAACGTATTACTCAGACAGTAAGACTTTACAGTACTTAAACGCTATCACTAGTGAAGCGCATCAGAAAATTTACAAAAACAGAAAAGAATCTAAAAACAGAATAATTAGTTTCTGGAAATACGAATTTCCGCTATTTTTTGTACAACATCACAGGATGCTGCTTATTTCTTTTATCATTTTTGGTGTCGCCACGGCTATTGGTGTCATCTCTACTTTAAATGATGACTCTTTTGTGCGACTTATTCTCGGTGATGCCTACGTAAACAAAACCTTATATAATATTGAAAGTGGTGATCCAACTGCTATTTATAAAAGTGGCGGTGAAGTAGGTACCTTTTTAGGGATTACTATTAATAACATTCGGGTGGCCTTTTTGGCTTATGCCTTGGGGGTAGTTACTTCTATTGGTACTGGATATGTTCTTTTTAGCAATGGCGTGATGCTGGGTGCTTTTTTTACGTTCTTTTATAATAGAGATCTATTATTTGAAGCTTCAAAAACAATCTGGTTACACGGTACCATTGAGATTTCTGTAATCGTTATAGCGGGTTGTGCTGGACTTATTATGGGTAATAGCATCTTGTTTCCTAAAACCTATTCGCGACGAGTGTCCTTTGTAAAAGGAGCCAAAGATGGTCTTAAAGTGGTGGTAAGCACCATACCATTTTTTATTATTGCAGGCTTTATAGAAGGGTTTATTACACGTTACAGCAATATGCCTGTATGGTTAGCGATGTCCATAATTTTTGGTTCTCTGGCCTTGATTATATTTTATTATATTATTTATCCTATTAGACTATCAAAACAATATGCCTAAACAATTTATACAACTCAAACAAGCGCGGGACATCGGGGAAACTATTGGTATCTTTTTCGATTTTTTTAAGCAAAATATAAAAGCCTTTCTAAATATCTTTATTCGATACAATGGTATTTTTATCATTGCGTTTTTGGGCCTAAGTTACTTAATGGTTACTGGCTTTGTAGGGACTATGCAAAGTACAAATACACTGGTAGACACTGGTGCAGACAATAGCATGAATGAATTTATGGTGGGATTAGGAGCTATCGGTTTTATGCTACTGTTTCTAGTTACCGGTCTACTTAACTATAGCCTTGCGGCATCCTATGTTACCCAGTATCAAACCAATGGTGACGGTACAGTCCAGAAAGAATCTGTTTGGAAAATGACAATAGATAATGTTGGAAAAACCATCCTTTTTATCTTCTTAATGATACTAATTTATATTGGTGTTTTAGTGGTAGGAGTCATTGTATCTATCATCCCAATTCTAGGAACCTTTGCCTATTACATTATTATGCTCGCCTTCCAGTCATGGATGGGACTATCGTTTATGTCCATGTTTTATGAGAAAAAAGAAGTAACCGCAGCCTTTGGAGAAGGATGGAATCTACTATTCAAGTATTTCTGGCACAGCGTTCTTGTTAACCTCGTTGTTTCGCTGCTACTGTCTATTTTGATGCTTTTAGTACTAATGATACCGGGTGTCTTAATAGGAATTTACGTTTGGCATGCGGCAGAAACTGGAGTTGATCTTTCAGACGGAGCATTGCCCAAAATTATTTGGACCATTGGGTTGAGTATTTTGTTAATTGTATTCACCCTTAATCAGAGCGTGTCACAATTTATCAACGGAGTGCTTTACTTCTCACTTCATGAAAAAACGTACAATCAAACCACAAGAGAAAACATAGATCAAATAGGCCTGCGTGAATAACCGTTTATACATACCCATTTTCTTGCTTTTCTTTTTCTTCGGAAATGCGACTGCTTTCACCCAAGATTCACTGACCGTTAAAATTGACAGTGTAAAAGTGGTACAGCGCTCTTTTTCTGATTCTTTAACAGATAAATATTCTGGAGAAGAATTTGACTATGACACCATGGAAGGGGAAGCAGAAAACCTTATTGGTAAGTACATTGATAAATTTTTTAGAACCCTAGCAGATTGGTTTGGAGTAGACATTAACCCTGGGACTATTGTCTTTTTAAAATACCTTATCTATATACTCCTTATTCTATTTGGTATTTATATTGTAGTTAAACTTTTGGTAGGCAATAAAGCGTCTTCATTTTTAACAAGCCAGAGCACTGCACTCGCCGCAATAAACTATGAAGAAGAACACATAGAAAATATTGATCTAGACACGTATATAGATGCTTCTATTAAAGGAGGCGACTATCGTCTCGCGATACGCTATATGTATATGCGAACCTTAAAACAATTATCTGCTTCCAATAAAATAGAATGGGATTTTGAGAAAACCAACCGCGATTATTACAATGAACTAGAAGAGGACGCATTAAAGGAACATTTCAAAAAGATATCTTACCTCTATGATTATGTGTGGTATGGAGAGTTTACCATAGATGAAGCCCGGTTTAATACCGCAAAACTAGATTTTACTAACATTGAAAAACAACTAAACAATGTTAGATAAGCGCTCAAAAAAAATAGTGTACCTCTGCGGGATTTTCATCTTAGTGCTAATTATCACTGAGGTGATAAGGCCTAAACCGATAGACTGGACCCCAAACTATACCATAGAAAGTAAAAAACCACTGGGTGGTTATATATTTTATGAGGAGCTAGAGCACCTGTTAAAACCTGATAGCATCATTAAAGTGCAATTAGACCCTTTTGAGTATTTAATGCTCGATAGCACTACTGTGAATGCTACCTATATTTTTGTCAATGATTTTATTACTCTTGATGAACAACAAACAAATAAATTGCTTGATTTTGCACACAGAGGCAATACCGTTTTTCTATCTGGGCATTCCTTTGGCTATGCAATATCAGATACGCTTAACGTTGCTGCATATAGTGAATTCGGAGCAACACTTGACCCCATTATTCCGCAATTTTTTGATAAGCGTTTATCTCAAGATTCGCTACCAATATTTGAAAAAGCAGTACGTAAAGCCACTTTTGACCTTATAGATACACTACATACAACTGCAATAGGACACTTTAATCTTGAGACACCCAGTGAAGGTATCGATGAGTTTTTTGAAGATGACGCAACTCTTATTGAAGATACTGAAGGGTACACCATGCTAGACGAGCTCAATTATATTAAACTTCCTGTAGGTGAAGGCCAACTATTGTTTCATACATTACCAGAGGCTTTTTCAAATTATTATATGTTAGATGGTGCAGAACAATATGCCGCAAATGTTTTGTCTCACATAACGCACACAGAAACCATTTTATACGACACCCACATCAAGAGTGGTAAAAAGTTTGTAGACTCAAATATGCGTTTTATTTTTAGCCAAGCGCCTTTAACTTGGGCTTATTACTTGCTAATGGGAGGGATTATTCTATTTGTAATTTTTAAAGGAAAACGAGAGCAACGCATTATTGAGGTCCTAGAACCATTAGAAAACACCTCAATAGAATTCACAAAAACTATTGGTGATTTGTATTTTCAGCATAAAGACTTCGGAAATTTAATCGCAAAGAAAATCACGTTCTTCCTTGATCACGTTAGGACGGCTTATTTTTTAGATACAAATGAGTTGAATCAGGACTTTATTAAAAAGTTAGGCTTAAAAAGCGGAAACTCACTAGATGACACGCAAAAATTAATAGCAAAAATTAAAGAATTAAAGAGTAAAACCTTCCACACAGAAGCAGATTTAATAGAAATTAATACATTGATAGACACATATAGAAGCTAATTATGGAACATACAGAAGAAGAAAACGGCAGCATTTCATTTAACAATCGCATAGACCTAACAGGACTTGAAGCGGCGGTGACAAAAATTAAAAACGAATTAGGTAAGGTAATTGTTGGTCAACACGATATGCTAGAGATGCTTATCGTTTCTATACTTGCAGATGGCCATTCCCTAATTGAAGGGGTGCCTGGAGTAGCAAAAACAATCACCGCAAAATTACTCGCAAAAACACTAAAAGTAGACTTTAGTCGTGTGCAGTTCACTCCAGATTTAATGCCAAGTGACATTTTAGGTACTTCTATCTTTAACGTAAAGAATAGCGAGTTTGAATTTAAAAAGGGACCCATCTTTTCAAACATTGTTTTAATTGATGAGATCAACCGAGCACCCGCAAAAACACAAGCCGCCTTATTTGAGGTGATGGAAGAACGCCAGATTACCATAGATGGAAATCGCTATGCTATGGCGCCACCATTTTTAGTTTTTGCTACACAAAACCCAGTAGAACTAGAAGGAACATATGCTTTACCAGAAGCACAGTTAGACCGTTTTCTGTTTAAAATAAACGTGCCTTACCCTAGCCTAGAAGAAGAAATCAAGATTTTAGAAAATGAACACCAAAGAGAAAATGTGCAAGCTTTAGATGTAGTAGAGCCCGTTTTATCTGCTACAGAGATAGCTCACTTTCAGCAAACCATTAAAAAGATAGTGATAGAACCTAATCTTTTAAAATATATCGCTGCCATTACAGAGAATACGCGCTCAAATGCAAACCTATTTTTAGGAGCATCCCCAAGAGCCTCCTTAGCAATAATGAACGCCTCTAAAGCGCTGGCGGCCATTAGTGGTCGTGATTTTGTGACACCAGATGATATTAAAAAAATTGCGCCATCAGTGCTTAATCATAGAATTATCTTAACACCAGAAAGAGAAATGGAAGGGATTACTGCATCTAAAGTAGTGAGTCAAATCATTGAAACGATAGAGATACCTAGATAGTAGTGAGTAGTGAGTAGTGAGTAGTGAGTAGTGAGTAGTGAGTAGTGAGTAGTGAGTAGTGAAAAATAATAAATTCATGCGTAGCTTATAAAAACACAACAAAAAGAATAAAACATATTAATATAATAATGTGAAGTCGAGCGTAGTCGCAACCTCATTAAAATAGACCTATTCTAAAGGCAATAAAAAATGTATCAAAGCAAGTAAATGAAAAAATTCTTCAAATCACTATACTTAAACAAGCGCTTCTTCGCGATCCTTATTGCGATTACGGTGCTTTTTGTGATTGCATATTTCTTCCAAGAATTATATGGAGTGTGTAAATTGTTATTTGGTGTGTTGATGATTACCCTGCTGTTTGACATTCTTTTACTCTACAGAAATAAAGTAGGTATCGATGCTAAAAGAATCCTACCAGAGAAACTATCTAATGGAGATGACAATGATATTGAGGTATTTATCACCAATCGTTATTTATTTAAAGTAGAAATAAAAATTATTGATGAGTTACCGGTACAGTGGCAGCTGCGTGATTTTGAGATTAAAACGCGTCTTGCTTCTGCTCAAGAAAAGAAGATTACGTATCAAGTGCGTCCAGTAGAACGCGGTGAGTATTACTTCGGAAATTTGCTAATATTTGCCACTACCTTTATAGGATTAGCGAGCAGAAGACACGTCTTTGATACAGAGACTAGCGTTCCCAATTATCCATCATTTCTGCAATTAAAGAAATTTGATTTTTTAGCATTTACCAATCGTTTGAAGCTTTTCGGCTTAAAGAAGATACGCCGTATAGGAAATACACTAGAGTTTGAACAAATAAAAGAGTATGTGCAGGGGGATGACGTGCGTAATATCAACTGGAATGCGACAGCAAAGCGTGGCGACCTGATGGTGAACCAATACCAGGATGAAAAATCGCAACCCGTTTATTCTGTGATTGATAAAGGACGTGTCATGAAAATGCCATTTAAAAACCTAAGCTTATTGGATTATGCAATAAACGCGACTTTAGTAATCTCAAACATCGCTATTAAAAAGAAGGATAAAGCTGGAATGTTTACTTTCTCAAGAAAAGTAGAAGACCGCGTAAAAGCGCAACGTTCTAAAGCACAAATGAACGTGGTACTTGAAACTTTATATAATGTACAGACAGATTTTTCTGAAAGTGATTTCTCAAGGCTATATGTAGATGTAAAAAGGATCATCAAGCAGCGTAGTCTATTATTATTGTACACCAACTTTGAAACCTTAGATGCCGTTCATCGTCAACTCCCCTATTTACAAGCAATTGCCAAGACACATCTCTTAGTAGTTATTTTTTTCAAGAATACCGAGTTAGAAGATTTCAGTAAGAAAGAAGCAAAGACTACTCACGATATTTTTGAAAATACAATTGCAGAAAAATTCGTTTACGAGAAAAAACTAATTGTAAATGAGCTTCAGAAATACGGGATACAAACCATTTTAACCGCGCCAGAAGACCTTACTGTTAATACGATTAATAAGTATTTAGAGATTAAGGCAAGAGGGCTTCTTTGATAGTGAACCGTGAGCAGTGAACTATGAATGGTAAGAGAACTAGCAGCAATTTTTAGTAAAGCTATTCATTCTTATTAGTTACACTAAAGACATCTCATAACTTTCCAATAGTATAAAGCGCTAGCTACAACGAGTTACATATCTCAAATGACTGCTGTTCACTGGTCATAGATCACGAATCATCAATTTTCTACAACTCATCCTAATTATTCTACAGTTGGGTAAACACTTTTTTTTGAAAACCTAAACCTCACGCATCTTTGTACCAACAAAAATATTAACCATTAAAATCACATATTATGAAAACTATCATCGCAACAATCGCATTAAGTATTACTAGTTTAATTGGATTCTCTCAAGACACTGCAGAAGTAATCACAACAGAAACTGAAACAGTAGAAGTGATCACAAAAACAACAGGAACAACCATCACGGTAAACGCACCTGTAGGTTCAGAAGAAGGAAGCGTATTCTTCTCTTTACAAACTAAAGACAACTTTTTAAAAGGAGGAATTGATACTGCAGAAAGCAATATCGTCGATGGTAAAGCAACCGTAGTTTTTGAAAATGTAGCACCTGGAGATTATGCAGTGACTATATACTGGGACAAAAACGGAAACAAAAAAATGGACTTTGAAGTAAACGGAATGCCTAAAGAAATGTACGGTACTTCAAATAACATAATGAGTTTTGGACCACCACAATGGAGTGATGCTGTTTTTACCGTAACTAATGAGCCACAGGTGTTAGATATTAGAATGTAAAAAAGTATACTTCTATTAATAAAAAGCTCCCTTCAGGATTAATCCTTGAGGGAGTTTATAATTTATTAGCCATTTTAATTGCCTCAATTAATGTGTTTTCATTTTTTGTATTTCTACCCATTGAGACTAAAGAAGACTTTTCATCTGGGTCACAAATACTATTAACTAAGACAGCATCAGTATCAAATAGTATAGTAATATGTTCACCCCTACTTCCAGAGAAAAAACTAGGGTGCGTTTTTGCAATAATAACTTTTGTATTGCTTTTAATTATTTGCCATTCTAACTTAGTAGCAACTTCTCCAATAATTTTACGCAGGGTAGCTTTATTTAATTTTGTATCAACAACCTTATACTTTAAACGTTTTTTTTGAATGTAGTATGAAAGAAATGATAAAAATAGGAATACAAAAAAGAACCACAAAAAGCCTGAAGGTGTTGGTTTCAGCATATTTTTATCATAATCTTTAATGAACATAAATATGAAAATGGATGGAGTAATTAAAAGGAATCCAACAATAGAATAATGAGAAAAAAGGTGTCGTCTCTCTAATTTTAGTTCCCGGTTTTTCAATGCGTATTTAATATGATCTTCTTTCATTTCTGTAATAAAAAATTCATTTTGTTATTTCAATATACATTTTTTGAGCCTATCAATAAGCACTTCGAAACTTATAATATGAATAAAAAAAATACAGTAATATGACTTATTAATAAGAAAAATCGATAGCTTTGTGAAAAGCAATAACTAATGACAATCACACAACTCAAATACGTACTTGCCGTTGCAGAACATAAAAACTTTACCAAAGCATCTCAACACACCTTTGTAACACAACCTACATTAAGTATGCAAATACAAAAGTTAGAAGATGAGCTGGACATTCTTATTTTTAATAGGGCTAGAAAACCTATTGAGTTGACGCCTGTGGGAGAAAAGATTGTGCAGCAAGCGATGAGCATTGTTAATGAAGCAAATCGCATGCAAGATATTGTAGATCAAGAAAAAGGCTTTATTGGCGGCGAATTCAAACTAGGCATCATCCCTACTATAATGCCCACATTGTTACCCATGTTTTTAAAGAACTTTACAAATAAATATCCAAAAGTACAGCTCAAAATTGAAGAGCTCACTACAGAAGAAATAGTGATTAGACTGCAAGATGGCCACTTAGATGCTGCTATTGCCGCAACACCCCTTCTTGAAGCAAAAGTAAAAGAGCGTGTATTATATTATGAACCATTTGTTGGATACATACCACAAGGACATTCTTTATTTGATAAGAAAAAACTTAAAGTAGATGATATTGATATCAATGATTTATTGTTACTAGAAGATGGACACTGCTTTAGAGATGGAGTGCTTAACCTATGTAAAAATAAAGGCGCAGGAAACCTAGATAGCTTCACATTAGAAAGTGGTAGCTTTGAAACCTTAATCAAGCTCTCTCATGAAGGTTTAGGGATGACGCTTCTTCCCTATCTGCACGCCGCAGAACTCAATGAAAACCAACAAAAGCAACTCCGTTATTTTGAAGAGCCATCGCCAGCAAGAGAAGTTAGTTTGGTGTACAATAAAAGTGAATTAAAACTGCAGATTATAAATGCACTTTATGATGTGATTGCAGGTGTTATAAGAGGCACTATCGCTTTTACAGATGTGAAGATTGTAAGTCCTTTGAAGTGATAGATAGTAGCGGTCTAGAGTGGTTTGTTGGGATTAATAATTGCCTTTAATTTTGAAAATAGCTTTTTAAGCTATTCTGAATCCTGTCACGCTCCTCTGGGAGAATCGCATTTTGAATTCCGCTTGCAGAAGCACAAAAGTGCAGTGAGGGTCTTACGTTTGGCTATTATAATTTATAAATCCATATTCCCCTTTCAAATACTTCAAAAATCTAAAATCGTCAAGCGTCTATCTACAATCCCTTGGCTTCGTTCCAATAGACATCCATTTCTGCCAGAGACATATCTTGTAATTCTTTACCTAACTCCTTTGCCTTGGCTTCTAAGAACTGGAAACGCTTTATAAACTTCTTGTTAGTACGCTCTAATGCGTTTTCTGGGTCTACTTTTAAGAAACGAGCATAGTTAATCATAGAGAACAATACATCGCCAAATTCGGCCTCCATCTTGTCCTTATCATTGGCGTCAATCTCTACTTGAAGTTCTGCGAGTTCTTCTTGTAACTTTTCAAACACTTGATGTGGTTCTTCCCAATCAAAACCTACTCCCGCTACTTTATCTTGTATTCTGTTTGCCTTAACTAATGCTGGTAATGATTTAGGTACACCTTCAAGAACACTCGTTTTACCTTCTTTTAACTTTAGTTTTTCCCAGTTTTGTTTTACTTCTTCTTCGTCTGCAACTACCACATCACCATAGATGTGTGGATGTCTCGAAATGAGCTTATCGCAAATCTCATTAGCCACGTCTGCCATATCAAAGTCCTTTGTTTCACTACCTATTTTAGCATAAAAAACAATGTGTAATAAAAGATCACCGAGTTCTTTTTTAACTTCTTCAAGGTCATTATCAAGAATAGCGTCTCCTAATTCATAGGTTTCTTCAATGGTGAGATGGCGTAAAGACTCAAGTGTCTGCTTTTTATCCCAAGGACATTGCTCTCGGAGTTCATCCATAATGGTCAATAAACGGTCGTACGCTTTTAGTTGGGCTTCTCTAGAGTTCATTATAGTAGATTTATGACAAAGCTATGGCATTTTCGCCGTAAGGCAAATTATAAATTTAAGTTTACCGTAGCAGTGGCAGTGGCAGTATCATTTAAATTTGGTTGATTAATCTTTGTCACACTGAGCTCGTCTGTGCTGAGCTTGTCGAAGTATCGAAGTGCATTCATCAGAAAACAAACTTGCTACAGTTGTTGCCCTTTGACAAGCTCAGGGTGCCAGCTAATTTTAAATTAAAAAACCGCCCTATTTAGATAAGGCGGTTTTCAATAAATAGAATGTGTATGCTATTATTTTTTTCTAGCGGCAGTACTTTTTGCTGTACCACCTTGTTTAGAAGATGTTGCCTTCTGAGATCCTTTTTTTGCAGTTTTAGCACTTACAAGGTCTTTTTTAACGGTAGACGCCGCTAATTTCTTAGCCTCAGCTTTGTCCTCATCATTAGGTTCTTCAAAGTCTGTTAAACCTTTTTTAGTTAACAAATTATACCATTGCACCACTTTCTTGATATCACTGGCATAGACTCTGTCTTCATCATAGTCTGGGATCACTTTAAAGAAATATTCTTCCAGTTCATCTTTAGAAACCTTATGGTTTATTGCTTCTCCACCATTTTCCTTTTCTGAAATCTTTTTAAAAACTTCTCGCAAAGGCAATTCTTCTGTAGTGGTATAAATAGCAATTTCAGAAAGTAAGCTCACGTTATGCCGTGCACTCACATTTACTTTTTTACCGTCTAAAAGTGATTCTGCTAGAAAGCCACCGCGGGTTTGATTCTTCAATTCAAATAATCCTGGCTTACCAGAAATCGACATTATTTTTTCTAAACTCATATTGTATGTTTTTCCATAAAAGGAACGCAAATATCTTCTCTTTCAACTAATTTTACAACTACTTAACGTTTCTTTTTCATATTTGGGTATTTCATTCGGTACCCAATGTTAGTTTTTCCTTTACTTATATCTGTTAATCGTCTCTTAATCAAGCGTTTCTTCAATGGTGTTAATTTATCTGTAAATAACACCCCTTCTATGTGATCGTACTCATGCTGAATGATTCTTGCAGCAATTCCTGTAAATTTCTCCGTATGCTTCTTAAATTCTTCATCAAAATACTCGATAACAATGTCCGGTTGCCTAAAAACATCTTCACGCACATCTGGTATGCTTAAACATCCTTCATTAAAAGCCCATTCATCTCCTGTCTCCTCTATAATCGTTGCATTAATAAAAGTTTGTTTAAACGACGACAAAAACTCTTGTTCTGATTCACTTATCTCTTCATCATCAGAAAAAGGAGTAGCATCTACAAGAAAAATACGAATAGGCAGCCCAATCTGTGGTGCCGCCAGCCCAACGCCTTTAGCATTATACATGGTCTCATACATATTTTCCAGCAAGGCGTCCAACTTAGGATAATCCTTCTCAACCTCTTTAGCCATTTTACGCAATACGGGATCTCCGTAAGCCACAATAGGTAATATCATTCTTCTTTATATTTTCTAAAACTTCTCACTTCGGAAATGTTCTATAATTTATACTTCTTATTTTTTTTGCTCTTAGCGCGTAAAATAAGTCTCACCTTACTCTTTATCCTTTGAATTAGTGAAGCAAACGGTATTTGTTCTTTCCTACTTTTTCGATTTCAAGTTCGATTTCATTTTCATCTATGCCCCATATACTCCTGCAATATAATCGTTGCAGCAATCTCGTCAATTAGCGCTTTATTCCTTCTCTGTTTTTTCTTCAAACCACTATCAATCATGGTCTGAAATGCCTGTTTACTTGTATATCGTTCATCCTGTCTGTGCACCTTCATTTCTGGAAATGCTTTTGTAAACTTTTTTAAGAACTTCTGTATCTTCTCCTCTATCTTAGATGGGGTCCCGTCTTTTTGAGTGGGCTCACCTACTACAACGTCTGTTACATTTTCACTTGTAAAATAGGCCTTTAAAAAAGGCATTAGTTCACTGGTTTCTACAGTAGTTAATCCAGAAGCAATAATCTGCAACTCATCTGTCACAGCTATCCCTGTGCGCTTCCCTCCATAATCTAGTGCCAGAATTCTTGCCATTTATTTTGCAAAAATAAGGGTTCTTTAAATAGTATGCTATTTTGATTCCCAATTTCGGCAGAGACCGTATCTTTGCGCAACGTAATGAGAGGTTAGGCATCTACTTTAAGTCGAAAAATCACAGCAGTCATTCTGAGCGCAGTCGAAGAAAATGAAACTTAGGTATTTTTAAGGATTTCTAACAACTCCGTTGGGTGTTTTCAAAATACTAAATCGTATTTTTCAAACAATGCTCAATCTGACCGTATTAATTATTGAAAAACTAAATTTTTAATTCAACCAAATGACCGAACTTAAAAACATCATAGAAACGGCTTGGGAAGACCGTTCAAAACTTACAGAAACTATTACTATAAACGCGATCCGTGAAGTAGTAGATCTTTGCGATAAAGGCGAGCTTCGTTGTGCAGAACCTACTGTAAACGGTTGGCAAGTAAACGAATGGGTAAAAAAGGCGGTGGTATTGTATTTCCCAATTCAGAAAATGGAAACACTAGAAGCTGGTATATTTGAATATCACGATAAGATTCCGCTAAAAAGAAATTATAAAGCACGCGGAATACGTGTAGTACCAAATGCCGTAGCGCGACATGGTGCTTATATCTCTAAGGGTGTCATTATGATGCCTAGTTATGTAAACATTGGCGCCTACGTAGATGAAGGGACTATGGTAGACACCTGGGCCACCGTGGGAAGTTGTGCTCAAATAGGAAAAAATGTTCACCTTAGTGGTGGTGTAGGTATTGGCGGTGTTTTAGAGCCTTTACAAGCGGCACCAGTAATTATAGAGGATAATGCGTTTATTGGTTCGCGCTGTATCGTGGTAGAAGGCGTACGTGTAGAACGTGAAGCCGTGCTTGGTGCTAATGTAGTGCTCACTGCATCTACTAAAATTATTGATGTGACGGGAGACACACCTATAGAAACTAAAGGATTAGTACCTTCACGATCTGTGGTGATTCCTGGTAGCTATACTAAAAAGTTTCCTGCGGGAGACTTTAATGTACCTTGTGCGCTGATTATTGGGAAACGTAAAGAAAGTACTAATAAAAAGACATCGCTTAATGATGCCTTGAGAGAATATGATGTAGCCGTGTAAATCTAAGAATGAAAGTATTAATTATACAGCAAAAAATGATAGGAGACGTGTTAACGTCTACGGTTCTCTTTGAAGTACTCAAAGAGCGATTTCCTACCTCAGAGCTTCATTTTTTGGTGAATACGAGTACTGTTCCAGTGGTTACAAACAACCCGCTTATTGATAAAATCATTGCGTTTACGCCAGAAATGGATCGGGATAAAAAAGTTTTCAAACAACTCCGCTCCAACATTAAGGCTGAGAAATATGACATTGTCATTGATGCCTACTCAAAAATAAGTAGTGCTTGGATAGCAAAAACATCTGGTGCTCAATATCGTATCTCTTACAAAAAATGGTACACTGCAGTTGCCTACTCTCATACGGTACAAAGACAATCTTTATCGCTATCTGCAGCAGGATTAGCCATAGAAAACAGGTACAAGCTTCTAGAACCTTTGCTAGATATAAAGCATCCAAAACGCCAACCAAAAATATACCTTACTCAAAATGAAAAGGAAGAAGCTAAAACTTTATTAAAGGCAAACGGAGTAGACCTGAGTAAAAAATTATATATGATAAGCGTATTGGGTAGTGATAGTTTTAAAACCTATCCCCTCTCTTATATGGCATCTTTACTAGATTATCTTGTTGCAAATACTGGAGCAGCGACTTTGCTCTTTAATTACATCCCTGCTCAAGAAGCAGATGCAAAAGCACTTTATGATTTATGTAACCCTGAGACTCAAAAAGCCATCCGTCTGGATATCTTCGGAAAAAGTCTGCGTTCGTTTATTGCACTTACGTCACAATGTGACGCTTTAATAGGTAATGAAGGAGGGGCCACAAATATGGCAAAAGCCATTGACATCCCAACGTTCTCTATCTTCTGCCCTTGGATTAAAAAAGGATCCTGGAATATTTATGAAGATGGTCTAAAGCACGTGTCGGTTCATTTGTACGACTACATAGATTATAATCCACATTTTAGTAATAAAAAAGCAGCTAAAAGCAAAGCTTCAAATCAATATCAGAAATTTCGACCTGCTTTAATATTTCCGAAGTTACACGAATTTGTAACCGGTGAGCGGATATCGCCTCCAGAAGAAGAATTCTCTGCGACCGTAATTACGTTTAACGAAGAGCACAATATTGCGAGATGTATAGAGTCTTTATTACCCGTAACCAAAGACATTGTAATCTTAGACTCATTTAGTACAGACAGAACCAGAGAAATTTGTGAACAATATCCCGTCCGTTTTGAGCAACAAGCATTTGAAGGGCATATTCAGCAAAAAAACGCCGCCATTCAACTCGCAAAAAATGACCGGATTATCTCTCTTGATGCAGATGAAGCCTTGAGTAAAGAGCTACAATCTTCTATTCTAAGATTAAAAACCAACTGGGATTGCAGTGGCTACTTAGCACAACGCTATAATAATTATTGTGGGCAATGGATTCAATTTTCAGGCTGGAATCCTGATAGAAAATTACGCATATTTGACAGAAGACTCGCGAGTTGGGGAGGTATCAACCCGCACGATACAATACAGTTAGGAAAAAAATGTAAAAAGAAAATTATAGACGGAGCGATCCTTCATTGGGTGCATACCTCTTATGAACAACACAGTCTTAAGGTGCATAAATTTTCTACTATTGCGGCAAAAGAATACTATGATCTAGGTAGAACATCTACTATCCTTGATGTGATGTTAAAACCAAGTTGGACCTTTTTTAAAGGCTATATCTTAAGACTCGGAATTTTAGATGGATTCAATGGTTTTGTAATTTGTACCTTTAGCGCGTACACTACTTTTTTAAAATACTTAAAGTTACGCCAACTCATTAAAAACAATTCAAAAATAAACTCATGAAGCTAGTCATTTTAGCTGCCGGCATCGGTTCTAGATTAGGAAATCCTTTCCCAAAACCACTTACTCCTTTAAGTAATGGTAAGAGCATCATGCAAATGATGACCGAAAACATAAGCCATTATTTTTCATTGGACAATCTCTTTACCGTAGTAGGCTTTAAAAAGAATAGCATTATGGAAGCCTTCCCAGAGATGGCCTATGTTTACAATCCATATTTTGATAGAACAAATACGGCAAAAAGCCTAATATTAGCACTTAAAAAATGTCAAGGAGAGAGCGTTCTTTGGTTTAATGGAGATGTTGTTTTTGATAGAAAATTAATAGAAGTACTGCAACCACACATAGAGGAAGACATCTCTTTTGTCTCAGTAAACACAGAATCTGTAGCCGAAGAAGAAGTGAAATACACATTAGAAAATGGATATATTAATGAGCTGTCAAAAGTGGTCAAAAATGGCCTAGGTGAAGCCGTTGGTGTAAACTATATTTCTAAACATGATCTAAATCACTTTATTAATAGATTGGAGGAGTGTGATGCAAACGACTACTTTGAACGCGGACTAGAATTAATGATTGAAAAAGATGGTGCTAAGGTAAAAGCGGTAGACATTTCTCAATTTAACTGTATGGAAATTGACTTTAAAGAAGATCTAGACAATGTCAATAAATTTTTAGCCAGTAACTAATAATGAAGGTCATACTCTTTTGTCAAAATGCGTATTCTTTTGAAATCATGCGTCCGTTTATGGCCGTATTAAAAGAACGAAACTACGACTATACTTGGTTTATTACTTCTAAACTCATTACCCTATTTCCATTTACTGACGAGCCTGTAACACAAAGTATACAAGACCTAATCGATTATAAAAGTGACGCCATTATTTGTCCAGGCAACGAAGTACCTCACTACCTGCGTGGTGTTAAGGTGCAAATATTTCACGGACTAGCGGGAGAGAAAAAAGGGCATTTTAGAATTAGGCATTACTTTGATTTGTATTTAACCCAAGGCCCATATTTTACGAGGGGGTTTAATGCATTTAAAGAAAAATATAAAGACTTTGAGGTAGTGCAAACAGGTTGGTCTAAACTGGATGGATATACCAATAATAAAGAAGCCTTATTAATAGAAAAGAATGCCTTGCTAAATTCGCTAGATGCAAATAAAGTACTGCTCTATGCACCTACGTTTTCGCCCTCACTTACATCTGCAGAAGCTTTTAAAACACAACTCGAAGCTATTGCAACTTCTGGAGAGTTTATCATCAACATCAAATTTCACGACTTGATGGCTCAAGAATATATTGTTTATTACAAAGCTCTAGCAGAACGTTATCCCAACGTATTCTTTAAGGAAGGTAGAAATATCGTAGAACAGTTTATTGTGGCAGATGTACTTATTAGTGACACCTCTTCTGTGATTTATGAGTTCTTGCTACTAGACAAGCCTGTGATTACATTGAATAACATTTCAGAGAATATACGCTGGAATGATATTAAAGACCCATCAGCTTTATCTAAAGCGGTGATTGATAATCTTAATGAAGATTCTTTTAAAACACAACGAGCTGAGGTAATCGCAGAATACCATCCATATAATGACGGGAAATCTACTGAGCGTATGATGGATGCTATTGAGGAATACGTTACTAAAAATGGAGTGCCAGAAAAAAGGAAACTATCCCTTTTTAGGAGGTCTAAGATAAATAAGATTTTTAAGCGTAAATAATAAAGGGTCCCAAAATGAACACAACCAATTTCAAAAAAGAAACCAATTTTAAAAAATGGGCTTTTCGTTTTTTAGTATATCTTATATTTATAAACATAGCAGCTTTTTATTTGGGTGTGAATTTTGCCAACGGTTTTGATAATCTAGATTTATACGAGAGCAAAATGACTATTTTATCCTTATTGGGGACGATACTTTTATTAGCTGGAATTATCTTTACTATTTTAAGCGTTACCAAAAAGGAAAAAAAGAATTACCAATATTATATTTCACTAATTGGCTATCCATTATTTCTTATCGTTACTATACTAAGCATGGTGTTAGGCTAAATCTCTATTGACTTTTAACCCAATTTAAATCGCTTCTTCCAGCGTTTTTTGCGGTAGAATTTCTCCTGAAAAGCCGCAGTGTGTTTCCACATGGGCTCAAAAATAATATCATAGTCAATACCCGTTAGCTTTGCATATTCATCGCTCATAATCGCCACCATATCTTGTTTAGAAGTAATACGAGTAAAATTATGTATTCGGTCTTCAAAGGTGAGTTCTTTAAATTCCATTCGGTTTAGATCCACTAAAAAGAAGTCATAATTAGCTCCGTTTTTTTTGATTAAGGTATTGCCAGGTGAGTGATCTTTAAAGAGAATGTTGTTTTCATGAAGCTGGTGTGTAAATGCTGTAAACTTGCGAAGTATTTCTTCTCTATTGGGATACTCAGGATCTAAAATAAGTTCTCTAAAGGTAATATCTGCTTCTAGTTGCTCACTTACATAATAGCTTTTATTAAAAAGCAAGGAACACGTTTCTTCTAAAAAGCCAACTGGATGTGGCGTCCCTATTCCGTGATCTAACAAATAAGTAGCGTTTATAAAAGATCGTTCTGCTTTAGATTTTCTAAAAAAATTATACGCGATTCTATTTACTAGATTAGGGATCTTAAAAGACTTAACGTTTAGTTTTTGTCCATTAAGTGGTAAAAGTTTTAGGACATTTCGGCGCCCATCATTGAGCAACTCCCCCTCATTCTCAAAATTAGAAAGGAGTTCTAAAATGACATCTTTTTGTGCCGAATACTTATTTGAAAACTTAAATTTCACGCCTCAAAGATACAATTTGCTGCATACTCACAAATGAGAATTTATAGAATCTTTCACTTTGTCTCAGGCTGCAAAATAGCTACCTTTACCATAAGAGGCAAACGATGAAATCTATCTTTCTAGAATCACATAATATCAAGAATCTACACTTTGGATTTGGTCAATTTAACTACCATTTAATCAATGCGTTAGCTAAAATTAGTGCGCCAGATTATCAAATCACACTACACGGAAAGGATACCAATTGGTTACAAGAACAATACGGAAATGCCTTCCAGTATAAAAAAAGTTTTTCGTTACGTCGCTATCCATTATTCCGTATTCGTAAAAAATATGACCTTTGGCATTGCCTAAATCAGAACATTAAAATAGAACCTGCAAGTGCTATTCCTTACTTGTTAACCGTGCATAACATTACGCACATCAAGAATCCAGATAATTATATACACGAAAAAGTACATCAACGCTTTCAGGAAAAGCTAAACAGGAGTAGCGCGATTACTTACATTTCTGAATATGCAAAAAGCAGTACACATCAATTTTTTAATGTACCCAACGTGCCAGAATATGTGATATATAACGGGAACCCTATGACCGATACCACTATATCAAAAGGTTTTACACCCAATTTTACACCAACTCGCAGATACCTTTTTAGCATAGGCCAAATTACGGGTAGAAAAAATTTTATTTCTTTGGTGAGAATGCTGGTACATATACCAGATTACGACCTTATCATTGGTGGCAAAAACACCACTGATGCCGCACAGCAATTAAAAGAAGAAGCTATTAAACTTGGCGTTCAAGATCGTGTGCATCTCATTGGAAATATCTCTGGTGAAGAAAAAAAATATTTTTTCGCACATTGCGAAGCCTTTGTATTTCCTTCATTAAGAGAAGGTTTTGGGCTTCCAGTTATTGAAGCAATGTTATTTGGAAAACCCGTATTTACCTCTAATAACACCTCGTTGCCAGAAGTAGGTGGCGATGAGGCCGTTTATTGGGATCATTATGAACCTCAGTATATGGCAGAGGTACTATCTGGAGGTCTAGAAAATTTCCGAAGTAATGAAGAAAACCTGCGGCCAAAACTCATAGCGCGTGCTAAAAAATTTAGCTGGGATATCGCAGCAAAACAATATACAGAAGTCTATCAATCACTTCTGAAATAAGAATTTATGATTAATAAGTTAGTTGCATCGTACAAGCGTAAAAAGACACGGAGAGAAACCGTAAAGAATATCTTGTCTCAAGAACAACGTAATGAGAGTGTGGTCAATATACACCGCTTAGACACTAAAAATATAGGCGATTATTACTGTGCGCCACATCATTATTTTAATGCGCTTAAAGGGAAAACCCTTGATATTTTTGACAATAAAAGCCCGGATAAAGCGGTTACTAAAAACTTTACGGATACCATTAGCGCAAACTCTTTAATTATAGGAGGCGGAGGTTTACTTAATCGTAATGGTTTTAAACTGCAAATGAAGTTGTTTGAAACACTAGCAGAAGGCAAAAAGAAAACCGTATTATGGGGCGTAGGTCATAATGAAAAATCACCTACTACTTACGGAAAAGTAACAGATTACAATATAGACGTCACCAAATTTGGACTTGCTGGAACACGTGATTTATCTATGCCTGGCGACTACTTACCCTGTGTGAGCTGTTTGCACACCGTGTTTGACAAACCATTTTCTGAAAACCAAGAAATAGGCCTTATTTTTCATAAAGACACCATGCGAAAGCCAAAGATTTTAGATATGTTTAGAGACTACCCATCTACATCTAACACCACAAATCTAGAAGACTTGATTGATTTTATTGGTAAAAGCCAAACCATTATTACAGATAGTTATCACGCCATGTACTGGACCATGTTATTGGGTAAAAAAGTAGTTGTCGTGCCTAACTCCTCTAAGTTTTACGATTTTAATCACCAACCTGTTTTCTCTTCGTTTGAAGATGCCATTGCAGATGTTGCCAAGGCTACTACCTATTCTGGAGTTCTTGAAGAATGTCGAGAAATCAATCACGCATTTTACGAAAAGACTGCCAATTATCTCAATTTATAATTATTTACTCGATGAAACAAGAAATTTTCAAAGCACTAGAAGTATTAAAAAAAGGAGGACTCATACTCTACCCTACAGACACTGTTTGGGGTATTGGTTGTGATGCTACAAACGCAGACGCAGTAGATCGCGTGTACAAATTAAAGCAACGCGTCGAGACCAAATCGCTTATCTGCTTAGTGCACGATTTTAAAATGCTCAACCAGTTTGTAGAAAATATCCCAGAGGTAGCTTATGATATTTTAAAATATGCAGAAAAACCTACCACCATAGTTTTTGATGATCCTATCAGGATTGCAGAGAATATAATAGCTCCAGACAATTCACTCGGTTTTAGGGTAACAGAAGATGAATTTTGCACCAAGTTATTAAGAAAATTTAGATGGCCCATAGTATCTACTTCTGCTAATATTAGTGGTGCAAAAACACCAAGAAGCTTTAAAGAAATTTCGCCTGAAATTTTAGAAGGTGTGGACTATGTAGTAAATTTGCGACGCGGAGAAAAAAGCGGAAAACCGTCGGCTATTATTAAGTTAGGAGTAGACGGAAGCGTGAAGGTTATTAGAAACTAAGAACTTCGGAAATAGTCTAAATTTAAAATAAACCACAAACAATTACCCCTTCTTTTGAAAACCCCAAACTATAAAACGGCTCTTAAAAACCCTATTTTTAATAGTGTGAGTAAAGCGGCAACTAACTTGAAACTTGACACCTATGTTATTGGTGGCTTTGTACGTGACTTTTTGTTAGAAAGAGGCGATGCAAAAGATATTGACATTGTGGCTGTAGGAAGTGGAATAACTCTAGCAAAAGAGGTGTCAAAATTGTTACCCGGAAAACCTAATGTCTCGGTGTTTAAAACATATGGGACCGCTATGCTTAAATCTTCTGGAATAGAGCTGGAGTTTGTAGGAGCAAGAAAAGAAAGCTACTCTGAAGAAAGTAGAAATCCTGCAGTGGAAAACGGGACCCTACAAGATGATCAAAACCGCAGAGATTTCACCATTAACGCCTTAGCCTTAAGCCTTAATGAAGCTACTTATGGCGAGTTATTGGACCCTTTTAATGGCGTCGAAGATTTACATAACAAAATAATTAGAACACCTCTAGATCCAGATATTACTTATAGTGATGATCCATTGCGTATGCTTCGTGCCATTCGATTTGCAACACAATTAGATTTTATTATTGAACAAGAGTCGCTTGACTCTATTACACGTAATGCAGATAGGATTAGCATTATTAGTAAAGAACGTATTGTTACCGAAATCAATAAGATATTAGGCGCTCCTGTTCCATCTAAAGGATTTTCATTATTACATAAAACAGGATTACTCCCACATATTTTCCCAGAGTTAGTCGCACTGCAAGGGATAGATGAAATTGAAGGGCAGAAACACAAAGATAACTTCTGGCATACACTCGAAGTAGTCGATAATATTGCAAAAACAACAGATAATCTGTGGTTAAGATGGGCGGCTTTATTACACGATATTGGCAAAGCACCTACTAAGCGTTTTCATAAAAAGATAGGATGGACCTTTCACGCTCACGAATTTGTTGGGTCAAAAATGGTATTCAAACTATTTAAGCGATTAAAAATGCCGCTTAATGATAAGATGAAGTTTGTGCAAAAAATGGTCTTAATGAGCTCCCGCCCTATTGTATTGGCCACAGATGTTACTGACAGTGCCGTACGTAGATTGGTATTTGATGCTGGAGACTATGTAGAAGATCTAATGACCTTATGCGAGGCAGATATCACGACCAAAAACCCAAAGAAGTTTAAAAAATATCATAAGAACTTTGAGCTCGTTCGAAATAAGATTGTTGAAGTAGAAGAACGGGATCAAGTACGTAATTTTCAACCCCCAGTAAGTGGAGAAGAAATAATGAAAACCTTTAACCTAAAGCCTTCCCGTGAGATAGGACAAATTAAAGATGCAATAAAAGAAGCCATACTAGAAGGTGAAATTGCAAATGATTATGACGAGGCACACGCCTTTATGTTGAAGAAAGGGGCAGCACTTGGATTAAAAATTAATTAACATATTAAACATCCAAAACTGAAGATTCGGGAGTTGATGTATAAAAAGAATGAGAATACTTTACTATTTTGGGAATGCACTTCGACAAGCTCAGTGTGACAAAATTGATTTATTGTAAATTACTTACTTGTCATCCTGAGCTTGTCGAAGGACAACACTTAACAATTTAGATTGCTCATTGTTTTATTTAAACTAAATAAATAGTTTAGACTGAAAAAAAAATGAACAAAGTACAATTAGAGACAGACCGATTGCTGTTACGCCCCTTTAAAATGGGGGATGAAAATGGCGTGCTCGAATTTTGCTCCAATAAACTGGCGCAACAACATACTGGCGATGTAGTTAGAAGCACCTTGCAAGAAGCCGTTTCTTTAATCCAAGATGTTTGGCTTGCAGACTATGAGAAATACGGATATGGTAGATTTGCAGTAATACACAAAAATGACAATAAAATCATTGGCTTTAATGGTGTTAAATATTTATCAGACTTTGGACATACAGATTTAGGGTATCGCTTTCTACCAGAATATTGGGGTAAAGGCATTGCTACAGAATCTTCAAAAGCGATATTAGCTTATGCATTTTCAGATTTAAAATTGAAGGAGCTCTATGGTTTTGTGTATCCAGAAAATCCAGCATCTGCACAGGTGTTAAAGAAGTTGAAGTTTCAGAAAACAGCGACAAAACCATACCCCAACGAAATCAAAGCCACAGATTGGTTTTTACTAACTAAACAAACGTATGAAAGACAATAAAAAAGTAATCTACTGGCTGCTTACCGGATGCGTACTGATATTTATAATGGTAGTGGTTGGCGGCATCACACGGCTTACCCATTCTGGTCTTTCTATCTCAAACTACAAATTGATATCTGGCACCATACCGCCTATGAATGAGGTAGAATGGGAAGCTGCATTTGATCTTTATAAAGAATACCCTGAATATCAAAAGAAGAACAGCGGGATGTCCATAGAAGATTTTAAAGACATCTACTTCTGGGAATGGATACACCGTGTATTAGGTCGCTTTATTGGTGTTGTTTTCTTGCTTCCGTTCCTTTATTTTTTGCTGAAACGCCAACTCTCCAAGTCCACTATAAAAAAATGTATCCTCTTATTAGTCTTGGGAGGTTTTCAAGGGTTTTTAGGTTGGTATATGGTAAAAAGCGGACTAGTTGATAGACCAGACGTGAGCCATTATCGGCTTGCCATGCACTTAACAACGGCCTTTATCACTTTTGCTTATACTTTATGGGTAGCGCTAGATTTAAAATTTCCGCAGAAAAAAGAAATTAATATCCGCTTCAGAAATTTAATTAGAGTGGGGCTTTTGGTGCTAATTATTCAAATTATTTATGGCGCATTTGTAGCGGGACTAGATGCTGGATGGATTCATAACCACTGGCCCATGATGAGCGATGGGCAATGGATACACGATTCTGTTACTATTGAGCAAAATCCGGTATGGCGCAACTTTATTGAGGGAAAAAGTGGGGTGCAGTTTGTGCATAGAACATTAGCCTATATCGTTGTGATCTTTATCGCGATTATCTGGTGGAAATCTAAGCAACAAGCGCAAACTGTATTGCAGTCTAAAGGAGTTAATACATTGGTTATTCTTGTGATTGTGCAGTTTATTTTAGGGATACTAACCCTACTATTACAAGTGCCTGTTATTCTTGGAGTCTTGCATCAAGTGATGGCCTTCTTTTTATTAGCAGCAATGACGTTTACTTTGCATCGTTATAGTAAGTAATTATGGTTTATAAAGTTGATTTGCATCATTATATAGAGCAAAAATTTACGCTAGCAATAACAATAGTAGGATACTTCTTTTTCTTTTTTGCATTGCTCACATTGATTAAAGGAGGGGCGGTCTTTTTTGCATTACTATTTATTCTTTTAGGAGTTTATTTTAGTTTTTCAACTATTGGTATCCAAATAGACACTAAAGCCAAAGTGTTTAAATATTATTCGAAGCAATTCTTTATAAAAAAAGGAAAGTGGCTTCCACTGACTGAGTATCCCGACATTGGTGTCTTATTGACAGATCAAAAGCAAACCGTATATGGCGGATCTAATGCACAAGTAACAACAAAGAGTCGCGTTTTTAAGGTGTATCTTTTAAATGTATCGCACAGAGAAAAACTATTTATAAAAGAATTTAAGACCGAAGAAAAAGCAATTTTATTTGCGAAAGATTTCGCTGGCCGTTCTGGTACAACATATACGATATTTAGCCCAGAAATAAGTGAAGCCACACGTTCAAGAAGAAGATAAGTTAATAGTTTTTAAATTCGATTTGGATTTCAAGTTCGTATTGTTAATATCTCTCCCATTTCCGTAGTAATTATTCCCCTTCCCATTCTGTTATCTCCAAAGGAAACTAATATATTTGTAGGCTAACATTTTTAGACTATGATTTACCGTTTGCGAGTGATTCTAGATACTGTTGAGGATATCTTTAGAGATATAGAGATTCAGTCTTCTAGTAACTTAGAAGATTTTCATAATGTGATTACACAGTCCTTTGGTTTTGAGGGGCAAGAAATGGCGTCTTTTTATGTGAGTAACGACGCTTGGGAACAAGGAGAAGAGATTGCACTCTTTGATATGAGCGAGAAGCCAGGAGAAAAACGCGTAATGAGTGATACCCTATTAGGAGATACTTTGTGGGTAAAACAAACAAAATTAATCTACGTATATGATTTTTTATACATGTGGACCTTCTTAATCGAATTAGCAGAAATCACAGAACCTGAGCCTGGTATGCAATACCCCAACCTTATGTTTGCAAAAGGAGAAATACCTCTAGAAGCATTAGAACCAGAGTTTAAAAGTGAGGCACTAGATGAAGATGATGAGTTTGATGACGGGTATGACGATAGCGATTATGATGCTATGGATTTTGACGAGAACTGGAATTAATTAAAAAGCCGATGGCTTTTGCTTTAAGCGATATGCTTTAGGCAGTTAGCACAGTACAATAACAACAATATAAAGCTTAAAGCATATTGCCTAAAGCCTAAAGCACGAAGTAAAAAATGATCAACTTATTTAATACTCAAATATCTTCACTTTCTATTCACCGTGTAGGGAATAAAAGCCGCAATGAATCTGTTGTACTATCAAACGATACGTATAAAATTGATGATGAGATTCGTCCTTTGATGAAAGAGTTTTTTTTAAAACCCTTTAGAGAAAAAGAAGAGAATTATTTTCATTTTCATCACGAGGCAGATCTTGAGTTTCACGAGGTTTATAGCGCTGTCAACTCTATTTTTGACAACCCGGAGACGGTCCATGAAATGAGTAAGAAAATCACAAAATATCTTTTTGACCAATCTATGCATCCGCACATAAAAAGCGGTGAGGTGTATATTGCGTATCTTGAAAATGTACAGTTGGATAATGAGAAAATGGATGCTGTAGGTATTTTTAAGTCCGAATTAAAACAAGATTTCTTGCAATTCGATGAAACAGAAAACCAACTAGATGCTGTGCTACAACAAGGAGTGAGCCTTAATAAATTAGATAAGGGATGTATCATCTTTAACAAACATAGAGAAGAAGGTTATAAAATACTATCTGTAGATAGCAATCGCTATGATGCACGCTATTGGATAGAGAGTTTCTTAGGGCTAGATGCTTTTGAGGATGATAATTTTTATACTAAAAAGTACTTAAAATTCTGTCAAGATTTTGCCAAAGACGTAGTGCTACCAGCAGAGGATAAGAAAGAAGAGGTAATGTTTATGAATCGTGCTGTAAATCATTTTGCAAAGAATGACAGCTTTGAAGAATCTGCATTTATGAACGATGTGATAGACAATCCAAGCCTGATTCCAGAATTTAACCATTACAAATCTGAGAAGGCACCTAAGTACAGTATTGAAGACTTGACCTCCTTTCCTATTGCAAATACAGCAGTGACTGCTGCCCGCAAAAAGATTAAAAATGTTATAAATCTAGATACACACATCCAGATTAAAATGGATTTTATCAACCCAGAAAGCGCAGATAAGTTTGTAGAAAAAGGCTGGGACGAAGACAAACAGATGTATTACTATTTGGTTTATTTTAATAAAGAAGAGAAGTCTTGATTTGAGTATTCAAGTAAAAAATAAAAGATTTAGTTGGATTGCTATTAGTATTAGCGTCATTGGGGTTCTCGTATACGCATTTGTTGAGCGACAAATTTATCTTGATTACCAGTCATTGGAAGGAGAAAAAAGAGCATTTTATGGCCTTCACGAGTTATTTGGGTTTGCTCAAAAAATCTACATCGTTTTTATAGGACTGCTATGCTTATTCGTAACGTGGATGGCAAAGTATAAGAAAGAAGAAAGAAAATATGTGGTGATCGCTTTTATCCTATCGCTCGTTTGTATGATTTTCCCTTTTATTCCAATTTGGAAAATATTTGTTTAAGAAATCCCTACTCAAACTTCCTGCTCCCCATCTGTAACAATTTCTGACTCGGCTCGTCATACTAGCAACCACAAAAAATCAACCGCACGTGAATACTATTCTCACTATTAATAACCTAACTAAAAAGTTTGGTCCTATTACAGCAGTGGACAATCTATCGTTCACCATAGAAAAAGGAAATGTCTACGGCATACTCGGTCCTAACGGGAGCGGAAAATCTACCACGCTTGGTATTGTGCTCAACGTAGTGAACAAAACAGAAGGAGACTTTCACTGGTTTGACGGTTCTGGAACGACCCACGAGGCGTTAAAAAAGGTTGGTGCAATTATCGAGCACCCAAACTTTTACCCCTATATGTCTGCCTATCAAAACCTAGAATTGGTTTGTAAAATTAAGGGAGTAGCAACAGAGAAAGTTTCAGAAAAACTGGCAGTTGTAGGCCTTGAAGAAAGACAGCACAGTAAATTTAGCACCTTTAGTTTAGGGATGAAACAACGTCTGGCTATTGCTTCTGCACTTTTAAATGACCCAGAAATACTCATCTTAGATGAACCTACAAACGGTTTAGACCCGCAAGGAATTCATCAAATAAGACAAATAATAAAGACCATAGCAACAAACGGTACTACGATACTACTAGCTTCTCATTTACTGGACGAAGTAGAAAAGGTATGCACCCACGTTGTCATCCTTAGAAAAGGAAAAAGCTTATACGTAGGGAGTGTAGAGAATATGAACTCGAGTCACGGTTTTATTACTGTTCAAGCTAATGATATGTTACAATTGAAGGCAACATTAGAAAACAGTGGATCTTTTACTTCTGTAAAAGAAGAGAACGATACCATAATCGCCTATCTAAAAGAACCAATGGATGCAGCAGCAATTAATAAGCTCTGTTTTGAAAAAGGTATCGCATTATCACATCTAGTGAAACGCAAAGAGAGCCTTGAAGAACAATTTCTTGAACTTACTAAAAACAACTAATCATGCTACGTCTTCTCAATATAGAATTTCAGAAAATACGCTATAACAAATCTGTTAAAGTGATATCAATCGTATACTTTGTGTTAATCACATTTATTGCGCTTATCGCTTCCATAGAATTTAATTTTGCGGGTGTTAACTTTAGAGTGGCAGATCAAGGCATCTTTAATTTCCCATTTATATGGCATTTTAATACGTATCTCGCGGCTTGGCTTAAATTATTCTTTGCCATTGTAATAGTATCATTAGTTGCTAATGAATATAGTTATAGAACCTTAAAACAAAACCTAATTGACGGCTTAAGTAAAAAGGAATTTATATTATCTAAGTTTGTTACTGTGCTCCTTTTTGCAGTGGCATCTACGATTTTTGTTTTCGTTTTATCAATGATTCTGGGCTTGTTTTTCTCAGATTACACAGAACTAGGAATCATATTTAGAGACTTAGATTATATCCTGGCTTACTTTATCAAACTAGTAGCCTTCTTTTCATTTTGTTTATTTCTCGGGGTTCTTGTAAAGCGATCTGCTTTTGCACTTGGGTTTCTTTTTATATGGTGGATCATTGAAAACATCACCTATGCTTTCTTAAAATTTAAAGTCTTTAAAGACACAGACATAGCAGAATCTATTGTTCAGTTCTTCCCATTAGAATCAATGAGCAACTTAATTAAAGAACCTTTTACAAGGCTTGGCGGTGTGCAATCTATTGCGAGCCAGGTAGGTGAAGAGATTACTAAATCATATGATGTTACCTTACTTAATGTCGCAATCGTATCCATATGGACCGTGTTGTTTATTTACTGGGCGTGGGTGATCTTAAAAAGAAGAGATTTATAAATTACTGCGGAAATATTCTAAACCATAAAATAGGTTTCATTGATTTCGCTTCAGCAAGAATTGATTATATTTAAACAATAATCAATCACGCTATGAGACGGGTATCGTCCCTCCTACTTTTTCTTATCATTTCTATGTCTTTGGTTGCACAAGACGTACAATTGTTCGAATCTTTTAATGGGCGTTATGATTATCTGGCCTTTGGAAACACCCTTAACACAAGGGAAAACGGAGCAAATGATCCCTGCCAATTACTTACTGAAACCAGCGCTGAGCTTACCTTGTTACCAGGTCAAACGGTAGTTGCTGCCTATTTATATTGGGCAGGAAGTCTTGACCCAGGAGATCTTGATGTCACTTTAAATGGCACTCAGGTGACCGCACAACGCGATTTTAGTCTATCCTTTTTATCTAACGGAACTGAATACACTTACTTTGCCGCAGTGGCAGATGTCACGAATATCATTGAGGCAAATGGTAATGGAATATACACCCTTACAGATCTTGACCTGTCTGCAAACATTGAATTTTATTGCAACGGAAACTCCACTAATTTCGGAGGCTGGGCCGTAACTTTGATCTATGAAGACCCCACTTTTAATTTACGGAATGTCAATATATTTGACGGATTGGAGAGCGTTAATATTTCAGAAAACGAATTGACCATCGTACTTGACAATCTCAATGTGATTGACTCAGATGGCGCAAAAATTGGCTTCCTTGCTTGGGAAGGTGACAGTGCGCTAGCCGTAGAAGAATCTTTAAGAATCAACGGCACATTAATAAGTAATCCCCCGCTCAATCCAGCCAACAACGCCTTTAACAGCACTAATAGTTTTACAGGAGCAAATGATCTTTACAATATGGATATTGATGTCTATAATGTAGAAGCGGTTATCAATGCTGGTGATACCCAAGCCATAATTGACCTTAACTCTGGGCAAGATTTTGTAATGATTAATAACATCGTGACGGTGTTTAATAGTGAACTGCCTGAAGCCACGGTTCAAATTACAGAAATCTCTTATGACCCCGTTTGCGGAAACCGCACCCTCGAATTAAAGTATACCGTCTTTAATGAAAACAGTACGGCGCCACTTCCAATAAACACTCCAATCGCTATATATGCAGACAACACGTTGATTGCGCAAAGCCAAACTACTTTTGAAATCCCAATAGGTGGTTCTGGGATAGGTTTTGAGACGCTCGTTATTCCGCCAGAAATTCCTGCAGACTTTCTATTGCGTATTGTCGTTGATGATATTGGCGACGGAACAGGTATTGTTGAAGAAATTATTGAAGATAATAATGAAGATTCCGTACCAGTACATTTATTAGTATTTCCTGAGTTTTCATTAGAAGACCTTGAAATATGTAATGCCGTTGGCATAGAAGTCTTTGATTTAAATGAAGCGGTAACAATAATTTCAAATGTTACTATCGTTACTTTTTTCCTAACTCAAACAGACGCAGAGAACCAAACAAACTCCATTCTAAATCCTGAATCTTTTGAGACCGAAAGCCCTTTACTCCCCATATATGTGCGTGTAGAAAACCCAGATTGTTTCATTATCGAGGTCTTCTCTATAGGCGTTGCCGTTTGCCCCTTGCCAGATGCAACTATTGCGTTTACATCTGCCGTTTTTCCTTGTCGTATGCGTGTAATAGAAATCGATTATACGGTCTCTAATATTGATGCTACAGCCATTTTACCTGCAAATACACCAATAGCCTTTTATGCAGACAATACACTATTAGCGCAGGCAACAACACAGGCCGATATTGCCATAGGCGGCAGCGAAGACGGTTTTATATCCTTTACCTTCCCAGAAGCTACTCCAAATGGTTTTATTCTGAGGGCCCGGGTAGATGACATAGGCAATGGTCAAGGTATCGTTGAAGAATTGGATGAAACCAATAATGTATGGGACGTGGATACCTTCTTCGGAAACCTTCCAGACCTTCCTCCTTTGCCAGATTTAATAGCGTGTGATCTTGGGTTTAACACCGCAATTTTCAATCTACGAGATCAAGACGAACTTGCGACGAGCCTCGTTAACGGAATCACAAGTTATTATGTAAGCCAAGCCGATGCATTAGGTGATTTTAATTCCATACAAGATCCAGAAAATTTCAGCAATACAAGAGACCCGCAAGAGATTTATATCCGGCTAGAAAATGAAGTTTGCTTCACGGTGTCTTCGTTTCTTATTCGTACAGAAAACTGTGCACCGTTTATCCCACAAGGGTTTTCCCCTAATGCTGATGGTTTTAATGACAATTTTAACATAAGTGGCTTAATAGCTATTTTTGATGATTATCGTCTTAAAATATTTAGTCGTCACGGTCAGCTTATCTACGAAGGTGGCCCAGAATTAGGGCTTTGGTCTGGAATACCCAATGAAGGATTACTCTATCAAGAAATATTGGTTCCTGTAGGGACGTATTATTATTCGCTAGAATTAAATGACCCGAACTTTACCCAGCCGTTGTTGGGGTTTGTGTATGTGAATTATTAAAAGTGGTCATGGGTCTTGGGTCGTTACGTAAAATAGTTATTTGTATTTATAGTATTTCGCGATTGTTGCCCTTCGAAGCGCTCAGTGTGACAAGGGGCTCGATTTTAGAATAGTAGTATTTTTTTCTATCAGCGAAGCGGTCTATATTCTATCTTCGAACAGCGAAGCGATCTTTTTCCATTTCTGTTAAGCTCTTGTCAATGCAGCACATTTCCGTAGAAATAATCCTTATTTTTGTTGTACCTATTTGCTTTTTAAATTTTGTATAAATAAATTGAATTATTTTTAAGTTTATAGAAGCAAAAAATCATTGCATAACATTGGTTACGGAATTATTATTTAACGAATAGAAAGTTAAATAGAAACAATTTATATGCAACATTAGAGAAGTTAATTGGTAATCGTTTATGAAGTTTAACATTGTTTCAGAATTTTCACCTACCGGAGACCAACCCGAGGCTATAAAAGCACTCGTTACAGGCATTGAGTCTGAAGAAAAATACCAAACCCTTCTAGGAGTTACGGGTAGTGGTAAAACATTTACCGTGGCCAATGTGATAGAAAAAGTGCAAAAACCCACTTTGGTCCTTGCACATAATAAAACCCTGGCTGCACAGCTGTATACCGAGTTTAAAAATCTCTTTCCAGAAAATGCTGTGGAGTATTATGTTTCTTATTATGATTACTACCAGCCAGAAGCATTTATACCTTCTAGTGGGACCTACATAGAGAAAGACCTTTCTATTAATGAAGAGATAGAAGTGATGCGATTGAGCACGACTTCTGCCCTACTTTCGGGACGTAGAGATGTGATTGTGGTGGCATCTGTATCGTGTATTTATGGTATTGGGAATCCTCAAGAGTTTAAGAAAAGTGTGATTTCGTTAGAAGCTGGGCAGGTTATTTCGAGAACAAAATTATTACACCAACTCGTACATAGCTTGTATTCAAGGACGGAGGCTGAGTTTAGCCATGGGCGTTTCAGAATTAAGGGAGACACCTTAGATGTATTCCCTAGTTATGCAGACCACGCATTTAGAATTCACTTTTTTGGTGATGAAATTGAAGAAATAGAAGCTTTCAATCCAGAAAATAATGAGGTGATTGAAAAATACGATCGGCTCACTATTTATCCTGCAAATATGTTTGTGACATCGCCAGATGTTTTAAAAGATGCCATCTGGGAAATACAGCAAGACCTTGTAAAACAAGTAGATTACTTTAAAGAAATAGGAAAACACCTAGAAGCAAAACGACTAGAAGAACGCACTACTTTTGATCTAGAAATGATCAGAGAACTAGGCTACTGCAGTGGTATTGAGAACTATTCTCGTTATTTAGACAAACGATTGCCAGGTACGCGACCTTTCTGTTTGCTAGATTATTTTCCGGAAGATTATTTAATGGTGGTAGATGAAAGTCACGTTTCTATCCCGCAAGTAGGTGCGATGTATGGTGGTGATAGATCTAGAAAAGAGAACCTAGTAGAATACGGATTTAGGCTTCCGGCGGCTATGGACAATAGACCTTTAAAGAAAGAAGAGTTTGAGCTACTACAAAACCAAGTGATCTTTGTGAGTGCGACTCCGGCTGACTACGAACTAGAAAAAACGGGCGGTGTATTTGTAGAGCAAATTATTAGACCAACGGGGTTATTAGATCCTCCCATAGAGGTTAGACCCAGTTTGAATCAGATTGATGACTTATTAGAAGAAATACAAATACGCGTAGAAAAAGATGAACGTGTTCTAGTGACAACGCTGACTAAGCGTATGGCAGAAGAACTCACTAAATACCTCACAAGAGTACAGGTGAGAACGAGGTACATACACAGTGATGTAGACACCTTAGAGCGCGTAGAGATTATGCAAGATCTGCGTATGGGTGTTTTTGATGTGCTGGTAGGTGTGAACTTATTAAGAGAAGGACTGGATTTGCCAGAGGTAAGCCTTGTGGCCATTCTAGATGCAGATAAAGAAGGCTTTTTAAGAAGTCATCGTTCGCTTACACAAACGGTAGGTCGTGCCGCTCGTAACCTAAATGGGCGAGCAATTATGTATGCAGATAAGATTACTCGCAGTATGCAACTCACTATGGATGCTACAGACTACAAACGTGAAAAGCAAATTGCTTACAATACCGCAAATAACATTACGCCTACCCAGATTAAAAAGTCTTTTGATAATGCTTTATCAAATAGCAAAAAAAACGCTTACATTATTGAAACCGCAGAAAGTCTAGCTGCAGAATCTGCAGAAAATGAGTATTTGACCAAGCCACAAATAGAAAAGAAAATACGAGATACCAGAAAAGCCATGGAAACAGCGGCGAAGGAACTTGACTTTATGATGGCAGCGAAATTGCGGGATAAGATTAAGAGCTGGCAGAAGGAGCTGGCAGATAAAGCATAAGCTATAATAGTATTTATCTTAGTCATCGATAACCTAATTCTAGTGCTTAATTTTAAAACATAAAAATGAATAAATTATTAATCGTTTTAAGTATACTATTTTGCCATTCGTTGTTTTCCCAAAATTTAGAATGCAAAGATTTTAAAGAAGGTGTTTTTTATATTGTAAGTGAATTAGATGGAGTTGAGTATGAATATGAAATTAGCCGAACTAATAATGTACAAGAAGAATATTATGACGATAACAATACATTGTACACAACATTATCATGGATTGACGATTGCACCTATATCTTAAAATTCAATGAAGATTTAAATGGTGAAATAGATGAGGTATCTAAAAAGATCAATAATATGGGTGGTATTTATGTTCAGAAAAAATATATAGAAGGCGAATGTTTCTATTTTAAATCTGTTTGTGCCATTGATGAAGAAAACTATATGAGAGTAGACGGCCGTATTTGTAAAGAAGAAATATGAATTAAATTTACGTCTCCACAATCTCATCACCATTATACTATCTTTGCACCATGGCACATCACCCAGATTCTACAAGACTAAATAAAGCAATAAGCGACAGTGGCTACTGTTCGCGCAGGCAAGCAGATAAGCTCATTGAAGAGGGAAAAGTGACTTTAAATGGAAAACCTGTTCAACTAGGTGATCGCGCGATGCCAGATGATGAGATACATGTAGAAGGTAATTTAATTACTGAAAATAATAACCTTGTTTATATCGCACTTAATAAACCCGTTGGGATTACGTGTACTACAGACTTAAGAGTTGAAGGAAATGTAGTAGAATTTATAGGTCACAAAGAACGTGTTTTTCACGTAGGTCGTCTAGACAAACCCAGTGAAGGCCTATTATTAATGACCAATGACGGTGATATTGTAAACAAAATATTACGTGCTGGTAATAGTCACGAGAAAGAATACTTTGTAAAAGTAGACAGACCCATTACTTCAGAGTTTATTAGAAGAATGGGCAATGGGGTACCGCTGGACGAACTGGAAACCACCACAAAAAAATGCTTTGTAGAGCAAGTAAGTCGGTTTGTGTTTAGAATAATACTGGTGCAAGGACTCAACAGGCAAATTCGCCGTATGTGTGAATATCTTGACTATGAGGTAGAAGCCTTAAAACGCGAACGCATTATGAACATAGAATTGGGCGAGCTCCCTTATGGAGAATGGCGAGATTTAACCAAAGAAGAACTACAAGGCTTAAAAGATGCAGTAGCCAAGAGTGAAAATGACTCTTTTGTAGATGTGCAAGATCATAAAAGAAAAACTGGCGATGCCAATAGAAACCGCCCCAGAAATCAGGTTCCAACAAGAGAATCAAGATTAGACAATCCAGGAAGAAGACGTGGCAGAGACACTACTAAAAACTAACTATTGATTACTTTCTTATTTATTATTGGTGGAATAGCGATAATTTTTTTCCTATACGTGATGTTCAAACCAGAAACAGCCGAACGAAAAGAGTATGAACGAAAGTTAAAAGAAAGCTTAAAAGATGAATTTATTTATGATCCAGAAACAGGAGCAAAAATAACATTAGCTGAGGCAGAATCTGGACATTGGATTGCTCACGACAATGAGAATAGACCAATGCCTTAGGCAGACTTAGAAAAGCTTCTTACAGATGATGAAAGACAAGCCGAAACTGCCATTAATTACCTTAGAGAAAGTAAAGACTATAAACGTCTGGAACTTTCGGAACTACAAATTGATATTTTCAGAAATACTAAAATTTTAAAACGATATGATGGTTGGTCGTATTCGAACCCATTTTCGTTTAACAACGGCATACTGATCTTGCCAGCTCCTGAGTTGCACGCACATACCTATTATGATGAGGACTATAAAGAGTCTCATTTAATGTTTTGGAAAAAGATAACAGATATAAAAGGGCATTATTATCTGAGAGAAAAATCTACAACCGAAAAGATATTTGACAGGTTTAGAAAAGATGATGATTTAACCTTAACAGATTATGAGTCTTTCACTTTTGAAAAAGGTTACGATGTGTTAAAAATAAACAAACTGCTTAAATTGTTTGAAAATCAAGAGGGTCTAGAAATTGAGATCAATCATGACCATCTATTTGTAAAGACCATGAAGCTAGCCAGCAGAAAAGACATCATTCGAATCGAAAATATTTTAATAAATATAGATTGACGACCAATAAAAAAACCGTGCATCAATTGTTAATGCACGGCCACTAAACTAACCAACCAAATATAGATTTCGTGTTACGAAATCTCAACCATTTTTTTCTTTGCTGCTACTTCTTCCATTTTAGGTAAGCTTACTGCAAGAATTCCGTTTTTGTAAGTTGCTTTAATTGCTTCTACATCTACCGTTTCTGGTAATGTGAAGCTGCGTTTAAAGTCTTTTACGGCAAATTCTTTACGCGTAAATTTTAGGCTTTCCTTTTCTGCAGTTGCAGCTGTTTCATTGTGTCCAGCGATTACTAAAGTGTCTTTTTCCACTTCAATAGTAAAAGATATCTTTGAAAAACCTGGCGCTAAAACATGTAGTGAAAACTCATTTTCGTTCTCTATAATATTTACTCTATTTGTTGCACTCTTTGCAGTATGCGCATCAATTCTGCCCTCTTTTAATAAGTCTTCAAAAATTGCAGGTAGCCAAGCATTTGTGTTTTGTAGTGTTTTCATAATATCTTTTTTAGAATTAATGTCTTTGTTGCTTAGTTCTAGTCAAGAATAATTCCAAGCTTGTTTTACTGCCGTTTTGACCGAAATAGCACGATTTCACCTGTCGTTATGTCGCTTCACAGCTATGGAGGCGTCACATTTCCGAAGAAAAAATAGGGATGTTAGTACGTACTACAAAAGAGATTGAGTTAGAAGAAGACTCTTAAGCTCAGGTTAGGAGTAAGAGCCAGTGCTTTGTTTTGCACTATTGTTGGAGTTTCGTCAATTAACACATAATAGGTATTCACCACATTCTCACGATTTAGAATGTTCCATATCGAGATTCCCATACTGCCTCTTATTTTTTCTGAAATATCAAAAGCATAAGTAGTAGAGAAATCTAGTTTAAAATAGGCCGGCAATCTAGAAGAGTTAGGGGTGTCAAAAACGATCTCGCCCTCTACCACTGGTGAGGTTAGCAATGGTGCTGTAAACGGCTTCCCTGTGTTATAATGAGCGCCAAGTCCTACTTGTAAGCCTTTTCTTTTGTACGTTAATGCCGCATTAAACGTGTGGCTAATATCGAGGTTGTTAGGAAAAACTGGAGGCAACAAATCTTTAAAATCATACTTGTTTCTAGCGTAAGAGTACCCAAACCAACTAGTCACACCTTTCCATTTTTTCTGAACTAATACATCAACACCTTTTACAGAATAATCACCTACAGCCTTGACAAATTCAAATTGATCTTGAAAAGCTTGACCTCGTGTCGAGATACCTTCTACTTTTTTAATATAGCCTTCCATAGTAATGTTTAGTTTTTTCTTACCAAAACCTACGCCCATAGACAACTTTTTAGCTCTTACAATAGGATTATCCTCTTCATCGGCTAATGTCCATCGTCTCTTTTCTATTCCTAAAAAATCGTCTTGCAAATCAATCGTTTGCGATGTGGTCTGACTTTTAGTTTCGGCAGCAATATCTACAGAAAACACCTCATCAAGCTGCCAATTTAAATTAACAAATGGTTCTATACGTATATTATCAAATTTTTCATAATACATCCCTCTACCACCCGTTTTCAATTTTCTATGTTCATCTTTTGAGGTAAATTGCAATTCGCCATACAAACTATGTACACGAAGTATGTTTCTCGTGAATCTTCTAAAATCTGGTCTATTAACATCCTGTAAATCGGCGACCCCAGTTTCAGTAAAATGATATCCATACTTGCTTTGCAGCGTTTTAGAAACCATGTATTTGGAGTCTAATTTAAATCCATATTCGGTAACACTATTCTCTTGTATTAATCGCTGCTCATTAATTACGTCAAAATTTGTAGCGGCTAATGCATACCTATTTGCAAATACTTGAGCTTTTAGGTTCCATCTTGAGCTTAATGATTTCTCATACCCCAAACTAGCTAAATATGTGCTTTGATCAAGACCACTATTTAATGACTCTGATGAAGTCAAAGTATCAGCTTCTTCAGAATAACTTAAACTATTATTCATAAAAAGTAGATTGGCACTTACTTGATCATTCTGAGAAAAATCGTGTACTACTTTTAAAGAAGCATCATAAAAATAGAAATCTTCTTGACTATCAATACTGGTGTATATTGGATTATTAGACAAATCAGAATCCTGAAAGATCCTACTACTATATTGACTATACGTAGGCGTAAAGGCAACATCTGTTAAGGACCTTCTCCCAGAAACCATAAGTCTCGTATCTTCTGAAATTTTAAAATTTGAAAACGCATCTGCAGCTACAAAATTGAGGCCTGCACCAGATTGATTTGACCCCTGGATATTATCTTTTAAGCTGATATCTATCACAGATGAAACACCCTCTGAAAACTGTGCAGAAGAAACATTCTTATAAACGGTTACCTCGTCTATTAAATAAGGATTAAAACCAGATATCAAACCAAAAAAGTGCCCTGTTTGATACATTTTAACCCCTTCATATAGAAAAAGATTCTGGTCATGAGTACCACCACGAACGTTAATATTTGATATTTTCTCTTCTGCGCTTGAAATCCCTGGTATCGCCTGAATAGTTTGCAAGGCATCCGGCTCAATTAGCCCAGGCAAGATTCCCAATGATGATGGATTTACCGTAACACTTCCATCCATGTTTTTTGCGATACCTGGAGCCAGATAATGAAATATCTGTACTTCACTAAGTGCCTCAATATTGTTTGTTATGGTACTATTGCTTTGATAAATAGAAATGTATCGCTCAGACAGAACCTCAAAAGTTAAGTTGGTTGTAAACTGCAACCAATACACCATTTCATCCTTGCTCATACTGGTAAGATCTGGTAAGGAAATACTTTTACCACCAATCGCCTCGTCTGCATAAGAAAATTTAATCTGATAGGTATTTTCTATAAGTTGTAGTGCATCTTCTAACGGAATTTTATCTGAAGATTGTGCGGCGAGTGATAGCAGCCCTAATAAATAGAAGGCGCCTATTAGAACAAAAACTCGCAACGTTTTATTCACTCGATATTATCACCTTTTTTCCTTCTTTAATATACGTTAATTGCATTGGGGAAGTAATGGTCTGTAATGCTATTGTTAGATCTTGATGTTTAAAACCTCCAGTAAACAGAGTAGACACATCAACATCGTTTGTTTCAATCGTGACGTCATATTGACGTTCAAACTCTTTTATAACCTCCATAAATGGCATACTCACAAAAGTGCTCTCACCACCTATCCAAGAAGGAGAAGCTTGATTGTTAAGCTGTTTTTTAATTATTTTTTCTTGCTGTATAACCACTTTATCTGTTGGAGATAGAACAATAGAAGTACTACCCGCACTCACTTTTACCGAGCCTTCAAAACAAGCAACCTCAAGCTTACTATCTCTATACCTTACGTTAAACTCTGTACCTAAAACACTAATGGCTCCTCCGGGAGTAGTGACGGTAAAAGTTTCACCTTTGGCCACTTTAAAATAAGCTTCGCCATCTAAGGTAAGGTTTCTATTCGTTTCCCAAGAGCTATTATTAAACGTTAATTCTGAATCTGCATTAATAACTACAGCAGAATCATCTGGAAGGTTTATCGTCTCTGTGTGTGCAAGATGCGTTTTAATAGTTGTATCTAGTGTTGTGGTATAATAAAATACACCTATTGCTAATACGAGTACTGCAGCAATTTTTTCGAGGGTAGAGAAGTTAAAACTACGTGTAGTTGCTTTTTCTTTTACTGATAATGATGCCAAAGAACTGGCAATATCAAATTGTGGAGACTCCACACTTGATGCTATATTGGAAATGTGCTGGAGGGTCTGAAAATCTTCAGATCCCTCTAGCACTTTTAATTCCTCCGTAGTAAGATCGTAATCTAGCCACTTTCTAATTAAATTTTCCTCTTTCATAGCAATCTATATGTATATAACATTTCAGAAATTAAAATCCCTACCCTGTTTTTAAAATTAATAACAATTAAATTCCAAATTCCAATAATAACAGGGGCTACCCCCGCTATACTATCAAATTATTTTAGTAAAAAATCTAAAATCGTATGTCGACAATCGCACATACCACTAGATTCCATCTATCTGTTCTCTTATCTTTTTTAGCGCACCATACACCCGCTTTTCGACCGCCTTTACACTAATATCTAATAAGGCCGCCACCTCCTTAAAACGCTTACCTTCCACCCTATTTAAAAGGAACGCCACACGCTCTGCTTCTGTTAAAGAAGCAATCGCATTTTCAATTTTTATTTTATGTTCTTTTTCTCTTAAAACAAACTCTGGAGTTTCATGATTTACCGTTTTTTGAGGTCGATCATTAAATTTAAGCACCACTTTTTGATGGTTGTACTCATTAATGGTGAGATTATTTGCGGTAGTAAACAGAAAGCTTTTTGCTTTAGATGGTGTTACTTTTTTACAATTTTCCCATAACTTAATAAAAGCTTCTTGCATTTTATCTTGAGGATGCAAGTGACTTCCATATTTGTAAAATAAGAAGTCGCTAATATTCTTTGCGTATTTCATGTAAATCGCATCAAAAATTTCTTTTTTGCAAACGTTATCTTGCAAGTCTTTATTCATCTGTTGGTTTCTAAATGCAAAGAAGTAAAAAAAATAATTAATTATCGAGGTAGGGAAAAAAGAAATCTAACTGTTTTATTAATGAAGCTAGCAAATAATCAATGTTATGAAAAAGAAAATTATGAAAAATTACATGCAATTATGCGGTATTCTTTTTGTCTGTGCAGCTATGCTTCTCACATCTTGCCAGGTAGAAGGAACTGAAATTGAAAACCCACCGTTAGAAGATAGTATTGTTCCAGAATCGGAGCTAGCTACCCTCATACAAAGAGCAGCCACAGAAGATCGATCTTTTGACGACTTTATTGATCTAGCAGATTGTCTTTCTATTAATCTACCTTTTACTATTATAGTAAACGAAGTGTCCATTACTATTAGTAATGAGAACGACTATGTTGAAGTCATAGCATTACTGGAAAAACTGAATAACAACTACAATCTAGAAATTGTTTACCCAATTGTTATTACATTAAATGATTACACTCAAATAGTAATCAACTCTGAAGAAGAATTAACACCATATGTTGAAGATTGTGTAAATCAAGAGGAAAACATCCCATGTATTGAGTTTGTGTTTCCTATTTCATTTTCTATTTATAATATCGAGTTTGAACTCATTGGTACTGTAATAATCAACTCTAATGAAGAACTCTATCTATTTATCGAAAATATCCAAGAAGGTACTCTAGTAAGCCTTAATTTTCCAGTATCGATGGCCTTACAAGATGGTGATATCATCATTGAAGTAAACAATAACACAGAATTACAAGAAGCACTTGAGGACGCAGATTTAAATTGCAACATGGATGGCCAGATTGATTTTAGCTGTTTTGACGCTATAAATGACGTCTTAGTGACATGTGTTAACGCATCTAATGAAACAGCATATTTTAATCTGTTTGATGCGGTATCAGAATGTAACCAGAATGAATTATTTCAAATTAGCTTTCATTATACAGAAGAAGAGGCGCTGTCTAATCAAAACCCAATACCTAATGCAAATGAATTTGCGCTAGCATCACCCTTTTTAGATAACATGATACATATACGAGTGACCTCTGGTGTTAACCCAGAAGAATTTAGAATGTATAGTAACCTTTTAATTGTAGAAAACTGTAATGATGAGATTTGTAATATTGACGAGCTTATTGTTTTTCTAAATGAATGTTCTTGGGTTACAGATGGCAACACCTCCTTCATACTAGAATTTAACAACGGAGAAGTTACTGCCTCGATTAATGGATTTGCGCAAACAGGAAAATACACTTCTGATGTATTTATTATTGAAAGTTCAGGTCACTATTTTACACAGTTTACATTATCAGGCTTTTCGGGAGATTTTGCAGTGCTCAATACTGTGTATGAGGTAGGATTCTGTAATGAAGAACAAATTCAAGTGCATACATTAGATCCAGATATTCCGTTGCCATTTAGCATCTTAGAAAGAGACTGTGCTATAGGCTGTGACAATCCTGGATTTCTAACAGATGACTTAATTATTTATATTCCTTTTGGGGAGGAAGCAGTAGACTTGGTTTCTGGCGAAGAACTAGATGATGGTGCAATTACATACACCGAAGATAGAGCCGGAAATCCTAGTTGCGCTGCCTCATTTACTGGAAATGGGATTATCCCTATAACCGTGACAGATCAAAATGATCTAACTAGTCAGGACGCATTTTCAGTAAGTATCTGGTTTCGAATGGCGAATGAAGAAGGTGGAGATCTTGAGACATTTTTCCAAAAAGTAAACACAACGAATGAAGGTTTTTCTATTGGGGTATATGATCTAAACACTCCTCTGTGCTTTGCATATGACCCGCCGTTTAGTATTTGGGATACGGACTGGAACGAACAAGTAGATGTAGCATGGACCAACACAGATTGGCATCATCTTGTGATTATAAAAACACAAGCTAATGTGGTTCAATTATGGAGAGATGGGATTTTAAGAAACACCCAAGATGGGCTAGATATAGGTTTAGAAACGCTTAGTTATAATTTGGGTAATAACCTTGTAGGTAACCTAGATGACCTAAGAGTATATAAAAGAACATTAAATGAAAATGAAATTAGCCAACTATATAATCTTGAAGCAGATTGCTTCACTTGCTTATAGTTTTAAGATAGTTTGTTTAGGTTAAATTAGTTGATTAAAAAGCTGCCATACGCCAATGGCAGCTTTTTTTATGTTTCTTATTACTTCGGAAATTTTATTAATTAATAATTGTTATGATTTCAAAAATACCACTAGAATCTAATTACTAATTACTCAATACTAGTTACTAATTTACGGCAGCCACTTCTTATCAAAATTAGGCTTACGCTTCTCTAAAAAAGCATCTCTGCCTTCTTTAGCTTCTTCTGTCATGTAAGCTAAACGTGTCGCTTCTCCAGCAAATACTTGTTGTCCTACCATACCATCGTCTGTCAAGTTCATGGCAAACTTGAGCATTTTTATAGATGTTGGTGATTTTCCTAATACTTCTTGTGCCCAGTCAAATGCTGTTTGTTCAAGTTCATCGTGAGGCACCACTGCGTTCACCATTCCCATATCATAGGCCTCTTGTGCAGAGTAATTACGACCTAAGAAAAAGATTTCGCGGGCTTTTTTCTGACCTACCATTTTTGCCAGATACGCACTTCCGTAGCCACCATCAAAACTAGTTACATCTGCATCTGTCTGTTTAAAAATTGCGTGCTCTTTACTCGCTAGGGTCATATCACACACTACGTGTAAACTGTGTCCTCCTCCGACTGCCCAACCTGGCACCACACAAATTACCGCCTTTGGCATAAAACGTATCATACGCTGTGCATCTAGTATGTTTAATCTGTGATAACCATCATCTCCCACATAGCCTTGATGCCCGCGCGCTTTTTGATCGCCACCAGAACAGAAACTATAAACTCCGTCCTTACTAGAAGGGCCTTCTGCAGAAAGCAACACCACACCAATTGCCGTATCTTCTTGAGCATCGTGCAAGGCATCTAATAGCTCGGAAGTGGTTTTAGGTCTAAAAGCATTTCGCACATCTGGGCGATTAAAAGCAATACGTGCCACGTTATGCGATTTTTTATAGGTGATATCTGTATATTCCTTAGCGGTTTTCCAGTCTGGTTGAAGCATAATTGTTATTTTTACTCAAAGATAATAATTCACATTGTCACAGGGAGCGCAGTCGAAGTGAATTCCATTAACAATTTTTAATTTATTGGTTTCGACTGCGCCCAACCTGACAGCAAAAGCAACATTTATATGCGTCACCTTATTTTTTTCTTCGGAAGTATTTTAATCTCAGCTACTGCCCTAGCCCAATCCCCTTATCAATTTACAGATGTCATTGACTTAGAAGCTACACCGGTTATCAGTCAAGGAAGGACAGGAACGTGTTGGAGTTTTTCAAGTACTTCTTTTTTAGAATCGGAGATTATTAGATTAACGGGTAAACAGGTAGATTTATCTGAAATGTACACTGTACGCAATACCTATCCTAAAAAACTCGACAATTATGTCATGCGACAAGGCAAAGCTCAGTTTAGCGAAGGCGGACTAGCACACGATGTAATCAACTCTGTTGCAGATTATGGTCTCGTGCCACAAGAAGCTTTTAGTGGGCTTTTCGCTCAAGAGACGTCGCACAATCATGCCGAGTTAGTTGCGGTACTAAAGGCGATGGCAGAAACCTATGTAGCTAATCCAGCCAAAAAATTAAGTAAAAAATGGCGTCCTGCAACAGAGGCCGTTTTAGATATTTATTTAGGTGCAAACGTGAACAATTTTACATTTGAAGATAAGAGTTACACGCCAGAAAGTTTCAGAAAGGCAATGAAAATTGTTCCTGAAGATTATGTGACACTCACTTCATTTACGCAAGCTCCTTTTTACAATTCATTTGTGCTAAACATTCCAGACAACTGGAGTTACGGAAGCATGTACAATGTGCCGCTAAACGAAATGATGGCAGCAGTAGATAACGCATTAGCTAATGGGTTCTCTGTAGAATTAGATTGCGATGTAAGTGAAGCAACATTCTCTTCTAAAAACGGGGTGGCAGTAATACCAAACGATAGCTCAAAAAATAAAGAAGCGCTAACGGCCATCTATCCAGAGATAAAAGTGACACAAGAATACCGTCAAGATGAGTTTGAAAACTTTACCACCACAGATGACCATTTAATGCACATTACGGGTACCGTAAAAGATCAAAACGGAAATGTGTACTATAAAGTAAAAAACAGCTGGGGAACCGATGAAAAACGAAATGCAAATGGCGGTTATGTGTATTTTAGTGAAGCCTATATGCGTCTTAAAGCAATAAGTATTACCGTACATAAAGATGCGGTGCCGAGTGCGACTTCTAGAAAATTGAATTTATAAGGTTTACTATTTAACTTTTATTCATTTTTCGATTTCAATTTCGACTTCGATTTCTTCTTCAAGAATAGTTACCTTTGTTTAAAACCCAATAGAATATGCTCATCATAGGAATCGCTGGCGGTACGGGAAGTGGAAAAACCACGGTAGTACAGCAAATTATGGATCAATTGCCCGCGTGCGATGTGGCGGTGATTTCGCAAGATTCGTATTACAAAGACACGAGTCATTTGACCATGGAAGAGCGTGTCGAAATTAATTTTGACCACCCTAACTCCATTGACTTTGCATTATTAGAACAACATTTAATAGCATTAAAAGCAGGAAAAGCGATAGACCAACCAGTATATTCTTTTGTAGAGCATAATCGCACTGGCGAGACAGAAAAGACAGAACCCAAACGCGTTGTCATTGTAGAAGGAATATTAATCCTCACACATCCTGAGGTGCGTGACTTATTTGATATTAAAATATATGTTCATGCAGATAGTGATGAGCGACTCATACGCAGATTAAAAAGGGATATAGCAGAACGTGGCCGTGATCTTGAAGAGGTTTTGACCAGATATCAAACCACATTAAAACCGATGCATCAGGAGTTTATTGAACCCACAAAAGAGTTTGCAGATATCATTATCCCGACTAATAAATATAACACAGTGGCAGTAGATGTTATTCGCTCAGTCATTCAAAAAAAACTAACCTAGTCTGTGAAGTATTCAGAATTAAAAAAAGAAAAATGGTTTCGGTTTGTGAGTAATAAATACATACTCGTATTACTGCTGTTTCTGGTATGGATGTTTTTCTTTGACACCAATAATTGGTTTATTCACGAAGAATTGGATGGCGATGAAGCAGCCCTAGAAGAAAACGCAGACTTCTATAGAGGAGAAACTGCAAAAGACAAAAAGTTCTTGAAAAAAATGGAAGATAGTACAGAGATGGAAAAATTTGCGCGCGAACGCTATTTCTTAAAAAAGGAAAATGAAGATATTTATATCATTGAACACGAGGATAGTATAAAGTAGTGAGTAGTGAGTAGTGAGTAGTGAAAAAATAAAATAACCGGATGAAGACCAACTTATTTAAAGATTTTGATCCTGTTTCTGCCAAGGCTTGGAAACAGAAAATACAGATGGATCTTAAAGGTGCAGATTACAATGATGCACTTATTTGGGAAAGTCTTGAGGGAATAAAAGTAAAACCCTTTTATCATCAAGATGATTTCAACACCCCATTTACGCCCACCCTTGGGCAACCGCAATCCTGGCGCATAGGACAATCTTTTTTTATAGATGACACCACGATCGCAAATAAATTAGCCATGGATGCCATAGCTCGCGGAGCAGAAGCACTGTACTTTACAGCTATAAACACCTTTGATTATAAATCTGTTTTTAAAACTATCTCTTCTTCAGAAATAGTAGTTTATCTATACCTTGATTTTCTTGATGTTCCCTTTTTAAATGAAATTGACTCTTATTTTAAAGACAAAACGGCTGCGTGTAAACTATTGATGGATCCCATTGGTCATTTAGGACAGACCGGAAACTGGTTTTCAAATCAAGCAACAGATTTAAAAAGTACTTCGGAAATACTAAAAACTACCTCCACTGCCCTATTTATAGATATTACTCATTATCAAAATGCTGGAGCCAATAGTGTGCAGCAGATTGCATATGGTTTAAGCCACATTAATGAATACTTCAATCACTGTAGTGACATAAAAAATGACAGTGTTCCCACCTTTAAAATTTCGGTAGGGAGTAATTACTTTTTTGAAATCGCAAAAATCAGAGCCCTTAGACTCGCATATGCTGCACTTGCCAAGGCATATAACGTTTCCGAAGTTTGCCACATTATCGCAACGCCATCGCGACGCAATAAAACGATATACGATTATAATGTAAATATGCTGCGCACCACCACCGAAGTAATGAGCGCGGTATTGGGTGGCGCAGATACGGTTATTAATTTACCTTATGATGCCCTTTACCATAAGAGTAACGAGTTTGGCGAGCGTATAGCGCGTAATCAACTGCTTATATTAAAAGAAGAAAGTTATTTTGATGCAGTGAGCAATCCCGCAGATGGAAGCTATTACATAGAAGCTCTCACAAAAGAATTGGCAGAAAAAAGTCTCCGTTTATTAAAGGATATAGAATCTAATGGCGGATTCTTATCTCAATTAAAAGAAGGCACCATACAACGTAAAATAACAGAAAGCGCCGCAAAAGAGCAAGCGCTATTTAACGAAGGAGACCTTGTATTATTAGGCACCAATAAGCATCCTAATACAAATGACCGCATGAAAGATGATCTAGAGTTGTATCCGTTTTTAAAGCACAATCCAAGAAAAACTTTAGTTCAACCTATTCTAGGAAAGCGTTTAGCGCAAGCTGCAGAGCAGAAAAGATTAGCAGATGAAAAGTAAGATGTATCTTATTGGAATATTGTGTTTTATTTTAACCAGTTGCAATCTGGTTATTGATGAAGTTTCGAGCTGGATGGATATAGAGGAAGGTGTTGAGATTCCTTCTAAAAGACACTTGCTAGAAGAAGACGATATTAAAATTTCTCTTCCCATAGATTTTAAACGTTTGTCCTTATATGCTTATCAGCGCAGGCTAGATTCTGTCGCTACTAAAGCACAATATAAAACAGAAGTAGATCGCATAAATTCATTAATTGAAATGGAAGGCAATTTCTATTTGTTTTTTGACCGTTCAAATAACGCTAGCTACATCATAAACACGATGCCACATTTTCCTATTACTAGACAGGACGCTTCTTATCTACTAGGAATAATGGGAGAAGGTCTTCGGAAAAATGCTAGAGTGAACCATGTTGACTTTGAAAAAATAACCGGAAAATATAATTCTAATAACGGCAGACAAACATTCAAAGCGATTTATAAAATGTATAATGAAGAAACAAACGCTTTGTGGTATTCATCGATTTATGTGATTTCTGCGAACCGAAAAACGGTATGGATTCAACTAAACACACCATTTATGATCAACTTTGACCCGATGGTTCATAAAATGATTTTTTGACAATGAAAAGAAAAGACATATCACATATCACTCTGGGTACGCACACAAGTGCCACTTCTACCAATAAGGAAGCTACGGCAACTGCTGAAGGCATTTCGGTAAAAAAAACCTATACACCCAATGATATAGAAGCTTTAGAGCATCTTGATTTTGTGGCAGGATTAGCACCTAACCTTCGTGGACCCTATTCTACGATGTATGTGAGAAGGCCCTGGACCATTAGACAATATGCAGGTTTCTCAACCGCAGAAGAGAGCAATGCATTTTATCGTCGCAACCTCGCAGCAGGACAGAAAGGACTTTCTGTAGCTTTTGATTTGGCCACACATAGAGGTTATGATAGTGATCACGAACGCGTGGTGGGCGATGTTGGTAAAGCCGGTGTTGCTATTGATAGTGTAGAGGATATGAAAATTCTATTTGATCAGATTCCACTAGACAAGATGAGCGTCTCTATGACGATGAATGGTGCTGTACTTCCAATTATGGCATTTTATATTGTTGCAGCAGAAGAGCAAGGTGTGGATATTTCGGCATTATCAGGGACCATCCAGAATGATATCCTAAAGGAATTTATGGTGCGTAACACCTACATCTACCCACCTACACCTTCCATGAAAATAATCAGTGACATCTTTGAATACGCCTCACAGAAGATGCCTAAGTTTAATTCTATCTCTATTTCTGGTTACCATATGCAAGAAGCTGGAGCTACGTGTGATATTGAACTAGCGTATACATTAGCTGATGGTCTAGAGTACATAAGAAAAGGACTTGATGCTGGTATGGACATTGACAGCTTTGCTCCGCGCCTATCCTTTTTCTGGGCCATAGGCATGAATCATTTTATGGAGATTGCAAAAATGCGTGCTGCACGTTTGTTGTGGGCAAAGTTGGTAAAGCAATTCAATCCTAAAAATCCTAAGTCGCTGGCATTGAGAACACATTGTCAGACTTCTGGCTGGAGTTTGACAGCTCAAGATCCTTTTAATAATGTAGCTCGCACATGTATTGAAGCAACTGCAGCTGCTTTTGGCGGCACACAATCTTTACACACCAACGCTTTAGATGAGGCCATTGCATTGCCTACAGATTTTTCAGCTCGTATAGCAAGAAATACACAAATCTATTTGCAAGAAGAAACTCAAATCACTAAAACGGTAGACCCCTGGGCAGGAAGTTATTATGTGGAAAATCTCACCAATGACATCGCAGAAAAAGCGTGGTCATTAATAGAAGAAGTAGAAGAATTAGGCGGAATGACGAAAGCCATTGAAGCTGGAATACCAAAATTACGTATTGAAGAAGCGGCAGCTAAAAAACAAGCTAGAATAGATAGCGGGCAGGATAGCATCATTGGAGTCAACAAATATAGACTTGCCAAAGAAGACCCACTGCATATTCTCGACGTTGATAATGAGATGGTACGTACGTCGCAATTAGAACGATTGGCCGCTATTAAAGCAGCTAGAAATACGGAAGTGGTTAAGAAATGTTTGCAAAAATTGACAGATGCGGCTAAAAATTCAGAAATTAGCAGAGATTCCCTTCTTCAAGGGAATAATAATTTACTAGCTTTAGCGGTAGAAGCTGCCAGAGCACGCGCAACACTTGGTGAAATTAGTGATGCGTTAGAAGTTTCTTTTGGCAGATATAAAGCACAAATAAAAACATTTAGCGGCGTGTATAGTAAAGAAATAAAACAAGATCCATCTTTTGCTAAGGCAAGAGAAAAAGCCAATGAGTTTGCAGAATTAGAAGGGCGTCGTCCTAGAATAATGATCGCAAAAATGGGACAAGACGGTCACGATCGCGGTGCAAAAGTGGTTGCTACTGGTTATGCAGATGTTGGTTTTGATGTAGATATTGGTCCATTATTTCAAACTCCAAAAGAAGCTGCAAAACAAGCTGTGGAAAATGACGTTCATATATTAGGGATTTCATCTTTAGCTGCGGGACATAAAACATTGGTTCCACAAGTTATTGCAGAAATAAAAGCTTTAGGCCGTGATGATATTATGGTCATTGTAGGAGGCGTAATCCCTGCACAAGATTACCAATTTCTTTTTGACGCTGGAGCTGTTGCTGTATATGGCCCGGGAACAAAGATTAGCGAAGCTGCTATTGAGATGTTGGGTATTTTGATTGACTCGGTATCTTAATTTTGCTCGCTCTTTAATGAAAAAACAAATTTTATTCTTTTTACTTTTATGCTGCATTTGTTCTAGTGGCTTAACACAAAATTATAAACGAGTTGATTCTATCATTTCTCAATACCCCAGAAGTTTTAGTACTCCAGAAAGGCTCTCAAATAAAATAGCGGCAGATTTTTCTTCTGACTTTGATAAAGTTCGAGCAATTTACACGTGGATTGCCTTTAATGTGATTTATGACATTAATGAAAGTCAAAGAGGCACAATTAGTTACTCTAGTAAAGAAGAATTAGCCAGAAAAGAAATACAGAATAAGAAAAGAACTGCAGTAAGAGTAATCGCTAAGGGGAAAGCAGTATGTCATGGATATTCCACATTATTTCAGACTTTATGTAAAAACTTGAATTTAGAATCAAGATACGTAACTGGTTATGGTAAGACTTTTGTAAAAGATATAGGTAGGAGATATACTTCTAATCACGCCTGGAATATTGTTCGTATTGATGGTAAAGAATATCTATTTGACTCCACTTGGGGCGGGGGCGACACTACGCTTAATACCACAGACGAAATTAATTTTTCATATTTTTTAACAGCCCCAAAAAGGTTCATCAAAAATCATTATCCCGATGATTTTAAGAATGCACTTTTAAAAGAAAAAATAAGTAAACAATCTTTTGTTGATGGTCCATTAATATATAATTTCAACTTCGAAGTAATAAGCCCTCTAAAAGGTACTATTAAAAAAGGTGAGAAAGGTAGGATGTTGAAATTTAAGTTTTTAACTGACAAAAAAGTAGAGGCAATTTCTTGTGAGATTGGAAATCAAACAAAGCACCATATAGCCTTTACAAACGATACATATTTAGAATTCTCAGTCTATATATCAAATCTAAGTAAAGGCAGAGAACTAACATTATTCTTTGACTACAAGGCAGTTGCGGGGTTTAAACTGGAGTGATTTTAAATCATCTTTAATGCAATAATAGTCAGTATAATTTGTAGTTGTTTGCATAAGTAACAACTATGTAAGTAACAACATTGTAAGTAACATCTTTGTTACTTATTATATTTTACATATATTTGGAGTATGATTCCTTTTAAACACGGTAAAATAATTGATGAGAAATATTTTGTGAATAGAACACAAGAGATTGCGCGTGTATCTACATTATTAGCATCTAAAATAAATGTAACGCTCCTATCACCGCGCAGATGGGGTAAGTCTTCTTTAATGAAAAAGGTGGCCGAAAAGATGGAAAAAGAAAACAAACAAATTAGGTTTGTCTTTATCGATTTTTTTAAAACCAGAGATGAAAAAGAATTTTACGAATTATTTGCTACAGAAGTATTAAAAGCATCCTACTCTAAATGGGAAGAACGCATTACAGCCGCAAAGGTTATTTTTAAACAAATAATTCCTAAATTTCAGATAGGGCTTGATCCTGCAAATGACTTTCAGGTAGGGCTTGACTGGGAAGAAATTGAAAAAAATCCAGACGAAATTCTTGAACTCCCAGAACGTATCTCCATACATAAAGGGTTGCAGTTAATTATTTGTCTAGATGAGTTTCAAAACATTGTACACTTTAATGATAGTTTAGGGTTTCAGAAAAAACTAAGGGCTACATGGCAACATCACGATCATTGTTCTTATGCTATTTATGGTAGTAAGCAACATATGATGACCGCCATTTTTGAAGATAAATCTATGCCTTTTTATAAGTTTGGCGAACTACTATTCCTTTCAAAAATTGCTAATGACCACTGGAAAAAATACATCGTAGCTCAGTTTAAAAAAACAGGCAAAAAGATGAGTACTACAGTAGCTGGCAAATTAGCAGATGCCGTAAAGAACCACCCCTATTTTGTACAACAATTAGCCGCTTCTACCTGGATTAGCACAGTCGATGTTTGCACAGACGAAACCCTAAACGAAGCCATAGACCAATTAATTTTGCAGTACGAATTAGTTTTTAGCAAAGAAGTTGATGGAGTTTCTAACCTGCAGCTTAATTTATTGAAAGCCATTATTAAAGGAGAAAAACAACTAAGCAGCAAGTCTACTATAAAAAAATACAAGCTCTCCTCCTCTGCCACTGTAAACAGAAGTAAAGAAGCGCTAGTACAGAAAGAAATAATCGACACCTTTAGAGGATCTATAGAATTTCTTGATCCACTTTTTGAGTTATGGCTCAAAAGATATTACTTTAATTAAGCTGATAAATATGAGGGACTACATCATAGAAACAGAACGCTTAGGACTAAGAAATTGGACTCAAAAAGACATCGCTCCTTTTGCCGAAATGTGCGCAGATACTGCAGTAATGCAATATTTTCCTTCTACGTTATCACATGATGAAACAGCAAACCTCGTAAAACGTTTACAGGATCATTACAATCAAAAAAACTATACTTATTATGCGATTACCATAAAAGAAACAGACACGTTTATTGGTTTCTGTGGGATGCTTATGCAAACCTATGACAGCCCATTTACACCTAATGTAGATATAGGCTGGCGCTTAAAAAAAGTAGCTTGGGGCAAAGGCTATGCAACAGAAGCCGCAAAGGCTTGCATTAAATTTGCCCAAAAAGAATTAGGTTTAAAAACTATTATTTCTGTGGCATCACAGACTAATGTTCCTTCTATTAATGTGATGCAGAAAATTGGAATGACTAAAGTGGGGAGTTTTGAGCATCCAGCTTTGAACGACACACCGGCGTTGAACCCTTGTGTCGTTTATAAAATTTGTTTTTAAGACCCAAAACTGACTTATTAACATCCCAGAAAACACTAGTACTCACTTACTTATTTTTGTTCACTACCTGTTAACAATTATCATTTATAAATCGTCCAAATAATCGTACTTTTACCCTACAAATCTACAGACGTTAATGGGTAAAATAATTGCAATTGCAAATCAGAAAGGTGGCGTTGGTAAAACAACAACATCTATTAATCTAGCGGCTTCGCTGGGAGTTTTAGAAAAAAAGGTGCTTTTAATTGATGCAGATCCGCAAGCAAATGCGTCCTCTGGTTTAGGGATTGATGTAGAGGCGGTGACTCAAGGTACCTATCAAGTTTTAGAGCATTCTGCTGCTGCAGAAGATGCGATTCTCACAACGAGCTCTCCTAATCTGGACATTATTCCTGCTCATATTGACCTTGTAGCCATTGAAATAGAACTTGTAGATAAAGAAGATCGTGAGTATATGCTTAAAAAGGCAATTACACACCTAAAAGAACAATACGATTACATCATCATTGACTGCGCGCCTTCATTGGGCTTGCTTACACTAAACGCCTTAACGGCTGCAGATAGTGTGATGATCCCTATACAGTGTGAGTATTTTGCACTAGAAGGATTGGGTAAATTATTAAATACAATTAAAAGTGTACAGAAAATTCACAATCCAGAATTAGATATTGAAGGATTGCTTCTCACTATGTTTGATTCCCGTTTGCGCCTCTCTAACCAAGTGGTAGAAGAAGTAAATAAACATTTTGACGCGATGGTTTTTAAGACAATCATTCAGCGCAATGTGCGTTTAAGTGAAGCACCTAGTTATGGTGAGAGCATCATTAGCTATGATGCCACAAGTAAAGGAGCAAATAATTATTTGAGCCTAGCAGAAGAGTTGATTAAGAAAAATGTGTAGCTACATATAGGTTGAGCATACGCGAAAATGTGACAGATTTAATATTTGTTCTAAAATGGCACAAAGCTAGAATGATTAAAATTTCTGATTAATAGACGACTGCCGAAGTTTAAAATGAGTGAAGTATAAAAATGAAAAAGATGCCCGCATAAGCGAGCAATAAACAAGATACCCGCCTGCGCGGGCACGAAGATGGCAAAAGCAACAAAAAAACAAGCATTAGGACGTGGACTCTCAGCATTATTGAAAGATCCATCTAACGATATACAGTCTGCAAACGATAAGAATGCAGATAAGGTGGTAGGGAATATTGTGGAGCTAGATTTAACTAGCATTGCGATGAACCCATTCCAGCCACGAACTAGCTTTAATGAAGAAGCACTGCGTGAACTGGCCTCTTCTATTAAAGAATTGGGTGTTATACAGCCCATAACGGTAAGAAAACTTGGGTTTAACGAGTACCAATTAGTGAGTGGTGAACGTCGTTTTAGAGCATCTAAATTAATTGGCCTAGACACGATACCGGCGTACATACGTATTGCAAATGACCAAGAGTCCCTAGAGATGGCGTTGGTTGAAAACATACAACGTGAAGATCTTGACCCTATTGAGATTGCATTATCTTACCAGCGATTAATTGAAGAAATTGACCTGACACAAGAAGAAATGAGTGATCGCGTGGGTAAAAACCGATCAACAATTACAAATTATTTACGTTTATTAAAACTAGATCCTATTATCCAAACAGGAATGCGTGACGGTTTTATATCTATGGGCCATGGGCGTGCATTGATTAATGTTGAAGCCCAAGAAGTACAGCTTGACATTTACGAAAAGATATTAAGTGACAAACTTTCGGTAAGAGAAACAGAGGCCATTGTTAGAGGAATGAAGAATACGGCTACCGGAACCGCTTCTAAGAAAAAAGCCTTGCCTAAATTTGCAAAGGAAGCACAAAGCTCCTTATCAAACTTATTAGATAGTAAAGTAAGTATTAAAGTTTCGGCAAACGGAAAGGGCCAATTGGTAGTTCCATTTACCAGTAAAGAAGACTTTCAACGTATTTTAAAACAAATTAAAGGTGAAAAATAAAGGACTTCTTATCCTGTTATTTTTAATCTCGTTTTCAGCAATCAGTCAGGTTGATGATGAAAAACGAGCGATAGAAGAGCGCGCTATTGTTGTAAAAGACACGGTTGTATCAAACGAGGCCTATGACCCATTAGCTCCATCAAGAGCTGCCTTCTATTCTGCTGCAGTGCCAGGACTAGGGCAAGCATACAATAAAAAGTACTGGAAAATTCCTGTCATTTATGCCGGGATGGCAACAGGCGTTTATTTTTATATCCAAAATCAAAAAGACTATAATCGATTTAGAGATGCCTATAAAAGAAGGCTTGCTGGTTTTACAGATGATGAGTTTTATGGAGACAATATTGATCCCATTATTTCTGATGCTCGTTTAATAAACGCACAGAGAGATGCACAGAAAAACAAAGATTATAGCATTCTAACCATCATAGGTTTTTATGCATTAAATATTATTGACGCGAACGTTGATGCCCATTTAAAACAATACGACATAAGTGATGATATTTCTGTATCGCCTAATTTTGATATGAACCAATTTACGGCAAAACCCAATTACACACTTTCTTTAACCTATACGCTAAAATGAAAATAGCACTACTAGGCTACGGTAAAATGGGAAAAACTATTGAGCGTCTAGCCATAGAAAAAGGACATGAGGTCGTGTTTACGTCTTCTTCTTCAGAAACTAAAGGCCACCTTACAGATGCAGATGTAGCTATAGATTTTTCTACTCCAGAACAGGCAGTTTCTAACATTTCGCAATGTTTTAAGAATACAATTCCGGTAGTATCTGGCACAACTGGGTGGTTAGATAATTACAGTTCGGTCATAGAACTATGCCAATCGTGTAACGGAAGTTTTATCTATGCGTCTAATTTCAGCATAGGAGTAAATCTCTTTTTTAATCTGAACGAGTACCTTGCAAAAATGATGGAGCCATACCAATCGTATATTCCAGAAATTGAGGAGATACATCACACAGAAAAGAAAGACGCCCCTAGCGGAACCGCAATCACTTTAGCAGAAGACTTGCTGAAATCTTCTAGCCGTGATACATGGTCATTAGATAGCAACAAGCAAGATGTGTTGAATATTTCGGCAAAAAGAATAGAAGACGTAAAAGGAACACATACTATAAGTTATGTTTCTAAAATAGACACCCTAAGTATTGCGCACGTGGCACATACCAGAGATGGATTTGCACTAGGAGCGATTCTAGCAGCAGAGTGGCTACTAGGTAAAGAAGGCGTGTTTACAATGAAAGATGTTCTTGGAATGAAATAAGGAGTTGAAAATTAAAAAAAATAGCTGCGCAAGCAGTACATAGAAATAAAAATTATGAGTTGGACAGGATGGTTATTATTTATTTTAGTGATACAAGTAATCCACTTTTTAGGAACTTGGAAGTTATACGTTAAAGCGGGCAGACAGGCCTGGGAAGCGGCGATACCAGTATACAATGCTGTAATACTGATGAAAATTATTAATCGCCCATGGTGGTGGACCATTCTATTATTTGTACCTATTGTAAACTTAATAATGTTTCCAGTAATATGGGTAGAGACTATTAGAAGCTTTGGCCGTAATACAACCGCAGATACGCTGTTAGTTATTCTTACGCTAGGTCTTTATACGTATTATATTAACTATACACAGGATGTTACCTATATAGAAGATAGAAGTCTTCATCCCAAAACTGCAGCTGGCGAATGGATTAGTTCCATTCTATTTGCAGTCGTAGCCGCGACGCTCGTGCATACGTATTTTATGCAGCCTTTTACCATACCTACTTCTTCTTTAGAGAAAACTTTATTAGTCGGTGATTTCTTATTTGTGAGCAAGTTTCACTACGGTGCAAGAACACCCATTACTCCTATCGCCCTTCCAATGGTGCACGATACCATCCCTAAGGTTGGGTCAAAATCTTATCGATCTTGGCCAGAAATACCCTATTTTAGATTTCCTGGTTTTCAAGATATTTCACGTAATGATATTGTCGTTTTTAGCTGGCCTGTAGATGACTGTATAGATATTGGTCCGCCTTGTAAGGGATATGCTTATAAACCAATTGATAAAAAATCAAATTACGTAAAACGTTGTGTAGGTATTCCTGGAGATTCTTTAGAAGTGCGCGATGGTTATGTATACATTGATGGAAAAAAGAATGACCTCCCAGATAGAGGTAAACTACAGTTTTCTTATGGTCTTAAATTAAAGAAAAGTATTAACGCCAACACTTTTCCTGAAATATATGACATTACTGATGGAGTTTACGCAAGAAATGAGCTAAAAATGTCCATTATCCCCGCTGCCTCAGAAGATGCAATTGCTAAATTAAGGGCTAATCCTAATGTCCAAGAAGTATTCCGTCTTACTCAAGAAAAAGGCGTTAGAGATCCTGGGGTATTCCCTAAAGACTCACAATACGATTGGAATACAGATAATTTTGGACCTATACTAATTCCAAAAGCAGGTATGACCGTAGGTATTGACACTAAAAGTATTCCTTTATACAAACGCATCATTGAAATCTATGAAGGGAGCGAGATGCGAGTAGATCAAAAAGTTACAGTAGAAGGCAGTCAAGTACTATTAAATGGCGAGGCTTTAACATCGTATACTTTTAAGCAAGATTATTACTGGATGATGGGAGACAATCGCAACAACTCGCAAGATGCGAGAATGTGGGGTTATGTTCCTTTTAATCACGTAGTGGGTAAACCTGTATTTGTATGGGCTAGTTTTGATAATACCAATCAAGGCCTTTTAAAATGGAAACCTAGATGGGAGCGATTTTTTACAACTGTAGGTGGTAATGGAGCGCAAGTTTCTTATTTGAAATATTTCTTAATTGGATTAGTACTTCTTATTGGTTTTAACTTTTTTAGAAAGCGTAGGAAGGCTGCTAAATAACACTTATTTATATGCCAAAAGGTACCGTGTTAATTCATCCTGCTTACTTCCCTTCTATTGCGCAGATGGCGATAGTTGCTCAAGCTAGCGACATTGCTATTGAGGCGGATGATAACTATCAAAAACAGACCTATAGAAACAGATCATATATCTCGCATACACAAGGTGTATTGCTTCTTAATGTCCCTATTTTACATACCAAGGGAGTACGCAAAAAATATAAAGACGTAGGCGTTGAGAATGACTTTCCGTGGCAATCACATCATTGGAAATCTTTACAGTCAGCCTACAGAACTTCTCCATATTTTGAGTATTATGAAGATGAAATTGTGCATCTATTTAAGGAACCAGTCACCTCCTTATTTGAACATAACATAACAATCCATAAAGTAATTTGCGAATTATTAGGGATTGACACCCCTTGGCATTTTACAGAAGAATATTTAAAAAACCCAACGAATATGGTAGATGCAAGAGAAAGCATTAATGCCAAGGTAGATTTAGGTATTCCTTTTCCGAGCTATATTCAAGTGTTTAGTGATCGTAACGGCTTTTATCCTAATTTAAGTATTTTAGATTTACTTTTTACTGAAGGGCCCAATGCCATTTCTTATTTAGAAAAGTTAAAACTCCCCTATTAGACTAATCCCATCCTAAGGTTGCCATTATTGGCTGATGGTCAGAAAATGTTTTTTCAATTGTTTTAAAAGAAATAATCTCAAAATTGGTCTGTGCTAATATATAATCAATCCGTAATGGATACCAATCAAATCTAAATGTGGTTCCTAAGCCAGCACCGCACTCCACATAGGCATCATTCATGCCTTCTGTAAGCTGGTTATAAATATAAGAGAAAGCCGTGTTATTAAAATCACCTACCATCAATACTGGATACGGGCTGTTATTCTTATGGTTCAATACAGCGGCTACTTGGCTCGTCTGTTCTTCAAAGGCATTTGACATTCTACCTATTAATTTTTCTTTATCACCTTCTTGTAACGTACTCACATTTGGAGAAATCCCAAAGGATCTCAAGTGCATATTATACAATCTAATCGTGTCATTGCCTTTTATGACATCTGTGTATAAGGTGTTATTTGTAGTTCTTTTAAAATCAAAAGCTCCTTTGTTTATTAGAGGATATTTAGAATAAATGGCGTGACCTAAGGCTTTCTTTTTAATATTTCCGTTAGATCTGGTGGTTGTTTTAAAATGCTCATAACTGTATGGGTAGCCCTTAATTGAAGGCGCATGAGTGTCATTATATTCTTGAAACGCAATAATATCTGGTTGATGTTCGGCTATAATTTCATTTAAAATGATTTCTGCATTCTCAAAATCCCCACCGTTGTAGGCATTAAACAAATGCACATTATAAGAAAGAATACTTAACTCGTTAGTATGACTCACTTCGGAAACGCGCTCCCCAAGGTTAAAGAAGGAATTAAAATTAAGTATGGATAATACAATCATGACAGCAGACAATAAAAACTGTTTCCGAAGTCGTAATAACCAATACACAACAAATAGTGCGTTTAAAATAAGTAATGGCGAAACCAAAAGACTTAAAATGCTTAGCGTTGGAAAATTCGCTGGAGAAACAAAAGGTAAAATAAAAGATAGCAATAGCAGAACAGCCGCAATGCTATTTAAGAAAAAAATGAATTTATTAAACGCTCCAAGTTGCTTCATTAGGTGAGTTAATTGTTTTTGCCCGCTTTAAATAAAAAGTCCTTCTCTTCTTTTGTTAAACTCTCATAACCGCTCTTGCCTATCTTATCAAGAATAACATCTACTTTTCGTTGATGGGCTGAGACTGTTGGTGGCCTTTTAGTACCAGCAGATTTTTTATTGCGATGTACTTTCTTAAACGGTTTTAGTTTTTTGGTTTTAAAAAGATCTGAAAACCAATCCAGCATATTTTCAAACCAAGTACCAATATCGTTACCTTTTAATAATTGCCTGGCATATACATATCCAAAAACGGCACCGCCAAAATGCGCCAACATCCCACCTGCATTACCACCAATAGGAAGTCTTATCAAATCATAAACAAAAACAAACAAGGCTATTTGCCATAATTTTATGGTCCATTTAAATAGTCTAAAAGCGGTGTTGGGCGTATACGTAGCAATAAAAACCATTATCGCAGTTACAGAAGCGGATGCTCCTATTAGATAACTCCGTGTACCCTCAAAAACTGGAAACACATTATAAGACAAAACGTACATTAAACCACCAGCAAGCGCGCCTAACAAATATATAGTGAGGTACCGTTTTGCGCTAAATAAGTTAAGCACAAATCTAGAAAAGAAATGCAACCAAAGCATATTAAACAAAAGGTGCAAAAATCCAAAATGAAGAAAGCTATAGCTGAAAAACGACCAAGGCTGTACCAAAAAATCCATCAACCCTTCTGGTAGTGCAAACCAACGCGTCATAAACTCTGGTTCAATATCGAATAAAAACGAACCAATGCTAATTATCAAAAATAAAAGCACATTGACTACGATAAGTTTTATCGCAATGTTCTGTGTTTTCCAATGATATGCTAAACTTCCTTGTGCCATCTTTAGTGCCCACGTAGGTGGGTAATTTAATTACCTGCAAAGGCAGGTAGCTTTTTCTATTGTTCAAGTATTAAGTTCTTCTTAATACGGCAGTACTATTTACTAATTCAATTATTTGTTTTAATCCCAACGTTTATCATTCATACTGTTCTTCTTCCAGTAATACGCCATTATAAAACCAAACAACGCACCTCCCACGTGGGCAAAGTGCCCTACACCCGAAACTTGTCCTGTAACGCCCAAATACATACTACCAATAATCATAATAGGTATAAAATATTTTGCCTTAATAGGTATCGGTAAAAACAGCATCATAATCTCCCTATTTGGATACATCAAGCCATAAGCTACTAGTACTCCATAAACGGCACCAGAAGCACCTAAGGCTCTAGATTCGTAGGCTTTCAACATAGAAAAATAAGAATTACTATCAAAGTCAATTGGCAAACTAACAGAATAAACATTACCCGGGTCTAAAGCCGCCTGCCTTGTAGAGTCTGCCATCATTTCAAAAACCTGTGTTTCTGTGAATCCAGCGGCCATTAATGCGTCTAGTCCCTTATGAAATGTAAAATAGTCAATACCAGCTACTATAAGTGTTGCCCCTATGCCAGCAGAAAAATAGAAAAATAAAAATTTATTTCTTCCCCAAACTTGTTCTAGTGGCGAACCAAACATAAAAAGCCCAAACATATTAAATAAAATATGTCCCATATCTGCATGCATGAACATATGCGTAACGGGTTGCCAAAATTTAAAATTAGGGTTCTCAAAATAATAGATAGAAAACATCCTGTCCATAAATTCTGGGTTAAATAGTTTAACCCCAAAAAATATAACATTGATTATAATTAAAAACTTAACCGTTTCTGTTAATCTTCCCATATGTATATACTGCCAAGACAGGATTCTCTTTCTGTCTTCAAAATATTATTTAATTAAATTTTTTATCAAAATCGTTCACATCCATGGTAATCAATACGGGTCTATTGTCGGGCGAAACACTCGGTTCCTTACACGCAAATAATTGATGTACTAGATGTTCTTGTTCAGCTATGTGCATGGCTACACCTGTTTTTACAGCCATACTTTTTGCCATACTTTTTGCCAGTAAATCGTTTAAGCTAAAAGAAGCATCCGGAACTTCATTAGAAAGATCTTGCAGTAAAATATTTAATATTTCCGAAGCCTGACTTTCTAAAACTGAAACTGGAATACCACTTACCTCTATCTCTTCTTTATCCCAATTACTAAAAACAAAACCTGTATGTTCTAACTGCTCTTTTACCTTAGCAAGCGACTGAACATCCTTTTTAGAGAATGACAAGCACAATGGAAAAAGTAACTGCTGGCTTACCGCTTCTTGCACCGTAATATTTTTTAATAACTCTTCATACAAAACACGTTGGTGGGCAAGATGCTGGTGTATCACTAATAAACCACTTTTTATCGGACTTATTATATACTTATTTTGCAGCTGAAATGTGGCGTGTGTGTTATCGGCAGCATTTTCATCAAACAATTGGCCAGATTCTGCATCGCTCTCAAACTGAAGGCCGGTTGTGTCAATGGTATTTGCAGCTCCTATTTCTGAAGACTTACTATTTATTCCGGTATACAAAGCTTCCCAGGCAGGTGTTTTTTCACGTTTGTAAGGAAAACTTATATTTGCTTGTTCACCATCTGTTTTAAAAGGGTTAAAATGTCTATCTACCTCAATTGTAGGTGCCTTAGGAGATTTTTTACTGTATGCGTATGGTGTTTCAAAACCATTATCTTTATTAAAATCTATAATGGGTGCGATATTAAATTGACCTAGGCTATGCTTTATAGTTGCTCTAAGCATCGCATAAATGGCATGCTCATCGTCAAATTTGATTTCGGTTTTTGTGGGATGTATATTAATATCAATAGATTGTGGATCTACATCTAGAAACAAAAAGTAACCTGGCTGTGCGCCATCTTTTACTAAACCTTGAAAAGCAGCAGCAACAGAGTGATGCAGGTAGTTGCTTTTAATAAATCTATTATTCACAAAAAAGTATTGCTCTCCCCTGCTCTTTTTTGCAAACTCTGGCTTGATTACAAAACCATTTACTTTTACAATAGCTGTTTCTTCTGTGACGGGCACTAACTTCTCATTTGTCTTTGTCCCAAGAATGTTGACAATTCGCTGGCGTAAATTAGAACTAGGCAGCTTAAATACATCGCTCCCATTATGAATCATTGTAAATCCTAAATCTGGATGTGCCAAGGCTACTCTGTGAAACTCATCAATAATATGTCTCGTTTCTACGGGATTACTTTTTAAAAAGTTACGTCTTGCGGGTATGTTATAAAATAGATTTTTTACAGAAATTGTAGAGCCCTTAGGGGTTACAACTACTTCTTGACTTGTCACTTCGCTGCCTTCTATACAAATTTGCGTCCCTACATCATCTTCTTCAGTCTTGGTTTTTAGTTCTACATGAGCAATGGCAGCAATAGACGCCAAGGCTTCTCCTCTAAAACCTTTTGTGTGTAAATTAAATAAATCTTCTGCTGCTTTTATTTTTGAAGTGGCGTGGCGCTCAAAGGCGAGACGTGCGTCTGTCACGTTCATTCCCGTTCCATTGTCAATTACTTGAATGAGGGTTTTACCTGCATCTTTGACAACAAGTGTAACAACAGTCGCTCCAGCGTCTATAGCGTTCTCTAACAGCTCCTTTACTACAGAAGCAGGTCTTTGAACAACTTCTCCAGCGGCGATTTGGTTAGCAACGTGATCCGGCAGTAACTGGATGCGATTGGTCATAGGGTATTATGAAAAAATAGAAAGATCAAAATCAATGATCCAAAGAAATATGAATACAAATACGGCAACTAAAATAAGGATAATCACATTTACGCCCTTCAATCTAGAATCTTTGAGTTCGTTTATAGATTGCATAAAGTTTCCTTTTAAACCCTTATTTGCACCAACCGTGTGACGAAATTTATCAAACTTATGCTCCATTGTAAAAGGGCTACCTTCTTTATCACTTTGAAAATGACGAGGCGCGTAATCAAACTTTTTATTCGTGCGTTTTAAAAATCCCATAATAGTATTCCTTTAGTAAAAATAAACAAAATGAATAGGACATAAAAGAGTCCTTCTTTGTTATTATAAACAATTACTGTTCCAAGGTTTTATTTGAGAAGAAAGACCACTTCGTTGAAAGAAGAAAGACCGCTTTACTGAAAGACTAAAAAAAGACAATGTCACACTGGGCAAAGTCGAAGTGCTTATAATATTCTAAATATTAAATAGCTAACTAAACTTGATGTAAAGCCCTGTTAATATCTGGAGAATGGTCCTTTACATTGTCTTCGCGATTACTATCGGGAGCGCCGAGACTGTCAACAGTTATAACTTCAAAAAAAAGTTTCATCAATTTTACGAAGTAAAAAGTCCTACGTCAATCCCATAAACTAACTCTTAAAACTTAGCATCAATCCTTAACTGAGCCATCTTTATTGCAGCAATAGCTGCTTCTGTGCCTTTATTACCGTGCTTACCTCCACTGCGGTCTAGCGACTGCTGTTTATTGTTATCTGTAAGCACACAAAATATAACAGGGATATCGCTTTGTACGTTTAAGTCTTTAATCCCTTGCGTAACGCCATCACATACAAAGTCAAAATGTTTTGTCTCGCCTTGAATCACAGAACCTATAGCGATTACTGCATCCAGCATATCATAACTCTGTTGCATTTTTTTGCAACCGTAGATGAGTTCAAAACTTCCAGGGACATTCCAACGAACAATATTTTCTTTGATACCACCGCAATCTAAAATCGCGTCAAAGGCTCCTTGAAAAAGCCCTTCTGTCACATCATCATTCCATTCTGAAACAACAATCCCAAACCGAAAATTTTTCGCGTTTGGGATTGTTGCTTTATCGTAATCAGATAAATTTTTATTTATTGTAGCCATCTTTAGAGCCCACGAAGGTGGGTAACCTTTTTAGTTCATCGCTTCTGCCATACCCAGATATGCGATAGCTTTAGCGGCCTCTGCAGAATTAGGGTACTTTTCTGTTATCGTTTTTAGATGCTTAACGGCAACACTTGCATTTCCTAAATCTATTGCGGTTACACCAGCTTTAAGTAAATATTTTGGCGCAGAGAAATCATCTACTGACAATGTAGCTGCCTGCTCATAATATTTAAGTGCATCTTCTTTTTGATTCAATTGTACAAAAGCATCTCCTAATGCACCTTTAGCTACGGGCCCTAAAATAGTTTCCTCACCATTAAAATCATCAAGGTATTTAATCCCATTTGAGTAGTCATTCATATTTAGGTAAGAAACTCCAGCATAATACTTTGCCATATTTCCTGCTTTAGTACCACCATATTCATCAATGATATCAAGCATTCCTAATTTACCTTGCCCTCCATTTAGGGAACGCAGGTACAATGAATCTGAAGCATCTGCCGTTAAAGCTTGCTCATAATATTTTTGCGCTTGATAAATCTCATTAGAAGCTTCCATCTCTTTTGGCTTCTGGATAAATTGGTCAAATGCTAAATAACCTAGTACACAGATTGCAATAACCCCAACAATACCTAGTATTACTTTCTGGTTCTTCTCAACCCACGCCTCGGTTCTGTTAGCACCTTCGTCTAGTGTGTTAAATACCTCTGCAGTTGTGCTTTCATCCTCGATTGCCTCTTTCTTCTCAACCTTAGTCTTTGGTTTATATCCTCGTTTTTTATATGTAGCCATAGTATTGGTTTATTGTGGGGCAAAAATAAAATTTTTATATCAATTTAAAAGATAAATTATTCCTTATTTTAGATATTTTTACAGTCCATTTTTTTTGCTTCGGAAATGTGAATCATTGACCCATCACATCGATGCAACCTACTGATTACTATGATATTAAAAAGCCTCTCTCTTTTGAATTATAAAAATTTTGAAGCTCAAACTTTTGAGTTTGACCCTAACATCAATTGTTTTACGGGTCATAATGGTGTAGGAAAGACCAATGCGCTGGATGCAATCTATCATTTAAGTTTTGGAAAAAGTTATTTTAACCCAATCACTTCTCAGAATATTAAACACGGTGAAGAGTTCTTTGTAGTAGAGGGTCAATATGTAAAAACAGAGCGTCCCGAAAAGATAATCGTGAGTGCAAAAAGAGGGCATAAAAAAATCATAAAACGAAATGGAAAAGCCTACGATCGTTTTAGTGACCATATTGGTTTCTTGCCTTTAGTGATTATCTCACCGGCAGATAGAGATTTAATAATAGAAGGTAGCGACACGCGCCGTAAATTCATAGATGGCGTAATCTCGCAAGGAGATCCCAAGTATTTACAAGACATTCTCGCCTACGGCAAAATTCTAGTACAACGGAATTCCTTATTAAAATACTTTGCCGTAAATCAAACCTGGAATAACGACACGCTTGCCGTCTATGACGCACAACTTAGCGAAGTAGGCGAACGCATTCACAAAAACAGAACCAATTTTTTAAAGGAGTTCACTCCTATCTTTTTAGAAAAATATAGTGCGATTTCTAGCGGAAACGAAACCGTAGGACTCAAGTATAAAAGTCAACTGGCAGAAGGCAGAATGGAAGCACTACTGCAGCAGAGCGTGACTAAAGATAAAATATCGCAATATACTTCTGTTGGGATACACAAAGACGATTTGGTTTTTACCATAGATGAGCATCCCATCAAGAAGTTTGGGAGTCAAGGCCAACAGAAATCATTTTTAATTGCCTTAAAATTGGCGCAATTTGAATTCATAAAAAACGTGCATAAAGTGAACCCAATACTTTTGTTAGACGATATCTTTGATAAGCTTGACGAAGAGCGTGTGGCACATATTATTACCTTAGTAGACGATGAAAACTTTGGACAGCTTTTTATAAGTGATACTCATGCAGATAGAACAGAGGCCGTGGTTAAAAAAGTAAGTCAGAGTTATAAATTTTTTAAATTATAATTATGAAACTTCACCCCATTTGCACCCTTGTTATTTTCGCGACAGCTATACTCACTAGTTGCTCCTCGCCTATGCAGCCAGAAAACTTAAACGGCTACTGGGAAATTGAAAGTGTCACCCTTACCGACGGCTCAGAAAAAGAGTATCCAGTGAATATGGTGGTCGACTATTTAAAAGTTGATGGCATCAATGGTACTAGAACTAAATTAAAACCTCAAGTAAATGGTACTTTTATAGACAGTGGCGCCACAGAGAAATTTACAATAGATCACAATACTTCGTTTCTAATAAATTACACGACTCCATATGACGAGTGGACGGAAGAAGTCTTATCTTTATCAAAGAACAAAATGACAGTAAAGAACAGTGACGGTAAAATATTTACCTATAAAACGTTTGTTCCGTTTTCACTAAAAACGAAGTAATATACCCACCAGTGTGGTCAAAAAAAATATCCACCAGAGTGGACAATAAAGCGACCCACCTGCGTGGGCAATGAATATGGCAAAAAGACAGAACGGAGAGCGTGACATTAAGAGTGTCTTACAGGAGTTTATTGCCTCTAATAGACTGGACAAAGGCTTAGATCAAGTTTCTGTTGCCCAAGCCTGGGAATCTGTTATGGGTACGCCTATTGTAAAATACACGACAGCCGTGGTGCTAGATCGTGACACCTTGTATGTTTCATTAAGCTCCTCTGTATTGCGTGAAGAGTTAAGTTATGGTAGTCTAAAAATTATTGATCTACTCAATAGAAAAATGCAAAAAGAGGTGGTTAGAAAGTTGGTGTTGCGATAAAAACCGTTTCACTTTTCACCTATCACTTTTCAAAAAAAAAGCCGCTTCTATAAAAGAAGCGGCTTTTTTTAAATGCAATAAATGAGATTATTTCTCTTTAGTAATTAGCGGAGTTTTTGGTTCATTCATCTTCGCGCTCATATCCATGGATATAGCAGAAGTCTCAAACTTCAATTTTCCCGCTCCAGATTCTATAATACAAGTACCGTCTGCATTAAGATCTAGCACCTTACCGTGTAAACCACTCTTAGTGACTACTTTATCTCCTTTCTTCAATTCTTTAGCAAAGGTTTTTTCTTTCTTTTGCTTTTTCATTTGCGGACGTATCAAGAAAAGATACATCACTGCAAATAAAAGAATCATTGGTAAAATACTCCCGAAATCTCCCATTATCTATATGTTCTGTTTATAGCTTATTGAATTACGCTGCTTCCTGCAGGTGCATCTTTAGCTTCAACGAATGCTTTAATTGTTAGCATTTCTTTACCAGCAGCAGTGTTAGCAGTAATTGTAACCGCTTTACTTACTTGGTTTTTTCCGCTACCATTAAACTTTACTAAAAGTTCTCCTGTAGCACCCGGTGCTACTGGCTCTTTAGTAAATTCTGGCACAGTACAACCACAGCTAGACTTCGCATCTACTATTACAAGAGGTGCATTACCTGTATTCTTGAATGTAAATTTGTGCTCTACTGGAGTTCCTTGCACGATGTTTCCAAAATCATGAACCGTATTAGTAAATTCCATTTTTGGGAAGTTACCAGCCGTTGCGTCACGATCTGCAGCGTCTGCTACATTTTCTTGGTTTACTTTGTCTGCTGCATTGTCTTTACAAGATGTAAATGAGAATGCGATTACTGATAGTATTGCTACTAATAAAATTGATTTTTTCATAATTATAAAAGATTATATTTTTTTTAAGCGGCGTAAAAGTACTAATTATTTCCCTGAAGTAGTTTGAACTTTTTGTTTTTTAGCAAAAATTAAATATTTTTTAACGAATGCAAGGCTTTTTTGAGTTTCGCAGCATCCTACGGTAGAAGAAAAAGCTTAAACTACTTCATTATTAAAGAAGTCCTCGTCCTATTTTATTAAGTTCTTTTGATGCGGTCAACTCCTTTACAAGTTTGTCAAGTATTCCATTAATAAATATACTACTCTTCGGGGTAGAATACTCTTTAGCTATCTCCAGAAATTCATTAATACTTACTCTAGTTGGGATAGATGGAAAATACAGAAACTCTGCAATACCCATTTTAATGATAATCATATCTAAGTCTGCAATACGATCTTGGTCCCAGTTAGGCGTTTTTCCTTCAATCATTTTTGCTAACTTCTCGTCATTAAGCACCACTTTTCTAAATAAGTTAGTCGCATACTCGCGATCATCTTCATTTTTATATAAATCTGGTATCAAGGTAGACGCTACATTAGCCTCTTTGAGCTTGCCCATTACTTTAACAAGTGCCGTGTTTACAATAGCAAAGTCATCAACCCACGTAAGTCTTTTGTCTTCTAGATACTCATATAGCTTATCATTAGGCGCTATAATATCTTTGTAGACTTTTAAAGCAAACTCTCTATCCTCAACAAAATTTGGCTTGTTTAACTTGAGATAATTGGTATAAAAATCACGCTGTCTTAATTCCTTTAATAAAATAGTAATGTACTCATCATCCAGTGACCAATACCCTAATTTTCTATTGTGTATGGTTTCTTGTAGCCCTTGATGGTGCGCTATAAGGTCAATTAATTTATTATCAATAAAATTTCTACTCGGATTTTTTTCGCTGTCTGTTGCAAGATGTTTTTGTTGCGATCTTTTAACGTACGTTTCTTCGTGTTTTTGCATTTCAACAAGCACCTGTAATAATAAGATATACAGATCGTGCATTTGGTCTATACTATAATGCAAAAACTTTTCTTGCTTGTCTAAATCACGATTTTCTGTCTGGTCAAAGGCGTAGATAGACTGAACCACTTTAATACGTATATGTCTTCTGGTAAGCATATTTAAAAGAACTTTTTTTTGCTTCGGAAATATTTTTATTTCCAAATGTGTAGCTAATTAAAAACAGCGCAAAAGGATATCTTCTGCGCTGCAAATATAAGGTTATTTATTACTAATTACATTTTATTATTTTCTGCTTTTCTTGCTTCAATACGTGCTTTAGCAATTTCTAATGCAGCCCTGTGTGTTGTGATACCAGATGCTTCTGCTTTGCTAAAAATTTCTAAAGTTGTATTATAAATATTCTCAGTTTTTCTAATAATTTCCTGCTTACCGTAGTTTTCAAGCTCAGCATACACATTTATAATACCCCCAGCATTAATCAAGAAATCTGGCGCATATGCAATTCCTTTTGCCTGAAGCATCTTCCCGTGATTTATTTCATTCTCAAGTTGATTATTAGCAGCACCAGCAATCACTTTTGCTTTTAGTTTGTTTATCGTAACGTCATTAACCGTTGCTCCTAAGGCGCAAGGCGCATAAATATCCATTTCTTCTGAATGTAAATCACTCCCCCTATAAATCTCAACACTGTATCGATCTCTTACTTCTTCTAGGCGACTCTGGTTGATATCTGCGATCACTACTTTTGCACCTTCATTGCTCAAGTGCTCTACTAATGATTCACCTACATTACCAATACCCTCTACATAAACTACCTTATCTTCTAGTACATCTGACCCAAACTTAAACTTTGCAGCCGCTTTCATCCCCATATACACACCGTAAGCTGTTATTGGAGAAGGATTACCAGCACCTCCTTTTTCTTCAGATATTCCGGTAACATAAGGAGTAACTGTTCTTACTAGATCCATATCACTTGTTGCCATCCCAACATCTTCGGCAGTAATATACTTACCACTTAACGAGTGCACAAAGGCACCAAATTTTAACATCAACTCAGGCGTTTTCTGTGTTTTAGCATCTCCTATAATAACGGCTTTACCTCCACCTAGATTTAATCCAGTGATAGCAGACTTAAAAGTCATCCCTCTAGAAAGCCTCAAGACATCATTGACGGCGTCCCATTCACTATTATAATTCCACATTCTAGTACCTCCCAGTGCAGGGCCTAAAACGGTGTTATGTATTCCTATTATTGCTTTTAAACCAGTATCTTTGTCATTGCAAAAAACAATTTGCTCGTGATTGTCAAAAGATAATTGACCAAATACTGGATCTATTTTATGTAGCTCGTTTGCTTGTACTACGTCTGTTGTCATATATTGTTAGGTTTTGGGATATCCGTAAAATGGACGCGCAAAATTACATCTTTATCAAGGAATTCACAATACAGATATAGGTGATTTGAGAATTTGTTAATAAATTATTTTTAGAAGTAAGAGGCAAGACCATTTGTGTCGCTCATTGAAAGAAGAAAGAAGAAAGAATATGGAGCATAGAATATAGACTTACGTGTTCTTCAACGTGAGATGAAAAAAGCATATCCCATATTTGCGTTTCCTCTTTCTTCTTTCAGTACCTATTTATCGGCACTATCTTTCTTCTATAATCTAAAGGCCAAAAACGAAAGTTGAAGTATGCTATGAAAGAACTTAAACAAGTAAATAAATATTTTAAAAAATACCGAGGACGTCTTGCCCTTGGTTTTATTATTACTATTGTTGCCACGGTGTTTAAGCTGGTTGTCCCTATGAAGATTGGCGATAGTGTCAATTATATTGATGATTTCTTAAAAGGGAATATTTCCAAAGAAGTAATGCAAGCTGGTTTGTTAGAAGGCGTACTTATTCTTCTGGGCGCTACCCTACTCTCTGCATTTTTCACCTTTATGATGCGCCAGACTTTTATTGTTGTGTCTCGTTATATTGAGTATGATCTTAAAAACGAAGTCTACGAGCATTACCAAAAACTATCTTTAAGTTTTTACAAACAAAATAGAACCGGAGATTTAATGAACCGGATTAGTGAAGATGTTTCTAAAGTAAGAATGTACGTAGGGCCGGCATTGATGTATAGCACAACTACACTTACATTATTTATTGTGACTATTTCTTATATGTTTTCTCAAGCGCCAGTGCTTACTCTATATGCCATAGCGCCACTACCAATACTCTCCATTGCAATCTATAGACTAAGCCGCTTAATAAACAAAAAGAGTACTATAGTACAACAATATTTATCTAAGCTAACCACTTTTACACAAGAAAGCTTTAGTGGCATCTCTGTAATAAAAGCGTATGGCATCGAGCCTGCCATTAATGAGCAATTTACAGACTTAGCAGAAACAAGTAAAGAGAAGAATGTAGATCTTGCAAAAGTGCAAGCACTATTTTTTCCATTAATGATCTTGTTAATTGGATTGAGTAATATTCTAGTGGTTTATATTGGGGGCTCCAGATACATAAATGGAGAGATTGCAGAAATAGGAACCATTGTAGAGTTTCTCATTTATGTAAATATGCTCACGTGGCCTGTAGCAGTAGTTGGTTGGGTAACGTCTATGGTGCAACAAGCAGAAGCTTCTCAAAAGCGTATCAACGAATTTTTAAACACAGCACCAGCGATAGTAAATAGAATCACTTCGGAAACACCAATAATTGGAAAAATAGCTTTTAAAAATCTATCCTTTACTTATGAGGACACCAACATCACAGCGCTTAAAAACATTTCTTTTACAGTAAATCCAGGCGAGACAATAGCAATTATAGGTAATACAGGATCTGGAAAGTCAACGATTTTAGAGCTTATAGGTCGTTTATACGATGTTCCAGAAAACACATTGTTAATAGGTAACACCACCATTAAAGACTTAAACCTAAATGCCCTGCGCAATAACATAGGTTATGTGCCGCAAGACGCCTTCCTGTTTAGCGATACGATAAGGAACAATATTAAATTTGGTAAAGAGAATGCTACAGACGAAGAGGTCATCGAGGCAGCAAAAAAAGCGGCAGTACACGATAACATAATTGGCTTCTCTAAAGGATACGACACGATACTTGGGGAGCGTGGGATTACCTTAAGTGGTGGTCAAAAACAACGTGTAGCCATAGCAAGAGCGATTATTAAAGACCCCGAGATTATGCTATTTGATGATTGTCTCTCTGCGGTAGATACAGAAACCGAAGAAGAAATATTAACAAATCTTACAAAGATATCAGAAAACAAGACGGTTATTATAGTAAGCCACCGGGTATCATCTGCAAAAAACGCGGATAAAATTATTGTACTAGAAGACGGTGGTATCTTGCAACAAGGATCTCACAATGAGCTTGTAAACAAAGACGGCTATTATAAAGAGTTGTATGCTAAACAACTTCTTGAAAAAGAAATTTAAAAAAGGGTTTGTTTATTCCTTTTTTTTTTAGATTTGAAAAATCAAAAATTAAATAAAATACAATGAGCGATAATTATAATGGGGAGCAGGAAGAGATTTATAGCAAAGTGATGCGTGCAGGAAGACGTACTTATTTCTTTGATGTAAGATCTACAAAGGCAGGAGATTACTATTTAACAATTACAGAAAGTAAAAAATTTACAAATGACGATGGTTCATTTCACTACAAAAAACACAAAATCTATTTGTATAAAGAAGATTTTATGGAATTTAAAGCAAATGTAGGTGAGATGATTCAATATGTAATTGATGAAAAAGGTGAAGAAGTAATTAGTGAACGTCACCAAAAAGATTATGTAAGAGAAGCAAAAGCAGAAACTCCAACGGATACAGACGCTGCACCTGAAGCATCAGGAGAAACAGCAGAACCAGCAGCCGAAGTTAGCACAGAGCCGGCAGCAGATAGCCGTTTTACGGACGTTGATTTTGACGATATATAAAAAATAATTTTACGAGTAACTAAAAGCCGTTTTCAAAAGAAAACGGCTTTTTTTTGTTTTAAGACATTGCATTTTAGGCACCTCTTCAATATAAAATGCTAAAAATAATCTCATAATTTTATACTAAAACTAAAACAGTTTGTCATGTTTCCATCTTTCTATCGTTATTAAATAAAAAGAAAAATTATGCTAAAAATCACCATTAGACTTACATCTCTAGCGCTATTACTCATGGCGTTTCAATGTGACGACGAAGTAGAAAGTCAATTAGAGTTTAACACCTACAAAGTTAATCTCACGGCTAATTCCCCATTATCATTAAACGATACGCTCTGGATTAAAGGAAGGATCTCATCCATGATATTTGATGGCGCTATAAATGATTCCATTTTCAATGATAATCTTGGGTATGTTGGCAATCAGTTTTCAATATATAAATTTATGGAGCCCACGCCCATTGCAAACTGTAAAGATGCCATTGATCAATTTGAGCTTATTATTGACACTGGCACCTATCGTTTTTTACCTTCTTGTGAGAATGCCCAGATTTCGGCGTCTCCACAATTAAGTATCGATCAAACTCAATATGCCTATAGAATAGGGCTAAAACCACTCACAACAGGTGACTATCTTATTAACTGGGACTATATAGATAGTGTGTTTATTCAAAATGAAAATAGAAATGAGGCGCTAGCAGAAAATTATCCCATTGCAAATATGCCAAATACGCTTGGGCTTGAAAAATGCGGAATAACATCGTCATTAGATCTTAACAATACGGATAGAGTTTTTCTTTTTAGAGTAGAATAATCTCGTGTATTTAATGATAGTAATTCATAAGACTTGCTAATTGCAGATTGCCACTTTAGAAATAAAGTGGTTTTTTATTGCTGAAATTTTCAAGGTTTTTACTTTTCTCCTCCACAACTAGTTTGTGCAAGCGTTTCTTTTCGTTATTTTTAAAGAATGAAAAAAACGCTACTATTCCTTCTATTTTTAACAACATTAATGAGTACTGCTCAAGAGTACCAAGTTGATCTTGATTATTACCTGCCTAGTGATGTCACTTATGATTCAAATATTCCAACTCCAGAAAGCATCATTAGACATCAAGTAGGTGATTGGCACGTGACACATGATAAACTGGCTCAGTATATGTATGCCGTTGCTGCTGCTAGTGACAGAATTACAATAGAAGATCGAGGCAGCTCCTTTGAAGGACGCCCCATACTACTTCTTACGGTTACCAGCCCAGCCAATCACGGTAACTTAGCAACTATAAAGAAAAATCACGTGGCACTTACAGAAAGTAACGGTGCATCTCAAAACACGGCCGCAATGCCAGCAGTGGTTTATCAAGGCTTCTCCATTCACGGTAATGAATCTAGTGGTTCTAATGCTGCCCTTGCCCTTGCCTATTATCTAGCTGCTGCACAAGGTCCAAAAATCAACGAACTTTTAAACAATACGGTAATTTTGCTTGACCCTTCTTTAAACCCAGATGGATTGCAACGGTTTGCCTATTGGGCAAATATGCATAAATCGCAAAACATTAACCCAGACCCAAACGATCGAGAGTATAGCGAAGTATGGCCCGGAGGTCGTACCAATCACTATTGGTTTGATATGAACCGAGATTGGTTACCCGTCCAGTTACCAGAAAGTAGGGCGCGTATTTCCACTTTTCATGATTGGTATCCCAATATCTTGACAGATCATCATGAGATGGGCACAAATGCGAGTTTCTTTTTTCAGCCGGGAATTCCCTCGAGAACGCATCCATTAACACCCCAGAAAAATCAAGATTTAACGGGTGACATTGCCAAGTTTCACGCCAAAGCCTTAGATAAAATAGGAAGTTTCTATTACACAGAGGAAAGCTTTGATGATTTTTACTACGGAAAAGGGAGCACCTTCCCTGATATTAACGGAAGTATTGGAATTCTCTTTGAGCAAGCTTCTTCTAGAGGGCACGCGCAAGAAAGCAATAATGGGATATTGACATTCCCGTTTACCATTAGAAACCAATTTACGGCGTCATTATCTACGCTAGAGGCTGCAGTATCTATGCGTAAAGAATTACTAGATTACCAGCGCCAGTTTTTTACAGATGCAAGAAATCAAGGAAAAGGTGGTGCGATTATTTTTGGTGATGAGAAAGATGCAAACAAAGCGTATCATTTAGCCGAAATATTAAAGCGTCACAAAATCATTGTTCACGAGCTTAAAGGTGATGCGAGTATAGAAGGGAAAAAATACCGAAAAGGAGCAGCGTATGTGGTACCAAAAAGCCAAAAGCAGAGCAGATTATTAAATGCCATGTTTGAGAAACGAACTAAATTTAAAGACAGTTTGTTTTATGATATAAGTGCCTGGTCTTTCCCATTAGCATTTAATTTAGACTACACAGAAAATGGGAATACAAGTCAGGCAGGAGCCGAAATACTCCAACTAAAGAAGCCGGCTATTAATGCAGTTAATGCTTCTAACTACGCCTACATTATGGAATGGCACGATTACTATGCTCCAAAAGCCCTTAACCAGATTTTAGCAAGCGGATTGCGCGCCAAAGTAGGTATGAAACCTTTTACAGTAGATGGAAAAACCTATGATTACGGTACTATCATGATTCCAGTACAAAATCAGGATATAGCTGCAAATGAGATAGGGCGAATGATCCAGCACATTTCCGAAGAAAGTAATGTTACTATTACGGGAGTTACCACCGGTCTCACACAAGGTATAGATCTGGGGAGTAATCAATTTAGAGCCCTTGAACAGCCTAAAGTAGCAATGATCATTGGGGAAGGTATTACCCCTTATGATGCGGGTGAGATCTGGCACCTATTTGATACACGCTATGATATGCATATCACAAAAATTGATACCCGTAACTTAGGAAGAACAGACTTGAGTCGGTACACAGACTTGATTATTCCTAGCAGTTGGGGTAGTGCTTTTAACAAGAATACCACCTCTAAAATTAAAGAATGGGTAAAAGATGGAGGAACACTTATTGCATATAAAAACTCAGGACGCTGGTTAAACTCCAGCGAATTAATGACCATTAAATTTGATACTAAAAAAGATTCTGCAAAAGCCATCTCTTTTGAACAAGTAGGTGATTATCGAGGCGCACAAGTAATAGGAGGTGCTATTTTTGAAACTAAACTAGATCGCTCCCACCCTATTGCATTTGGATATAAAAACGCCACACTGCCCGTTTTTAGAAACTCCACTTTATTTATGGAAGCGGATAAAGACAGTTATAAAAACCCAATACAATACACCGCTTCTCCATTATTAGCAGGATATATCTCTAAACCTAACTTAGATATGCTGAGTAATACGGTAGCTTTTAAAGAACAAGGCGTAGGACGTGGGTCTATCATCTATTTTACAGACAATCATAATTTTAGAGCATTCTGGTATGGTACTAATAAACTATTAATGAATGCCATTTTCTTTGGTGATGAGATGTAGGGTGACACCATACTATGCTCAATTTCTCTAATTGGCTGAGTTTTTAATGCATAGGGTATGCCCTAAATAACTATCCTTGAATTTCCCTCTACCTTTTGCCAGAGGAAAATACAAGACATTAATTTAATAGCCATTTCTCTACAATTGCTCTTTCTTTTGATTTTAGCTAACCAAAAAGAGCTTATTTAGAGAGTATTAGGAAATCAATCAGTGTAGAGATCCAAAAGTAACTTGAGGCCAAAAATATCTTTTTTGCGTATCTTATTTTTGTCTAACTTCGTTTAATGATTTTTAAACAAATTTAACCCCATATTTAAGAAATTTATCATATGAAAAAAGCAATTATCTTATTAGTGTTTATTATTTTAGGAAGCAATATGTATGCACAAGATTATATCGATCTAGTGAAAGTGTCCTATAACAGTGCAACCCTTGGCAACATAGAAAATGACGAGGAAACGACTGTAGGAAATGCCCTTGCTGAGGTCTATTTCCCAGTGCCAATTAATGATAAAGCAGTAGTTATTGCTGGTTTTACGTACGAGAATACGAGGTTAGGATTAGGATTCACAGATGACAGAACGAACCTTATCATGACACGTTTAAACCTTGGACTGAAAATAAAACATGGTAACGATTGGAGTGGTACCTATGTAGCATTACCAAAATTTGCATCAGACTTTGATGGTATAGGTGGAGAAGATTTTCAAATGGGTGGTCTTGCATTATTTGAAAAAAAATACAAAGCAAAATACGGCCTTAAATTCGGTGCATATATGTCCTCCGAAAACTTTGGAACCACATTAACACCGCTTGTTGGAGTATGGTATAAATCTAGTGATAGTAAATTTTATGTCAATGCAACTTTACCTATTCGTGCAGATGTAAATTATTCACTTACTGAATATTTAAGTGTTGGTGCTAACCTACTTACCTCTGTAAAATCTTATAATTTAGCGCAGACCGAATCTCTCTTTTATACACAAGAAGAATCTATTCGCTTTGCATTATTTACTTCGTATGGTTTTCTTGATAATAATCTTATTCTACGAGGAAAAGTAGGATTAGACACAACAGATTACGGCGTTTACAATGAAGGCGACACCGTAGGATTGCAGGTACTCACTTTTCAAGTAGGAGGAGATGACCGAAACAGACTTAACGCAGAGTTTGATAGTTCAATTTTTGTAGGAATCGACCTTATATTTAGAGCGGCACTTTAATACGCTAAAGATTTACATTAGGAAAAAATATACCTTGTAAACCTAGCTTGACCGCTTGTATCAAAACAAAACTAAGGTTAAAATCATCAAAATTTTAACCTTAGTTTTTATACTTGTTGGGGCGTATTATAAGAATACAAGAGAGTAGCATATACTCACCGACATAATAATTTTAGGGCCTTCTGGTTATGTGAGCCATAAGATATTGATAAATGCGATTTTCTTTGGGGAGTAGGTTTAGATTAAGCCATTGTTAGATTATTATGAGAAAACACCTCCTCTTTAATCATTAGAAGAAGGCATAGCTAAGCCATTATAGTCGTATTTTTATAAAAAAATAAGCTATGAAAAAGACTTTGGTTGTATTGATGACATTAACCGCATTAATTACTTTGGCGCAAACTCCTTGTGAAAATGGAATGGCAGGTGCTTATCCGTGCAACGGGTATGATCTCCTTTCAGAAATGCCTGCTAGTGCATTTGGATCTTCTAATGCAAATGACTCCTGGGGATGGACAGACCCAGACAGTGGATCTGAATATGTCTTACTTGGTTTATTTGACGGAACTGCTTTTATCAATATAGATGACCCTATTAACCCTGTATACTTGGGAAAACTTGATTCGCACACTGGAGAAAGCTTATGGAGAGATGTTAAAACATACAACAACTATGCATTTATTGTGAGTGAAGCCAACGGTCACGGGATGCAAGTTTTTGACCTAACTCGCTTAAGAAATGTCACATCTGCTCCAGAAAATTTCACAGAAGACGCACATTATAGTGGTTTTGGTGACGCCCATAATATTGTGATTAATGAGAGTGAAGGTTATGCGTATGGAGTGGGCACCAACACCTATAATGGTGGGCCACATTTTGTAGATATCTCTAACCCTTTAAACCCAACTGCAGCGGGTGGCTTTGCAAATCATTCTTATAGTCACGATGGACAAGTGGTTACTTATAGTGGTCCTGATACTGATTATGCAGGAAGAGAAATCTACATAGGCAGTAATGAAACCCTTATGTCTGTTGTAGATATTACAGATAAATCTAATCCTGTAGCTATTTCTACAACAACCTACTCAAATACGGCTTACACGCATCAAGGTTGGCTCACTGAAGACCATAAGTACTTTTTAATGGGGGATGAAATTGACGAAATTAATTTTGGTTTTGAAACCAGAACGATCGTTTTTGATATGTCAGATTTAGATAATCCGCAATTACATTTTGAATACGACGGTCTAACAAACGCAACCGATCACAACGGATATGTGCACAATGACATTTTTTATTTGGCAAATTATGCCGCGGGTATACGTATGATAGACATTAGTGATATAGAAAATCAAAATATGACAGAGATTGGTTTTTTTGATGTCTACCCTAGCAATAACAATTCTGGATATAATGGTGCTTGGAATGTGTACCCCTATTTTGAAAGTGGCACTATTGTTATTACTACACTTCGGTATAGTGATAATAACTTTGTACCGGGTATGCTATTAGTGAGGCCTAGCGTACTCGCGATATCAGACGTTGAGGCAATAGAAGTGAGTGTTTTTCCTAATCCAGCAAATGAAACGGTGACCATTAATGCGCCATACAATGATATTGAAAAACTGGCCCTATATGATATATCAGGGAAGCTACTTTTTGAAACCACTACTCCCCTTTCATCACATACTATAGATGTGTCAAGTTTTGCAAACGGAGTGTATTTCTTGAAAATTAACGATACAAATACGAAGAAGATTATTGTAGAATAATACCATAAATTTTATAAGAAGAGAAAACCCCAATCTATTATTTAGATTGGGGTTTTCTCTTCTTTTAACTCCTATTCGTTATTTGATTTTGGATCTGCTTTTAATAATCGGCTCTTGCGATTGTAGTTTCTCCAATGATGATTCCTCTGTTTACTTCAGGACTGCCAGCATAAGTTATAGTAGCCTCTCCATAGGCAGTTACTTTAAGTCTTTCTGAAACGTTAAACTGAAATGTGCCATCTCCATAAGCGATTAACTTAGTACGATCACTGCTTAGATTGGCTACGTTTACAGTGCTCTCACCATAGGCTGTGTATTTTTGATTTTTTGTTTCTCCTTTCGTGATTTCTAAAAAACTCTCACCATAAATAGTAACCACTAAATCACTTACCTGCACTTCATTGACATACACTTGAGATTCTCCATAAATACTAAAGCGTAATTCTTCTGTTTTTAATGGGCTCTCAAAAACGAATTTTTGTTCTCCTCTTAGGTCTAATGTTTTAATATTTTTATAGGTAATGATTGCTTTTACAACGGTTCCATTATAAATAGGCACCTTCATGTTATACCCATTTCTTTTTTGTTTCTTAGTGTCTGTTGTCATTTTTGCACCCTCTAGATAGACGCTTAAGGTATTATTCTTAACCTCAACGTTCAATTTTTCTAATGGCTCTGTAATAGACTCAATACGGACAGACTCTGATTCTCCTTCTATAAAAACAACTTCAATATGAGGGCTTACCATCACTTTATCAAAAGCGTCGACATCAATAATTGTAGACTGAGCCGAAATGGTACTAAAACAGAATAATAGTGCGATTAATGCTAATAAGGCTAGACTTCTTTTTGCTTCTTGTAAATTAAAACGAATGCTTTGTTGATTTTTAAACATGATAATTTGAATTAAATGATTCTTAGTGCTCTAAAGAGTCTACAACTTTTAGAATGTTACACTTCCTGAATATTTTCTTCAAATTTTTTAACCATATGTGTACTTCGTATCGACTTCTAATCTTCTACCTTAACAAAATGCAATGCTGTTAAATCGGTTAAAAAGAGGTAACCATCAGCGTTAAAATTAAAAAGAGTCACTTCTGGTTCTTCGCCGTAATCCATAGTTAAGGTCGACTCATTTACCATCCAATTAAACGTTCGTGAACTCGAGATTCCTTGACCTTCATCATTCACTTCACTTACAGATCTTACACCACTATTATCTGCTTGGAACGATAGTCTATATTCAAATTGTTTGCTTACATCACTCCGTTGCCAGGTTCCTATTAAATCTAATGATTGATCTGTTTTATCATCATCATTTTTACAAGAAAGTGCGGCTACTGTTAGTAGTAAAACGCATATTCCTTTTAAATAATTGATTTTTTTCACGGGGTGTATGTTTAGTTTAATGCTATTTGACAGATCTAAATTTTCCTAATCAAAAACAAATATATCTGTATTACAAATAGAGCACACCTAGTTAACACATTATCTCACAGCATATGGGTAACAATTAGATGAACGTCAAAAAATCTTGGTTATAGTGTCGTATAAACTTGAACTAAATGGTCGAGCTAATACTGTTTCCGAAGAAAAACAATGTATTTATTTTAAAGTTTAATACTTACCACCCCCATCTGGAAGTTTAATCTCATATCATTGATCTAAATTTTATGGCAACTGCTTCTAAACAGGGGCATCTATTTCTTAGTTGCTGCGCAGTAATAACTATCGATCTGTACGTGTAAGATGATCATTCCATTAGTTGTAAAAGTATCATCTGTAACAGGTAAATTGACATCCTTGTTGTATTGTGCAACCATATGCTTAGATCTTAGTAATACTAACAGCATCCAATTTTTTATTACTCCTCCTTAATTACTTTTAAAGGATTAGGCTCAAACAAAGACAAGTCCATTTTCTTTGCTTCTATAGTTGTTGCCTCTTGTATTGCCTTAAAAAATGGAGAAAACTCCGTCTCACTTCTTATACTTATCGCACCAGATTCTTTTACATACAAATTCCAGAATCCATCTACATAGTTTTCATATAAAGCACTATTTAATGCATAACGCGGGTCAAAATAATAAGTGCCTTTATAGCTTTCATAAAAAGCTTCGGGATCTCCTGGTTTGTATTCCATACTAACCGATTCGCACAAGGTCCCTAAAACTATTTTTTTAGCTGCCTTGTTCTTTTCAATAAATAGTAATTCATTTTTCTCCGAACCGAATTTGCTTTTTACAATGGTATCCGATTTTTCAAACTCTGTATACGAATACCCTTGATCTAATCGTGTTATTATTTTCGTCCAGCCTAATTGCCCGGTACCACTATAAATTGTGGTGTAACGGTCTTCTTTAATATAGGCGGTAAAAGACGTTCCCATTTCCGTCTCTAATACTGCAATTGGAATATTTGGGTTAATGGCTTCATAGGAGATTGCGTACTGTATTTCTCCTTCAAAATATTCTTGGGCGTGGCTATTGATCGCAACAGTTATTAGTAGTAAGACGAATAGGGCTTTTATGTTTTTCAT
>CALIAF010000038.1 GCA_938041335.1 uncultured Ulvibacter sp. | reverse complement strand
GACGCCGGAAAACACGGCAGACAACTGCACAAACTCCAGCCCAACAGCATCAGCAAGCAGCCGCGCGATGGTGGTCTTGCCCGTGCCAGGCGGCCCCCAGAAGATGATGCTCGCCAGCTGTCCCGCCGCCACCATGCGGCCAATAGCGCCTGTCGCGCCGGTCAGGTGATCCTGCCCCACCACATCGGCAAGAGCCTGTGGTCGCAATCGTTCCGCCAGCGGTGGCGTCACCTCCTCCTGGAATAGCTCGCTCATGAGAATTTCCATTGGAATTTCATGAGTCGCCCAAAGGTTAATAAAAAAAGCCCCTTTCGGGGCTCAGTTTCATCATAAAAATGCGGAGAATAAGGGATTCGAACCCTTGATACGCTTTTGACGTATACACGCTTTCCAGGCGTGCGCCTTAAGCCACTCGGCCACCTTTCTAGTTTGCTAATCAGAACGTTATTTATATTACGTTCTTTGCTGCAAAGAACGTAAATTTTTAATCCCAAAGAGCGAGACTAAAATAAAATTTAAAAACTATGCACCCATCTCTCCTCTTAAAGGTAGCTCAAACAACTTTTTAAAGTTTTCTTTATCCTCATTTCTACCTAATAAGTACATCAACTTTGCAATAGCCGCCTCTGTTGTGATATCCTTACCGCTAATAACACCCATCTTTTTAAGAGCAATACTCGTCTCATAATGACCCATCGAGACACTCCCTCCAGAACATTGAGTGACATTAATAACAGGAATCCCTTTATGTATTACATCTTGCAGCGCATCAATAAACCACTTTTCTGTAGTTAAATTCCCGCTACCAAAAGTCTCTAAAATTACACCTTTTGTGCCCTCTAGACTGAAATAATGGGTGATAATTTTTTTTGTAATCCCGGGATACATTTTAACTAATAAAATAGCATCTTCTAGTTCTAGATGAACAATAAGTTCATTTTCAGCTTTAGGCTGTAATAATGCCGAATGATTAACATCAAGATGTACACCGCTTTCTGCTATTGCTGGATAATTTAACGAAGCAAATGCCTCAAAATGCTCTGCATTAATTTTTGTAGTCCTATTTGCCCTGTATAATTTATACTCAAAATACAATCCTACTTCTCGTATCACTGGCAAACCATCTTGCCGCATACTGGCAAGTTGAATTGAAGTAATCAAGTTTTCTTTTGCATCCGTTCTTAAATCTCCAATAGGCAATTGAGAACCTGTAAAAATAACAGGCTTACACAAGTTTTCTAACATAAAACTAAGTGCTGAAGCCGTATAAGACATGGTATCACTACCATGTAAAATTACAAAGCCATCATAACGCGCATAATTGTCTTTAATTATTATAGCAATTTCTGCCCAATAATCAGGATTCATATTTGAACTATCTATTGGTGTTACAAAACTATGTGTCGCAATTTCACAATCCAATAAATGTAGTTCTGGGATATGTTTTAATAAATCTTTAAAGTTAAAATTGCGCAAAGACCCAGTTTTAAAGTCTTTGATCATCCCGATAGTTCCACCAGTATAAATGAGCAATATTTTTGGGTCGTCTTTTACCATATTTAGATTGAAAATATTTCTTTAGCGTTTTTAGTTGTAATTCTTGCTACTTCATTTTCAGAAACACCATATACTTCTGCTACTTTCTTATTTATTAGAGCAAGATAGCTACTTTCGTTTCGCTTTCCGCGAAAAGGTGCAGGACTCAAATAAGGCGCATCTGTTTCAAGCACTATCTGGCTTAGATCTATCTGATTTAAAAACTGATCAATTTTACCGTTTTTAAAAGTCACCACTCCTCCAATACCTAATTTCATGTTATAGCCTATTGCCCGTTTTGCCTGTTCTAATGTTCCTGTAAAACAATGAAATATCCCAAAAAGATCCTCTCCTTTTTCACTTTCTAAAACCTCAAACACTTCATCAAAAGCGTCTCTACAATGAATAACAATAGGTAATTTATACTTTTTTGCCAATTGTATCTGAAATCTAAAGGCCTCTTGCTGTATGGCTAAGGTACTTTTATCCCAATATAAATCTATGCCTATTTCTCCAACTGCAATAAATTTCCGAAGTAAAAATTGCTGCGCTACAAAATCTAATTCTTCTTTATAATTTTCTTTAACTGAAGTAGGATGTAGGCCCATCATTAAGTGCACAAGATCTGGATACTGCTTTTCTAATTGAAACATAGCTTTTGCGTGGCCGCTATCAATGGCAGGAATAAAAAATCGGGAAATTCCAGCATCTATTGCGCGAAGCATCATAGCCTCACGATCTTCATCGAAAGAGGTACTATATAAATGTGCATGAGTGTCTGTTAACATAAGCGCAAAGCTAGTGATTTTGTTTACTATCTTTACAAGAAAAGACCGATGGAGTTAAGAGAAATGATGACCTCAAAAAAATTTACGAGAATCCCATTAAAAAGACTTGCAACAGGGCACTATAAGACTACTGCAAAAATAAACAACACCAAAGGAGATTTTATTATTGATACGGGAGCTTCAAGTACCTGTGTTGCTTACTCATTTGCATCATTGTTCAATTTAGAACTAGAGCCCAGCGAGATAAAGGCTGCTGGAGCAGGCGCTTCTGGAATGGAAACGCACCTCTCTAAAGAGAACGATTTAATTATTAAAGACCAAATAGTACCTAATTTTACCTTAGTTCTTTTTGATCTTACCCACGTAAATAATGCACTTATTGAAGTGAATGAATCTCCAATTCATGGAATTTTTGGCGCAGACTTGCTTAAAAAATGTAGAGCTGTAATCGATTACGGTAGAAATTGTATGTATATTAAATAATGAGCTGCTTTTTAGTCTAGGCAGTATATTTTAAGTAATTTTATTGCTCAAGTCTCATTAAGCCCCTATGTTTCGAACCTTTCTTTCGTTTATTTTATTTTTTTGCTTTGTGTGCCATACTATGGCTCAGGATATAGAGCATTATAAAAAAATTGCTGAAGAAGAAAACGACATTACGCTAAAAATGATCGCTATAGACTCTGTAATCTCATTGAGTTTTAGAAAAGATGATGAACTATTTGTTTCTAAAAGCCTTGAATATATTGCCCTGGCAAAAGAAAACAACCATCTAATAGGGGCCGCAAAAAAAGCCATTAATTTACAAAACACATTAACCTATGCGATGAATGACCCCCGTAAGGCCATCACTACCATTGATGGGGTTTTATCACATAAATTTAAAATAAAGGACAGTTTCTTGATTGGTGCTTTATACTACAGAAAAGGGAGGGCTCAATACCCATTAGATTTGAAAGAAGCAATAGAAGATTTTACCCAAGCACTCATCAACTACGGCCATACTGATGTTAGTCATAAAGGAGACGCTTACCTTTTTAGAGGTCGCTCACATTCTGACCTAGGCAATTTTGTGCAAGCAAGTAAAGATTATCAAATGGCATATTCCCTCTTTGAAAAAATAGAAGATTATGAATACATGTTGTACGTACAACAAGGCAATATAACCATGTTTAGCATCAATGGTTTTTTTGACAAAGCAAAAGAAGAACGAGACAAGTATTTAGAAAAAGCAAAAGAATTAGGGATTGAGAATGGTTTTGCAAGCACGTATTACAATCAAGCCCTTGATTACGGGAAACAAGCAAAATTCAAAGAAGAGTTTGAGTATCTAATAAAAGCACAGTCTGAGCTCAAAAAAAACAAATCTAAACAAGTGTTTGTAGGCATTAATGCTAAACTAGCTGAGTTTTATGCGCGGGAGGGAAATTTTGACGAGGCAGAAAAACATTTAGAAATGATAGAGGCCGATCGTGTCACATTATTAGATGAATACCCTACAAATCTTTTGATTTTTGAAGCTGCTAAGGCTACTTTTTTTCAAATGTTAGAGCAGTCAAAAAAGGCTTTAACCCATGCTAATAATCGCAACCAACTTGCCAAAAAGTTAGGTCACGAAGAATCAAAGAGAGATAGCTATCTACAGCTTGCAGAAATTCACGAAAGTCTCGGTAATTATAAAACCGCAATAGCTTACCAAAAGGCCTATGTATCGAGCAAAGATTCTATTTTCAATGAAAGCAATACGTTTACTTTAGCTTATTATCAAACCCTCTATGAAACCGAAAAGAAAGAAAAAGCCTTGGCAGAAAAAAACAATGATATAAAAATGCTAGAAAACGAGAATTTGTCTTTTAAAAGGCAAATGGTTTTTCTTGCGCTCCTAGTTATTGGGGGTTTTGCGGTTATCTTATTATTCAGAAATCAGAAACACTTACGGTATAATAAAATATTACAAGAACGCTTTAGTCAAGAGTTAATAGTGAGTCAAGAAAAAGAGCGCATTCGTATTTCTAAAGACCTGCACGATGGGATAGGACAACAACTACTGCTCATAAAAAACAAACTCATAAAGTCTAAAGATGATGGCGTTAAGCTAATGGTGGAAAATGCCATAGATGAGATAAGAACCATCTCAAGAGACCTTCACCCCTTCCAGTTACAAGAACTTGGCATTACAAAGGCCATTGAATATGCACTTGCTAATGTGGATGAAAATACCAACCTCTTTATTTCTTCAGAAATAGATAATATAGATAGCCAGTTTAGTCCAGAACAAGAAGTCAATATTTATAGAATCGTGCAAGAATCACTCACAAATATCATCAAGCACGCAAAAGCCGAAGCAATTAAAGTTTCTGTGATGAAATTAAGTAAGCTTATTATAATAACAGTAAAAGATAATGGCACCGGATTTGATTTTTTAGAAAAACGTAAAAACATAAAAACCCTAGGGCTAAAAACTTTACAAGAGCGCACTAAATTTTTAAATGGCCAAATGAAAGTTCAATCCATAAAGAATGGCGGGACATTGCTAGAATTTCAAATTCCCGTTAAATGAATCAGCAAACTATTATTACTGCAGATGATCATCCCTTGCTGCTAAAAGGGCTCAATGATTTATTATTTGAAAAAGAATATAATATTATAGGTAGTGCAAATGACGGTAAAGAAGCATATCAATTAATTCTACAAAAAAAACCAGATATCGCTATTCTTGATATACAAATGCCGTTTATGTCTGGGATAGAAATTGCCAGAAAGTGTCGTGAACAAGCACCAGAAACCAAGGTAATTTTTATTACGCTTTATAAGGAAAAGGAGTTGTATGATCAAGCACAGCACCTAAATATCTATGGCTACATCTTAAAAGAATTTGCATTAGAAGAAATCGAAACTTGTTTAGCGCAAGTTGCCAAGGGAGCGCATTATTATAGTCCCAAAATTAAAGAATTACTAGGGGTTAGCTCCGATAAAAAAGGCATTTTAGAAACACTTACGCCATCTGAAAGAAAAATACTCCGGCTCATTGCTACAGATAAGACCAATAAAGAAATAGCTTCTCTATTATTTATTTCTTATCGCACCGTAGAAAAACATAGATCAAATATTATTCTTAAACTTCAACTTGAACCCAAAACAAATTCGCTTTTAAGCTGGGCAAAAGAGCATCATGAAAGATTACGTTAATTTAAGTATATCTACGTATTGTATGTATTGTTAAACTACTTGACCTTTGTAAGACATTATGACACAGAATCAAGATAGATATACCGATATTAAAAAACGACTGCTAGTGATTGCTTTATCACTAGCAGTTGTTACCTCCATTACCCTTAACATTATAGAATTACTTATCATGTAAAAAGGTGTTGATCGCCCAACACCTTTTTTATCTAAAAGTTAGATTTAGTTTACAATTCTAAGGCCTTTTTCACATCACCATCCATTAGCAATGCTATAGGATCTTCCAGTGCTTCTTTTACGGCAACTAAAAACCCTACAGATTCTTTACCATCAATAATACGATGATCATAACTTAATGCTACAAACATAATTGGAGCAATCACAATAGCTCCATCTTTTACGATAGGGCGCTCTACTATATTATGCATTCCAAGTATTCCAGACTGAGGCGGATTGATTATTGGAGTTGATAACATACTACCAAAAACACCTCCGTTTGAGATAGTAAAAGTACCTCCGGTCATCTCATCAACAGTAATTTGCCCATCTCTTGCTCTAATGGCTAAACGTTTCACCTCAGATTCTACACCTCTAAAGCTTAAGTTTTCTGCATTTCTAATTACTGGAACCATTAAACCTTTTGGGCCAGATACCGCAATAGAAATATCTTTATAATCAAAAGTCAACATCTCTTTTCCATCTATCATACTATTTACAGCAGGATAAAGCTCTAATGCTCTAACGATAGCGAGTGTAAAGAAAGACATAAAGCCAAGTCCTACCCCATGCTTCTCTTTAAAAGTTACTTTGTATTCTTTTCTAAGGTCAAAAATAGGCCCCATATCTACTTCATTAAAAGTAGTTAACATTGCCGTTGTATTTTTTGCCTCTACCAGACGCTCTGCTACTTTTCTACGAAGCATAGAAAGTTTAGTTCTATACGAACCTCTATCTCCATTGCTAGGAGATCCCATAGAAGGGATAGCATTTTCTGCATCGTGCTTAGTGATGCGGCCGTCACGACCACTACCTGTAACACTTTTAGTATCTACTCCTTTTTCATCAAGAATTTTCTTTGCTGCTGGCGAAGGGGTTCCTGATGCGTAGGTCTTCTTTTCTGTTGAAGCCGCTGCCTCTTTCTTTACAGGCGCTTCTTTTTTTGGTGCTGCTTCTACAACAGTTTCTGCAGCATCATTTCCTTCTGGCCTTTTTGCATCTGTATCAATTAAACATACCACTGCTCCTACTTCTACTGCGTCACCTTCTTCAGCCTTTAAGGTAATAATACCACTCGCTTCTGCTGGTAATTCTAGTGTAGCTTTATCGCTATCAACCTCTGCAATTGCTTGGTCTTTTTCTACATAATCACCGTCTTCTACAAGCCATTGTGCAATTTCTACTTCAGTGATAGATTCTCCCGGTGAGGGAACTTTCATTTCTAACATACTATTGTTATTACGTTTCCGCAATTGCGGAACTCTATTAACTATTCTTATTTTTAGCTTTAATCAAGCTCATAACATTTCTGAAGTTATTAATTACTGCAGAAATATTAAATATTCACTATTTGTTTGGTGTATTAAACACCTCATCAATTACGTTTTTATGTCTCGCTTTTGAGCGCGTGCTACTACCAGCAGCAGGTGCGCTATAAGTTTTACGAGATGCATGTCTAAACTTCACGGCATCAAAATTCATCACCATATAACTCAAAGCCCCCATATTACGCGGCTCTTCTTGTGCCCAAACGTAATCTGTTACATTAGGATACGTTTTGATAATAGCGTCTAATTGCGCTACTGGTAACGGGAATAACTGTTCTATACGAACTATGGCAACATCGTCACGACCATTTTCATCTTGTCTCTCTATCAAGTCATAATAAAACTTTCCTGTACAGAACACCAATGATTTTATTTGTTTTTTATTTGTTGTTGCATCATCTATTACTTCTTGAAAACTACCAGTGGCAAGTTCTTCTTTTGTAGAAACTACTTTAGGATGACGCAATAAACTTTTAGGAGTAAAAACAATAAGTGGTTTTCTAAAATTCCACTTCATCTGTCTTCTCAACAAATGATAAAAATTAGCTGGTGTCGTTACATCTGCAACTACCATATTATTGCGAGCACATAACTGTAAATATCGCTCCATACGTGCACTCGAATGTTCTGATCCTTGGGCTTCATAGCCATGCGGCAATAACATTACGAGACCATTTTGAGTTTTCCATTTTGCCTCTGCTGCAGAGATGTACTGGTCAAGCATGATCTGAGCACCATTTGAGAAATCACCAAACTGTGCTTCCCAGATGGTTAATGTTTTAGGTGCTGCCATGGCATACCCATAGTCAAAACCTACCACTGCATACTCAGATAATAAGGAGTTGTAAATGTAAAAGTGCCCATCAACATCTAAGGTGTTATGCAAATTAATTTCTTCTGCATCATCTTCCGTTTTAATAACTGCATGTCTGTGTGAAAAAGTTCCACGCTCTACATCTTGTCCCGACATTCTTACATCAAAACCTTCTTCCATTAGCGTGGCATAAGCCAATAACTCACCCATGGCCCAATCTAAATTATTGGTCTCGTTATACCGTTTGTAACGGTCATCTATTATTCTTTGTATTTTGCTTATAAAGTTTTTATCAGCTGGTAGTTTTGTTATGGCTTGAGCAATTTCATCAAGTTTTTTCTGCGAAAAAGTAGTATCCACCTTTGCCAAAATATCTTCTGTACTCCCTAACTCATATCCCTTCCAGTCATCTGCAAGAATTTCGGTAATAACCGTTTTGTCTTTTTTACGAGAAGCTTCGAGATCATTTTCCAAATCTTCTTTGTATTCTTTTTCAATTTTTTTAATGTAACCGTTGTCAATTACATGTTGTCCCAGCAGTTTTTCACCATAAATATCTCTAGGGCTCTTTTGCTTCTTAATTGCTTTATACAACTTAGGCTGCGTAAAACGAGGTTCATCTCCTTCATTATGCCCGTATTTTCTATATCCTAAAATATCTAAGAAGACATCACGACCAAATTTCATTCTATAATCTAACGCAAACGTAAAGGCGTGACAAACTGCCTCTACATCATCTGCATTGACATGCAGTACAGGCGATAAGGTTACTTTTGCTATATCTGTACAATAGGTAGACGATCGTGCATCAAGATAATTTGTAGTAAAACCTACTTGATTGTTTGCAACAATATGAATGGTACCTCCTGTTTGATAGGCTTCTAATTGCGCCATCTGCACAAACTCATAGACCACTCCTTGTCCTGCAATAGCAGCATCACCATGTATTAATATAGGAAGTAATTTTTTATTGTTGTTCTCTAGTTGGTTGTCTATTTTGGCTCTAGCTATTCCACCAACAACGGCATTTACTGTTTCTAAGTGAGAAGGATTTGGGGCAAGATCCATACGGACTTTCTTACCACCGTCTGTTTCTCTAATACTAGTGTACCCCATGTGATACTTTACATCGCCATCAAAGAGTTCTGCCTCATCATACTCTTTGCTGTCAAACTCACTAAAAATCTTTTCTGGTGCTTTCCCAAAGATATTAGTCAGTACGTTTAGACGGCCACGGTGTGCCATACCCACTACAAACTGCTCTACACCTTGCTCTGCGCCTTGTTCCATCAAAGTATCTAAACCAGGTATTAATGCATCTACGCCTTCAATAGAAAAACGTTTTTGTCCTACGTATTTAGAATGTAAAAAAGTTTCGAAAGACAATGCTTGGTTAAGCTTCCCTAATATGTGTTTCTTTTGATCTGCGTTAAATTCTGGGTGATTATCGTTTTTATTTAACCAGCTCTGAATCCATTTTATCTCATCTGGATTTCTAATATACATGTACTCAACACCTATAGAGTCACAATAAATAGCCTGAAGGTGTTTTAAAATATCTTCTAATGTTTGTTCCCCAAGTCCAAGAATTTCTCCAGCCTTAAAGCGCTTGCTCAAGTCTGCTTGACTCAACCCGAAATTTTCAATATCTAGGGTAGGCTCATACGTCCGGCGATTACGCACTGGGTTTGTTTTTGTAAATAAGTGACCTCTAGAACGATACGCATTAATGAGTTTTATCACCGCAAACTCCATTAAAACAGATTCTGAGACCCCTCCAGCAACACCAGCGTCTGCAAATCCAGCCTCGGCGGCAGATCCGCTTTCTACGCCAAAATCAAACCCTTGAAAAAAAGCGCGCCAACTAGGCTCAACGCTATCAGGAAATTTTAGGTATTTATCGTATACTTCTGCTAGATACGCAGGATGAACGGCATTTAAGAAAGAATATTTATCCATAGGTAGAATAAAGAAGTGTCAGTTTTATTAAAACAATACAAAAATACAACAAATCCCAAAACTAGTGGCTTGGTTATTGTATATTTATAAAACAGAATATATAAATTATTTCAAATGAAAATTCAGTTCTCCATCACGCTTAAGTCTTTTTTACTAATCACCGCTCTTTTAATAACCAGCATTTCTTTTGCTCAAAACGAAAATAAGCAAAATCGTTTTCTAGACAATGTTAGTTTTGGTGGAGGCTTAGGACTCAATTTTGCTAATGGCAATTTTAGTGCTACCGTTGCACCTAGTGCTATCTATAACTTTAATAAATATGTAAGTGCAGGACCTTCACTAATTTATAGTTATCAAAGTAATGAATTTTTTAAGTCCTCTCTTTATGGAGGTAGTCTGATAGGGCTTTTTAACCCTATTCAACAAATACAGCTTTCTACAGAGCTAGAGCAACTAAGAGTCAATCAAACTATAAAATTTATCGAGGGTGATGAAGATAACGACTTCTGGAATACGGCATTCTTTGTAGGAGCGGGTTATCGCGCACAGAATATCACTTTTGGTGTTAGATATAACTTATTGTTTAAAGACGGTGATAGTGTTTATGCAAGCGCATGGGCTCCTTTTGTTCGGGTCTTCTTCTAATTGAAATACAATCTTATAGTAGCTTGTTCAACATGTTCAATCGGAAACATCAAAAAAGAACACCGCCAACTATTTAAGTCAAAATAGCGATGAGACCTAACGATCTCAGGTGACTGAGTGATTTTTTGAGTGAGGGATAGTATCAAATAAAAAATTGATCGGAAGGCTCAGACTTTACGCTTCATCAGCCAATCTCCAAAACTTCTAAAAGCTTCTTTTTTATCTTCTGTTAAGTCTATATTCTCTAACAATTGATTGGCTCTTTCTGTATATTTTTCCATCTCATTAATACTCGCTTGTGCCGCTCCTGTGGTTATAAATAATTCTTTAACCACTTTTATCTTTTCTGTTGGATCATTTGGTGATTGCGCAAATAATGCAGTAAGTTTTTCTCTTTCTGAAACATCACTACCATTTAGAGCAGTGAGGTATAAGAATGTTTTTTTATTCTCAATAATATCACCGCCTACTTGTTTTCCAAAAGTTTCTGGATCTCCAAAAGCATCTAAATAATCATCTTGCAATTGAAAAGCAATCCCTAAGTTTCTACCAAACTCATAGATGTTTTCTTTGCATTTTTCGCTAGCATTGGCCACGATAGCTCCCATTTTCATTGCCGCACCTATTAATACGGCAGTTTTAAAATCTATCATTTTAATGTATTCTGGGATCGTAACATCATCTCTGGTCTCAAAGTCAACATCATATTGTTGTCCTTCGCACACCTCTATTGCTGTTTTACTAAATAATTTTGCTAGTTGCTGAAACATCTGAGCTTCATACCCCTCAAATAATTGATAGGCAAGAATAAGCATAGCATCGCCAGAAAGTATTCCTGTATTAATATCCCATTTTTCGTGAACAGTGACCTTTCCACGGCGCAGTGGTGCATCGTCCATAATGTCATCATGAATAAGCGAAAAATTATGGAATAACTCTACTGCCAGCGCAGCATTCATAGCGTTTTTAATAGTACCACCAAAAAACTCTGCGGTCATAAGAGTTAAAACGGGACGCAAACGTTTTCCTCCCAATTCAAGAATATAAGCCGCTGGCCCATACAATCCTTTAGGCTCTTTAATTACGATTGCCTGCTTAAGACCTTCTTTAAGCGCTTCATTATAAATTGATAAATCGTACATCGATTTCTTTTTAGACAAAAATAACAATTAAGCCTTGTTAAAAATGAGAATCTACACAGTTTACCAAATAATTAAGATTTCCGAGGTGCACCTCCAAATGTTAAATTTGTGTAAAAACTTTGGAAACTTTTATGGTTTTAAAAGTTTCCTATTGTATATTTGCCGAGGTAAAAAAGGAACACCCTTTTTATCAAGACAAAGATACCGGACTTCTCGGGCAGTAAACATGAGAGAAAAGATCATACAAAAAGCAACAGATTTATTCATTACACTTGGTTTTAAAAGTGTGACAATGGATGATATTGCTAATGAAATGGGCATCTCTAAGAAAACAATTTATGCACATTTCAGCAATAAAACAGCACTAGTAAAAGAAGTGACTGTAACGCTTTTTAACATCATCTCTCGTGGGATTGATTGCATCTGTGAAGAAAACAAAAACCCCATTGAAGAGCTGTATCAAATTAAAAGACTGGTAATGATTCATCTAAAAGATGAAAAGTCTTCACCGCAATATCAACTTCAAAAATACTATCCTCAAATAGCTGAAAAATTAAAGGAGTTACAGTATGAGAAAATGAGTGAGTGTACCCTAGAAAATTTAAAGAAAGGCGTAACACAAGGTCTGTATCGTGAAGACCTAAATATCGATTTTATTTCTAAAATCTATTTTTTAGGAGCAAATGGGATTAAAGATGATGCTATGTTCCCTACAGGTCAGTTTCCTAAAAAAATACTGTTTGAGATGTATCTTGAATATCACCTTAGAGGAATTGTCACCGCAAAAGGCCTCGAAATTTTAAAAACTTTTATAAACAACAACAAATAAATGCGTAATCTAACCCTTATCGTTTTTACTGTTTTGCTTACTGTGTCTGCATTTGGACAAAAAGAAGCAACCTACAGTCTTAATTTACAAGAAGCTGTTGCATTTGCTGTAGACAGTAATTATACCGCTATCAACTCTAGAAGAGATATTGCAAAAGCACTCCAGCAAAAATGGGAAACTACCGCCAGTGGTCTTCCGCAAATAAGTGGAAAGCTTTCTTATAACAACAATATTAGACAACCCGTAACACTTATTCCTGGCGAAATAGCAGGTGGTGCTCCTGGCACGTTTGTCCCAGTTACGTTTGGGACTAAACAAAACGCGAATGCAGTGGCCACATTAAACCAACTTATATTTGATGGCAGCTATTTAGTGGGGCTACAAGCGGCCAATTCTTTTTTAAATTTTTCTGAAAATTTAAACGAGAAGACGCGTCTTGAAGTTAGAAAAGGAGTAATCAATGCCTACGGAAGTGTCCTTTTGTCTGAAGAGCTCATTGCAATTTTTGAAAAGAACAAAACAACTTTAGAAAAGAACATATTTGAGACGCAAGAGATTTTTAAAAATGGTCTTACCGAAGAAGAAAGCGTGGAGCAATTAGAAATCACATTACTTGATATTGACACGCAGTTAAGCAATGCTAAAAGAAGTAATCTAATTGCAAGACAGATGTTTAATGCGGCTCTTGGTATTCCTGTAGAAAGCACCGTGATGTTAACAGACAAGCTTGATAATTTAGCACAAGCAAATGCGAGCTTAGCGTTACTCTCACAATCTTTAAATCCAGAACAAAATATTGATTACAAGATTGCACAAAATCTTACAGAGCAACGCACTTTAGAGATGAAGCTTGAAAAAAGTAGAGCGCTCCCTAGCCTCTCTGCTTTTGTAAATTACGGCACATCGGCTTTTAGTGACGATTTCAATTTTTTAAGCGGAAACCAACCTTGGTTTCAATCTTCGCTATTAGGTATTAACTTAGACGTACCTATTTTTAGTAGTGGTATGCGAAATGCTAAAACCAAGCGTGCGGCTATTGCATTAGAGCAAGCAGAAACACAACTCACAGAAACGGTTGAAACTATAAACTTAGAGCTTAATACTGCAAGAAGCAATTATCAATTTGCAATTGAAAAGTATGAAAACGCTAAGAAAAATATTGCCTTAGCAGAGCGGATAGAAAAAAAGAATCAGGTAAAATTTACAGAAGGTCTTAGCACTAGTTTTGATCTTAGGCAAGCACAAACACAGCTATATAGTGCCCAACAACAATATTTTCAATCTATGCTAGACGTAATCAATGCAAAAGCAGCTATTGAAACCATTTTAAACACACCAGAACTACGCATAGAGAGTGAAGTAGTAAAAAACCAAAACTAACACAATCTTATACCAACCGTCTCAAAGCGGTATCCTAAATATAAAACCAATGAAAAAACTAATCACCTTACTCACCCTTGCAGCATTTATCATTTCTTGTGGAGGCAAAGAAGTAGAAATTTCTGTAGCAGATTTAATTGCTTCTGGAGACGTTGCCGCTATTCAGAAAAAAAGAGATGAACTGGCTACGCAGCAACAAGACATTAATTCTCATTTAAAAGAATTAGACACAAAATTAATGGCACTTAGTCCAGAGGGGAACCTTCCCTTAATCACAGCTTTTAAAGCAGAAGAAATCAAATTTGATCACTTTCTAGAATTACAAGGTAGTGTTGATACGGATCAAAATATTGTGGTAACACCAGAAATGGGAGGTGTTTTAACACGTGTTTATGTTAAAGAAGGACAACGTGTTTCTAAGGGACAAACAGTAGCAACTGTAGATGATGGTGGTATGAGCCAGCAACTTGCCCAAATGCAAGTACAAGCAGATTTTGCGAAAACAACATTTGAACGTCAAGAGCGACTTTGGAACCAAAAAATAGGAAGTGAAATACAATACTTACAAGCAAAGTCATCCTATGAAGGTCAGTTAAATGCAATCAATTCTATGAAACAACAACTAGGAAAAGCCAGTGTAAAAGCTCCTTTCTCAGGAACCATAGATGATATTATTACCGAAGCAGGTAGCGTGGTTGCCCCGGGGCAAACCCAATTAATGCGTATTGTAAGTTTAAAAAATATGTATATTAAAACAGATATTCCTGAAACTTATATTAACGATGTAGTCAAAGGGAAAGATGTAGAAGTGTTCTTCCCTGTTTTAGGTAAAACCATAGCAGCAAAAATAGGACAGACTGGATCTTACATCAACCCTAATAATAGAACGTATAAGGCAGAAATCAACGTCCCTAACAAAGACAATATGATTAAGCCTAATCTTACTGCTCGATTAAAAATTAATGATTACACCAATGAAAATGCAATTTTAATACCGCAGAGTATTATCTCAGAAAATGCAGATGGAGATCAATATATCTACATACTTCAAGATTTAGAAGATACTAAGGCAGTTGCAAAACGAGTGATCATTAAAACCGGAAAAAAACAAGGAGATGTAATTGAAGTTTTAGAAGGAATTACAAATGGAGATCAAATAATACAAGAAGGAGCTCGAAGTGTGAAGGATGGACAAACTGTAAAAATTATCACTTATTAAAAATGCTTTTCACTTCGGAAATGTGAATAGAGTAGCTATTTCTGAAGTAAAATAAGAAATCTAGCTTAGGCAGATTAAGAATAAAAATCTCAAATAAAAGATACCCGTCTACACGGGCACTGAAGATGACAAAAAAGAAAAAAAATACCGAAAAGGAGTTTATACTCTCCTCCTGGGCGATTAACAACAAAACCACGATCTATATGATTATGGCTTTGGTGCTATTTTTAGGTGCAAGCGCCTATGTTGATATGCCTCGTGAAAATTTTCCTGAAATAAAAGAAACTAAAATTTACATTAGTTCTGTCTATCCAGGAAACACTGCAGAAGATATCGAAAAACTTATTACAGACCCTCTTGAGGATAAGCTTAAAACGGTTAGTAATGTTGTCGAAATCACCTCAACTTCTCAAGAAGATTACTCCATGGTAATTGTTGAGTTTGACGAAAAAATTGATGTAGATAAAGCAAAACAAAAAGTTAAAGACGAAATAGACACCCAAACTTCTGGTGAAGACTGGCCTACTTTTAATGGTGCTAAAGTAGAACCTAACGTTTTTGAGTTAAGCATGAGTGAAGAGATTCCTATTCTTAACATAAATATCTCCGGTGATTATCCAGTAGCAAAGTTGAAAGAGTATGGTGAATACTTGCAAGATGAAATTGAAAATCTTGAACAGATAAAAAAAGTAGACATTCGTGGAGCTCAAGAAAAAGAAGTTGAAGTTGCAGTAGACATCTATAAGATGATGGCGGCCTCTATTAGCTTCTATGACATTCAAAATGCTATTTCTAATGGTAATATGACTATGTCTGCAGGTAACTTTAAAGCCAGCGGACAGCGAAGAACGATTCGGATTTTAGGGGAAATCGAAAAACCAGAAGGGCTTGAAAATTTTGTTGTAAAAAATGAAAATGGTAATATCGTTTATCTTAAAGATGTAGCAGAAGTTAGTTTTAAAGAAAAAGACAAAACTACCTATGCAAGAGAGTTTGGAGATCGAGTTGTAATGCTTGATGTTAAAAAACGGTCTGGAAAAAACATGGTGACCGCTGCAGAGCAAATTGTAGAAATTAAAGAAAAAGCAGAAAAAGATTTTTTCCCGAAGGATTTAAAAGTGACGATCACGAATGATCAATCTTCAAAAACTATTGGGCAAGTAGATGACTTAGTAAACAACATCATCTTTGGTATTATCCTAGTGGTAACCGTACTTATGTTCTTCTTAGGGTTTAAGAATGCATTGTTTGTTGGTTTTGCTATCCCGATGTCCATGTTTATGTCATTGATGATTTTAGGATGGATGGGGTATACATTAAATACCATGATCCTATTTGGTTTGATTATGGGGCTGGGTATGCTAGTAGATAATGGTATTGTAGTAGTAGAAAACATCTATCGTTTGATGGATGAAGAAGGCTTAGGCAGACTAGAAGCTGCTAAAAAAGGGATTGGAGAAATCGCGTTCCCTATTATCATTTCTACATTAACTACCGTTGCGGCCTTTGTTCCTTTAGGATTATGGCCAGGTGTAATGGGGCAGTTTATGATCTACTTCCCGATCACCTTATCTGTGGTATTAGGTTCTTCATTATTTGTTGCTATTTTCTTTAACTCCGTACTCGTCTCACAATTTATGACCACAGAAGACAAGGACATGCCTATAAAAAATCTCATTATCATTTCGTCCATTGTGGCAGGTATTGGTTTATTCATTGCCTTTGCAGGAGGTGCATATAGCGGACTAGGGACCTTAATGATTTTTGTAGCAATTATGTTATGGGTATACCGTTTTATACTACGAAAAATGGCTAACTGGTTTCAAACTAAGACTTTAACAAGATTAGAAAACTGGTACGAACGCAGCTTGTCTAAGGCATTTAAGGGCAAGCGCCCTATTCTTATAGTTGCCTTTACTTTTCTATTATTGATTGGGGCATTTATGACCTTTGGTCTTTCTGTAGCAAACCAACGCACAAAAATTGAATTCTTTCCAGACAATACGCCCAATCAGATTATAGTCTATATAGAATACCCACAAGGTACCTCTATTGAAAAAACAAATGCGATTACAAAAGAAATTGAAGAGCGCGTTTATAATACCTTAAATAGTAAAGAGTATGTAGACGATGGCTATAACTTTTTAGTAGAAAGTGCCGTATCACAGGTAGGTGAAGGAGCAGGAAACCCGCAAACAGATGGTGGCTCTGCAGCAGAGATGCCGCATAAAGGTAAAATAACCGCCTCTATGCGTGAGTATAAGTACCGCCGTGGAGAAGATAGTGAGCTTTTGCGTACAAAAGTGCAAAAATCACTAGCAAATATCTATCCTGGGATTCTAATATCTGTAGAAAAAGATGCTGCCGGGCCGCCACAAGGAGCGCCTGTTAACATTGAATTAAAGGGAGAAAATTATGAAGAATTAATTGCTACCGCAGAAAGCATGCGAGAGTATTTAAACACGCGTAATATTGCAGATATTGAAGAGTTAAAAATTGATGTTAATAGAGATAAACCGGCCATCCAGGTTGTAGTTGATCGTGAAAAAGCTGGCGAACTAGGCGTCACTACGGGACAAGTAGGACAGCAATTGCGTAATTCACTCTTCGGGACCAAAGCAGGTGTATACAAAGAAGATGGTGAAGATTATGATATCTATATTCGTTTTAATGAAGAAAGCCGCTATAATTCTAGTGCACTATTTAATCAGAATATCATTTTTAGAACCAATACGGGTAAATTAAGAGAGATCCCTATTGCTGCTGTTGCTAAACAACAGAACACGTCTGGTTTTAGCGCCATTAAACACAAGCAGTCACAACGGGTTGTAACCGTTTATTCTGCACTAAACCCTGGCTTTACAGATGCTGGAGTTGCAGTAGACAAAGTAGTAAAGGAAATGGGCAACTTTGAGGGCAAGCCAGACAGTGTAAGTATAAATTACACAGGACAAATAGAGAAACAAGAGAAAGAACAAGCCTTTTTAGGAAGTGCCTTCTTTAGCGGACTAGGATTAATTTTCTTGATCTTAATTTTCCAATTTAACTCTATATCAAAACCGTTTATTATAATGATTGCCATCTTTTTAAGCTTTATTGGTGTATTTGGTGGTATTGTGATTTCTGGTTCTCCGTTTGTGATTATCATGACGATGATGGGTATTATATCGCTCGCGGGGATTGTGGTAAACAATGGCGTGGTCTTGCTCGATTATGCCCAATTATTAATTGATCGACGTAAAAATGTCTTAGACCTCGACAGTAAAGAATATCTAGGTAAAGAAGACCTACTTACTGCTATAATTAAAGCTGGTAGAGCTCGTTTACGCCCAGTAATCTTAACGGCTATTACAACCATCTTAGGTTTAATCCCTTTAGCAACAGGATTAAACATTGATTTCTTCTCACTCTTTAGCGAGCTTGACCCTAAGATTTATGTAGGTGGAGACAATGTGATATTTTGGGGACCATTAGCTTGGACCGTAATTTACGGGTTGTTTATCGCAACCTTCCTTACGCTAATAATTGTACCTATTTTATTCTACTTTGCGATGCGTTTAAAAATGCGCATCCACAACTGGCGTAATCCTAAGCCAGAAGTAGTTAACGAGGATATCAATCTAGAAGCAGCAGAGTAGTTTCTTGTTTACTTCGGAAATTTTAAAGATTGAAAATCGCCCATTGCAATGTACATTGTTCTGGGCGATTTTGATTTTATAGTATTTCCGAAGTACTAATTATTGCTTTATTCAACCTGTTAAATTTTAAACCATTAACATTTCAGCAAACCACTTTAAATCTTATTTTTGCATCATAAAATTAAAAAGAAGATTGGGCATCTCATGAAAGAGATTCCTGCCTTCGCAGGAAAAATATGTACAGAACGCATAACAATGGAGAATTACGTGCAAGCCACGTAGGACAAGAAGTGACACTCGCAGGATGGGTGCAAAAATCTCGTGACAAAGGATTTATCGTTTGGGTAGATTTAAGGGACCGCTACGGTATGACTCAACTTGTTTTTGACGAGGAGCGCACGCCAGCGGCAATGATGGCTGAAGCATCAAAACTTGGTCGTGAGTTTGTGATTCAAGTAACCGGAGAGGTGATCGAGCGTGAGTCTAAGAACCCAAAAATGCCTACGGGAGATATTGAGATTTTAGTAAAGAAAGTAACGATCTTAAATGAGTCGCTAACCCCTCCTTTTACCATAGAAGATGACACAGATGGTGGTGAAGATTTACGTATGAAATATCGTTACCTAGATATTAGACGTAACCCAGTGAGAGAGAACTTAATATTTCGTCATAAGGTATCTATGGCAGTACGCAACTACCTTTCTAATCAAGGGTTTGTAGATGTAGAAACACCTTATTTAATAAAGTCTACACCAGAAGGTGCCCGTGATTTTGTGGTTCCTTCTCGTATGAACGAAGGCCAGTTTTACGCCTTACCACAATCGCCGCAAACCTTTAAGCAATTGCTTATGGTGGGTGGATTAGACAAGTACTTCCAGATTGTAAAGTGTTTTAGAGATGAAGATTTAAGAGCCGACCGTCAACCAGAATTTACTCAGATTGACTGCGAGATGGCATTTATTGAGCAAGAAGATATCCTCAATATGTTTGAAGGGTTAACCCGTCATTTATTGAAAGAAATTAAGGGAATTGAGATTGGTGATTTCCCAAGAATGCAATATGATGATGCGATGCGATTATATGGTAATGATAAACCAGATATTCGTTTTGATATGAAGTTTGCGGAGCTTAACGATGTGACGCAACATAAAGATTTTGGTGTTTTTAATAGTGCCGAATTAGTAGTTGGTATCGCCGTCCCTGGTGGAAACAAATACACCCGAAAAGAAATTGACAAAATTATAAACTGGGTAAAGCGACCTCAAGTAGGTGCGCTTGGTATGATATACAGCCGTTGTAATGATGATGGTACTTTTAAATCTTCTGTAGATAAATTTTACGATCAAGAAGACCTAGCAAAATGGGCAGAAGTTACTGGCGCAGAAAAAGGAGATTTAGTTTGCGTGCTATCTGGAGAAACTAATAAAGTAAGAGCACAAATGAGTGCCTTGCGAATGCATCTTGCAGAAGAGCTAGGCTTACGTGACCCAAAAGTATTTGCACCATTATGGGTTGTAGATTTCCCATTATTAGAGCTTGATGAAGAAACAGGGCATTACCACGCGATGCACCACCCGTTTACTTCTCCAAAACCTGGACAACTAGAAATGCTGGATGCTAAGCCTGGCGAAGTAAAAGCAAACGCATACGATCTTGTTTTAAACGGAAACGAAATTGGCGGTGGTTCTATTCGTATTCACGATAAAGAAACACAAGCAATCATGTTAAAACACCTTGGTTTTAGCGAAGAAGAAGCGAGAGCACAATTTGGTTTTTTAATGGATGCCTTTGAGTATGGAGCGCCACCACACGGAGGGTTAGCTTTTGGTCTAGACAGATTAGTTGCTATTTTGGGTGGACAAGAAACCATTAGAGATTTTATCGCATTCCCTAAAAACAATAGTGGCCGCGATGTGATGATTGATGCTCCTGCCCCATTAGATCAAGAACAATTATCTGAGCTTAATTTAAAGTTAGATATACAAGCAACATAAATGCGCGTACTTAAAATAATAGCCAAGGTTATCGTAGGAGTCTTACTCTTAGCCATACTCTTGTTTATTGGTCTTTACTTTTATTCTAAACAAAAATTTCCTGTAAACCAGGAGAAATACCCTCATTACATTGGGTATATTGATCAAGAGCGCGCACAACTTAATGATGTGTACACCCTATGCGATGGCAATCGTATTTTACATGTTCATCACGGTGCTGCAGAAGAAGGCTACGCTGGGAGCAAAAAACGTTTTAGAGACAACATCCTTGCAAACTATAACAACGATGGATATACAGATTCTGGGTATCTTAACTTTCGGTTTTTAGTAACATGTTTGGGTAAACCCGGTTGGTTTGAAACTATTCAAGTAGATACAAATTATAAACCTACCCAGTTTAACCCAGAAATGGTTTCTCAATTGCTTGAATTAACAGCCTTACCTGAACACTGGAATAGTTTAAACCATCAAGAAGAGCCTCTTGATTATTATATGTATGTATCTTATAAAATAGAAAATGGAACAATTGCTGAAATACTTCCTTAGTGTCATATTGGTTATTTCTTTATTTTCATGCAACGACAATGACGAATATAGCAACTTGACTCTTGCCGAAAGAAAAGCGCTCTCTATAGAAATTATGGAAGAAGGTCAGCGTTTTCATTTACCTCAAGGTTCGCCAGAAAGCATGTCAAGAATTGAACGCGCTATTGCTGCAGATTCTACAAATTGCGATGCAGTTAGAGAACTCTCTGTTGCGATGCTTAAACGCGGAATGATAGACGAGTGGAAACCAACTTTTGATAGAGCCGTAGCATGTAACCCAAAAATCTGGACGCCATGGAGAGGCTATTTATACCTTCAGTTTTATAGGGATTATGATAAGGCCATTGCAGATTTTGATGCTAGTGACACACTGACGCCAGATTTTATAGATGCTCCCCAAGGGCAGAGTGTTGACTATTGGAGAGGTATCGCTTATCTAGGTAAAAAGGACTATGTAAAATCTGTGGCATATTTCAGCAAATATATTGAGACTACTACTGCAGAGACTGGAGAAGACTGGGCAGAACCTACGGCATTTTTATATAAAGCCATCGCCTATTATGAGGCAGGAGATATGCAAAATAGTGAAAAAGCAATTGACAAGTTTTTATTCTACAACCGTGATAAAACTACAGAAGGACATTATTATAAAGCACGACTTGCGCTAAGCACAAGCAACTGTGTTTTAGCAAAAGAGAAGCTGGATCTTGCTTACACCAATTATGACGAAGAAAACCTCTTTAGACACCCATACACAGAAGTACTGCGCCAATTATATCTAGAAGATCTAGACGAATTAAAAGTTGAAATAGAAACGTGTTTTTCTACTACTACGCTTAAACAATAACCTATGAAGATTTTTCTTTACATCAGTTTTTTCACTTCATTGATTCTCGTGATTTTCGGTTTTATTTTGAACGGTAATGAGCAAACCACCTCAGAATTATGTTTTGGGCTAGGGGTTTGTTGTTTGTTCTTTTTATGGATGCCCGCTTTTATTTATCACCGCTGGAAAAACAAAAAAGTGAGCGACTATATGCTCAATAAAGAGAATATATTAAAGATGCGAAAGCACGTAGACAACAAGCAATCAAAAAGATAAGGAAACAAATAATTGACTTCATGTTTTAAAAGGACATGGTAATTCATGTACATTTGTAGTATTATTAATATATATTTTAACCAACATGGAAGGAACAGTAAAGTTTTTTAACGAATCAAAAGGTTTCGGTTTTATCACAGATGATGAGACTGGAAAAGACATTTTTGTACACATCACAGCTCTTAATGGAGAGACTCTTAATGAGGGTGATAAAGTAGAATATGTAGAAGAAGAAGGCAGAAAAGGAATAGTAGCAGGCCAAGTGCGTGTTATCTAAGAGTATTATCAAAGTGGCAATACTACGTTGCTAGATTGATAAATGATATATCTTTACATTTGATTACCAACCAATCCCGCTCCAAGAGTGGGATTTTTTAGTTTTTAAACTTCGCAGCAAGTTTGAATTTTAAGAGTTTAATTTCCCATTGACAGCACCTTGGACGGATTGAGTCACGACCGTTTACTTCGCTCTCTACACGAATCACGAATTTTCTCCCTTTTTAGTCGTGATTCCCTTAAGTTCCCGATAAAAGATCGGGACAGGCTTTGTTTCGTGTTTCAATTTAAATTTCTCTTCTCAATAAAAAAACGTTTTAGGAGTTGAGCGCATTCTTCTTTGAGAACACCTCCCGTCATTTTTGTTTTTGGGTGGAGTTTTGTTCCCAAGGCTATACAACCTCTTTGTTCATCTCTCGCTCCATAAATCACTTTTGTTATTTGACTCCAGAATAACGCACCTGCACACATCTGGCAAGGTTCTATAGTCACATATAAAGTACACTCTTTTAAATATTTTCCTCCTAAATAATTTGCTGCGGCAGTGATGGCTTGCATTTCTGCATGAGCAGTAACATCGTTTAGAGTTTCGGTGAGGTTGTGTGCTCTGGCAATGATTTGATTATTAGCAACAATCACTGCACCAATAGGCACCTCTCCTTGACTATACGCTTCTTCGGCCTCTTGTAAAGCGCGTTTCATGAAATAGGCATCGTCGTAAGGTTTGATCATATCTAATTTTTTGAGAAGCTTAGTGTTTCAACTAACAAGATACGTGTTTTGTCAAATTTTTTAGATGGTCTTATAAATTTACGCCGTAAAATGTTTAATTTAGGGACCCAAGTTAATTATCACTACGGGATAACCATGACAAAAAAGGTAGGATAACCTGAGTATGTTACTGGATAACCATGATAAAAGTGACTATATAACAAGTTAGCTGTAATTAAAAAAATGAGGAAACGAATATCTACAAATACAAGAAATTGGAAATATCCTCCAATTATTATTGGAATTTTAATGATTGGAATGATTATTAAAATTTTAATAGAAAATAACAATGACACTTTAGCTGTAGGAATTTTGACTTTATTCATTTTCCTACTTACTGGATTGTATTTTGTTTTTGATAAAGCTAAATCAATTGAATTTGATAGTGAAAACTTGTTCATTACATCAAAAAATTCAGATGAAAAAATACCTTTTAAAAATATTCTGAAAATAAAAAAAACACTTGCGGAAATTAATGACAGAGATATTTGGAAAATACACTATCGAGATAAAAATAATATTGAGAAATCAATTAGAATATGGCCTCGATGGAATTCAAAATATTTTGAGGAATTTAAGAAAATTGCGCTGAACATTAATAAGGAAATAGAAATAAAAAGTTGAATTAAAACTACAGCTAACACCGTATAAAAATAATTGCTATTTTAGGCTTAACCAAAGGTCGTTGCACTTTTGTTACGTCTGAATTTCCTTCGGAAATTCCTCGCACACAAACCCGCAACTATTCTTATACATAAACGTTACCACACATTTGAGAAAAACAATCTGCATATTAACAATCTTCGTCTTGATTTTGTCTTGTAAGCAAAAAACAAGCGAATCGGAATTGAAAACAAGCGAGCCAAAAGAAATTGTTTCAGAAGAGAATATAATTGTTTGTGAAGAGCAATCTCAAAACGGAATTGAATTTAAAACTTGCTTAAAGGAATATGATTTTTTCCAACTAAAATCTTTGGATGGAAAAGAACTTTATCGGAATGATAACAATCCTTACGAATTTGTATTTACTGACTTTAACGAAGATGGCTTTTTAGATATTGAACTGCATTTTTTGACAAACGTTCCTGATGTAAACGAAATTCTTATCTTCAACTCTGAATCAAATTCTTTTCTTGAAATAGAGAATTTTTCGAACTTTCCATCTTCTGTAAAAATTGAGGATACGAATTACTATTACTCTTATCATAGAAGTGGATGCGCTGACTCAAATTGGGATAGTGACTTATATTATTTAGAACCAACAAGAGCTGTGAGAATTGGAAATATTTCGGGAATAGGATGTGAAAATGCAGATGAAACAGGAATATTCATCTCAAAAGTGATTGACGAAAAGAAAGAATTTATAAATAAAATTGAACGAAAACCTGCATACTATGCAGATAAGTGGGATTTTATAAAGAACTACTGGACTGAAAATTATAAACTGTACGGGTAAAAACGTGTGGTAACAAAGAACTGAGGTAAAAAACAACTCTTTTCTTCATTAATTTTAGACACTATTATTTTAGGCTCAGAGAAACACGTTTGTGATCCTTTGAGTTTTTTCATTGTATTTTTTTATAATTATTTAGACAACACAGAAACGTAAGCTTCATCATAAGGTCTACCAGATTTTGCGATAGCAAAACACTGTTTGATAAGCTTGTTTGCAACTGCAACAAGTGCTAGTTTTTTACTTTTTCCTTTATTTACTAATCGCTCATAAATTTCGCGACATGCCTTATTGTATTTACAAGCATTAAAAGAACATAAAAACAATAGATTTCGCAGCTTCCGGTTACCTACCTTACTTATCCTTGCTCTGCCTCTAACACTGCTTCCAGACTCTCGTATCGTTGGCGTAATGCCAACATAACTACATAATTGAGATGCAGTCTCAAACTTAGAAAAACCGTCTGTAACGATGATTAAAAACAATGCCGTTTTCTGACCTATACCAGGTACGCTAGTTAATAACGTGAGTTGTTGTTGCTGGTCCTCTTTAACTAAGGAGAGAATCTTTGCTTCAATCACTTTTATCTCAGCGTTAAGATGCTTTTTATTACGTCTTAGTGATCTGTAAACAAACTTTGAAGGAAGGCCCAACACCTCTTCTCCATGCATTTTATTCTTTGTTGCTGTACGATGTTTAATGTAAACGTCTAATAGTCTAAAAAGCTGTAAACATTCACTTTGAACATCTGTTAGCGCATTGTACAAAGGGACTTCATTAATTAAACCATAGTCGCAGATAGCTTTAGCATCGCTTTTGTCTGTCTTTACTTTTGCTAATTTCATCTGGATAAATCGTTTAATAGACAATGGGTTTACCACAGATACAACAACTGTATTCTTGTAAAGAAACTGTGCGAGTCTGTAATGATAATATCCTGTAGCTTCCATCAATACTAGTACGTCTTTGGGTAATTCTTTAAGAAATCTCTTAAAACCCTGCGCATCATTTTTATACTGATTATGCCCGCTAATACTTCCGTGAACATCAAAAACATCTTTACTGATGTCAACTCCAAAAGTTTCTTTATATTTATTCATAAGTATTGATTTATGAAAGAACCGGCTACCTTGCTCACAACAACTTAAAAACGAGATCTCATGTCTCATAGAACTGAACGTGATTTAAGTAGTAAAAGAGAGAGGATTATTCCCGATAGCTATCGGGATTGTCGAAGTCTGAAGCTTCACCGTATATACTAACCTTAATTCTCTCTTTTGTTCTTTCTGATTAATAACTAAAT
>CALIAF010000037.1 GCA_938041335.1 uncultured Ulvibacter sp. | reverse complement strand
ATGGAAGCACGCAACTTTATAACAGCTAGAGAAATGTTACTAGATGACAACTGGCTTCTCACCACTATAAATGGTGAAGCTAGATACCAAAAACCGCCGCTACCTACTTGGCTCACGGCATTTTCTGCCGGTATTTTTGGTTTAGAATCATTATATGCAATGCGTTTGCCCGCCGTTCTTATGGCAATCTTTGGGGTGTTTTTCTTTTATCGTTTTGTGACTGTACTCACAAAACACAAGGAGCTTGCGTTTATCAGTTCGCTTATTTTAATCACCTCATTTTTCTTTGCTTTTGCAGGTAGAAATGGACAGTGGGATATTTTTACCCATGGGTTTATGATAGCGGCAATTTACTGGGGCTACTTATTTTTTTATCATACAGAAAAACGCTACCGCAATGCTTTATTTTCAGCCTTTTTTATTGGCCTATCTTTTATGTCTAAAGGGCCGGTTTCGCTCTATGTGCTATTCCTGCCGTTTGTACTTGCTTATGGATTTGCTTTTAAGTTTCGTGCCTTTCAGAAAAAATGGCTTCCTTTATTTCTTTGGCTCTTAGTTGCCCTGGTCATTTCTGGATGGTGGTATTTGTATACCTATATTTTTGATACAGATACTATTTTAAACATCACAAATAAGGAAACCGCAAATTGGACCAATTACAATGTAAAGCCATTCTATTATTACTGGAACTTTTTCATGCAAACAGGACTCTGGATCCTTCCGGGGATAATAAGCTTAATGTATCCCTATTTAAAAGACAAGGTGATCCATAAAAAAGCATATCTATTTAGTTTATTATGGACGCTGCTCACGGTAGTTTTACTCTCCATTATACCAGAGAAAAAACAACGATATCTATTACCAGTAGTAATACCATTTGCCCTTAATATTGGGTTTTATATGGAATATATTTTTCGTACATTTTCTGAAATGCGCCGGGCTCAAGAATCAGTTCCTGTTTATTTACAATTCAGTCTAGTGGCGATCGTAGGATTTCTGGCCCCTTTTGTTGGTGGTGTATGGTTTTGGGAATCAATAGGAGATCAATGGCCTTGGTATATCCTGCTTTCTATCGCAATTTTCTTTGGCGCCTGTTATATTGTCTACCATTTACGCCACCGAAATATCAAAAACGTTTTTTACGCCTCTATTATTTTTACGGCCTGCGCTGTAGTCTTTGGAATGCCATTAATTGGAGTGTTTAATACTAATACAGCCCAGAACGATATGACAGAACTAGCCACCTGGGAAAAGAAAAATGATATTAAGGTGTATGAATATTCTGCCTTTGCACCAGAGTTTTTATGGCAATATGGAAACAAGATGGAGCGAATAGAAGTTGCTGAATATGAAAATTTAGTTTTAAAAAAGGGAACCATAGGTGTACTAGTTCACGAGAATGCAGTGTCAAAATTTTTAGAAAATTCTAGAAAATTTGAAATCAATATTGTTGAAGAATATGATATTAATCCAGTTCTTAAATCAAATACAAAACACAATTTTAGACTACACCGATATCTCTATCAAGTTACTACGAAGCAGTAAGCCATTTCATGTTTGCTCTCATTACTAATTTGTAAAAGACCCACCCAAGGACACTACCAATAGCCATCCCGGTGATAACATCTAGGGGATAATGAACACCTAGATAAATACGACTGTAGCCTATAAGGACAGCCCAAGCCAATAAAAAGAAAGGTAAATAGTAATATTTAGGTTTTAATAGTAAGCCAACAAAAACGGCTGTCGCCATACTACTCGCTGCATGTGCAGAGAAATACCCGTATCGCCCACAGCGTTTAGCTACATATCTAATTAGGTCGTCGAGTTCCTCCACTTGACAAGGTCTAGGACGCTTAAAACCATGTTTAAAAAAGTTCCCTAATTGATCTGTACAGGTAATCATTATAGCAATAGCGACTAGAATTAGTAGTGTGGTTTTTACGCCAAACTGCCTATAAATAAGTACAAGCAACAAGACATATAAAGGGATTGAAGACCATTTTTCGGTCACAAAAAGCCAAAAACCATCCCAAGTTGTATTTCCTAGTCTGTTTAAGAATAAGAAAAATTCTGTGTCATATTTGAGTAATTCTTCTATCACGATCTACTCTTGGTACAAGGCTATCTCTCTGTCATAAAAAGCAGTAGCTTCTTTGATTACGTTTTCTGTTTCTGTTTCTAGTTCTTTCTGGTCGTGCTGGTCAAACTCTTCTAACCACTCCACCTCATCATCTTCAAGATTAATAATAAAGCGCGGAAACTCCGTGTGAATAATAAAGATCGCATTGGGATAATCACTATTATCGCCTAGTATGTATTTAGGAAGTTCCATTTTAACTGTTTTTTAATTTTTTAGAAAGATAATTAAATCTCATAAATAGTAAGATACCAGAAACGGTTAAGCCTGCAAGTAATCCTATCCATATCCCGCTACTGCCATAATCGGTGTGCAATCCTAGGTAATACGAAATTGGAAACCCTACTAACCAGTAGGCTATAAAAGTAATGACCGTTGGGATCATTACATCTTGCATCCCTCTAAGTGCGCCTAGTGCCACCACTTGAACCGTATCTGAAATTTGAAATATAGCAGCGATTAATAATAAGGTCCCCGCTATACTTGCTACTTCTGTATTATCTGCTAATTCAGCAAGATTGTCATAATCTAAATACATTTTAGGCAGTGTCGTATAAAAAAGAAAAAAGAAAATTGCAAAGACAATGGCTAAGATAGTGGACAATAAAAAGATAGAGAACCCTATTCTTCTTAACTCATCAAAACGTTGCAAGCCTTTTTGATTCCCTACGCGTATCATGGCAGCGACACTAAAGCCCATGGCCACCATAAATGTCATCGAAGCCAAGTTTAATGCAATCTGATTTGCCGCTTGCGGATTCTTACCTAAAATACCTGATAACCATATTGCTGCTGTAAAAATAGCTACCTCAAAGAACATTTGTAATGCAGATGGAACTCCAAGTTTAGTCACCTTTAACAACATCTTTTTTGAAAGCTCAAATAACTTAATCCCAATTACAAATGGCTTAGCTTTTTTGTCTTTATACAGTAAATACCATAAATACAACACCATTATAACACGAGAAGCTAAGGTACCAATCGCGGCGCCTACGATACCTAATTCTGGAGCACCAAACTTACCAAAAATGAACATATAATTTAATACTACGTTCACCACATTTGCCACTATAGTAGCATACATAGGATATCGCGTAAGGGATAGCCCATCACTAAACTGCTTGAACGCCTGGAAAACAATTAAAGGAAATAAGGATATTGCCACCAGGTTAAGATAGGGCATCGCGAGCGCAACTACCTCTACAGGTTGTCCCATATGATACATTATAGGCTTGGCTAAAAATATAGCCGCTACTAAAAAAGCCCCAAGCACCGTACATAAAAATAAACCGTGTTTAAAAGAGGACTTTCCTTGTGTAAAATTACCCTCCGCATCTGCTTCTGCCACAAGCGGTGTGATTGCAGTAGAAAAGCCAATGCCTAATGACATTGCGATAAACATAAAACTGTTTCCTAAAGAAACGGCTGCCAACTCTGCCGTCCCTAATTGCCCTACCATAATATTATCTACCAGTGCCACAACAGTATGCCCTAGCATCCCTAGTATCACTGGAGTTGCAAGCTTTAAGTTGTACTTAAATTCACGTGTATATTGACTTAAAATCAAACGGGATAATTTTTGGCAAAAATAGACAACCTTGTTTGTAAAAAGATTAAAATGTATATTTATCTCGATTAAAAAGAACCACGACTAAATGGAACCACGAGACACGACCAAAAATAAATATAGCGGAAGTTGTAATTGTGAGTAGTACAGAGCGAGAAGCGAACAGTTGTTACTCAAACCATTTATTAAAAACATTTAATCATGTTATAAATAATATAAAACGCAATCGTTAGTCTTGCAGAGAGCAAAGCGAACGGTCGTGGGTCAAACCGTCTTTTTTTTAACCTGATCATTATAAACAATATGCAATATAAAGCGAGTACCGTAGATGAATATATAGAGCAACTCCCAGAGGAACGACAAGTAGTTGCAACTAAATTACGTGCACTCGCCAATGAAAAACTACCTAAAGGTTTTGAAGAAGTACTCAATTATGGCATGCCTTCGTGGGTAGTACCGCACACTACGTATCCAGATGGATATCACTGTGATCCAAAATTGCCTTTGCCTTTTTTAAGCATTGCCTCTCAGAAAAACTTTGTGGCTGTATATCATTCTGGTTGCTATGCAGACCCAGAATTGATGGAATGGTTTAAAGAGGAATATCCAAACTACGTAAAAACAAAACTCGATATGGGTAAAAGTTGTATTCGTTTTAAAAAAATGGATACGATTCCGTATGAGCTACTAGGCAAACTTTTCGCTAAAGTGACCGTGCAACAATGGGTGGATAGGTATGAAAGTGTGGTTAAAAAATAGTGACTTATCCCCTCTCCCATTTTATTAATGTACCAGAACTCCATTTACCTTCGGAAATATTAGCCCTTGAACCTTTTGGGCTGTCTAAAGGTAAAATAGATACTACGATCTCTGTTTCGCTTCCTAATATCATTCTAGGCAAACAGGCAGAATTTCTTTTTTCGGAAACTATAAAGGCCTCAAAGAACTACGCTATCTTAAAAGAGAATATTCAAATTAATCATGATAAACTAACCATTGGCGAACTAGATTATATTCTAAAAAATGAAATAACAAACACATTTTATCATGTGGAGTTGGCCTGCAAATTTTATCTACTCAAAGAAGATGAAAATGAATCACCAGAAGGACAATGGATTGGTCCAAATCTAAAGGACACCCTATTAGACAAAATCAATAAATTTAAGCAGCATCAATTTCCGCTACTGCGGCATGAGACAACAAAAAAAATACTTTCAAGCCTTTCTATTTCTGAAACCATAGCGCAGCAATATTGTATAAAAGCAAAACTATTTGTTCCAGAAAATCACGACAAACCATTACCTGACTACTACCAAAACTGTATACAAGGCGTTTACAAAAAACACAATAACCTAGTTTTAAATAAAGATGCTACCTATGCGATGCCGTCAAAAAGAGCATGGTTATTACCTGAAAATCAAATAGCAGCTTGGTTTTCAAGTCAGCATATTTCCGAAGTGATTGACCAGCACATTACAAATAAAAGATCCCCACTAGTTTATGAAAAACTGGGGGATCAAATATCGTGTTTCTTTGTCGTGTGGTGGTGAACTCTGTAAAACTAAGAAGACAATGTCACACTGAGCTTGTCGAAGTGCCTATCCCATTTAATCAGACTTTTATAATTAGTCTAAAAGCTGTCCATCGACAGGCTCACGATGACTATTATTTTATTGCAAAATAGATATTTAATTAGGTGATATACTTTACTACGCTCAAAAAATCGCTCAGATTGTCAGTAGTAACTAGTTTTTAATAACTGTCATTTCTGTTTTGGTACCGTAGGTATCCATCAAATAAACCAAACTCGCCATAGAGGCTCCGCCGAGTTCAAGTTCCCGCTTATTCACCGCGTCAAAGGTGTCGTTTGCCGCATGATGGTGGTCAAAGTAGCGCTGGGAGTCTGGACGCAAACCTGCCAGCACCATACCGTCTTCTTTAAGCGGACCAATATCTGCTCCACTCCCTCCTCTTTCAAAATAATGAATGAGATAAGGTTTAAAAAGGGGCTTCCAGCTTTCTACTTGTTTAAAATTTTCGTCATCTAGATCAAAGGAGAAACCTCTTGGAGTAAACCCTCCTGCGTCACTTTCTAAAGCAAATACGTGTTTTTCATTTTTAAGTCGCGCCTCTTCTGCATATTTATTTCCGCCGCGAAGGCCGTTTTCTTCGTTCATAAATAAGACCACTCTAATACTATGTTTTGGCTGGTATCCTATTTCTTTAAATAGACGCAATACTTCCATAGACTGCACTACACCAGCACCATCATCGTGCGAGCCGTCTCCTAGATCCCAAGAATCTAGATGCCCACCTACAACCATATATTTATTAGGATATTGAGAGCCTGTAATTTCGCCCACCACATTATGGCTTAACACATCATCAAAAGTTCTACAGCTTTGTTTAAAATAAAAATATAGTGACGGTAAGATCTTTAGGGCACTACTTAAATAATCTGCGCCATTAGTACTTATAGCACAAGCAGGAATACGTTGATTTGCTGGCGTATCTCCATAGGTCATGGAGCCAGTATGGGGGAGGTCATCTGAGCGAAGATTCATGGAGCGAACCACAACGGCGACAGCACCATATTTTGCGGCTTCCATTGCTCCTGCATAGCGTTGATCTACACAACCACCGTAGGCAGCAAATGTATTTACCAAATCTGCTTGCATAGGTCGGTTGTAAAACACGATCTTCCCTTCTATTTTATCACGTCCTAATGTGGCTAATTGGTCAAGGCTTGTCACTTCAATCAATTGCGCCTTAATACCAGATACGGGTGTGGGCACAGAACCACCAAGCGCACAAATATCTGTGGTAGAGGTTTGCCCTGGACCCGTTTCTATATAGGCATACTCTTTTTGGCCTCGTGTCCATTTTGGGACCATCACGGGCTGGAGCCAAACTTTATCTAAGCCCAAGGACTCCAATTCTGCTTTGGTGTACTTTACCGCTTTCTCTGCATTGAGGGAGCCGGAAAGCCTGCCACCAATCTCATTGGACAAATGATCCAACCAATCATAACTTTTACCATTTAGCAGGGCCTCGTTATAAATTGCTTTAAGCTGTGTAGAATCTTTTTTGTAGTTGGACTGTGCTTGTAGTAAGCTAGCCATAAAAACAAGCGTAAGGGTAAATAAGGTTCTTTTCATTTGTAAATAGGTTATGCGTTTTAGTAAAGTTTATTTTTACTAGAACTCTTTAATAGACGCCCGTATAGCGACGTGCATTTCACACTTGAAAAATACAAAACTTAATGGGGGTGTTCTAGAATGGGGAACTATTTATTTATTCAGGTGTTTTAAGCTCCTCTGCTTGCAAATTATTTAATGCCATACTAACTAAATATGCTTCTCGAAAAGTGATATTAACACTATTTACTTCTGCGAACTCCTTGCTAGTATACATGAGATACATTTGATTTTCTCCAAAATCCATACTCCTCCAAATAAAAAGCGTTTCGTTTTTATATAGATCTTCTATATTGAGATTTTCCCTTTTTGCTTGGATATGTTTCGCAGTCAGGCTAAATAATTCGTTACTAATCTCTGAAAAACGTTCGAAATCAAATTCATTAAACTCCCCACCTTCACTTTCTAATTCAGTAATGATTTTGTTTACTTTTTCAATATCATTTTGACCAAAAACAGTGACAATATGTAAACAAATTAGCCCAGTGCTCAGTAATAAAACAAGATTTTTCATACCGTATATATAACGCGGACATTATTAGTTTGTTGCGTGTTAAACCCACTTGTTTTAGCAAACAAAACCTATTATTCTTTCTCCAACCTAGCTATAAACTCTTCCAGCCGTGCCTTTGTTTTATCATCTAATTCTGGCTCTGTAATGTCTTTATATTGCTGTAGCTCTTGCAACATGATACTCGCAACTATTAATCGTGCAGTAGGTTTATCGTCACTAGGTATCACATACCAAGGTGCATGTGGTTTTGAGGTTCTATTTAGTACGTCTTGATAGCAGCGCATATAGTCGCTCCATAAATCTCGCTCGTCTAGATCTCCCGCAGAGAACTTCCAGTTTTTACTCGTCTTTCTCAATCTTCTGAGTTGCCTGTGCTTTTGTTCGTCTTTAGAGAGACTCAAGAAAAACTTAAAGATGATGGTCCCATTATCTGCAATGGTTTTCTCAAAGTTATTTATTTGCTCAAAACGTTTATCCCAGAACCGCTCGTTAACATCAGAAACCGAGTTTACGTCTGGCAGATTTTCGCCCAAAATATAATTAGGATGTACTCTGGTCACTAGTACATTCTCATAATGCGTTCTGTTAAAAACGCCAAATTTACCTCTTGCGGGTAACGCAATATAATGACGCCATAGATAATCGTGATTTTTTTCTAACTCTGTAGGTACTTTAAAACTATGTACTACAACACCACGGGCATTAAAATCTTTAAACACCTCGCGTATCAGGCTGTCTTTTCCGGCGGCATCCATGCCTTGAAGGCAAACCAATACTGCATACTTTCCGTGGGCATATAAGGTGTCTTGCAAATCGCCTAGACGTTCCCGTGTCTCTTCTAGTGCATCTTCTATTGCCTTCTCATCTGCCTCAAAATCTACATAGGTTTTTGCATCTTTGATGGCAATGGGTCCTTCTACTTTATAGTCGGAAATATGTACTTCTTTCATCTGTTCAAAATAGTTTAAAATTATGAAGATGGTATGCCCTAAGGATCCTCTTCCGTTTATTTAACAAATGCTATTGGCATTTTATAATTTATTATTTAGTCGCAAATAGTTTTACGTCCTCTTCGCTTACTTCGCTACCGCCTAGGATAATTAGACGCTCCACTACATTACGCAGCTCTCTTATGTTACCCGTCCAGTCATATTCTTGTAATAGCTTTACTGCCTTTTCTGTAAATGCCTTTTTAGAGGTACCGTGCTCCTCAGTAATGCGACTGCTGAAATATGCTATCAACAAAGGAATGTCTTCTCTTCGATCATTTAAGGCTGGCACTTTGATGAGGATAACCGCCAGACGGTGGTATAAATCTTCTCTAAAATTACCTTCTGCAATTTCCTTTTTTAAATCTTTATTTGTTGCCGCCACAACACGAACATCCACTTTTATATCTTTATCGCTACCTACACGCTGTACTTTGTTTTCCTGCAAGGCACGTAGTACTTTTGCTTGTGCAGATAGACTCATATCACCAATTTCATCTAGAAAAATGGTACCACCATTAGCAGCTTCAAACTTACCAGCTCGATCTTTATTTGCTGAAGTAAAGGCACCTTTTACGTGACCAAAAAGCTCACTCTCTATTAATTCACTTGGTATTGCCGCACAGTTTACTTCAATCATTGGACCTTTAGAGCGATCACTTTTTTGATGAATCCAGTGCGCGACTAGTTCTTTACCTGTTCCGTTAGGTCCCGTAATAAAAACTCTGGCTTCTGTTTGGGCTACTTTTTCAATCATTTCTTTAATTTGATTGATGGCGGGCGAGTCGCCTATCATTTCATATTTCTTGCCTACCTTCTTTTTTAGACGCGTATTCTCCACGACTAGCTCATTTCGGTCTAAAGCAATACGTACGGTATTTAAAAGTCTATTAAGATCTGGTGGTTTTGAAATGTAATCAAATGCTCCCAGACGCATCGTATTCACAGCAGTGTCCAAGTCTCCATGACCAGATATCATTACCATTGGTGTTTCTGGTTTAATCTTATTTACTGCCTCGAGTACCTCAACACCATCCATTTTTGGCATTTTAATATCGCACAAAACAAGATCAAAATCTTCTTTTTTTATGAGCTCAATACCCGCAAGCCCATCTTCGGCTTCTGTAACTACATAGCTACTATTCTCTTCAGATAAAATTTTTGTAAGCACCCTCCTAATAGCGGCTTCGTCTTCTATGATTAGTATTTTTGGCATTTCTATATTTTAAGTTTTACACCTGTTCTGGCATATATGTTATTGGTATCATTTATAGTAAAAATATCGTTTGCTTTTTTATCTCTAATACGAATGTCGTTTATAATCGTCCAGCCGCCATAGACATAAAACAGGATATGCTTTGTTAAGCAATATTCATATCCTAGCCCCGATAAGGCAGTGGTCATTGAAATGTTTTCGCCCACATTTACCGTACTATCTGTAGGCGCATTTTTAAATACAATATTGCCTTGTATATTGGCATAAAAACCGTCTAGTGTGACAAAGGCATTTACCGCATGTTTCTCATTAAAACGATACTTAAGGTTTGTTTTAGGCACACCTAACGCAAATGACCAATTAGGTGCGAACTCTCGATAATAATTTATAATTGGTAGCGGAAAAGGTCTTCCTGCCGTTGTGCTGTATGACAAACCAAATATTAAACGCCAAGGTTTAACACCCGGTTTTGCCCCATCCTTTCCTGTTTTATCTTTAATAAAGAAAACCGCACCTTCATAAATAAAATCATCTCGTTCTATTTTTCCTGAAAAATTTGATGCGAGCATCACTCCTCCTTGAAAAGCATAACGCCAGTCATTTTTCACCTTATTGGTATACCCCAGACTCGCATGGATAGATTGATAACGTTCTAGGTTTAAATCTAAAAACGGCAGTTCATCCCCTAATTTTAAGTTGACATTTCGATATCCAATTCCTGGAACAAGGTACCCATCTTCGCCTAATTGAATTGGGATATTTACAAATGTTCTCACCCGTCTAAAAGAATTATCTGATTGTCCTTGCGGAAAATAAGTGAATTCTAATCGTGCTATATCTGTCACTTGTGACCGCACAGAAAATGCACAAAGCAAAAGAAAAATTGACAATAAGAAATAATTTTTCATATTAGGAGTTGGACAGCTTTTTAATCTAACGCTAAATTATTTGAATCTGTATTACTTGCTTCTACGTTTTTGTTAAATAAATGAACATCTCTCTGCGGAAATGGTATAGAGACATTATTAGCTCTAAACATTTTATCTATTTTAAATCGGATTGCACTCTTGATTTTCGGATCTGTAAAACTGTCATTCAGAAAAAAGAATATTGAAAAATCTAAGCTAGATTCTCCAAAATTTTCAAAAAGAACAAAAGGTTTTGGGCTTTTTAAAACACCTGGCTGACTTTCAACGCTCTCTAATAATAGTTTTTCAACTAGGGCTGTATCACTTCCGTAGGCCACTCCTACGCTTACAAACTCACGTGTAGTTCTTCTATTTTGTGTGTAGTTATAAATAACTTCAGAAATAAACTTATGATTAGGTATGATAATAATTTTATCATCTCTGGTTATTGCCCTGGTTGTTCTCAGTTTAATTTCTATAACACGCCCTACTTTACCATCTGTCTCGATAATATCACCAACAAGTAATGATTTATCTACAATTATAAATATGCCGCCAATTACGTCTTGAAACAATTCTTGCAGCGCGAGCCCTAACCCAATAAATAATGCTGCAGATGCAGCAAGAACTGGAGTCATATTAATACCTACAAAGTCGAGTGTAGCTAAAATAACAACAATATAGGTGATGTACTTTATAAACTTAAAAACACTTACAAACTTGAGTTTGTCTGTTTCATCCATCTTTCGAGTAAACAACTGACGCACCCACTTTAAAAGGAAGCTGGCTAATACAAAAGCAAAGATGATACTTAAGAGCAGCCCTATAGTTAGTTTGATCTTATGATCGTCCTCACCAATTGTCCAACCTAAATCTAAAAACTGTTTTATTGCAGTCCAGATATTCTCTGTTACTACTTCTTCTATTTTATCTACTACTTTTTCCTGCACTTTATTTTAATACTTTAACCATTTAAGTAACTCTTTATAGCTCGCTTTTTTACCATACATTAATATACCTACTCGATATATTTTTGCAGCAAACCAAACCGTGCCGATAAATGTACCAAATAAAATGACTACAGACAGCACTTGTTGCCAAATAGGTACACCAAAAGGAATTCGCATTAACATAACTACTGGAGAAGTAAAAGGAATATAAGAAAAAACCTGAGCCACAGTCCCATGTGGATTATCCATTACCGTAAAGATACCCACATATACGGCAAGAATTAAAGGCAATAAAATAGGCATCATAAATTGTTGTGTATCTGTCTCACTATCTACCGCGGCTCCAATAGCTGCATATAATGAGGCATACAATAAATAGCCGCCAATAAAAAACAGTAAAAACATAATCACAAGGTTTAATAAGGGAAGATTATAAACCTCCATCATCAGAGTTGCTATTTTATTTTCAACACCGCCCTCACCCGCAACCTGCGCAAGCGCCTCTTGCTGTGGGGTTTGCATCGCGTCTAAATCTATTCCAAAAATTAAAGGCACAACGGTCATTAAAACACCAATTAGAATAGTCCACATTAAAAACTGGGTAACACCTGCTAAAGAAGTTCCTATTATTTTGCCTAAAAGCAACTTAATTGGCTTTACTGATGACACAATGACTTCTATAATCCTACTTGTTTTTTCTTCGATTACGCTTCGCATGATCATATTTCCGTAGATAATAATAAACATGAATAATAGGTATCCAGCGAGGCCTCCAAAAATTAATTTTATTACAGAACCTTCTTTTGATGTCTCTTCACCTTGATAGGTTTCTTGATTTGCAGTAATAGAAATGCGCATTTCTTCTATAAGTGCAGGATCAATATTTGCTTCTTTATATTTAAGTGATCTCGCCTCTTTTTCTAGGACATTTTCAATATCAATCATTAAATTTGGCGAAGGCGAGTCTTCAGAATAAAAAGTGATTTGTTTTGCAACGGCATCAATATTATCTGCTTTAGGGATATATAATAACCCATAGTTTTCCTCTTCTTCAGATTGTTTTTTTACCTCACCAAGGGTTTTACCGCTAACATAAGTATATGTTGTATACTCCGTACTTTCAAAATTATTGCCGAAATATCCACTCTCATCTAAAATTGTGATTTCTCTTGCCGTATTTTTATTTAAAGAAAAGAGATACGCTACTAACGAAAACACACCAACCATAATAATAGGCGTTAAAAACGTCATGATGATAAATGACTTGTTCTTTACTTTTGTATAATATTCTCTCTTTATAATTAATGAAAGATGATTCATAATGCTTCTAGTATTAATTATTTTTATTTACTGTTTCAATAAAGATGTCGTTTGCCGTAGGGATTACTTCATTAAAATGTGTGATTTGCCCTAATGATGCTAAATATTGTAATAGCTCATTAGAAGAAGTATCTGGCGCTATCTGGATGCGATATTTGAGGTCATCATTTATACTTTTAAAACTAGCTGGCTGCACGTTAAATTTCTCACTTAACAATCCAGATGCTTCTTGCCTGTTTGCAGCGATAAGGCCCACATCAAAAGTATTATTCTGATAGGCACGCTTAATATCTATGAGTTTACCATCAAGTATTTTTTTAGATCTATTAATAAGAGCAATATGATCACACATTTCTTCTACAGACTCCATACGGTGGGTAGAAAAAATAACTGTCGCGCCGTCGTCCCTCAATTTTAATATTTCATCTTTAATAAGATTCGCATTTATAGGGTCAAAACCACTAAATGGCTCATCAAAAATTAACAGTTTTGGCTCGTGTAATACAGTGACCACAAATTGTATTTTTTGTGCCATCCCTTTGGAGAGCTCCTGTATTTTTTTATTCCACCAATCACCTATTTCTAATCTATCAAACCAGTATTTGAGTTTAGCTTTCGCTTCAGATTTTGACAATCCTTTTAATTGAGCTAAATAAAGCGCCTGCTCGCCCACTTTCATAGATTTATACAAACCTCTTTCTTCTGGTAAATAGCCTATATTTTTTATATGATCTGGTCTTAGTGGTTCACCATCAAGTATTACTTTACCTTGGTCCGGCATGGTGATCTGATTGATAATTCTAATCAAAGTAGTTTTACCAGCACCATTTGGTCCTAATAACCCAAAGATACTACCCTTTGGGACTTCAATACTTACATCATCTAGCGCTTTAAATTCGCCAAAGTTTTTAGAAATATTTTGGGCAACTAACAGTTTACTCATAGTCTTGTTGGGTTTTTAGTATTTCTCTTTAATGATAACAAAAATCTATTACAACACGTTAGTGTAGCATTCAAGTATAGTGTTACATATAATAGCTGCAAAGATATTGAACTCTCTTAAGTTTTTTAGCAAATGGAAGTTCATTCTATACAAACGCAAAACCCACCTTAAAACATACATTTTAAGGTGGGAAAAAAATTGCTATGAAAAAGAAAAATTATCGCTTATTGCTAAACGATATCCAAATATAACAAAATAATTTAAACTTAACGTTTTTTTAAGAAAACATGTCTTTTACTTTTTCAAAAAAGGACTTATCCTCTGATTCTGGCTTGGGTTGAAAGTTTTCATCCTCGCTCATTTTTTGAAAAAATTCTTTTTGTTCTTTGGTCAAAGTCTTTGGCGTCCAAACATTTACGTGCACTAATAGATCCCCAGTTCCATATCCATTGATGCTTGGAATTCCCTTACTACGTAGGCGCAGAATTTTACCGCTTTGCACTCCAGGTTCTATTTTAATGCGCACTTTACCTGTTACGGTGTCAATTTCTTTTGAGCTTCCTAAGGCTGCATCGCTATAACTTACATATAAATCATAATGCAAATTGTCTCCTTCTCTGGATAAGCTTTCGTGCGGCAACTCTTCAATGGCCACTAATAAATCTCCGGCAATACCATTACCTGGTGCATCGTTCCCTTTACCTGTTACTTTAAGTTGCATACCATCTACAACACCCGCTGGTATTTTAATAGATACGGTCTCTTCTGTAGAAAGCATACCATTTGCATCGGCATTTGCAGGTTTTTTATCAATCATCTGTCCAGAACCTCCACACGTATTACATGGTGCAGAAGTTTGCATTCTACCCAATATTGTATTCTGTATTCTGGTCACCTGGCCAGCACCATTACATGTGCTACACGTATTATAGGTAGTACCAGACGCTACTTTTTTTCGTTTTACTTTAATTTTCTTTTCAACACCGTTTGCAATTTCTTCTAATGTAAGTTTAAGACGTACTCTTAGGTTACTTCCTTTGATAGTACGGCGACCTCCACCACCGCCAAAGCCTCCAAAACCACCTCCGCCACCACCAAAGATGTCACCAAACTGACTAAAGATATCATCCATGTTCATGCCACCACGGCCACCACCAAAACCACCGCCGCCACCTTCAAAGGCTTGGTGTCCATATTGATCATAACGCGCCTTTTTATTAGGGTCGCTTAAAACCTCATAGGCTTCTGCAGCTTTCTTGAACTTTTCTTCTGCAGAGGTATCTCCTGGATTTTTGTCTGGGTGATGCTCAATCGCCTTTTTGCGATATGCTTTTTTTATCTCTGCCGCAGTTGCTCCTTTAGAAATGCCTAATATGTCGTAAAAATCGTCTTTCATTATTTTATTTTAGGTTGAAATCAAACAGGCTTTTTAAGATTGTCCTATCACTACTTTTGGGTAACGTATCATCTTATCACCTAACTTATAGCCTTTTTCAACCACGTCAATAATTTTCCCTTTCATATCATCACTAGGTGCAGGTATTTGTGTAATTGCCTCATGTAAATCCGCATCAAATACATCTCCTGCATTTGTTTCGCTTACCTCAAGGCCTTTTTGCTTTACAGCTTCTGAAAGTTTATTACTTATCAACTGCATTCCTTGCACGTGTACATCATCGCTCTCATCGCTAAACTCCTTTAAAGCACGATCAAAATCATCAAGCACAGGCAATATGGACACCATAATATCTTGTCCTGCCGTTTTGAAAAGCTCAATCCGCTCTTTCATTGTACGTTTTTTGTAGTTTTCAAACTCCGCAAAAAGTCTTAGGTAGCGTTCTTTTTCACCTTGCAATTTTCCCTCAAGCGCTTCTACAGGGTCTCTTTCTATTGTTTCCTGCTCTTCAGCTACTGCCGTAGCTTCGTTGTTTGCTGTTTCCGAAGGTATCTCTTGGTTGTTCTCCATTGTTTCTTCAACAACCTCTTCTTTTATGTCTTTCTTACTCATAATAAAATGTGTATCAAATATTTTTATTTGAGATTGCAAAAGTACTGCCATTTGTCCATTATTTGCCAAAATGTCACCTACTATTTTTAATAAATCTTTAAGAGAATATGACTGACAACTCAGCTACTTTTGCATTCAAACTATAAAAATTTTAAAATGAAAAAAATCATCAAAACTAGTGCCTTAGCAATTTTACTAATAGCTGGTATAAGCTCTTGTAAAGAAAACGTAAAAGCAGAAGGAGAAAAAGAAGTTGCACAAGCTGAAACAACGGCTGTAAATTATAAAGTAGATACTACAAAATCTATGGTGAGTTGGGTAGGTAAAAAACCAACAGGCTCGCATATGGGGACTATCTCATTACAAGAAGGAACCGTATCTGTAATGGATAAAAATGTACAAGCCGGAACCTTCGTGATAGATATGAAATCTATTGTAGCTACAGATGTTGAAGGTGGCATGAAGGATAATCTTGAAGCACACTTAAAAGGTACTGTAGAAGGTAAAGAGGGTGACTTTTTTAATGTAAATAAATACCCTAGCGGAAACTTTAAAATCACAAAAGTGGCGAGTGAAAATGGAAAAGTAATGGTTAGTGGTAATCTCACATTAAAAGAGAAAACTCAAAACGTAACTTTTCCTGCAGCTGTAAAATTTAAAGGAAACGTAATGATGCTAACAAGCGATTCTTTTACAATTGATCGCACTCAATGGGGAATTAACTATGGCTCAAAAAGTATTTTTGACAACCTAGGAGATAAGTTTATTAATGATGAGATTGAATTAACTGTTACGCTTTACGCAACGATGTAAACACATTCATTCTTAATTTAAAGATACAAGGACAGCTACATTAGCTGTCCTTCTTTTTTGGTACTAACTCATCCAATGCGCTATCCATAGTTGAATGCTCAAAAACAAAATTAGTTTTTTGTAGTCGCGCTGGACTTACTAACTGACCATCCAAAACGAGCGTTGCCATCTCTCCTAGTGACATTTTTAAAACAAATCCTGGCACATTAGGCAGCCAGATAGTTTTTCCATAACGTGCTGCAATCTTTTTTGTCAACGTTTTGTTCTTAATAGGAGTAGGTGCTACGGCATTATACACTCCTTCTAACCTATTTTTAACTATATATTTATAGACCTCAACGATATCATCTATATAAATCCACGATAGATATTGTTTACCTGAACCAATTGCCGCACCGGCACCTAGGGTTATTGGTTTTTCCATTTTAGGATAAGCACCCGCATTTGCATCCAGAACAACACCTGTACGCACTTTTGCGACTGTTATCCCCAGACTAGAAAATGTATCTGCTGCACCTTCCCAAGCCTGAACAACAGAACCCAGAAAATCGTCAGCTACTTCTGTAGATTGTTCCGTATATAATTTTGACTCTGATGATGGATAAATACTAATCCCACTAGCAGAAATAAAATGGGTGATATTGTTTTCGGTTGCTTTTATAGCATCATATAACACTTGAGCTGTATTAATTCTACTATTTAAAATTTCTTTTTTATAGGATGATGTCCAACGTTTTGCCACAGTAGCCCCAGCAAGATGTACGATAGTACTAACGGCTGTAAAAGCATCGAGGTCTATTTCGTTTTTGGCAGGATTCCATAAAAAACCTTTCTTGTTGCCCTTGTTAACAATCGCAGATGCTCTTGTGGTTAAGTAATTAACATGAATACCTTCTTTCAAAAAAGCATCTGTAAGTGCTTTTCCTATTAAACCTGTAGCGCCAGTTATTAAAACAGTCATTTTATTTTTTTTTATTAAAGTACTCAAATTGTACAAAGGAAGCTCAGAATTAACGCAAGTTTAGTACCAATAAGAACGTTTTCAGTTTCAGTGGCAGTTGGAAGTAAAAAAAGTTTAATAAAAAATTTAAACTTTAGTTGCCCTTAGCATTTCACGTTTTGCCGGAGGCCCTGGTAGCCGCTCTACTTTAAAACCACAACTTTCCATGGCACGACGTGCACTCCCTTTTGCTGCATAAGTTACGAGAACACCTCCTTTTTTTAATGCCCTGTACATGATTTTAAAAATAGATTCACCCCATAATTCTGGTTGCACTCGAGACCCAAAAGCGTCATAATAAATAACATTAAAGGCCTCTTGATCTGTAATATCTGCAAAGAGTTGTTTCCTTTTTTCTAGCTGAAATGTGCTAGTGATTTCAGTAGGCGTTTCCCAAGGAGTCTCGTGCATTTTTAGAAATGGTGCGGAAGGCTGTTTGAGCATTTCGGCATAATTAACGCTGTTAACCTCTAATGTTGAAAGTGGATATGCCTCTACTCCTGTAAAATGAATAGGGATATTTCTATCATTAGATTCTAGCAATGTTAAAAAAGCATTGAGCCCTGTTCCAAAACCTATTTCTAGAATAGATACTGGATTAACAAGAGGATTAGTCTCTAAAAAATGAACTAATCCAGTTTGTATATATACATGTATCGCCTCATTGATGGCGCCGTGTTTTGAGTGGTACTGCTCGTCCCATTCTGTAAGCTGAATACTGGAGGAGCCATCACCAGTAAGGATTAGTTTTCTTTCCAAAAGTCTATTCTCTATAAAGTAACACCCCGTTAGAGGTCACGGAAAGCGTACGTTTTGCCTCTGTAATTAGCTGAATCTCTTCTTTACTTTTACCCGCATCTTCTGCATAATGACGCTGATCGTCAACACTCATCTCTTCTACAAACGCAAGGCCCTCAACTATTACATTATCCCCAGCAATATCTTTAGGCATAAAAAAACCATAGTCTTTAAATTTTACCATTGCTTCATCTTCGCCCATATCTAATCGCATCCAACATCCTTTACTAGCACATACCGCTTTCACCTCAGTCTTAAACTTTACAGGAACAGTATCCCCTGGCTTTAAACTTGCAAATTTTTTAATCATCTCCTCTTTTGTCATTGCTTTAGCATCTGTTATCTCATCTCCAAAAGATTCAGAATTCATTGCTATCTCCATATTCTCAGATGGATTGACGTCTTTTTTTGTAGCGTTATCACAAGAAAAAGCAAAAGTTGCTATGGCGATTAGTAGAAAAATTCGTTTCATAATTAGTTATATTTTGAATGAAATTTTGATTTTATAATATACGGCAAATTTATTAAAATTTAGTCACTTCATGAAGCTGAAAAAATGTCTATTTTTGCAAAAAAACAACTCCTAACATGAACACACTAGAAAACTCAAACGTTATAGTTAATAAAGTAGAAAAATCTCGTTTAGGCGACGTGGATTTTAACAACTTGACTTTTGGGAATATTTTTTCTGACCATATGTTTGAGTGTGATTATAAAGACGGAAAATGGCAGACGCCTGTCATAAGGCCCTATGGCATGTTAACTATTTCTCCAGGAGCAAAGGTATTTCATTACGGACAAGCCGTTTTTGAAGGTATGAAAGCATACAAAGATGAAACTGGAGATGTATTTTTATTTAGACCAGAAAAAAACTTTGAACGTATTAACAAATCGTCAAAAAGAATGGCAATTCCAGAATTTCCTGAAAATTATTTTTTTGAGGGCTTACATACTTTATTAAACCTTGATAAGGATTGGGTGCAACCTGGTAATGGAAACTCATTATACCTTCGCCCTTTTGCAATAGCTACTCAAGTAGGTGTTTCTGCTTCGCCTGCAGATGAATATAAATTTATGATTCTTATGTCCCCTGTACAAGCATATTATACTGGAGACGTAAAAGTAATTATTGCGCAACAATACAGCCGTTCTGCCAATGGCGGTGTAGGTGCTGCAAAAGCAGCAGGAAACTATGGCGCTCAATTTTATCCTACTAATCTAGCGAAAGAAAAAGGCTATGACCAAGTGATCTGGACGGATGCAGACGAGCATAAATATCTTGAAGAAGCTGGAACGATGAATGTCTTCTTTAGAATTAACGATACGTTAATAACAGCTCCAACAAGCGACCGCATTCTAGACGGAGTTACTCGTAACAGTGTTTTAAAACTTGCAGAACGTGATGGGATTAAAACCGATGTGCGTAAATTAACCGTTGATGAACTGGTAGCAGCAGCAAAAGACGGTTCACTTAAAGAAATCTTTGGTAGCGGTACAGCGGCGGTCATTAGTCCAGTAAGCAGTTTTTGTTATGATGAGACAGATTATGACCTCGTTAAGCCGGGAGATTCTTATGCGACAAGATTTAAAAAAGAATTAATGGACATTCAGTATAATCGCGCTGAGGATCCATTTGGCTGGAGAGTTAAGGTTAAGTAGGAATCTGGAAGATTAAAAAGTAGATAAAGACAAAGAAGTTAAGAGTTAATAGGGAATCAGACAGCACGGATATAATTTATTGTTTTTCCTTCTAGAAGCGAGTAAGTAGACGAATAATTAAATAAATTTAGATTCATCAATCTTAAATAGCAATTTACGGTTAACGTTTTACTTATCAAGATTTACCAATATAATTAATGGAAAATCAATTAATATAGTTGTACTTTAATCAGAGACAGACAAATAAAAATCTCGATGTAGCTGAGCTCCATCGAGATTTTTTATTTGACCTTGGGTCTTGTATCAAAAAGGTGCCGGCTTTTTTCCTGATTCTTTCTCTTTGTTCTTCCTATTACTTCTTTAAAATTTCTGCAATATTAGGCTTAAAATAATTAGGGCCTTTTAAGACTTTCCCGTCTTCACGATAAATAGGTTTACCATCTGCACCTAGTTTGCTCATATTACTTCGCTGAATCTCATTAAAGACTTCTTCAATCTTATGTTGCATGCCATGCTCTATAATTGTCCCGCAAAGAATGTAAAGCATATCTCCTAGTGCATCTGCGACCTCAACAAGATCATTATTAGAAGCGGCTTCCAGGTATTCTTCATTTTCTTCACGCATTAACTCAAACCTTAGTTGGTTTCTTCTTTCACCAATATCTGCAATAGGTGCGTTGTTAATACCTAAACCAAAAGCGGTGTGAAATGCATGTACTGCGTCTATTTTGTTTTTCATCTGTTTTGTCCGCGCAGGCGCGAAATTTTTAGATTAATAATGTATTTTTTATCGCTTTCGCGAAAACATAAAAGATGTGATATTTCAGCAATAAAGATAATACTAGTGAACCACTTCGTATTTCTATTGTATTTTTGCAGCCGTAAAACTACATAAATATGTTAAGTACTGGGCAAATCATTTTTTCTATTTTATTTGTAATTGCTTTTGCCATTATTATGGTGATTAGCTACAGAAAAGATGTGAAACTTCACAAAAAACATTACAAACGAAGTTATCTTATATTGATAGGATTTCTTGTTTTTGTTGGGTTGCTGGTAGCTATTAAATATGCTTTAAAACAGTAACTTTCACAGTTTTAATACAAAAATATTTTTTTCTTCACAAGTACCATAGTTTATAATAAGAGGGTACTTTAGCCCCAACTAACCAAATAAATCACTACTCAGCTCGACTGTGTACACTTCACTTTTCATGCCCATCATGTAGGTTTCCTTTGGTTTTTTATATTTTAAATATACCCAGTAATGGGTATGTTATTTACTTGAATTTAATCAAATATTTGTTACTTAAAACCAAACAACATGAGACCATTAATTTTAGCTGTTACACTTTTAACTATTACGGGATTTCTTTTCTCTTGCAATGAGAAGGGCAAAAAAACAAATACCGACATTCAAAACAATGCTGAATCTGTTGAACAATCTGCAGAAAAGGCAGTCAAAAATAATAGCCAAGAGACGGTAGTATTTAATTGGGTAAAACCCACGACTTCTAATAATCGAGTTTTAAGAGTAAGTGATGGCAACTCGCAAAGACACACTCTAGACGTAACTAATGCGAACAATATTTTTTCAGTTTCTAAAAATAAAATTAAAATGCATCTTCCTGTGACCAATGCATCTATGAAAATAGTAGGAGCAACTAATGTTACATCTGCAAAATTTAATGCAATTGTAGTGCATCTAGACGGAAACTCTGGACAACCAACTCTTGGAATAAAAGCTTCACATATCATTGAAGCAGAATTTCAATTAAAAAAATTATTCCCAGATGACACCAAGCTACTGGCAGATAAAATGATAATTGTTAAAATACTTCATGACAACAACCCTGCTGCGGTAAGCGAAATGACTTCTTGTCTAAAAGATTGTATATTAAAGGAAACGAGCACTTATAATGACTATAATTATGATTGTAAATGTGACGAATTAGTACCAAAAGGAGTTAATGCAGAACCTAAAGAAGTAGATGGCAGCATTCTAAAAGGTGGCAACTAAACTATTCTACATATTTTTATTATTGCCCGGACTTATGTTCGGGCAATTATCTACCCTTGATAAAGCAGCGGTAGATTCACTCCTTGTGCAAAAGAACTATAGAGAAGTTATTAAAATTTACAAATCACAAGGAAACATAAACACACTGAGAAGCCCTGAAAATCTGTCAATTATTGGGCAGTGTTATGAATCAATTAACAAAGAAGATTCTGCATTCTTTTTTTACAAAAAAGCCCTTAAAGAATATAAAAAAATTGGGAACAAGAAAAATGAAGCAGAAATCAATCTAGAAATTTTCTCACTACTTGATTCTCAAAAAAAGTTGTCGGTTAATCCAACTCCATATTTTAATGCTTTTTATGAATATGCAATCAATAGTAATTCAAAAGAGATGCTGGCAAAAGCATATAATAACCTTGGCATTACTAATTTTAGTGCTAAAAATGTGGAAATCCCTAAGGAGTATTTTATTAAATCTTTAGCTATTTACATAGATATCGACAGCATTAAACAACAAGCAAACCTTCATTCAAATTTAGCTGTTTTACATATCAATAGAACGAAAAAATTTGACTCCGCTCGTCTGTACCTAAATAATGCCTTACAACTACTCAAACAAGACAACAAGACAGATCACGAAGAATTATTTTACGTTTATAATAATATAGGAAATAGCTACCTCAAAGAATCAAAATATGACAAAGCCATTATATATTTCACGCGAGCCGATTCTATTGTAATCAAAACATACTCTCTTAACAAGAAGAGACTATTATATGAAAACCTTGTGCAAGCTTATGCTGGCCTTAAAAAGTATGATAGCACCTATGCTTTTATGAAAAAACTAGACTCCATTAAGGAGCAATTAAATATCACGAAACAAAATACTCTTATTAACGATGTCAAAGAAAAATATGACAATGAAAAGCTAAGATCTGAGAACTTAGCATTAGATCTAAAAAGAACAACAAATAGAAATTTATTGTTTGCAGCCCTAGGAATGCTCATATTAGGCTCGATCATTTTTTCTCTCATTCAAAAAAACACAAAACGCAAACAACGCATCGCAGAACAGGAACGAGAGATAGAAATACAGAAAACAGAAAAAGTGCTAAAAGAACAAGAATTAAATACCATTGATGCGATGTTAGTGGGTCAAGAAAAAGAACGGAAAAAACTAGCCGAAGATTTGCACGACTCTGTGGGTGCTACTCTTGCTGCGGCAAAACTTCAATTTAATCACTTATCGCAACATCGAGATAAGCTTGATACGATGGATGAACTGTTCTCAAAAACCAGCATCTTACTCGATGATGCCTATGCAGAAATCAGAGATATGGCGCATCTTAAAAATAGTGGAGTGATTGCAAAAAATGGTTTACTCCCGGCATTACAAAAATTAGCCAAGAACGCTTCTTCTGCCCATGGACTTCAAGTAATTGTAGAAAATTTCGGTCTGGAACAACGACTAGAAAGCACAAAAGAAATAACCATTTTTAGAATCGTGCAGGAGCTAATCACCAATATCATTAAACACGCAGAAGCAACAGAAGCCAGCGTCTCTCTAACTCCACATGAAGATGAATTGAGCATTATCATTGAAGACAACGGCAAAGGATTTATCCCAAGAATGATTATTGACAAGAGTGGTATGGGTCTAGCAAGTATTGAACGACGCGTAGAGCATATAGATGGAACTATGGAGATTGATAGTACGCCAGGCAATGGCACAACCATATTAATAGATATTCCATTATGATAACAGTCGCAATTGCAGAAGATCATCAATCACTCGTAGACGGCATACAATTATTGCTGAAATATGAAGAAGATATAGAAGTGGTAGGCCATGCAAATGATGGTGAGCGTTTATTAGAAATAGTAGATCATAAACGCCCTAAAGTCGTTCTTATGGATATTAAAATGCCAAAAATTGATGGTATTTCAGCGACTAAATTGCTCAAAAAAAAGCATCCCGAAATAAAGGTGATTGCCTTTAGTATGTTTGATCAAGAAGATGCTGTAGCTCAAATGATAGCCGCTGGGGCATCTGGTTATCTTCTCAAAAACTCACCGCTTGATGAAGTGTTACATGCCATTAGAACGGTAGTTACAGGCGAAACCTTTTTTGACCAAAATATTGACCCAGCATTCTTGAATCCGGAAAGCAATACCACTAAAGCCAAGAATCTACTTTCTAAAAGCGAACGAGATATCTTAAAACTTATTGGTCAAGGAAAATCGAGTAGTGAAATAGGCGCCATACGTTTTACGGCAGTGAGTACAGTAGAAAAGCACCGTAAAAACATGATCAGTAAACTAGGCCTTAAAGGTAAGGGAGAGCTGCTTAGATATGCGCTTGAAAAAAAATATGAATTTTAAAATTAACCAAATAAAACTATCATAATGAAAATTACTATGACTAAATATTTATGGGCATTACTTTTTCTAATTAGCACTTCATTTGTCTATTCACAAGCTTTTGTTAGTGGAGTCAGAAATATAATAGAAAATGAAGAAGAAGAAGAAAATGTTGCGCAAGAAGACGGTGATTGGCGAAAAATCACCTCAATAGACATCTACGGTGCCGGTGGTATTTTAGGCTTAGCTACAGCCTCTGAAGACGCTCCAGAAAACGCAACACCGACGGGGAGTTTAGGAATTAGTGTTAGCACTTCTGTTATTAACCTTAGTTTGTTTTATTCTATAAACGGGAAGCAAGATGTAGAAATCAACACTCTTGGACAGTATGGTAATTCTCTAATAAACCCTAATTTAGGTGGACAATCACTAAACATAAATTTAGCAAGCTCAATTAATGAATATTTTGGTGTTCTTTCTAAGTTAAAAATAGCAGACAACAATTATAAGCTAGACGAAACTTCTTTAGATGGATCTCCTTTTCAATTTCAATTAGGAGGATATGTAAATCCTTTTGAATTTGATGAAAATGATGATAATAAAGTCCAATTGACATTCGAGGCACTTTTATCTTATCGCTCCTTTCTAGGAGATATAAAAAACAAAGAATTAATAATTGATGAAGTTCAGGTATTTGATCAATCGTATTTAGGAGTTGATTTTTCCTTAAATACATATATCAATAAGGTGAAATTATTCACCGTTATTTCTGTAAATAATAATAAAGATAAAATACCAGGATTTGGAGGAACTCAAGTAGCTATAGGAATGGAATTTGCGGGTGACTTTATTAAATTAAAATAACAACACAACAAACTTCAAAATTTATTCACAACATAGGCTCTTAAAAATACCCCTCACGGGGTATTTTTTTTGCGCTATTCTGAGCCTAGTTTTGGAACATAAATCCTAAACTAAAAACACGATGAAAAAAATGATTCTTATGGGCCTGCTAATGGCCGCAGTAACTACAAGTTGTAAAAAAGATGACGAAGAAAACGATGCTGGTTTTGACGGATCAATAAGCGACATTGAGAACTTCTATAACTCTGATGTTTTAGATGAATTAATTAGCCTTGGGCTCGATATCAATACGGGATCAAACCCACCTAACATAGAAGGGGTATTTAATGCTACACCCTTCATATTACAAGCAAGCTCAGTAAACGGAGATACCACAGGAAGCCAATTTCCTGATCTCAGTATGATCTTTAGTAATCAAGATAATACAAGCCTTACTATAGATTTTAATGGCGTAAATGGAGCGGAAACGTATGATGGTGACGGCTCATTTATCTCTGGAGAAGGCAACGACTTTTCTGTGTTTCTAAAAGTAAACGTAACACTAAATGGGAATGTAGCGGAAACCACATTTGCCATTTCTGGATCTATTGAAGATGGAGGATTGGGAGACATTCAAGTTGGTTTAATCATGATAGATGACGGAGGCGATCCAGATGGCGCTTTTATAGAGAACAACACAGGTCGCCTTTTGTATGACTCAGACGGATTCTCAGAAGAATTATAAACACAAAATCTACCCTTCAAAGGGTATTACTTTAAGATCAATTTGCATATAAGTTTGCTTTAAATTAATAATCTATAAACCATAAAAAATGAAAACAAAAATACTCACCTTAGCCACGATTTTAATCACATTTTTCTCCTTACAAGCATCAACGTTTACAACAAACATAGATGTCCTAGGCAAAAAGAAAGTGGAGCTAGGCATCTCTGAAACAGATGCAGAAATTTACGTAAACGGAAAACTCATTGGAAAAGGCTCTACAGTGATTACAGTGCCAAGCAAAGACTGTGTCACAGTGATCGCAAAAAAAATAGGATGGCTTACTGAGAAAATAGAATTCTGCAATAAAAAAGGAATGACTTCTCCACCAAAATCGTATTACATTGAGATGCGTCGTGATGATGCCTTTGATGCTTCTGTGCAAACAGATATTGCAAATGTAGATATAGAGATGAAAGTAGAAACAATGGATAAAGACACCGCCTGGAAACTTATTAACCAGATCGTACTATCTAGCATAGATGTTATAGAAATGACAGATAAAGAAACGGGATATTTAAGAACCTCGTGGCAATTAAAAACCTTTCTACAGAGCACAGTGCGCACAAGAATTATAGTAAAAGAAGCCTCTACAGAGCCGCTAGTTTTTAAAGTAAAGCTAGTTAGTGAAGCATCTGAATTTCCTATGGTGAGCGTAAAAAGCGATGAGTTATTTAAAGAATGGGATCGTGTATTAAGAAGCTATGAAGGTGTTATTTCTGAATTTCAAGCCCGTGTAAAATAATTGATTATGAAAACGATACATAAAATAACAATAGGACTACTATTTATGCTTTGCGTTGGTACTACTTACGCACAAAACAATGGCGATGGATTAAAAGCGAAAAACGGAAACATAGTTGCCGAAAAAAGCATTAAACCCTTACGAGTAGGTATTAAAGATGGCATACCTAACATCATTTCTATTAATGTGGAATATGTGACAGAATTGTTAGGAGGAAGAGTCGCTCCCACCATAGACTACAATCCTTTTAAATTTAATCTAAGTGATTTGGAAATAAAGTTTAGCAACATTGAGTTTGGCGCAAATGTTTATGCAAACGATACTGGTAAAGGCTTTTATGGCGGACTTAGTTATGCTTCTTTTAATGCAGATGTTTACAATCCAGAAGCAGAATTTGATGATGGCTCTTTCGGCCCCGGAAATGCAAAAGTGGAATTTAACAGCATCAATGCTAAGATTGGTGTTAAACTAGGGAGAACATTTTATTTTAGACTTGAATTAGGTTATGGTTTTGGTAGTCTACCTAACGAATTTATAACGATAAGCCAAGACGGAAATAGCAAACAAATTGAAGCTATAGAGGACATACGTTTTCTAGGAAGTTCTGGTCTGCCATTATTTAATTTTGGAATTGGTTTTGGATTTCTATAAAAACAAAATGAGGTTTGCAATTAGCCAAATGAATTAATCCCACCGTTTTTATAGAAAAATCCCTCTTATCTAAAAATAAGAGGGATTTCCATTTTAAATACGAAGACATACTAGAAAAGCGCTTCTTATTTTAAATTTCCATACGTTTTAGCATACTCTAACATTTGAGACTCAAAACTCTCTGGCTGCTCAATGTTGAAACCTGTAATGTTTCCGTCGTCATCCATAGTAGGAACAATCATTGGATTTACAAAACCACTGTAAGGAGGAGATTTAAACTTACTGTTTCTCTCTAACACCTCTTTATGCAAGGTCTGGTCTACTTTTACACCGTAATTCTCCACAAGATTCATCCCCGCTTCATAATCACCCTCAGATGTTATACGCTGTGTTTCTTTTAAGAGTTCGCCAAAAATAGCACGAAGTTTTGTGTAATCCTTGATGTCATAATACGTCTTTCCATCACGAGTTACCTTCTCAATAACGCCCTCTTTCAAACCACGCTCATAAGACCAAGCACTCACCCACTGACGGTTTACCATATGTGCCTCTTCTACATCATCACCTAATTCAAGACGAACTAATTGACTTATCATCCCGTTACGAATATAGCCATCATAAGCAGCTTTCCCTGTTTTTTCCCAGTCTTGAACAAGACCTAATTCTTGTAGCTTAGGGTCCATTAAATAGTAAAGACCAAATAAATCTGCACGACCTTCTTCTATAGTAGATTTGTAACGCTTTAAAGTTTCTTTTGGCGTCCCTACTCCTTCATTTATCTGTCCACTTGCGTGACCTACCACTTCGTGAAGTGCTGTATGTAACTTATCTGCTAGACCACCAAATTCTTTTTCTAAAGCTATCTCTTCTTCATCGTGCGCAAACTCAGCAAGACGACCACTACCACCTGCATTAGCATAAGCACCTATTATGTTTCCTAAAGACACAGACTTACTACCGTGTGTTTGTCTAATCCAGTTGTTGTTAGGTAAAT
>CALIAF010000036.1 GCA_938041335.1 uncultured Ulvibacter sp. | reverse complement strand
TTATTCAGTAATATTCACCCCTTTCCAGAAAGCGATATGGCCTTCAATGGCTTTTGCTGCGTGTGAGGTTTTTGGGTAAAACCAGGCAGCATCTTTGTTTTCAACTCCGTCAACTTCAAGCGTGAAATAAGAGGCAACACCTTTCCACGGGCAATTGGATTGTGTTTCACTACTTTTAAAATATGCTTTCTTAATGCTATCAGCAGGAAAATAATGATTATTCTCAATGACTACAGTATTGTCACTTTCTGCAATGACTTGATTGTTCCATGTTGCTTTCATAATATAGAGTTTATTTTAGTACTCCTTCTCACTTTAAAAATACATAATTTTTATAATATCCTTTTGAGTCTATAAAATCTGTTTTGATTTTAAGACCAGATTCCTTTGCAAGCCAATGCACAACTTCATCGTCATATTTTTGTGAGATTTCGGTATGTATGGTCTCCCAAGGTTTAAACGCTATGGTAAGATTAATTGATTCAATTGTTACTTCTTGCGCCTTTTGAGAAACTAAAAAGCTCTTTGCAGTACCCGTTTCTGGGTCGTATACTTCCCAGTGTTTAAAGGTATCTACATTAAAATTTCCGCCAAGCTCAGTATTTATGCGATGCAAAAGATTCTTGTTGAAGGCTTCTGTAATCCCTTCAGGATCATTATAAGCATCTAAGATTATCTCTGGATCCTTCTTTTGATCAAAGCCCATAAACAGTAAATCACCTTGATTCATTGTGTCTTTTAATTGCGTCAAAAATTGGATCGCTCTTGGGTGTAATAGATTTCCTATGTTTGAACCTAGAACCATAATCACTTTTTTTCTAGCGTCCAATTGCTTTAAACGATCTAGGACTTCAAAGTATTCTCCAATTTCAGCATCTACAGCAAGGTTGGGGATCTCTTCAGAAAGCTTAACGGACAGAGAGTCTATCGCATTTTGGCTTATATCTATGGGTTTGTAGGTAAAGACTGATTTGTTGTCAACTAGATGTTTGAGCAACACTTTTGTTTTTTTGCCATCACCGGCACCTAGCTCGATGAGGTCAAAACCTCCTTTTGTTTCAAAAAGAGCTGCAATTTCTACCTTTTGTTGTGAGAAGATTTCATACTCACAGTCTGTCAAGTAATAGGATGGCATGCCCATAATATCTTGAAATAACTTATCTCCTTTTTTATCGTAAATATATTTTGATGAAAGATATTTAAGTGAACTGGTCAAGCCTTCATAAACTTCCTTTTTAAAAGATGTATCTAATGTATTTAATGTTTCCGAAGTCATTTATTTTGCGAGTCTGATGCCGGTGTATTGCCAGCGTAAATTAGTTTGAAAAAAATTACGGTAAGTGGACCTTGTATGATTTGAGGCGGTTGCAATAGAGCCACCTCGCAGAACTTTCTGGTTCACCATAAATTTACCATTATATTCACCCAAAGCTCCAGGTGGTTTCACATAATTGGGATAGGGGAGATAGGCGCTCTCTGTCCATTCCCAGCGTTGTCCCCAGTTAAATTTGCTTTGCGCGGCTTCCCATTCAAACTCCGTAGGCAAGCGGCAATTTTTATATTGTGCGTACGCAAATGCCTCAAAATAAGAAATGTGAGTCACTGGAGTGTCTGGGTCTATTTTATGTAAACCATTTAAGGTGTAATGATGCCAGTGTCCGTCTATTTTATGCCAATACATGGGTTGTGTAATGTGTTGCGTTTTTATCCAATCCCAAGCCTCAGCGTGCCAAAGGTTAAAATCTTTATACCCTCCATTTTCAATAAAATCTATGTATTCTGCATTCGTCACGAGGTTGTTACAAATACGATAATCGTGTAAGTATGTTTTGTGTCTACCCAGCTCGTTGTCATAATGAAATTGGGATGTGTCTAGATGTCCAATTTCATAAATACCTTCTGTTATAGCAATCCATTGGTTAGAAATCGCAATCGACTTGTGCTCTTTTATTTGATTAGTATAAGCAGGTAATAAAGGATTGTTGCCTAAAATATATTTTATATCTGTAAGCAGTAATTCTTGGTGTTGTTTTTCGTGATGTATGCCAACTAGCAGCAGTGCTTTAATAGCTTCGGAAATATGCTGAGATAATAATTCTTCTAATTCTTTGGTCACATAGTGCCGATACTCATACACTTGAGCAACACTAGGTCGAGAGAGATTTCCGCGATCACTGCGCACTACTCTTTTGCCCAGCGTCTCATAATAGCTGTTAAAAACGAAGGCAAAATCTTCATTATAAAGCTGATAGTTGGGTTTATAATGTTTTAGAATGAATTCTTCAAAAAACCATGTAGAGTGTCCTAAATGCCATTTAGGCGGCGAGACGTCATCAATGGGTTGTACTACATAATCTTCTATTTCTAATGGCTTGCAAAGCGTCTCTGTTTGTAAACGCGTTTCAGAAAAAAAAGAAATAAGGGTGTCTTTTTCAGTCATAAAAAAAGTGTCTTGACCTATTAGTCGAGACACTCTAAAGATACTTATTTTTAAAAGTAATTATGTTTAAGACATGTTAAAGCTGGCTATTAACTTGTCTTTTTGGTTTTTCGCTCTTGTTTTTTTCTAGCTTTCTTCTGCTCATTAGTTTCTTTTCCAAATATTATTGGTAATGAATATAGCACGCCTACGGGTTTACCCTTTTCTATTCCAGGTTTCATAGCTGGTACATCTGCCATAACGCGTTTCGCCTCTCTCTCAAGAGCAGGATGAGGTCCTCTTGCTTTCACATCATCTACTTTACCTTCTTTATTAATTCTAAACTGTATGCTAATACGTTGTCTTCCTGCTAATGGTGAAGATTTACCTACAGAAACATGAAAGTTGTGACTTACAAATTCTCTTAGTTTTTGTGATAAGCATTTTTTTAAATCTAAGTTGGTCTGGTAAATTTCGCAACCCGGGTAGACGGGTACTTTTTCTAAACTGGCAAATGGAACTGTTTCATTTTTTTGACAAAAAGAGACCGCACTTATCATAATAAATACGGTCGCTATTATATATTTTTTAAAGAAATTCACCTTATTTCCCAGTCTTAAAGTTGAAAGGCACTTTATACTTGATTGCTCTTGGCTTTCCAGCTAACATTCCAGGCTTCATTTGTGGTATTAACATAATACTACGTCTTGCTTCATTTTGTAATCCTTTATTCCCTCCAGTAATGCTTTGTATTTCTGGCTTACCTTCTTCATTGATCACAAAATCTACAACCACTCTTCCTTGAATGTTCTTTTTGTATTCCTCCATAGGATACTTAAAGTTAGTCACGATATGTTGGTTAAGATTTTTGTTGAAGCAAGCCTTCTTTGCAGCTGTAGATCCTGAACAACCAGGCCATACTGGTGCAACCTCTGTCATGGTAATTGTGTTTCCTTTAATATCTCCCCAATCTTCTTGGGCAAATGTTGCAGTAGATAAAATAAGGGCAAAAACTAGTAGGATATTTTTCATTTAGTAGGGTTTAGATGGCAACAGCACCTTTAATGTGCGGATGCGGATTATAATTAGTTAATGTAAAGCTATCAAAAGTGAAGCCAAAAATGTCTTTTACTGCTGGATCTATTGTCATTTTCGGCAAAGGACGCAGATCTCTTGATAATTGTAGCTCAATTTGCTCCATGTGATTGTTGTAAATGTGAGCGTCGCCAAAAGTATGAATAAAATCTCCCGCTTCATAACCGCAAACTTGTGCCATCATCATTGTAAACAAAGCATAAGATGCAATGTTAAAAGGTACGCCTAAAAATATGTCTGCGCTTCGTTGGTACAATTGACATGACAGTTTTCCGTTGGCTACATAAAACTGGAAAAATGCGTGACACGGTGGTAAAGCCGCTTTTCCATTGGCTACATTATCAGAAAAAGGTTTGCTAGTATCTGGCATCACACTAGGGTTCCAGGCGCTTACCATCATCCTGCGGCTGTCAGGGTTTTTCTTAAGTGTTTCAATAATGTCTGCAATTTGATCAATGCCTTCACTGTTCCAGTTGCGCCATTGATGTCCATAAACAGGGCCAAGGTCACCATTGTCATCTGCCCATTCGTTCCAGATACGCACCCCGTTTTCTTTAAGGTAATTAATATTTGTATCGCCTTTTAAAAACCAAAGGAGTTCGTAAATAATTGATTTTAAATGCACTTTTTTTGTGGTCACCATAGGGAAACCTTCACTGAGGTCAAAACGCATTTGATGGCCAAAAACACTTTTTGTACCCGTACCTGTGCGGTCAGATTTTTCTATTCCTTCTTTTAGAACGTGTTTGAGTAAGTCGTGATATTGCTTCATAATAATGCCCGCGTAGGCGGGTATCCCTTTAATTAATACTTATTAGTATTTGATGTTCTAAAAATATAAAAGTAGCAGCCTTCTGTTAACTATAATTAAAGGGATTTATTATAAGTTATTAACCCAATTTTAGTTAAGAAAAACAAGAACCGTATCATCCAATCAGCATTCCAGCAATAGTAGCTGTTAAAAGTGCTGCAATAGTCCCGCCTATTAGTGCTTTGATTCCAAACTTAGCTAAGGTGCCACGTTGTTTAGGGGCAAGTACGCCTATTCCACCTATTTGTATCCCAATAGAGGCAAAGTTAGCAAAACCACATAGTGCGTAGGTTGCGATTACAACAGAACGATAATGAACAATTGTTCCTGAAGCTTTCATTCCGCTAAGTGATGCGTATGCAAAGAATTCATTGAGTATCGTTTTTTCTCCTAAGAGTTGTCCAACGGCTGTAATATCTTCTGTTGGTACGCCTATTATCCAAGCGACTGGCGCAAAGATGTTTCCTAGTAAATATTGAAGGGAGAGCCCTTCATAGCGCCCATCTGTTGCAACGGCTATTTTTTCGTTTAATCCTAATGGTGCTCCTATCCAATCAACAAAAATCCAATTAAATACCGCCATAACTGCAGTAAATACTAATAACATGGCACCTACGTTTACGGCTAATTTTAAACCTTCTGTGGTACCTCGGGAGATGGCGTCAAGGACGTTTGTCCCTATCTTATCTTTACTTATATCTAGTTTTCGATCTACTTCTTCTGTTTCTGGATAGAGCATTTTTGCAATGATTATCGCAGCGGGCGCAGACATGATTGATGCTGTTAATAAATGTTTTGCAAACAGAGCTTGTTCTACGGGATCATCACCGCCCAGAAAGGCAATAAATGCAGCGAGTACACCACCGGCAATGGTCGCCATACCACCTACCATAAGGCATAGCATCTCAGACTTGGTCATTTTGTCTAGGTATGGTTTTACAACTAAAGGTGCCTCTGTTTGTCCTATAAATATATTGGCAGCAGCAGCAAGACTTTCTGCTCCACTAAGGCGCATAGTTTTACTCATTATCCAGGCAAAAGCTTTTACAAATAATTGCAGAATCCCTAAGTAATATAATAAAGACGTGAAGGCAGAAAAGAAGATGATGGTTGGTAATACTTTAAATGCGAATATGTACCCAAAGGTGTTCATATCTGTAACTAAGCCACCAAAAAGGAACTCTGAGCCTTTCTCAGAAAAGTTTAAAAACTGGACTACTTTTCTAGAGATAAAGTCAAATATTCTAGCCACAAAAGGGACCTTCAAAACTAATAGCGCAAAAACCACTTGCATCAATAATCCAGAACCTACGAGTCTCCAGTTGATTTTTCTTCTATTTGCGCTGAGTAAGAAACATACAAGCAGTAAAAACACCATTCCTATTAATCCTCTACCTATACCGTTAGCAGTAATCCCGACAGATTTTGACTCGTCTAGCTTTAGGTTGGAGTTTGATGTTTCCGCAGCTATAACGGCCGTCGTCTCTTCTTGCACCGGGGTAGTAAGATTATAAATAGCTTCAGGCCCAACAAAAGTTAGTGCAGTGTCAGTAAGGTCTGTTATGCGATATCTGCTAATTGTGTCTTTAGGTTGTGAAAAAAAAAGAACTAATAAATTTTCCTGATAAATATAATCTCCATTTGCAACTTCCTTATTTTTTGCAGTTGATGAAAACTTAAAAGCTCCATCCTTAAAAGAAAAGGTGTCTGCCTCTAAAAAGGAATTTGTTGAATCTCCTGCCGTATTTGTTATAGCGGCTAAATCCCAATCACGTTCTATGGATTGACCTTGCACCATAGCGCAGGTAAAAATAGATAGAGCACAAATTAATAGATTACGCATAAGGCGAAGGGTCGTTTAAGTTTTTATTTTCTTTTAGATATTTCGTCACGCAGTCTAGCGGCTTTTTCATAATCTTCATCTGCTACAGCTTTGCCCAGCATTTTATTCAGTTCTTTATTGGAGTACTTGGCATAGTTTTCTGTGACCGCCTTAAGTACTTCTTTGTCACCTCCAGTAATGAGGTCTTCAATTAGTGCATCTTCGTTTTCTATATCAGGTTTACTATCGTCTTTGTTGCCTGCTTTTAAATACACTCCAGCACTATCTAGTATGTCTTTGTATGTGAAGATGGGAGCGTTAAAACGTAAAGCCAATGCGATAGCATCACTTGTTCTAGCGTCAACGATCTCTTCAATGTTTTCGCGCTCGCATATAATACTCGAGTAAAAAACGCCATCCACTAGTTTATGAATAATCACTTGTTTTATGACAATATCGTATCTGTCTGCAAAATTTTTAAACAAGTCGTGTGTGAGTGGGCGAGGTGGTTTAATTTCTTTTTCTAAGGCAATCGCGATGGATTGTGCCTCAAAAGCTCCAATGATAATAGGTAATTTGCGATCTCCATCCACTTCATTTAGAATAAGCGCATAGGCGCCGTTCTGCGTTTGGCTATAAGAGATTCCTTTAATATTTAAGCGTACAAGACTCATGGTCAGTTTTCAGTTTTCAATTTCAGTAGGCAGTTTTGCTTTCTGAAAATAAAAAAGGCTATTTAAATAGGTGTTTGTCCATATTTAAACAGCCTTTTTTACAAGGGTACAAAATACTAAAAATTATGAATTTTGAGCCTTGAATTCTTTTAGCTTTTCATTGAGTTGCGGTACTACTTCAAAAGCATCACCTACAATCCCGTAATCTGCTGCTTTAAAGAAAGGAGCTTCAGGGTCGTTATTAATCACCACCTTCACTTTAGAAGAGTTAATTCCAGCTAAATGCTGGATCGCTCCACTAATACCAATGGCGATATATAAAGTAGATGCTACTGGTTTTCCAGTTTGCCCCACGTGTTCACTATGTGGTCTCCATCCCATATCACTAACAGGCTTAGAGCACGCAGTTGCTGCGCCTAAGATATCTGCCATTTCTTCTATCATTGCCCAGTTTTCTGGACCTTTTAGGCCACGACCTGCGCTCACAACGATTTCTGCATCTGCAATGGTAACCTTGTCTGTCGCTTTATCTACAGAAACCACTTCGGTTGAAAAATCTGCTTCAGTTAAAGATGGTGCGAAAGCTTCTGCAGCACCCGCGCCACTGTTTTCTTTTAAACCATACGCATTTTTACCAAGTCCGATAATTTTTACATCTGTTGCTATTTCCGAAGTAGCAAAAGCCTTGTTTGTAAAAACGGTATGTGTTACTTTAAAAGGAGAGTCGCTAAGGGGTAAAGCCGTTACGTTTGCAACATACCCCGCTTCTAGATTTACAGCAACCAAGGGCGCCATAAATTTACTGTCTGCACTTGAGGTAAGGATTACTACTTTGGCTCCTTCTGCCTTTGCCGCCTGAGCAACCGTATCTGCATAGGCCGCTGCGTTAAAGTTATTTAATTTGTCGTTTGCAACTTCAAGTACCTTGTCTGCGCCATAAGCAGCGAGTGCGCTCGCGTCACCACCATTTACTGAAATAGCTGTAACAGATGTTCCCATCATATCTGCAATTCCTTTTGCGTAAGACACCGCTTCTAGTGCGATTTTCTTGAACTTTCCGCCTTCTGATTCTGTATATACTAAAATGCTCATTTCTTTTTGAGTTTAATTGTGATTGGGTTGCCCTCTTTGCCTTCGGCATTTCTCCCAGAGGGAGAAAATTCAATCAACTGATTAAAATTTTGTGATTAAATTACCTTCGCTTCGTTGTGTAATAAGTCGATGAGGTCATCTACATTATCTACAAGTTTAACAGCACCCCTTGGGGCTGGTTTTGTGAAGCTTAGGGTAGTTGTTTCGCTGCTAGCATCTACCCCTTCTTTCACGTGAAGTGGTTTAGATCTTGCTTGCATAATACCGCGCATATTAGGAATACGAAGATCGCTTTCTTCTACTAATCCTTTTTGACCACCTACTACTAAAGGTAAGCTTGTTTTGATGGTTTCTTTACCGCCATCAATTTCTCTAATTGCCGTTGCATTTGTTCCTTCAACTTCTAGGCTAATACAGGTGTTTACAAAATTTGCATCAAGCATTGCTGCTAACATTCCTGGCACCATACCACCATTATAATCAATTGATTCACGACCACCAATAACTAAATCATAACCGCCATCTTTTACCACTGCAGCCAATTGTTTTGCTACAGAATAACCATCCGTTGCTGGTGTGTTCACTCTAATCGCCTCGTCTGCACCTATCGCTAAGGCTTTACGCAAAGTTGGCTCTGTTTCAGCTCCGCCTACGTTAACAACGTGCACCGCAGCACCTTGTTTTTCTTTAAACCACATAGCGCGTGTTAAGCCAAACTCATCGTTAGGATTGATCACAAACTGTACACCATTAGTATCAAACTTGGTGTCACCGTCTGTAAAATTAATTTTTGAAGTGGTATCTGGCACATGGCTGATACATACTAAAATCTTCATATTTATTGCCCGAGAAGTCGGGGAACTATTACAACCTTTCTAAAAAGGTCTTGTGTTAAACTTAGATTTTTTATGCGTATTTCTGAAATATGAAAGGGTTAAAACCTTGATTTTATTCGTTTAAAATACGGAATGCGAAGATAATGAATTATTGCGTCATTTACTATGCGTGCATAGTATTTTTAATGAATAATTTTAAGACTATTCTATTTTTAGTAAACAAAATGGTCTTAATTAGAAAATACTATTATTTTTGTTATTCTGAAATATGAAACACTATTGCCAATTGTGATTGTTTACTATTTCTGTAGTGAAGATTATATTTTTGAGGTGCTGCTTTTATTGATGCAGCCCACTAATTAAAAGACTCCCGCCTATGCGGGCACAAGAGATGAAAACAATACAATTTAGAGAGGCCATTTGCGAAGCAATGAGCGAAGAGATGCGCAAAGATGATACAATTTACCTTATGGGTGAGGAGGTCGCAGAATATAACGGAGCTTACAAATCTAGTAAGGGCATGTTAGCCGAATTTGGCGCAAAACGTGTCATTGATACTCCTATTGCAGAGCTTGGTTTTGCTGGTATCGCTATCGGTTCTGCTATGAACGGTAACCGTCCTATTGTAGAATATATGACGTTCAATTTCTCACTAGTTGGTATTGATCAGATTATTAACAACGCAGCAAAAATTAGACAAATGAGTGGTGGGCAGTTTAATTGTCCTATCGTTTTTAGAGGGCCAACAGCTAGTGCAGGGCAGCTTGCAGCAACACACTCACAAGCTTTTGAAAACTGGTTTGCAAACACACCGGGTCTAAAAGTGGTAGTACCTAGTAATCCTGCGGATGCAAAAGGATTATTAAAGAGCGCAATTAGAGATAACGACCCAGTAATCTTTATGGAGAGTGAGCAGATGTACGGCGATAAGGGTGAAGTGCCAGAAGGAGAATATTTAATCCCGCTAGGTGTTGCAGAGATTAAAAGAAAAGGAAATGATGTGACTATTGTTTCTTTCGGGAAAATTATTAAAGAAGCCTATAAAGCAGCAGACGAGTTAGCTAAAGAAGGTATAGAGTGTGAAATCATAGATTTACGCACGGTACGTCCTATGGATCGTGATGCGATATTGACTTCTGTAAAGAAAACAAATAGATTAGTGGTGCTAGAAGAGGCGTGGCCTTTTGGTAACGTTGCTTCAGAAATCACGTATTTAGTACAAAACGAGGCGTTTGATTATCTAGACGCACCAGTACAAAGAATAAACACAGCAGATACTCCTGCGCCGTACTCACCAGAATTATTGGCAGAGTGGTTGCCTAATAGTGATGATGTGGTGAAGGCGGTGAAAAAGGTGATGTATAAAGATTAACAAATTGAATTATTTAAAAAAATGGAGAGCCAAAAGCTATTTAAGTTTTTGGCTTTTTTTTTCTCCCTTTTTTAAGATGAGATGATAATCGTGTGCTTTAAGATGCTTAATAAAAATCGCCTCATCTTAAACTTTAAGAATGCTTTGGTTGCCTACGGTATTAATTTTGGCGTAATTTGTATCTTTAAGTTTCGACCTATACATAGCACATTTCTAAAATTTTTATGAAAAGAATATTTCTTCTTGCTTTAGTATTGATTAGTTCCTTTGCGTTTTCGCAAACCAAGGTGAGTGGGTTGGTGTTAGATGAAACTGGCCTTTCTGTGCCTTTTGCAAATGTGGTGTTTAAAAATAGTTATGAAGGGACAATCACAAATGAAGAAGGAAGATTTTACATAGAGAGTGAGTCAAGTTATGATACTATTATCGTTTCTTTTCTGGGCTATGAAACGCAAGAGATTGGTATTTCAGAGAAAACCACCTACAAGCTTGAAATTATTCTTGTAGAAGAGGCGTCTTCTCTAGGGACGGTGCAGATCTATTCGGGTAAGACAGATAAAAAAAATAATCCAGCAATAGATATCTTAAAGAAAATTTGGGAGAATCGCCGCGATAACGGGGTCAAAAAATTTGATCAATATGCCTATGATAAATATGAGAAGCTTGAGTTTGATTTGAATACCATTGACAGCTCTCTTATAAAAAGTAAAGTCTTTAAAGGTATGGAGTTCATTTTTGAACAGATAGATACTTCTAGAATTACTGGAAATAGTTACCTCCCTATCTTTGTAAATGAAGCGTCATCCAAGGTGTATGGCGACAACCAAATAAAAGAAGAAAAAGAAATTCTTGAAGGAAATAAGAATTCTGGATTTAGTAATAATCAAACACTAATTGCGCTGGTTAAAGACCTTTACAGTGACTACAACGTGTACGATAATTATCTAAAATTCTTTGACAAGGCTTTTACAAGTCCATTGTCAAAAACGGGGGTTGATGTCTATAATTATGTCTTGCAAGACAGCGCATACAGAAAAGATAAATGGTGTTACAATATTGTGTATTATCCACGCCGTAAAAATGAACTTACCTTTAAAGGGGACTTTTGGGTCAATGATTCTACCTGGGCCATAAAAGAGATCAATATGCAGGCCTCTAAAAGCGCCAACTTAAATTGGGTACGTGAAGTGTATATAGAGCAGGAGTTTGACGTATTAAACGATTCTATATTTTTAATTACGCGTGATTATTTTTTGAGTGATTTTAGTTTTAAGAAAAAAGAAGATGCGCAAGGTGTCTACGGAAAACGAACCACATTATATGATAATTACAAGTTTGACATTCCGAAGCAAAAATCATTTTACAACAAACAGATAGATCCTTATGATTATGAGGTGTATAATCGCGATGATGAATTTTGGGACGAACGACGCCTAGAGAAATTGAGTAAAGATGAAAAGGGAGTCTATCAAATGCTGGACACCTTAAAAACGGTGCCTCGATTTAAAATGTTGTATGATGTTGGAGCAACTTTAGTCTCTCAATACTATCTGATAGAGCCACTCCATCTTGATGTAGGTCCTATATTTTCAATTTTCGGGTTTAATGAAGCAGAAGGATTGCGATTACGCTTGGGTGGAAGAACCTATTTTGGGCAAAATGATCCTTGGCGTTTAGAGGTTTTTGGGGCCTATGGCTTTAGAGATGAGCGTTTTAAATATGGTATTTCTGGAAAAGTACTCGTCGATAGAGGGAGTAGATTTACCTTGTACGCAGGTAATAGAAAAGACACAGAACAAACGGGAGCTAGCTTAACGGTGAGTAATGATGTGCTGGGTAGAAATCTAGCCTCATCCTCATTAGTTTCTGTAGGTGCAAATGATAAGCTAACTCGGATTAATCTAACTTCTATAGGTGCGTCTATAGAACCAACAAAAAATTTAGAAATCAGACTTAATGGGACCTATCGCACCCTGCAATCTGCTACAAGAACATTTTCATTAGATTATTTAGATGACGATGGCATGGAGCAAAATGTGATACATCAACCCGAACTTAATTTATCTTTTAAATATACACCTGGACGCAAATCATCTGGCTATGGTGTTGAACAAAATATAGTAAATGATGGTTCCTATCCTACATTCTTTTTAGGGTATTCAAAAGGGTTTAAAGGTTTTCTGGGTGGGGATTTTGAATATAATAAAGTGCAAGCCTTGTATACCCAACCATGGAATTTAGGTGGCTTAGGGCGTTTGTACTCAACTATAGAGCTAGGGACTACTTTTGATCCAGTACCTCTAGGTTTACTGAGTCCTATTCCTGGTAACCAAACATTATTTAGTATTTATAACACCTTTTCGCAATTAGATTTTTACGAGTTTGTGAGTGACACCTATGCAACCTTGCATTTACAGCATAATTTTGGAGGACGAATTTTTTCACGAATTCCGTTACTTCGAAAATTGAATCTAAGAGAGATTGTCGCATTCAGAGCAGTCTATGGGGAGATTAGTGATGCTAGTATTGCACTTAATGGGCCAGATGTTCAACTTTTGCGAGCGCCAGAAGAGGTGTATTATGAATACTCGTTAGGAGTAGGTAATATTTTTAAGGTGTTTCGATTAGATTTTAATTTCCGCGGAAATTATCTAGACAAAATAGAAAATCCAGATGCCCGAAAATTTGGGATTACCGGATCTTTTAGCTTCTCTTTTTAAACGTACCTTCTTTTTTACTCCTGAAATAATAGCAGCGTTTAAACTTTGTTAAATTGACGTGTTAACTCACAAATTGTAGTATTTTTGCACCCCGAAAATAAAATAATTATGAGTCCAATAGCAAAAAAAACCTTCGATGTACTAATCGAAATCCCAAAGGGAAGCAGAAACAAATATGAGTATGATTTTGAACTAAAAAAGATACGTTTTGATCGTATGTTGTTTTCTTCCATGATGTATCCAGCAGATTATGGTTTTATTCCGGAAACATTAGCATTGGATGGAGATCTTTTAGATGTATTAGTATTAGGAGGAGAGCCTACATTCCCTATGTGCGTTGTGGAGGTAAAGCCTATAGGTGTTTTTCATATGGCAGATGAAAAAGGGCCAGATGAAAAAGTGATTTGTGTTCCAGTGAGTGATCCCGTTTGGAGCAGGTTGAACGATTTAAGTGATATGAACCAGCATACCTTAAAAGAGATAGAGCATTTTTTTCAAGTATATAAAGACTTAGAAAAGAAAAAAGTAGATGTAGGAGGTTGGGGTGATGCTAAGGAAGCATATGCAATTTTACATGCTTGTGTTGAGCGCTATGAGACAAGTGATCATAAGAAAAACGGAGATTTTACTATCTAAATAGTTTTCCATTAAAAAAACAAAAGCCCTTTTTGCAATAAGCAAGAAGGGCTTTTTGTGTTTGCAATAACAAGTTGTCTTGTGTAAAAACAAAACTAGTATAAGATTAATGTGAGGTGAATGGGTAACAAAATTAAGATTAAGGAACATTTTAGTAAATAAAAACAAAGATATTATGAAAAAAATTACACTTTACTTTATGCTTTTATGTGGCCTAGTATTAACAGCTCAAAACAATTCTTTACATTTTGATAGTGTGGATGATACGGTTGATTTGCAGCAAAATTTTGCTTTTGAAGCCACCGATTCATTTACTATTGAAGCTTGGATAAAACTTGATGTTAACAGTAATGTACAGCAAATAATTTCTAAGCTGGGTTATGCAAACAACAATTATACTGGATGGGGTTTTCAACTTGTTGATGGGTTGTTAAGTGGTTATGTTACCGAAGTTTGGTTTGTAAATACACGATATGTGGAGGGAACACAAGTACTTGCTGTCGATACTTGGTATCATGTAGCAATGACATACAATGATGATCAAACGATTACATTATTTATTAACGGGGTGGAAGAACCTTTATCATTTGAGGATTATGCGGGGACCGTTGCAGATATTAGTATAGATGCCCCTACACAAATAGGAAGTTATGAGGGTAGTGGTTTTCCAGGAGAATATTTTAGAGGATCAATGGACGACTTTCGCATTTGGGATGTAGCAAAAACGCCATCAGAAATTTTGGCTAGTTATACCACAGAAATTTCAGGGACAGAACCAAATTTAATAGGATACTATAAAATGGATATTAATAATTCTACTTGTGATGTACAAGATTGTAGTACAAATCAGTTCCATGGAACACGTATTGGGTCTGCTGGACCAAATGATGTGCCGCAATTTTCGGAAAATGTACCACCTATTGATGATTTAGCCTGTGGGAGTGAAACGAGTTGTGAGCTCGGTATTTCTGATATTGAAGCCATACGTTTTTCAATTGTCCCAAATCCTTCAAGTAGCGTCATTTCAATTTCTGGTATTGAATTAGTAAATACGAATGTGAGAATATATAATACCAATGGAATAGTAGTTTTGGAAGAAGATCTCATAAATAATAGTATGAATATTTCTAATCTTTCAAAAGGAGTATATTTTGTCTCATTGACAATAAATGGTACCGAAATAACCAGAAAAATTATCAAGAATTAATTTTGTTTCTTAGTCTCTAATTACTAACAAGTTAAAAACCTCTTTTTATCTTATAGAAGGGGTTTTTATTTGTCGTTTATTTTGATACTTTTGCAGGCTAAATTAACAAATCAAAATATTTATGGAATCAATAATGATTTATATGCCAATAGTAGCAGCCTTAATTGGTTTAGTTTACATGTGGATAAAACGATCTTGGGTATTAAAGCAAGATGCAGGTGATGGGAAAATGGCAGAAATATCTAGCCACATCTACGAAGGGGCTTTGGCATTTTTAAAAGCAGAGTATAAGCTGCTGGCAATTTTTGTTGTTATTGCGAGTGTTTTATTAGCAATTGTATCTCAGGTAGTTGAGTCTACAAGTATACTGATTGTTGTTGCTTTTATTTTTGGAGCTATTTTTTCTGCATTAGCAGGGAATATGGGTATGAAAATAGCAACAAAGACAAATGTTAGAACTACCCAAGCTGCCAGAACAAGTTTACCACAAGCACTAAAAGTTTCTTTTGGTGGTGGAACAGTAATGGGATTAGGTGTTGCTGGTTTAGCGGTACTTGGTTTAACGGTCTTCTTTATAGTGTTCTTTAATATTTTTATGCCTGATGGTTGGACAAATACCACAGATATGACCAAGATATTAGAAACCCTTGCAGGTTTCTCTTTAGGAGCTGAGTCTATTGCATTGTTTGCTCGTGTAGGTGGAGGTATCTATACAAAGGCAGCAGATGTTGGTGCAGATTTAGTAGGTAAAGTAGAGGCTGGAATTCCAGAAGATGATCCTCGTAACCCTGCAACGATTGCAGATAACGTAGGTGATAATGTAGGTGATGTTGCAGGGATGGGAGCAGATTTATTTGGATCATATGTTGCAACAGTGCTTGCAGCAATGGTATTAGGTAACTATATATTAGATGTAAATGATATTTCAATATTTGAAGGTTTTGGTAAAATAGGACCTATATTATTACCTATGTCAATTGCTGGAATAGGAATCATTATTTCTATGCTTGGTACGATGCTCGTTAAGATTAAAAGTAATGATGCAAAAGAGTCTGAAGTAATGGGAGCACTTAATAAAGGGAACTGGTTTTCTATTTTATTAGTTGCAGTATCTTGTTTCTTCTTGTGTACTTGGATGTTGCCAGAAACAATGAAAATGAACTTTTTTGAGTCAAGTGGTAACGTATTAAAAGACATTACAGCAATACGTGTATTTTATGCAACCTTAGTTGGTTTAGTTGTTGGAGCTGTAATATCTTCAGTAACGGAATACTATACAGGATTAGGAAAAAAACCAATTTTAAATATAGTTCAGAAATCAGCTACTGGAGCGGGAACAAATATTATTGCAGGTTTAGCAACAGGTATGATTTCTACTTTTCCAACAGTGATCTTATTTGCTGCTGCAATTTGGTCTTCGTATGCTTTTGCTGGATTTTATGGAGTTGCTATGGCAGCCTCAGCAATGATGGCAACTACAGCAATGCAATTGGCTATTGATGCTTTTGGTCCTATTGCAGATAATGCAGGAGGTATAGCAGAAATGAGTGAACAAGATCCTATTGTTAGAGAAAGAACAGATATTCTAGATTCAGTTGGAAACACTACTGCAGCAACCGGTAAAGGTTTTGCTATTGCATCTGCTGCATTAACGTCTTTAGCATTATTTGCTGCTTATGTAACCTTTACAGGTATTGAAGGGATTAACATCTTTAAAGCACCGGTATTAGCTATGTTATTTGTAGGTGGTATGGTGCCAGTAGTATTCTCTGCACTTGCAATGAATGCTGTAGGTAAAGCTGCCATGGAAATGGTATATGAGGTAAGACGTCAGTTTAAAGAGATTCCAGGGATTATGGAAGGAACAGGTAAGCCAGAATACGATAAGTGTGTAGCGATATCTACAGAGGCTTCTTTGAAAGAAATGATGTTACCTGGATTATTGACTATTGGTTTTCCTTTAGTAATTGCATTTGTCCCAATGATATTTGGGATGGATAACTTAATGATTGCCGAAATGCTTGGTGGTTATATGGCAGGTGTTACTGTTTCTGGTGTATTATGGGCAATTTTCCAGAACAACGCTGGTGGAGCTTGGGATAATGCTAAAAAATCTTTTGAAGCAGGGGTAATGATTAATGGAGAGATGACTCACAAAGGTTCTGATGCTCACGAGGCAGCAATTACTGGAGATACTGTAGGAGATCCATTTAAGGACACGTCTGGTCCTTCTATGAATATCTTAATTAAACTTACTTGTCTTATAGGATTAGTAATCGCACCTATCTTAGGAGGTCATGGTGATGATACTTCGGAAATAGGTATGAATGAAGATACTCAAGAAATGATGATGATTGATGCTGACGGAAACAAAATGGCAGTGACTAAAGATGTTACTAAAATTGTAAACGTTGATATCAATAAAAATGGAGCAGCATCTTCTGCGACAGTGATTACAGAAACTACTGTTAACGGAGTGACAACTAAAGCCAAAAATATTTTTGAAGGAACAGAAGCTGAGGTTGAAGCACAACTATTAGCATTTGAAAAAGCAAAGATTACTGTGCAAAATTAATTTTTAGTACAGATAAGCGGAAACGCTTTTAAATCATAGATCTTAAAGTCCTGCTAATTTAGCAGGACTTTAATTTTATACGGTTATTTTTAACAATTATATGCCTCTATTTTTAAAAGACCCTCTTCAAATAATCACCTTCCAGAGTTATGGGAGAGGTAATAGATTGTACCTAAGAGGTCGTGCTCTTGAAGATGAAAATATCAATCTTGAGGGAAAAGGCTTTTTAAAACTTTTCTTGAATAGTTTTAAACGTTTTAATACAGATAAAATAAGCAATACAGAACTGACTATTCGCCTCAATGACGGACGTGTTCTTGAAACCAAAACTGACAGTAAGGGATATTTTAAAATTTCAGAAAGCATAGAAAATCTTCAATCTCTTATAGATGATGAAGGGTGGATGTCCTATGAGATTTCTTATAAACACGCCATAGAAGGGCGTAAAATACAGCAGGAGAATTGTTTTGTGGGCAAAATGTTGATTCCTGCAGCAACGGCTTCTTATGGGGTGATTAGCGATATAGATGATACTATTTTGCATACGGGTGTTGCTTCTAGGTTAAAATGGCGTACTCAAAAACACCTTTTTTAAAAGAGCAGCAAAGCGATTACCGCTAAAAGGTGCTGCTAGTTTTTACCATAAATTACATCAAGGAGTTACAGGTACAAATGCAAACCCGATCTTCTATGTTAGCCACAGCCCCTGGAATTTATACCGCTACTTAGCCTATTTTTTAAATAAAAATAATTTTCCAATAGGGCCTATTTTGCTCAGAAACTTACCAAACCCATTCCGAAGTAAAGAAGAAGGAGAGAAGCCTCAAAAGCAAAAAGAGATTATTGATATTTTAAGGATGTATCCGGATTTGTCGTTTATATTAATAGGCGATAGTTCGGAGCATGATGCAGACATTTATATGGAGATCGCTGCGACTTTTCCTGGCAGAATAAAAGCAATCTATCTTCGTAGTGTAAAATACAAGAAGAAAATGCTACGCATTAAAGCACTTTTTAATTTCTATGATGTAACCCCAGCGTTGTTAGTATCTTCTAGTGAGCAAGCCATAGAACACGCACTTGAACATGGTTTTATCACTTGACTTTGATATTAGTTATTTACATAAAAAAACCACTTCTTTTGAAGTGGTTTTAAATGAAATATAATAGGTGTTTTTTTATTTTGTAAAGCTATAGGTTACATCAACAGTGGTTGTTTGCATAACCCCACCCTGATTTACGGTAACAGTATCATCAAAATTTAATACTAATGAGGTGTTGCTAAGTGTTACAATAGTATATACTTGAGATTCTGCGTTTGTAGTGACCGTAAGTTCACTACCATCAATAGACCAAGTAGAATCTCCATTATCTGCAATTGCCCCGCCAATCGCCTCGCTACCTACAACTTGAGTGATTGTTTGACCTCCAAAGGTTGTGGTAAGTTCAATAGCATAACTGCCCGTTGCACTAATAATATTTGGATTTTCTTCAAAAGTATACACGGCAGTAAAATCTTGCCCTACACCTACATATTGAATTTCACCAGCATCTGTTGAGCTGCTACCGGAGTAGTTAAGACCATTTAAAGCCCACGCACCCGCTATTAAGGCTTCATCACCATTTGATGATGCATCATCATCACTGCCACAAGAAGATAAGACTACTAAAAAAGCACATAAAAGTAAAGTTTTGAAATTTTTCATAATTGTATTTTAAAATTATTGAATGCTAATTATAAAAAAAAAAGACGGAATAGATTTTATCTAAAACAAGCCATTTATCTCTGCATCAATTTTATTGATAATCTGACCTAAATGCTCAGGGTTATCCACAAAATTTAAATCATCCACATCTAGAATGATGATATTCCCTTTGTCATAAGTAGTAATCCAAGCCTCATAACGCTCGTTAAGTCGACTTAAATAATCAATGCTAATACTGTTTTCATACTCACGCCCACGTTTGTGAATCTGGCTCACTAGATTAGGGATAGAGCTACGTAAATAAATGAGAAGATCTGGGCCTTCAGTCACACTTTCCATAAGATCAAAAAGTGATTTGTAATTTTCATAATCGCGATTTGTCATTAATCCCATCGCATGAAGATTAGGTGCAAAAATATAGGCGTCCTCATAAATCGTTCGATCCTGAATTACTTTTTTACCTTTCTCTCTAATCTCAAGAATTTGTCTAAAACGACTGTTTAAAAAATAAATTTGTAAGTTAAATGACCAGCGCTCCATGGAGTTGTAAAAGTCATCTAAGTATGGATTGTCTTCAACATCTTCATATTGAGGTTTCCATTTATAATGTTTTGCTAATAAGCGAGTTAGGGTGGTTTTTCCAGATCCTATATTTCCAGCTATGGCAACATGCATAGTTTTACTTCTTTGGTGGGTTCAGGCTAAAAGTAGCGATTTTTTCTCCGTTATAAATATACAGTAAATCTTGACGAAGTTGCAAGTTAACCTTTAGTATTTCTTGATAGGAAAGCGGGTTAAAACTATCCATTTCTTTTGTCTTGTAAAGCAATTGACTGGCGGTAGATACTAATAGATTGCCATTGTCCTGTGTGAGCGAAATACCTTCTAATACAGGCAGCACATGAAGTAGACTTCCATAAAGGTTATATTGCCTTACTTCTTGTTTTGTGAGCACGTATAAAAAATTGAAATTTGATGTTACAGCTTCTATATTAGCCGTAATGGGTTGGCTTATTTCAATTCTATTTTGAGTATTATAATTATATAGCTCAATTTGCTGTGTATCTGTATTTAACAACCAAAGTCTATTATTGCCTGCATTCCTGGCTGCCCCTGTATTAATAAAGATAGGAAGGGTGTTAAAATCAATACGTTCTATCTCACTCAATCTATTGTCCAGAAAAACTACCGTATTAAAGTCTTGATAATAGACTACAATTTTCAATGGGTTAATGGCGTCAATCGTGGTAATATCACCTAATTGAATGTCGCTATATTCAAAATCTCCTTTCGCTCCTGTTTTTGATATGATGTTGTCGGTAATTGTAAATGTATTTTTATAATCGTCTATACCAATAAAAGTATCCACAAGTAAAGGCGTAGTGTCAATTATAACTAGTTCCTGCCCGAAGCAGGAAACACTTACAAGAAGAATAAAAACAAACCGAGTCATATGCGGACAAGGTACAAAAAAATGAAGCTTTTTTAATACACTAATTTATACCCAAACCCCCGTACATTAATAATCTGAATACGCTCATCTTGTTTTAATTTTTTTCGGAGCTTAGAAATATAAACATCCATACTTCTAGCTAAAAAAAGGCAATGGGCAACAACGCAAAGTTCTCTAAAAAACAAACAGAAAAAGTTTTGTTTTTTTGAGAACAACCACCAGACAACTCGAAAAGATTAATACACTAATTTATACCCAAACCCACGTACATTAATAATCTGAATACGCTCATCTTGTTTTAATTTTTTTCGGAGCTTAGAAATATAAACATCCATACTTCTAGCACTAAAAAAGTCGTCATTATTCCAAAGTTTGTTTAAGATGACACTTCTGTCTAAGACCTCGTTTTTATTGTTATTAAGATGATAGAGTAAATGTGCTTCGCGATGCGTGAGCGAGACTGGAACTTCTTTTTTGTATTGGAGCGTTTGTTTCTTAAACTGAAAGATATAATCGGCTATTAGTATTTCCGAGGTTGTGATCTGTAGTTTTTTACGTTGTAGCAAATGTTCTATTCTAACAATTAGTTCTTCTATGCTAAATGGCTTTTTTACATAATCATTGCCACCACTCTCAAAACCTTCTACAACGTCTTTGGGCTGAGACTTTGCGGTTAAGAATATGATTGGTATTTGCGCATCTTGCTTGCGAACTTCTTTTGCTAACGCGAAACCATCCATTTTAGGCATCATTACATCTAGTACTAAAAGGTCTGGTTTTTGTGCTAGATATTGCGCTAAGGCTAGTTCGCCGTTTTCACAATGTATCACCTTAAAATCGCGACTTTCTAGACTTTCTTTTACGATCATTCCAAGGGAGGCTTCATCTTCAGCTAATAATATGGTTGGTTGGCTCATAAAGGTAATGTGATGTTAAACGATGTTGGTTTTACGGATACAGCTATTTCTCCCCGATGTTTTTCTATTATCGCTTTTGTATAAAATAATCCAATACCAAATCCCTTAATGTCATGAGTGTTTCCTTTGGGTACGCGATAGAATTTATTAAAAATTTGCTTACTGTGTGTAGCGGTTAATTTTGAGCCGCTATCTGCGATAATTATTTCAATATCTTCAACCCCCTTTACTAGGGATATTTCAATCTTATTTCCGCCGTACTTGAGGGCATTATCTAAGATGTTATTCATGGCATTCTCAAAATGAAAACGATCTATTGGATAAGTACAAACATCCACTAATGCATTAAAGGTTATTGTTTTGTCTGGCAAAGCAAATAACTCTTTTGCTGCAATGGTGTTAAGTAGATGAATAAGATCAGTGTCCTCATAGTTTAGTTTTAGCCTTTCGCTATCTAAGGTTGCGGTCTCCAATAATTTTTCGACCATTCCATTTAATTTTTCTACTTGCGTGGCAGATATTGTCGCATATTTTAAGGTTTTCTCAGTGTCATTATCTGTATTAAAAACTTTAATACCTTCCATCGCAGCACCTATGGTGGCGATGGGTGTTTTAAACTCGTGAGTGATGTTACTAATTAAATCATTCTTTATTTCGGCGAGCTGTTTTTGGTTTTTTATTACCTTAAGGAGGTATAATAGGCTAAGAATAATAGCCATGGAAAACAAAAAGGATAACAAGAGACCTATACTATTTCGTTTAAGAATGGTTCCAGTTACATTACTAAATTTTACAAAAATCTGCGTATTTTTAGGGAGTACATCTGCACTTGAAAACGTGGTTAATATTTCTTGCTTTGTTTCAAATGTGGCTGGAATACGAATGTTTTTTGTGCTTTTACTAAAAGGAGAGTAAGCTAACTCTAGCTGGTGTTGTATGTTTATTTCTTTTCTTTTTAATTCTTTTTTAAATAATGTGTCTAATGTTTTTATGTCTACCATTTCTTCTGTTAAGGCATAAATTACACGGGAAGTCAGCTTTGCAAGAGGATTGCTGCGCAGCGAATCAGTAGTTAGATTCCAATTAGCAAGACTTCTTTTTAAACTGTCTGTTGCTTTTATAGTAGTGAATAGCGTGTCTTGGTTTTTTATCCCGTCCTTCGAGAATATCTTTAATCTAGTTGCTGTAGTATCTGAGATATTTATATTAAAGTGCACATTTTTATCCGAATTGTGCGCAAATGGATCTAAGTTTTCAAAAGAATAAAATAAACTATCAAGTGACTTTTGATCACTATGCACCCCCTCATCAGTTAATGTAATCCCTATCATGTTTTTTGTGGCGAGGTCCGCATAATAGGTGTCTACTGCGTTGTCAATACTATTTTGCACCTCATTAACAAGTTGTTGTTTGCCAGTCTGGTAATTTTTGTAATTCCAGAAGGCTTGCATTGCTAATGTGATGCCTATAACACCTGCAATAAAATAGAGTATGGTTTTGTAATTGCGCTCTTGCATATTACAAATAACACACATAATCTGCTGTTTCACAAGCCGGTTAACACACGTTAACATTCATTAACTTTAAGTAGTATTCATTTTGCGCATCTTTGTAGGGTAAAAAAATGGCTTCGGAAATAGAATAGAATCAAGCCAGTTATTAATGATTGAATCACTTTAAAATTACAGAAAATATGAAAACACTATTTACAACAACAATGATCCTTCTGTTAGTAACGGCCTCCTCTTTTGGGCAACAAATAAAAGGAGTTGCTACCTATAAGACAGATACTAAGATGGATATCAAGATGGATAGCACCAAGGTGAATAATGATATGCAAGCCTCTCTTATGGCACAGTTAAGAAAACAAATGCAGAAAGAATTTACACTCAATTTTAACACAGAAGAGTCATTATATACAGAAGTTGAGAAGCTAGACACGCCATCTGCGGCATCGTCTAGTGGTATTCAGATTAAGTTTTCTGGTGGTTCAGATATTTTGTACCGAAATACTAAAGAAGCAACATTTGTAAATGAAACCGAAATTATGGATAAGCCGTTTTTAATTAAAGACGCAGCAGAAAAGCCAGAATGGGTGCTTGAGAAAGAAATAAAAAACATAGGAAATTATACTTGTTTTAAAGCTACCTGGACAAGAGATGTAGAGAATCAAACTTTTGATAGCTTAACAGATGAGTTAGTGACAAAAACAGAGTCAAAAACAACAACGGCTTGGTACACACTTGATATACCAGTACCACATGGCCCTTCAGGGTTTTGGGGATTACCAGGATTAATATTAGAAATAGAAGATGGGAAGCAAACCATTTTATGTTCTAGGGTGGTAATAAACCCAGAGCAACCTATAGAAATAGAACAGCCTACTAAAGGAAAAGTGGTGACCCAAGAGGCGTACGATAAAATACAGGAGAAAAAATCTGCAGAAATGATGGAGCAATTTCATGGTGGAAATGGAAGGAGAGGTAGTGGCGACAATATGGTAATTAAAATAGGAGGATAAGTTTAAATAGGTTTGATTATTCCTGCTGAAATTTTAAAATATTTACAGACTGCGAAGTAATTGATAAAAAGTATCGTCTAATGGGTGTTAGGAAAGTGTTAATGTCTGTAACGTTTTCGAAGAATTAGCACTAACACCTATATAAATCGATATTATGAAATGCCTTATGATTAATTTTAATTTAAATGAATTGAAATATAAGGGCATTCCATCTTCCACTATTTTAAATATTATATTAAGATGAAAAACCTATTTTTAATTGCAATTGCCTTAGCGAGTTTTACACTTGGAGCACAAAACGTAAGCGGGAAAGCCTACTACGAGTCTAAAACTACTGTTGATATGGACGGTTTTGGCGGTCGTGAGATGAGCGAAGACATGAAGAAGCAAATTGCCCAGCGTATGAAAAGTATGTTAGAAAAAACCTTCATTCTTTCTTTTGATGGTGAAGAATCTACCTATATAGAAGAAGAGAAACTAGAAACAGGATCTGGTGGTAGAGGTGGGATGCGCATGATGATGGGGAGTTTTTCTCCTGGAAAGCAGTATAAGGATGTGGCAAGCAATGAGATGCTAGAAGAGCGTGAGTTTTTTGGAAAAGAGTTTTTAATAAGGGATACCATTGCAAACCTAGACTGGCAAGTAACTAAGGAGCAGAAGATGATAGGAGAATACTTTGCTATAAAAGCAACTGCGATAAAGAATATAGATGAAAACGATTTCAGTTTTGCGCGTAGAAGAGGCCCTAGAGGAGGTCGCGCTGACAGAGGAAATCGTAATGCAGAAGAAAAGAAAGCGGACAGTATTGCAAAAGCAAAGGCAGATAAGGAGCTTGCAGAAGACCCAATGAGCCAGATAGAAGTGCCTAAGACGCTTACGGTAACCGCTTGGTTTACCCCGCAGATACCTGTAAAAAATGGACCTGCAGAATATGGAGGATTACCAGGTTTGATTTTAGAACTAAACATAGACAGACAAACCATACTTTGCTCAAAAATCGTGGTGAACCCAACAGACGGGATTGATATTAAAAAGCCTGAAAAGGGAAAAGAAGTAACTCGTGAGGAGTTCAATAAAATAGTAAAAGAGAAGACTGAAGAAATGCGAGAGAACTTTAGAGGAAGCGGCGGTCGTGGCGGTCGAGGTAGAAATTAGTCTTTTATTAACCAATCAAAAAAATCATGAAAAATCTATTGTGGGCATGTGCCCTATTACTTTCTATTGCCTCATCTGCACAGAGCGTAAAGATGCAAGGGGTTATCAAAGATTCTATTGGTGAGCCCTTAGAGTTTGCAAATGTTATTGCTACAAAGAGCAGTACAGGAGATTTAGAATCTTATGCAATCACAAACTTTGAAGGAAGATACAAGCTGGATCTTCCTAAGAATGAGACGTATGTTTTAAAAGCTAGTTTTTTAGGATATCAGACCCAAGAAAAGACGGTTACAGTAGCAGAAGATGGTCAAGACTTTACCCAAAACTTTGTTTTAAACCCATTAGCATCGCAGCTTGATGGTGTGGAAATTGTTTATGAAATGCCTGTAACTGTAAGGGGCGATACCATAATTTATAATGCAGATAGTTTTAAAACGGGTGAAGAACGAAAGCTAGGTGATGTGCTTAAAAATTTACCTGGGATGGAAGTTAATGAAGATGGTGAGATAGAAGTGGAAGGAAAAGCCGTCCAAAAAGTGATGATAGAGGGTAAAGATTTCTTTGATGGAGATTCTAAACTGGCCACAAAAAATATACCTGCAGACGCAGTAGATAAAATAGAAGTCTTACGTAATTATAATGAGGTAGGGCAAATGCGTGGTCTTGGTAATGACCAGGATAATGTGGCAATAAATATTAAGTTAAAAGAAGGTAAAAAGAATTTTTGGTTTGGTGAGATCGCCGCTGGTGGTGGTGCCATAGGTGATGAAGCAGGTTATTTGGCCCATCCTAAATTATTTTATTACAACCCTAAATACAGTCTAAACTTTATTACAGACTTTAATAACATAGGCGAGGTTCCATTTACATTTAGAGATTATTTTAACTTCACTGGTGGATTTAGAAATTTTAATCAAGGAGGTGGTACTCGTTTTAATATAAGCGATAGCGGTCTTGGTTTTGCTGTGACACAGAACGATAGAGCAAACGAAATTGAAACTAAGTTTTTTGCGGGTAACTTTAGTTATGCTGTAAATAAAAGTCTAGATATTAGTGGTTTTGGGATTGCTTCAGATAACTCTACAAATATTATCAATAACTCTATACGTCAGTATATTGCTACGGGTACTCAAGAAAATACAAACAGTGCTACAGATCAAAATAATAAGCTAGCGATGCTCAAAATGAGTGCAGCCTATAAGCCAAGTGCGGAACTTCAATTAGATTATGATGTGCTTTTGAGAGCTAGCTCTCAAGAAGAAGATGCCAATGTCTTGTCGCAGTTTGATGGTACCAGTAATGATATAGAGGAAATTAAGGAGAATAAACCTTATTCCATAAATCAAAATGTGAATGCCTACTACACTTTAAATGAGAAGAATATTTTTGCTGGACAGTTACAGCATTTGTATCAAAATGAAGATCCATTTTATAATGCAATTACAGATTTAATTCCTTTTAGTGGCATACTGCCCATTGATGAAGACCAGAACCGTTATAGTATTAATCAAGATAAGAATGTAAAGACGAATAAACTTGATGTTAAACTGGACCATTATTATGTGCTTAACAATACAAGCAATATTAATTTTACATTGGGAACCACATATAGTAACCAGAAGTTTAATTCTAATATTTTTCAGTTGTTAGATAATGGCTCTCGTGTAGATTTTAATCAAACTCCAGATGATGGAGGTGGTGCAATGTCTCTTATAAACGACGTAGATTTTACATTTAGTGATGTGTTTTTAGGAGTACATTATAAAGTGAAATCTGGAAAATTTATATTTACTCCTGGGGCAACACTTCATAATTATAACGTGTCTAGTGATCAATTAGGTACTAGTAGCTCTGATAATGAAGTGGCGTTACTCCCAGATCTTAATGTGATTTTCAACTTAAAAAACAGTGAGAACCTCAGGTTTAATTATAGTATAAGTTCTCAGTATACAGACGTAAATGATTATGCAGAGTCCTTTGTATTTAATAACTATAATCGCCTTTCTCGCGGAAATAGAAATCTTGAAAACTCGTTAAGCCACAATTACAGATTGAATTATTTTAATTTTAACATGTTTAATAATACAAACATAAATGGATCTTTAAGTTATACAAAACGGGTAAATGGTTTTAAAAATCGAACTCAGATTTTCAATATTAATCAAGTGAGTTCGCCGTTTAATATTGGTAGTGATTTTCCGGACGAAACATTGTCAGGTAATGCGCGTTTCAGTAAGCGAATTAAAAAAGTGCAATTAAGAGCGAGTGCTAATCTGTCTTTGAGCTCTTCTAATAACCAGATTAATGATGTCATTAGAAAAAGTGAAAGTTTTACTCAAAACTACTCCACAAGTGTGAGAACAAACTTTAAAGATTGGCCTAATTTTGAATTAGGATATCGATTAAACGTAAACAAGTATGACAATGGCGGCTTAGAGCAGACTTTCTTTACACAACGCCCTTTTGCAAATTTTGATGCTCGTTTCTTAAAAGATTTTACCTTTAATGCAGAGTGGGATTTTTATAACTACACCAATGACGCTCAGACTATTGAGAATCGATATTCTTTTGTTAACGCAAACTTATTTTACCAGCAAGAAGATAGCAAGTGGGAGTTTCAATTACAAGCCAATAATGTATTAGATACCGCCTTTATTAATAATGATAGCTTTAACGACCAGTTTAATACCACAACACAATATTTTGTGTTGCCTAGAATTATGATGCTTGTAGTTAGATATGAGTTGTAGAAAAATCATTAATGAAAAGAGAATGTCTAAAAGTGAAAAAACTCACTTTGTCAGTTTGAGCGCAGTCGAAAACTTATTTGAGAATCCTTAAGTTAAAAACTTCGACTGCGCTCAGTTTGACATTGGTTTAGTCTTTTTTGACGGTCTCTTTTTTGTACCTTTAATTAAAAGATTTTTATGCGTAAAATACTCCTTGGTATTGCCATTGCTCTTGTGCTAGTTTTCGGGCTAAGATACTGCGAACATAGAAGTGACGAGCGTGAACAACTTACTGCAAATACCGCTTTGATAGAAAAGCAATTAAAAAATGTAGGTAAACTTATTGTAACCGAAGGTAGCTACGCGCAGGTTTTTAGCTATGAAGATTCTAAGAAATTCTATTTTGATGTGTTTTCGGCAACAAAGAAGGCCCTTGTAGTAGTCAATGCAGAGGCTACAATAAGCTATGATCTAAGCAAGATAACTTCGGAAATACTAGAAGAATCTAAAACGGTACGCATCATATCGATACCAGAACCAGAATTAAAAATAAACCCGAATATTGAGTATTATGATGTGACGCAAGAGTATTTTAATCAGTTTGAAGCTAAAGATTATAACATCATCAAAAAGCGTGTAGAAGCCTCTTTAAAAAAGAAGATAGAAGCTTCAGATTTGCGGCATAATGCAGAAAACAGGCTCATTTCCGAATTGCAAAAAATCTATGTTCTCACGAGTTCTATGGGATGGACTTTAGAGTATAACTCAACAATTATTGAAGAGGTTGAAAGCCTAGATATATTGCTTTAAAGACTAATAAAATTTATCAAAAGTAACGAGATTATGTTGGATCGCATAGATGACGAGGCCAGCTACATTTTTTACGCCAGTCTTTATTTGTAAATTATTGCGATGCACCTCTACTGTTCTTGGGCTAATATGTAACTTATCACCTATCTCGCTGGTTGTGAGCTGTTGACAGATTAGTTCTAAAACTTCTAATTCTCTTTTAGATAAAGAAGTCCCATTAAAGCTGTCAGCTTTAAGATTAGTGATCCCTTTACTCGCTCCATCTTTTATGTACTCAAAAACTTTCTCATCATAATAAAAGCCCTTGGCATGTACTTCTCTAATTGTTTTAACCATTAACGCAGGTGTACTGTTTTTTGCAAGATATGCAACTGCACCTATAGCAATCATGTTTACGATAAAAGGTTTAGTAAAATAGCTGGTTAGGGCGATGACCTTAATATCTGGATGTGTTTCTCTAATAATTTTTGTGGCTTCCACACCATCCATTTCTGGCATCTTCAAATCTGTAATAATGATCTCTGGTTTTTCACTAGCTTCGTTGAGTTGATCAATAAGGTCTTTGCCGTCAGATGCACCAAAGAGTATTTTTATATCTTCTTGCTTGCTTAAGATCGCTCTCAAGCCTTGTCTAAAAAGGAGCTCATCATCTGCTATTGCTATTTTAATGTCCATATGATTTATTTGGTGTTAAAGCGAAAAGTACTTCCCTTATTATTGCTACTTTTTATCTCAAGAGTGCATTTTAATATAGCAGCTCTACTTTTAATGTTTTGTAATCCTAAGCCTGTTTTAAAGTTTAAGCTTTCTGGGTCAAACCCTTTGCCGTTATCTGTAAAGCTTAACTCAAAGCCATTAATTTTTCGGGTTAATTCTATATTTAATTGAGACGCTTTTGCGTGTTTAAGTGCATTATTAATAAGCTCTTGCACAATTCTAAAAATATGTAACTCCTCTAGATCTGGTAGATCTGGGACATTTTCAATAGTATGTAAGATTTGAAGTTTAGATACTTTTATATAATCATCTAATAGTTCTTCTAGTGCAACCTTAAGCCCAAATTTCTCTAAAATTGGGGGCAATAAATCGTGTGCTATTTTTCTAGAGCTTTCCAATACCGTATTGTTAATAGAAAGAATATGATTTAATGATTTTTTATCATCAGTTCCTATTTCATCATTCTCTAATAGCAAGTTTGTCGTTAAGCTAATTACATTTAGCTTAGAGCTTATGGCATCATGCATATCTTGAGCAATTCGTTTTCGCTCTTCTTCTTGCGTAGCAATAGTAGCGTGTAGGATCTCTTCTTGATTTTTTAATTTTAACTCAATCTTTTCTAGCTCTTTTTCAGTAATCTTTTTTCTTGAATGATAGAAAAATAGCATTAATCCAGTAGTTAATAAAACTACGAATACAATGCCGTATACCAGAATTGAAATTAATTGCTCTTGGCTTTCCATTTATAAATGCTTGATTTCCATTCTATTGTTATAAATATGAGGTAAATTACATATATGACACTATTAATAAACCATATATTACTGACGGTTTCGTCATTTATTCCCAAAAGTTCTTCATCGGAATGAAAATAGGTCCCTAAAAAGAATATTAAGGCTGAGGTGGTCAGGTATATTAATATTCCGGCATTAATAATAAAAAACCTTCTAGGTGCTGTTAACATATTATATAGATGAGCGATACTAAAAAATATTAAAGGAACCGTAGTTATAAAAACATCAATTATATTAAAATCCGCATACTTATCCGGTTTCACTAAGTAATAACCAATAAAAACAGCAAACACCGAAACCATAGTAATGCTTACCCATTTTTTTTGTTTAGGCTTAAAAAGGCTTCGATAAAACAGCCCTAAAAGTAAAAATTGAGATCCAAAATGATAGTGACCAACAAAGAGATTATTGATCCCTTTTGATCGCAAGTAATCCATGGTGAAATGCGATATGGATAGCGATATAACGTATAATGCTAATAGTTGGATGGTTCTTGATGGCTTGCGGCTTATCCAACTAAATAAATATAAAATTACATTAATTACTGTTAATATCGAGATTAATAAATCTACAATATGTTTTGTGTTTTCCATTATTTATAATTACCCATTATTTAAGGGGCTATTTTTGTCACAATGTCTTGGACAGGGCAATATAAAATCGAAAGCACCACTTCCTGAAATAGGCAACACTGCTTTGTGCGGTGACTCTAGCACTTGGTCTTGGTACTCACCACCAACGTCTACTGCCCCCACTAAAACTAGTTTTTCTTCAGGTTTACCGTTGTCGTCAGGTCCTACGGCCATATAAGCTCTTACGCCTTCTTTCAAATGGTCTGCTGGATTAGTTACTAGACCTCCGTCACCATCGCTCTTTAAAACAGTAAGCTCAGTTAATAATTCTAATAAGTCTGGAATAGGAATCAAAAAAGCTCTCGCCTTTGTTGCGTTTTCAAGTTGCCAAGAAGCTGTCCAGTATTTAGCTTCTTCCATAGTAATTCCGTTTTTTGGTAATGGTTTTGGACTCATAAGGATATCATTTATTTGGTTTAGTTTTAGCTAAGGTCATTAATTAATTCTAATTATAAGAATATGAGACAAAAAATAGGTGAAAACACCTAGTCTCTAAACTGACAGTGCCAACTATGGTTGGTTAGTATATAGGAATACGTGCCTTATTTTTTGTTAACAAGTATGATTGATAAACTAGCCGTGATTTAAGGGGCTCTCTTTATCACAATGTCTGGGGCATGGCAGTGTAAAATCAAATGCGCCACTGCCAGAAAGTTGTACTTTAAGGTTATGTTGAGAATCTTCTACTTGATCTTGATAGTCACCTTCAACTTTAACAGCACCCACAAGGACTAATTTATCTTCATCTTTGCCAGCTTCTGCTATTTCTTCACTGGGGCCAATAGCTAAGTATGCTCTAATTGCAACCTCAAGATCATTTTTTTCGTTTAAAATAAAGTCTTTATCTCCTTGAGGAATAAGTACTTTTAGTTCTTTAAATAATGTTACTATATCTGTAATGGGAATTAAAAACGCTTTAGAAATTTCAGGGTTTTTTGTTTGCCAAGCTTTTGTCCAGTCTTTTGCTTGTTTAATGGTAATGCCATTTTCAGGTAGTGAATGTTCACTCATAATTGAATTATTTATTTGGTTTAGTTTGAGCTAAGGTCATAAAATAATTTCAAAAAAAAGAATTTAGAGCAAAAAATAGGGGAAAACACGTAGTTTTAAAAATACGTATGAATACGTATATTTTTGATGCCAAGAGTATTGTATATTTGGACTATAGATATAGGCTTTGTACTTTAAGTCTGTTTTTAACCAAATAAATTTTTCACAAACACGTAAGGTGTTAGATAAAGTTTATGTTAAATTAAACCCCTATTAGTTTGAGGAGACTGTTGGGGGTTTTTTATTTTTGAAATGTTACCACTTTTTATAAAGGGATTGATATCCACCACCATTCATACTTTCTATACCATTACTCTTTAATATTCCTGCGGCAGTGGCACTTCTCATTCCACTAGCACAGCAACAAATAACGGGTTTATTCCATTTTTTTATTTGAGCTACTTTAGTTGCTACTTGCTGCAAGGGGATGTGCTTAGAGCCCGGGATCGCTCCGTTATCATATTCTGCCTTTGATCGCACGTCAAGTATGATTGCACCTCTGCTTTTAAATTCTTGAATCTTATTTCCTTTATTGCCAAATAATCCAAATAGTCCCATGTTTAATTTTTTTGTCAGTTCCGCGAAGGCGGAAATATATTATTTTAAATATTTATAAGCGTATTAGTACATTGTATTCTCATTCGCTGCATGTTCTGGAATTTGCTGAATAGTATCCCAATGCTCGCAGATCTTTCCTTTTTCATCAAATCTAAAAAAATCCATAGTAACATATTGATCATTACCTGGTCAGGTCTGGTGCGAATGTAATGATACTAGGTTGTCTTCTGCTATACAACGTAAAAATTCAATAGATTTTTCTGGATACTCACGCTGCATACGGTTAAAATAATTTATGAATCCTTTAAGCCCATCAGCTACATCAGGATTGTGCTGAATATAGGTGTCTCCTACATATAAGTCTACTGCACCTTTTGGGTCACCTTCGTAGGCCATTTTATAAAATGCAATAGCGTTCTTTTTATTTTGGTCTAAATCCATTTTCTTTATTTGTCCTTGCGCATTTATTCCGCATTTATTCCGCATTGGTTTTAATTGTCATTCCGCACGCAATGCGGAATCACTTTAAGGTTTTGTCTACTCTTTATAAATCAGCTCAAGCCCACTCTCAATCAAATGTTTTACCTCAGGTCTCTTTTTTTGTAGCAATTGTAAATATTGTAATATTTCCGAAGCACCCGTTAGTTCGTATATTTCTAGTGCTAATAACCAATCGTTAGGATACTTTTGTTTTAATAAGCTCAAATGTTGGATGAATGCTTTAAAATCATAACTGTCGTGCTGCGCCTGTCGAAGCACGCGCACTTCCTTATATAGGGTGTTAAGTTCTTTTTCCTCTTCGGAAATAGCGACAACATCACCCAGCGTGCTTAATTCGTGTTTCACTAAATCAAAACTCAAATAATCTGCAGCTCCCGCAAATGCAGAGATGATTTCTTTGCCAACTGCCATATCAAAGTCGCCGTCTTCTGGCCGGAACAACACTTCATTTTTATACGTTACGGTGCAATCTGTAAACTGAATTAACATTAATTCACCTTTTAAATTACGTATTCCAGTAACGTTCATTCCTTTTACTTTGATGCCGCTTTCAAATTCAAATTCAATAGGTTTCCCATCATAAAAACTATAGGCTTCTAGGTCTCTAGGTCCCATATTTTCGATGGCAAGATTGATTCCTTTCAGTTTTCCTAGAGGACTTCTAAAACCATTTTGATGTCGAGAAACTCCGTGCCCAATTACTTCGGTTTCACGATAGGCAAGTGCTGTTTCTCCTTTGGTTTCAAAATACACTACTTCATTATCTTCATTTTGTATCATTCTTGCAAAGACACCAGAAACTTGTAAACCAGTAGATATTTCGATAGTACCTAGTTGGTTACTTTTAATAAGCTTGTCTAGTCCTCGCCAACCTCCTTTGCGCACTGCCATCGTGTTTGCAAATTCTTCTAGCACCTGTTGCAAGTATGCAAAATCTGGTGTTACATAAAGTTGAGGTTGCGGTTTTGTGATATCAAAGTCTTGATATGCTGCATCGATTGAATATGGTATTTTTTTCACTTCATCCTTCATACACCATTCGCTTTCCCCAATAGAAGAAAGTAATCCAGCTCCATATATTTTTGGGTTCTCAATACTACCCACCAAGCCATATTCTACAGTCCACCAGTGTAGGTTGCGAATTAATGATATTTCAGAAGCAGGTACTTCTTTATGCTGTAGTTCTAAAACAAGTTTTTCTGCAGCGGCTATTTTTTCTTCCGAAACGCTATCAGCTTCTTTGAGTATAGAAAGTGTTCTCACCGCTTCATACATTTCCATATCGTGAGCACTTGAGATCGCTTTTGCGCCTATCTCCCCAAAACGTCTCAAATATTCTGCATAATCTGGACTCGCAATTATCGGCGCATGTCCAGCCCCTTCATGAATGATATCTGGTGCAGGAGTATATTCGATATTTTCTAATTGTCTAATATCACTAGCAATCACAAGCACTTTATAGGCTTGAAATTCCATAAAAGCATTGGGTGGTATAAATCCGTCTACGGCAACAGCTGCCCAACCTATCTCTTTTAATATACGGTTCATGCCATACATAGATGGGATTTCATTAATAGAAATACCAGTTTGTTTTAGTCCGTCCAGATAGCTTCCGTGCGCTACTTTACTCAAATAATCTACATTCTTACGCATCACAAATCGCCATACCGCCTGGTTAATAGGCGTATAGTGCTCGTAATTTTGGGCTTTAATGTACTGTTTTAAATGAGGTGGGAGCCTATCTAATAGTTCATTACTCTCAATACGTTCTTCAATCATACATCAAAAGTAATCAATGATGAACGATTGGAGATTGTGGATTAAGATTTTTAAGCAAAAAGATTTGAGGTACACTGTTGAGTTTAGAATTTAGTTCCAGAATATAAAAACCTCAAACCTCAATCTCTTATATTTACAATTGAATGAACGCTACCCGTAAGAAAGAAATAGTAAAAATTGCAGCTTCTTTAATTAAAGAAAAAGGTTATAATGCAGTGTCCATGCGCGACATTGCTCAAGCCATGAATATAAAGGCAGCAAGTTTATACAACCATATTTCTGGAAAACAAGAAATACTATCTTCACTAATTATAGAGGTAGCAGAGAAGTTTACCGAAGAAATGAATACCATTGCTTCGGAAAATTTATCCCCATTGCAAAAGATTGAAAGGGTAATCGAGATTCATATCGATATCACCGTAAATTATTCAGAGAATATCGCAACCCTCAATAATGACTGGATGCATTTAGAAGGATCCGCCTTAAAACGTGTTGTGAAGATGCGTGAAGACTATGAAGAAAATTTCCGAAAGATCATAAAAAAGGGTATTTCCGAAGGTGAAATAAAGTCAAAACATCCAGAAGTGATTTTGTTTTCAATTTTATCAACGCTAAGAACACTTTATCTCTGGAACGAGAAACGAGGTAAAATGGATGTGAATGTGTTAAAAAAGGATATGGTAGCAGTGCTTTTAAAGGGTATTGTTTAATAAATGTTAAACCTTTTGCAGTTTAACTAACAATCGTTAGTTTTGCTTTGTAAAATAAGATAAAGCACGTGGCAGAATTTCACAATTTAAGAGTTAAGGACATCTACAAAGAAACAGACGATTGTTCTGTGATCACTTTTGATGTTCCTTTGGAGCTATCCAAGGAATTCCAATTTCGTCAAGGGCAGCACCTCACCTTAAAGGCAGATCTAGAAGGCGAAGATACACGTCGTTCTTACAGCCTATGTTCTGGTCCTACTGATGGGGATTGGAAAGTAGCGGTAAAGCAAATTCTAGGCGGTAAGTTTTCTACTTATGTTAACCAAGTAGTAAGAGCTGGAGATCATATTGAAGTCATGGCGCCTAGTGGAAACTTTGGAGTGGAGTGCCAGCCTTTAGAGGCTAAAAATTATCTCTTTTTTGCTGCAGGTAGTGGTATAACGCCAGTGCTGTCCATGGTAAAAGCGCATTTAGCTGCAGAGCCTAAGTCTACATGCAAATTGTTCTATGTAAATAAAACGGCAAAATCTATTATCTTTAAGGAAGAATTAGAGCAGCTTAGAAACAAATACTTTGGACGTTTTGAAATCAATTATTTTTTAACCAAAGAACGCAGAGATATAGCATTGTTTAACGGTCGCTTTGATGATGAAAAGATGGCAGTGCTTACAAAGACTTTTATTGATGTTCCAGATACAAACGAGGTGTTTTTGTGTGGTCCAGAAAAAATGGTCAATTACGTTTCAGAATACCTTGTAAATGCAGGTCTCCCAAAGGAGAATGTGCATTTTGAGTTATTTGTAACGGGACTTTCTGAAGAAGACATAGCACGTCAAGAAAGACTGGCACAACAAAATGTAGAAGGAACAGAGGTCGTAATTGTGGATGGAGGTAAAGAGTTTTCTTTTACCATGACCAAGGAATACGATAATATTCTAGATGCCGCATTGGGTGCTGGCGCAGATTTACCATTTGCGTGTAAAGGGGGTGTTTGTAGCACGTGTAAATGTGAAGTAATAGATGGTGCTGTAGAAATGAAAGTAAATTACGCATTGAGTGATAAAGAAGTATCTCAAAACCTTGTTTTGAGCTGCCAGGCAGTGCCTACAACAGATAAAGTAAAAGTAGATTTTGATGTGTAGTCATTATTTGTCAACAAAAAGATGAATAATTCTCTCCCCTTTGGGAGAGATGCCCAAAGGGCAGAGAGGGTGAGCTTGAGTTTTAATTTAAAGACCAATACAATGAGCGACGAACAAATAAGAAACCTTGAAGAAATTTTTGAAGCACGTATCGCACGTGACGAGAAAATTGAACCTAAAGATTGGATGCCAGAAAAGTATCGCAAGACACACATCAGGCAAATGTCACAGCATGCACATTCAGAAATTGTTGGGATGCTGCCAGAGGGCAATTGGATATCAAGAGCTCCTTCATTGAGAAGAAAAGCGGCATTGTTAGCTAAGGTTCAAGATGAAGCGGGACACGGTTTGTATTTATATTCAGCCTGTGAAACCTTAGGTGTTTCTCGTGACGAATTGTACGAGCAATTACATTCTGGTAAAGCGAAGTATTCTTCTATTTTTAACTATCCAACAGTAAGTTGGGCAGATATGGGAGCTGTAGGTTGGTTAGTTGATGGCGCAGCGATTATCAATCAAGTGCCTTTGTGTAATACGTCTTTCGGGCCCTATGCAAGAGCCATGGTGCGTGTTTGTAAAGAAGAAAGTTTTCACCAACGTCAAGGGTTTGAGATTATGCTTAAGCTTTGTAATGGATCTCCAGAGCAAAAAGAAATGGCGCAAGATGCATTAAATAGATGGTGGTGGCCAAGCTTAATGATGTTAGGCCCTACAGATGCAGAAAGCATACACACAGAACAATCCATGAAATGGAAGTTAAAGCGTAAGTCAAATGATGATTTACGTCAGCAATTTATAGATCAAACGGTACCTCAAGCAGATTTGCTAGGCTTGACCATTCCAGATCCAGATATGAAGTTTAATGAAGAGACAGGAAGCTACGATTTTGGAGAAATTAATTGGGATGAGTTTTGGCAAGTGGTAAAAGGCCATGGACCTTGTAATAAAAAGCGAATGAAAGATAGAGTTGGTGCTTGGGAAGAGGGAGCTTGGGTTCGTGATGCAGCAATGGCACACGCAGAAAAAAATGAGGCTAAGAAATTAAAGAAAGCAATATAAATTTGACATAGGACTGAAAAGGACTTAAGACATAGGACTAAATATTTTTAGTCATCTCATCTTACGTCGTTTAGCGAAGCGGTCTTAGGTCTAACACATTAAGATATGTCAAAAAACTGGCCCCTTTGGGAAATCTTCGTTAGAAGTAAAAACGGATTAGAGCATAGACACTTTGGTAGTCTTCACGCTGCAGATGCAGAAATGGCGCTAGTAAATGCGCGAGATGTATACACTAGAAGAAGCGAAGGTGTAAGTATTTGGGTGGTTGAAAGCAAAGATATTACAGCTAGCAATCCTGAACATAATGGTGAACTTTTTGAGCCAGCACAAGATAAAGTATACCGTCATCCAACGTTTTACGATTTGCCAGATGAGGTCAAGCATATGTAAAAGATTAACGATTGTAGATTGTAGATTTTTGATTGGAGAACGAATAGTTCAAAAATCGCAATTCTTTAGTTTCCAATCTCCAATTTTTACCACAATGTCACTCTGAGCGCAGTCGAAGAGCAACAAAAAGACAAAGTTAAAATGAAACAGAACAATCTATATAATTATATACTTTCGATTGCCGATAATTCACTTATTCTAGGCCAACGCCTTGGAGAATTATGTGGTCACGGCCCGACACTCGAAACAGACATAGCAGGGACAAACATATCACTCGATTTAATTGGACAGTGCAGAAACTACTATCAGTACGCAGCAAAGGTTCAAGGAGAAGGCAAAACGGAAGACGATCTTGCATTTCTGCGATTGGAAAGAGAATACAAAAATGTGTTATTAGTAGAGCAGCCAAACGATCATTTTGGATACGTAATGGGGCGTCAATATTTGTTTGATGTATTTCACTTGTTATTTATGAATGACATGCTAAATAGCAAAGACGAAACACTTGCCGCAATCGCAAAAAAAGGAATTAAGGAAGTGAGCTATCATAAACGATTCTCAGGAGACTGGGTAAAACGTTTAGGTGATGGTACAGAAGAGAGTAAAGCGAAAATGCAAGAGGCAATTGATGATTTATGGACGTATACAGATGAGTTGTTTGATATGACTGAGGCTGATAAAGCCATGGTGAGCGAAGGTGTTGGAGTAGATGTTTCAAAATTAAAAGAGGGGTATTATAAAGAGGTTTCGCAGCTTTTAGCAGAAGCAGATCTAACAGTACCTGAAAGTAAATACTTTACCAGAGGTGGTAAAAAAGGAATACATAGCGAGCATATGGGCTACTTATTGGCAGACTTGCAATATATGCAACGCACCTATCCTAATATGGAGTGGTAAGATGATTACCGCTGGAGCTAATATTGACCAACATCTAATTCCTTTTTTGGAAGAAGTAAGTGATCCGGAAATTCCTGTATTGTCGGTGCTAGATCTGGGCGTGATACGTCAAGCTATAGAGGTGGATGGAGTAATTAAAGTAAAATTAACCCCAACATATAGTGGCTGTCCTGCAATGGACGTAATTGGAGATGATTTAAAAATTGCCTTTAATAAAATAGGGAAGAAGGTCGAGGTAGAACTTGTGTTAAGTCCGGCTTGGAGTACAGATTGGATAAGCGAAGCAGGATTGCAAAAAATGGAAGCTTACGGGATTGCAAGACCATTATCAGAAAGTGCAGATAAAGATGTTTTATTGGGCAATGCAAAAAAAGTTATTTGCCCACAATGTAAAAGTACAAATACACAATTAGTAAGTCAGTTTGGGTCTACGGCGTGCAAGGCATTGTTTAAATGTGATGACTGTCTAGAACCTTTTGATTATTTTAAGTGCCTTAAATAAAAAACAACAAAATGTCGTGCCGCACTTGTTGCGGTGCCGCTTTCAAGAAAAGCGATAAATAATAAAAGATGACAAAACCAATAACAAAAGAAATCAATAACGGCGTAGCCACCCTAACTTTAAACCGTCCCGAAGTTTTTAATAGCTTTAATCGTGAGATGGCATTATTGCTTCAAGATGAATTAGACGCTTGTGCGGACGACGCGCTAGTGAGAGCGATTGTCATCACTGGAAGCGGGAGAGCATTTTGTGCTGGACAAGACATTGGTGAGATTACTGACCCTGAATTAAACCCAGGTTTCAAAAAAATATTAGACGATCATTATAACCCAATTGTAAAAAGATTGCGATCCATTGAGAAACCAATCATTTGTGGAGTAAACGGCGTAGCAGCGGGAGCAGGAGCAAATATTGCATTAGCTTGTGATGTGGTGATTGCAAGTGATAAGGCAAGCTTTATACAGGCATTCAGCAAAATTGGGTTAATTCCAGATAGTGCTGGGACGTTCTTTTTGCCGCGTTTAATTGGCTTCGGAAAAGCGTCTGCACTTATGATGTTAGGAGATAAAATTTCTGCAGAGAAAGCAGAACAAATGGGTATGATCTATAGTGTTGTTTCTTCGGAAACGTTAATGGATGAAGTACTTGCAACTGCATTAAAAATGGCTAGTATGCCAACAAAAGCGCTAGGTTTAACCAAGCGTCTCTTGAACGAATCTATGACTAACAATCTTGAAGAGCAGCTTGTTTTAGAAAGTAAATTACAAATAGAATCAGCTTCAACAGGAGATTATGCAGAAGGAGTGGATGCATTTGTAAATAAAAGAAAACCCGTTTTTAAGGGAAAGTAAAATGATTAATGATTGGAGATTAACGATTGTTGATTTTTGAGTTAAAAAAAAGAATATGAAACCTAATCAGTTAGAAGAGCGTTTAATCCAATTTGCGGTCGATGTTATATTGCTTTGTAAAAGTATGGACAAATCTTTTGCAACTGAGCACTTAACAAAACAACTAATTAGGTCAAGTACATCTGTTGCTTTAAATTATGGAGAAGCAAGAAGTGGAGAATCAACCAAAGATTTTTTACATAAAATGAAAATTAGTTTAAAAGAATTACGGGAATCTCACGTTAATATGAAAATTCAAAAGGGCGCGAAATTAATTACGAAGGTCGATGAATTGGATAGATTGATAGATGAAAACAATCAACTCATTTCTATTTTTGTAGCAAGTATTAAAACTGCCTCAAATAAATTAATAGTTCAAAAATCAGCAATCGACAATCGTTAATCTCCAATCAAAATGACAAATTAACAATCTATTCGCAAATGACAGCTCAACAATCAAAAATCGACAATCCGCAATCTCCAATCAAATTTATTGGAATCATCGGCGCTGGAACAATGGGTTCTGGTATTGCACAAGTTGCATCCACAGCGGGTTGTACAGTAAAGCTTTTTGATTTAAATCAGGAAGCACTGGACAAAGCAAAAGCTGCACTAGAAAAAATAATGAGCCGCTTGGTGGAGAAAGGGAGAATCACTCCTGAAGAGAAAACTCGAATTCAGGATGGTATTAGCTATGTAAATTCTTTAGAATCATTGTCAAATAGCAATATGACGATAGAGGCAATAGTTGAAAACCTTGACATTAAGAAAAAGGTGTTTCAGGAATTAGAAGGCTATGTTTCTGATGACTGTATTATTGCCTCAAACACGTCATCACTTTCCATAGCATCCATAGCATCGTCCTTAAAAAAACCGGAACGTTGTGTTGGGATTCACTTTTTTAATCCTGCACCCTTAATGAAATTAGTGGAGGTGATTCCCGCAATTCAGACAAGTGCTGCCGTGCTTAATATTTCAGAAGAAACCATAAAGAGTTGGAAGAAAGTAGTGGCGGTGGCTAAGGATACCCCAGGTTTTATTGTAAACAGAGTTGCAAGACCATTTTATGGCGAGGCATTGCGCATTTATGAAGAAGGTATTGCAGATTTTGTGACAATTGACCACGCAATGAAGTCGGTTGGAGGTTTTAGGATGGGACCCTTTGAGTTAATGGATTTTATAGGGAACGATGTTAATTATACGGTGACAGAAACTGTTTTTACAGCTTTCTATTTTGATCCAAGATATAAGCCAGCCTTTACTCAAAAACGCTTTGCGGAAGCTGGGTATTTAGGAAGAAAGTCAGGGAAAGGATATTACGATTATTCTGAAGGTGCAGTAAAACCTGAACCAGCTACAGATGTAAATTTATTAGAAAGTATAAAAAATAGAATCATAGTGATGCTGATTAACGAAGCTGCAGACGCTTTGTTTTTAAACATCGCTAGTGCAGAAGATATAGACAATGCTATGACAAAGGGAGTGAATTACCCAAAAGGGTTATTGACTTGGGCAGATGAACTAGGAATTGAAGCGTGTGTAAATGCGCTGGATGCTCTGTATGATGAATACAGAGAAGATAGATATCGATGCAGTCCTTTGTTGAGAAGAATGAATAGAGAGCATAAAACCTTTTTTTAATGGAGCTAGAAGGAACAAAAATTCCGTATAAAATGTTAAGCCAAGATGCCTATAGTACTTGGTTAGGAATAGAAATTCTTGAATGCGAAATCGGGAAGGTGAAAGTGGGGATGACTATTCGAAAAGAAATGTTGAATAGTATGGACAAAGCTCATGGCGGTATAAGCTATAGTCTTGCAGATACTGCGTTCGGATTTACAGCAAATACGCACGGTAAGTACGCAGTTTCAATAGAGACGAGCATTAACCACATTGAAGCATTAAACGAAGGCGATTATATCACAGCAGCGGCAACAGTAGATGTACTAAAAACGAAAGTTGGTTTTAATATCGTTGAGGTGAAGCGAGGCGATGATTTAGTAGCACTATTTAAAGGTGTCGTGTATAGAACAAGTAAAGATTGGGCGTAAGATTAACGATTGAAGATTGTGGATTGAAGATTTTTGATTTAAAAACGTCTCATTCTTCTAGAAGAAAATATAAGAATTAAATTAATGGAGTGACGAAAGTTCAAAAATCAACAATCGTTAATCTCCAATCAAAAATCAATATGGAAGCATATATCATAGACGGAGTAAGAACTCCAATAGGAAATTACAGAGGAACACTTGGTGCCGTGCGCACAGATGATTTGGGCGCAAAAGTAATTGCAGAAATCGTAAAGAGAAATCCGAATATTCCGAAGGAAGCCTACGACGATGTTATTATGGGTTGTGCAAATCAAGCCGGTGAAGACAACCGAAATGTTGCTCGTATGAGTTTACTATTGGCTGGTTTACCCTACAGCGTTCCTGGCGAAACTGTAAATAGATTGTGTAGTAGTGGATTGTCTGCAATTATTCACGCAAACCGCGCGATCAAAGCTGGCGATGGCGATGTATTTATATCTGGTGGTGTAGAGAATATGACACGCGGACCTTGGGTGATTTCTAAAAGTGCTACTCCCTATGGAAATGATAACAAAATGTACGATTCTTCTTTTGGATGGCGTTTTGTTAATCCAAAAATGGCAACATTATACGGTACTGATGGAATGGGTGTGACCGCTGAGAACTTAGTGGAAAAGCACAACATTTCAAGAGAGGATCAAGATGCTTTTGCCTACCATAGTCAGATGAAAGCGACTGAAGCTCAAAAGAACGGCCGGTTAGCAAAAGAAATTGTTGCGGTCGAAATTCCGCAGCGCAAAAAAGATCCAATTGTATTTGCTCAAGATGAGTTTATTAAACCAACGACAACAAAAGAGATTTTAGCAAAATTACGCCCAGCCTTCAAAAAAGAAGGTGGAAGCGTTACCGCTGGTAATGCCTCAGGATTGAATGATGGAGCAGCAGCGACCATCATAGCAAGTGAAGACGCAGTAAAGAAATACAACCTTAGGCCATTAGCAAGAATCGTATCCTCTGCCGTAGTAGGAGTAGAGCCTCGTATTATGGGAATTGGCCCTGTAAAAGCTTCTAATAAAGCGCTAGAAAAAGCAGGATTGAAAATGGAAGATATGGATGTGATTGAGCTTAATGAAGCCTTCGCATCGCAAGCATTAGCTTGCATTAGAGCATGGGGATTAAAAGATGATGATGCACGTATTAACCCGAATGGAGGTTCTATCGCAATAGGCCACCCACTTGGGGTAACAGGAACTCGTATTGCCTATTCTGCGGCTTTAGAGTTACAAGAAAAAGGAAAACGATACGCACTAGTGACTATGTGCATAGGAGTTGGACAAGGCTATGCTGCAATTATTGAAAATGTGAATCTTTAAAATATAAATCTTTAAAATATGAAAATCTTAGTAATTGGAGGAAACGGTACGATTGGTAAAACCATAGTTGATAGACTAAAAGATGATAACGAATTAGTCATTGCGGGAAGAAACTCTGGTGATGTAACGGTAGATATTTCATCTTCAGAGTCCATAGCAGAAATGTTAATGAACGTTGGTAAAGTTGATGCTATTATTAATGTAGCAGGAGATGCAAAATGGGACAAGTTCGTGAGCCTTTCCGAAGAAGATTTTTACATTGGTATTAAAAGTAAATTGATGGGACAAGTAAATTTAGTCCGTCTTGGACTAAGTTATTTGAACAATGCAGGATCTATTACATTAACCACTGGAATTCTCGCTGATGAGCCTGTAGATATGACAACAAGTGCAGCCATGGTAAATGGAGGTATTCAAAGTTTTGTAATGGCTGTAGCGCTAGAATTACAAGATTATAAAAGAGTAAATGTGGTCTCAGCAGATTTAGTTGAACACTCATTTGATAAATATAAAAACTATTTTCCAGGCAACACACCAGTGCCTATGGGTAAAGTAGTTGACGGGTATGTTAAATCTGTTTTTGGTAAATTGAATGGTGAAGTGATACGAATAAGAGCATAATGGGAGATAAAACACAACATTACGTACAAGGACAATGGCAAACTGGAAACGGAGAAGGAATTCCCGTTTTTGATTCCATTACAGGCGAACATTTTACGAGTACGACGGTAGAAGGATTAGACGTTCCGTCCATCTTACAATACGGAAGAGATAAAGGAGATACCTTACGTAAAATGACTTTCCAGCAACGTGGAAATATGTTGAAAAGTCTCGCTATGTATCTTGACAAAAGAAAACAAGCATTCTACGAAATTAGTTACCGCACCGGTGCTACAAAACGTGATAGCTGGGTAGATATAGAAGGAGGTTTTGGAAATCTATTTGCCAATGCATCCTTGCGTAAGTTATTCCCGAATCAATCCTATCACGTAGAAGGGGATCCCATAGATTTATCTCGTGGTGGTCGTTTCATGGCGCATCATATCATGGTGCCACGCGAAGGTGTCGCAGTTCATATTAATGCATTTAATTTTCCAGTATGGGGAATGCTCGAGAAGTGTGCGGTAAACTGGATGGCAGGAATGCCAGCCGTTGTTTTGCCAGCACCGCAAACAGCTTATTTAACAGAGGCAGTTGTTAGAGAAATTATCGCCTCTGGAATTTTACCTGAAGGATCTTTACAACTCATTTCTGGAACAGCGAGAAACATATTAGACACGGTAATATCGCAAGATGTAGTTACGTTTACAGGGTCTGCAAAAATAGGTCGTATCCTAAAAAATCATCCGCAATTAACAGCAGAGTCTGTACCATTTACTATGGAAGCAGATAGTTTAAATGCTGCTATATTAGGAAAAGACGCAGTGCCAGGAACACCAGAATTTGATTTATTTGTTAAGGAAGTTCGTAATGAGATGACAACAAAATGTGGTCAAAAATGTACGGCGATTCGTCGTATTATCGTGCCACAAAATTTGATAGAAGATGTGCAGATCGCATTAGCAAATCAGTTAGATAAAGTAACCATTGGTGATCCTCGTTTAAGAGAAGTACGAATGGGTAGTTTAGTAAATGATGCGCAGCGTAATAGCGTAAAAGAGCAAGTAGCTAAGATTGCAAAGACTGCTGAGATGGTCTACGGAAATTTTAATGACTTTGAAGCTATAGGAGCAGATTCGCAAAAAGGTGCTTTTATGAAGCCTATTTTGATGCGTGAGGATAGTCCGTTAAAAAATGAGAACGCTCACGTGACGGAAGCTTTTGGTCCAGTAAGCACGATAATGCCTTATGATACCTTAGAAGATGCCATCACTTTAGCGAAGATGGGAAAAGGATCATTGGTGAGTTCTATTGTAACAAACGACGATAAAATTGCCACAGAATATGCAGTAAATGCCGCCAGCCATCACGGACGTATATTAATATTAAATAGAGAATCTGCGAAGCAGAGTACAGGACACGGTTCGCCATTACCTGGATTAATTCACGGTGGTCCAGGAAGAGCCGGAGGTGGAGAAGAAATGGGCGGTATGCGTGGTGTCAAGCATTATTTACAACGTTGTGCGATTCAGGGAAGTCCAACAACCTTGACAGCAGTTACGGGTATCTACCAACCAAAGGCTGCGTATACAGAAGCGCCACAACATCCTTTTAAATATCATTGGGAGGACATCCAGCCTGGTATGTCTCTAAAAACACATAACCGTACGATTACAGATACAGATATTGTAAACTTCGGAAACATTACATGGGATCACTTTTATGCCCACACCGATACTACCAGTCTAGACGGTAGCATTTTTGAAAAACGAACTGCCCATGGGTATTTTATCATTTCGATGGCAGCTGGATTATTTGTGTATCCTAATAAAGGACCGGTTGCGGCTAATTATGGTCTGGAAGAAATTAGATTCTTACGCCCTATTTATGATAAGGACACTTTGTATGTGCGTTTAACATGCAAGCAAAAAGTGGATCGAGATAGTAGGGGTCAAGAACATCCTAGCGGAATTGTGAAATGGTATGTGGAAATTTTTGATGCCAATGTAGATAGTGCAAACGCTATTTTACCAGCGGGAGCAGAAAAAGAAGATCCATTAGTATGTATCGCAACCATTCTTACCATGGTAGAAAAGAAACAAGAAGTCTTCACCGAAATGACCAATGAAATGATCCAAACATGTTTGGATAAAATTTCAGAAGACAGCAAACCTAAATGGGGAATGATGACACCACAACATATGTTGGAGCATCTAGAGTATACCTATAAAATTGCCTCAGGAGAAGTTCAGGATTTTGAAATTGCAACACCAGATAAGTACCTAGATATAATTCATGACAGTCTGTATAATTATAAGAAATTTCCACAAAATTCGAATTTTCCGCAATTAGAAAAGAATACACTGGCTCCATTACAATATCCGGATTTGCAAACAGCAAAAGAGAAATTCTTAGAAGAACGATTTAAATATTTAGCTTTTTTCAAGGATAACCCAGATGCTATTTTAAAGAATATTGTATTTGGAGATTTAAATAAATACGAGTGGTATTTGATAGAGCGGAAGCATTTGAATCACCATTTTGAACAGTTTGATTTGCTATGACACGAAGTGTCACTGCGCACTTGTTGCGCAGACGCTTAAATGAAAAAGACCAATTATAAAACAAAATGCCCCGCGAACACAAATATTATACATACATCCTCACTCACGAAAACCACCATATTTTCTATGTAGGAGTTACAAATAATATCAAGCGAAGAATGGCAGAACATAAAGCTGCAACTTTCGGCACTCATGTAGGAAGATATAATATAAATAAACTGGTTTATTTTGAAGAACATCAATGGATACAAGAAGCCATTAAAAGAGAAAAGACGATTAAAAAATGGAAACAAGAATGGAAAAAGAACATTATTACAGAAATGAATCCAGATTGGATAGATTTGAGTGATGATTGGGATTTGACTGTTTTTAAAATTGAGTATGATTGATAGGGCTGTTTAACAAAGAGAAGAATATAACATTTAACCGAATGCGGAATGAATCCGCATTGACAGATAAAAAACAAATTGTCGTACCGCACTTGTTGCGGTACCGTTTTAACCAAAGCGACAAATAATATAAATATGACCAAACCATATGTAACAGAGTCCATTGACTCGGGAATCTCAACCATAGAATTTTTCCATCCGGCTCACAATAGTTTGCCTGGAGATATTCTCGAGAAGTTGAGAAAAACCATAAAAGAAGCTGGAGAGAATGATGATGTAAAAGTGATTGTATTAAAAAGTGGAGGCGAAAGAACCTTCTGTGCTGGTGCAAGTTTTAAAGAGCTTATTAGTATTAATGATGCAGAAACTGGACGTGTGTTCTTTAGTGGATTTGCAAACGTGATTAACGCGATGCGAAAATGTCCTAAATTTATTATTGGACGAGTGCAAGGTAAAACTGTTGGCGGTGGAGTAGGCGTTGCAAGTGCAACTGACTATTGTATGGCGAGCAAATTTGCTAGTATAAAGCTGAGCGAATTAAATATAGGTATTGGCCCTTTTGTGGTAGGCCCAGCAGTCGAAAGAAAGTTAGGGTTAACGGGAATGAGTCAGATTGCGATTGATGCAAATAGTTTTTATGATGCTGAATGGGCAAGACAAAAAGGACTGTATGCAAGCGTTTACGAATCGACTGAGGCGCTGGATGAAGCGGTTCAAGCTTTTGCAGAAAACCTTTGTAAGTACAACCCTGAAGCAATGCGAGAAATGAAAAAAGTGATGTGGACCGGAACAGAAAACTGGGATACTTTATTAGCAGAAAGAGCAGTGATCTCTGGGCGTTTAGTGCTTTCAGATTTTACTAAAGAGACTTTGAAACGATTTAAATAATAAAATGATTAACGATTGAAGATTTTTGATTTTTGATTTTTGAACTTTTTCAAATCAACAATCTGAAATCCACAATCCACAATCTCCAATCAAATGATATACTCCTTTAAAGGTCACATACCTATAGTTCACGAATCTAGTTTTGTACATCCATTAGCTGCGGTTACTGGTAACGTAATAATAGGTAAGAATTGCTATGTAGGACCTGGAGCTGCAATACGTGGAGACTGGGGAGAAATTATTCTAGAAGATGGTGTAAACGTGCAAGAAAACTGCACAGTACATATGTTTCCTGGTAAAAGCATTGTGCTTAAGGAAGGTGCACACGTAGGACATGGAGCTGTTATTCATGGAGCAAATTTGGGTAGAAATTGCCTCATAGGGATGAACAGTGTCATTATGGATGACACAGAAATTGGAGATGAATGTATTGTAGGGGCAATGGCATTTGTAAAGGCCGAAACTAAATTTGAAAGAAGACAATTAATAGTAGGAAATCCAGCCAAAGCGATAAAGGAAGTTTCAGATGAGATGATTGCTTGGAAGACCGCAGGAACAAAATTATACCAGCAGCTACCAAAATATTGCCACGAGAGTTTAAAAGAAGTAGCCCCTTTGAGAGAGCTACCGAAGGATAGACCAAAGCAAGAAGATTTTTATAAGACGCTTCAAGAGATGAAAGCGAAAAACAAAGCATAAGACGGCATGTCAAAGACACAATTTAAAATGCCCAGAATGGGTGAGAGTATTACAGAAGGAACGATTCTTAATTGGTTGGTCCAAGAAGGCGAATCTTTTGATGAAGGTGATATTCTTGTTGAAGTAGCTACAGATAAAGTGGATAATGAGGTGCCTGCGCCAAGTGCTGGGACCATGATTACGCATACTGTTTCTGCTAAAGATGTGGTGCCCATTGGAGATACTATAGCTATCCTTGCCTTGAGTGATGTAGCTTCCGCGAAAATGCCAAAGATTGAAAACAGCTCAAATAAAAACCGGAAAGATGAAGATTCTCTCCCTCCGGGAGAGATGCCCAAAGGGCAGAGAGGGTTAGCCGCCCAAGCCAAATCAAGTTCAAAGTCATTTAAAGTAAACGAGAATCTCTTTATTTCTCCGTTAGTAGATGCAGTAGCAAGGCAGCATCATATTTCTTATGAAGAGCTGGCCCGTATTTCTGGAACAGGAACAGCAGGTAGATTGCGTAAAAGTGATGTGACTAATTATATAAAAGAAGGCAGGCCTTTTCAGTTTGCACAGGCCGTTGTAGCTCCTTCTGGGTTTCAAGTGCCAGATTTAAAGTTTGATAAAGGGACAGGAAAGATAGTGGAGATGGATCGTATGCGCGAGATGATTGCAGATCATATGGTGTATAGTAAACATACTTCACCGCACGTAACTGCTTATGTTGAGGCAGACTTGACAAACATGGTGAACTGGCGTAATGCCAACAAGCTACTCTTTCTGGAGAAACACAAAGAACGATTAACCTTTACACCACTTTTTATTGAAGCAGTAGCAAATGCGATTAAAGACTTCCCGATGATTAACTCCTCATTGGATGGTAAGAATATCATTGTAAAAGAAGATATCAATATTGGTATGGCCACCGCATTGCCTTCAGGTAATTTGATAGTGCCAGTGGTTAGAAATGCAGATCAAAAAGATTTAAAAGGATTAGCAGCCGCTACTAATGAGCTAGTAGGTAAATCCCGTTCTGGAAATTTAAAAGGTGATGATATGAAGGGGAGTACATTTACAATTAGTAATGTAGGAACCTTTGGTAGTTTAATGGGGACACCCATTATCAATCAGCCAGAAGCAGCGATTTTAGCAACAGGAATTATTAAGAAACGTGCTGAGGTGATCGAGAAGCCAGATGGAGATACAATTGAAATTAGAAGCATGATGTATTTGTCACTATCGTTTGATCATAGAATTGTGGATGGATATTTAGCGGGATCTTTCTTAAAAAGGATTGCAGACAATATGGAGAATTTTGATGTAAAAAGGACATTTTGAGCCACGATCGTCCGTCGAGACGGACTACACGAAACACGAAAAAGTCGTGAATCGTGCAAAGAGCGAAGCGAATAGTCGTGTTTCAAACCGTCCAACGACTCACTTGTATTTAATGAAACTAACTAATATGAGAAGACACAATTTTAAAAAATTACATATTTGGAAAGAAGCAATGGACTTGATTGATGAAAATTATTTATTAACTGCTACGTTACCTGATTATGAACGTTATGGTTTGAGAACACAAATGAATCGACCCTCAGTTTCTATAGCTTCAAATATATCTGAAGGTTCAAGCAAAAGAACCGACAAGCATTTTTTAAAATATTTAGAAGATAGTTTAGGTTCTGCTTTTGAGTGGGAAACACAATTGAATGTTTGTAATCGTCAAAAATTTATTGATCAAGAATTATTTTTAAGACTTGAAGATAAAGTATTAAAAGTGCAAAGTAAGATTTCAAATTTTATGGATACATTAGATCCAGAAAATTAACATTAGGGAAGTGAAAAGGACGTTTTGACCTACACCGCCAGCAAAGCTGGCTGCACGAAACACTAAAATGAATCGTGTCGTGAATCGTGCAATGAGCGCAGCGAATGGTCGTGTTTCAAACCGTCCAACAATATAAATATGGTACAACAAAAAGACAAATTGATAACAAAAGACATACTACTAAAAGCCTTTAAGAATCTAGTCACTGCAAAGTCAATGACGGAGATTTATGAAGAGAACTTTAAATTGGTTTCAAAATATGTTCACGCTACTTCGCGCGGACATGAGGTGATACAGATTGCCTTAGGAATGCAATTGCAACCCCAGGATTACATGTTTCCTTATTACAGAGACGACTCCATGTTGCTTTCCATTGGGATGAAACCCTATGAGTTAATGCTTCAAGTATTAGCGAAGAAAGACGACCCTTTTTCTGGCGGGCGCACTTATTATTCGCATCCAAGTTTAAACGATATTGACAAGCCTAAGATACCGCATCAAAGCAGTGCTACAGGTATGCAGGCTATTCCAGCTACAGGTGTAGCCTTAGGATTCCATTACCGCGAAGGCGGTAATCCCTCAGTTGATGGAAAGAAAAACCAGCGTACTGTTGATCAACTAACCCAGTTAGATTCTCAAATTTATAATCAAGAGTTTCATACAGAAGATTCCCGCCTACGCGGGAATGCGCCTGTTGTAGTTTGTTCTTTAGGTGATGCTTCGGTAACCGAAGGTGAGATTGCAGAGGCATTCCAGATGGCGGCTTTAAAGCAATTGCCTATTTTGTATTTAGTACAAGATAATGGCTGGGATATTAGTGCAAATGCCGCAGAGACAAGAGCGCAGAATGCGGCTGAATATGCTGCAGGATTTCACGGTCTAGAGGCCATATCAATTGACGGGACCGATTTTGAAGAAAGTTATAAAACAATTAATGAAGTCATAGAAAAAATAAGAACCGAGCGCAGACCATTTTTGGTTCATGCAAAAGTTCCTTTACTAAATCACCATACTTCTGGTGTGCGGATGGAGTTTTATCGCGACGATCTAGAGGAGGCAAGATCACGAGATCCATATCCTAAGATGCTGAAATTACTTTCGGATCATAATATTTCTGAAGAAATAATCAACGAGATTGTCACTTCGGCGAAGGCCGAAGTCGCTTCCAGTCTGGACAAGGCTTTATTGGCAGAAGATCCAAAACCAGAAGATTTATTTACACATGATTTTGCACCTACTCCGGTTACAGAAGAAGTAGGGGAGCGATCTCCAGCGGGTGGTGAAAAAGTGGTGATGGTAGACTGTGCGCTGTTCGCTATTGAAGAGTTAATGGCAAAGCACCCAGAATGTTTATTATACGGACAAGATGTAGGAGGAAGGCTAGGAGGTGTTTTTAGAGAAGCAGCAACATTGGCGCAAAAGTTTGGTGACAACCGTGTTTTTAATACACCTATTCAAGAAGCCTTTATTGTGGGTTCTACTGTGGGTATGAGTGCTGTTGGATTAAAACCTATTGTTGAGGTACAGTTTGCAGATTATATTTGGCCAGGGCTCAATCAATTGTTTACTGAAGTATCTAGAAGCTGTTACCTTTCTAATGGAAAATGGCCAGTATCTATGATTTTACGTGTGCCTATTGGTGCTTATGGAAGCGGTGGACCTTATCACTCTTCTTCTATGGAAAGTGTGGTGAGTAATATTAGAGGAATTAAGATTGCCTATCCATCAAACGGAGCCGATTTAAAAGGCTTAATGAAATCTGCCTATTATGACCCAAATCCTGTAGTGATTTTTGAACACAAAGGATTGTACTGGAGCAAAGTAAAAGGGACTAAAGGTGCAACGAGTATTGAGCCAAGCGAAGATTATATGTTGCCTTTTGGGAAGGCTTGGGTTTTACAAGAAATCTGGCCACAAGAGGAAGAAGAAACGCTTTCTATTATTACCTACGGAATGGGTGTGCACTGGGCATATAATGCCACTAAAGAGATGGGTATTACAGACCGCGTAGAGATTGTAGATTTAAGAACACTACATCCTTTAGATTATGAAACCGTCTTTAAGAGTGTGAATAAATGCGGGAAGTGTTTAGTGGTTACTGAAGAGCCTAGTGAAAATAGCTTTAGTCGGGCCTTACAAGGTAGGATCCAAGAAGCATGTTTTCAATCCTTGGATGCGCCTGTAATGATTATAGGTTCAGAAAATATGCCGGCAATACCTTTAAACTCTGTTTTAGAGGAAACGATGATTCCTTCTACAGAAAAGGTGAAATTAAAGATTGAACAATTGCTTAATTATTAATTAGTTTTAAGACTAGAATTAAATATAAAAAAAACCTCCGAATGGAGGCTTTTTTATATTGCAATTTGTCCTATTTCGCTTGTCCCGGCGGGTATTCCATTAAAATTTCAGAAACGATTAAGCGTATTTTTTCTTCTTTCTTGTCAATATTACTGCCTTGATATAAAGCCGAACGCCCAATACCTTGCCAAACCAGCTCATTTGTTTGGGCATCTATTAAGTCAATGTATAGCGTGCCTTCTGTTGTTTGAGATACAGTATTACCCCAATTACCTCCCCAGCCAAAACCAGGTCCCCAGCCCCAAGCGCCACGACCCCATCCAAAGTTGTTGTTGTACATATCTACACGTTCATTCTCTTTTGTAAAAATACTTACCAGTAGATCTGGCTTATCTGTTTTAGACATTCCTTTAGCGCTCATGTCTGCATCTATCGCTCTTAGTATACGACGTTTATCGAGATCAGAAATTTTAGCTTTATCTATACCCGGTTTAAAAAAGGCATAGGTATTATAAGTATTAAAATTTGCTTCTCTATCATAATCTGAAGCTACTCTAACAGAAGAGCAAGAAGCTAGTATTAAGATAGCAAAAACAGGTAGTAGTTTTAAAATTTTCATCGGTATATAATATTTTAGAAATAAGAAGATGGTATGCCCTAAGATACATCTTCTGTTTGTTTGTAAAATGTTATGGGGCATTTCATAGCGTTATTCTTTAAACAATGATTCATCCACAAAATTAGGAAGCGTTACTTTAAGATCTGGATTGCGCTCCATCTCTCGTTTTATAGCAAAAACAGCTTCTTCATTTCTGGCCCAACTACGCCTTGCAATTCCGTTATTTACATCCCAGAACAACATGGACTCTAAGCGTCGTTGTGCGTCATTACTACCATCAAGTACCATGCCAAATCCTCCGTTAATCACTTCGCCCCAGCCTACGCCGCCGCCATTATGAATACTCACCCATGTAGCACCTCTAAAACTGTCGCCAATTACGTTTTGTATGGCCATATCTGCGGTAAACCTACTACCATCATAAATGTTGCTGGTTTCGCGATACGGAGAGTCTGTTCCAGACACATCATGGTGATCTCGACCTAAGATTACGGTTTTAATTTTTCCTTCGGAAATAGCGGTATTAAAAGCACTTGCTATCTTCATCCTTCCCTCGGCATCTGCATAAAGTATGCGCGCTTGGCTACCAACTACGAGTTTGTTTTCTTGAGCCCCTTTAATCCAGGTAATGTTATCCTGCATTTGTTGTTGAATCTCTTTTGGAGCATTTTTCATGATCTCTTCAAGAACCTTAGCCGCAATAGCATCTGTTTTTGCTAAGTCTTCTGGATCTCCAGAGGCACAAACCCATCTAAAAGGTCCAAACCCATAGTCAAAACACATGGGTCCCATAATATCTTGAACGTACGAAGGGTATTTAAAATCAATGCCATTGTCTGCCATGACATCTGCACCCGCGCGCGAGGCTTCTAATAAAAAGGCATTTCCGTAGTCAAAAAAGTACGTGCCTTTTGCAGTATGTTTGTTTATTGCGGCCGCATGACGAACGAGACTTTCTTTCACCTTAGTTTTAAAGGTATCTGGATCATTTGCCATCATCTCATTGGCTGTCTTAAAAGGCAAGCCTGCAGGATAATAACCACCCGCCCATGGATTATGTAGTGAGGTTTGATCGCTACCTAAATCAATATGAATATTTTCACTGTCAAATTTTTCCCATACTTCGACAATGTTTCCTAGATATGCGATAGAGATCGTTTCTTTATTTTCTAATGCGGTCTTTACGCGTGTAGCTAAAGCATCGAGGTCTGTAATCTTTTCGTCTATCCAATTTTGATCGAGTCGTACTTGCGTGATTTTTGGATTTACTTCTGCACAAACAGTAACACATCCTGCAATGTTTCCAGCTTTAGGTTGTGCGCCGCTCATGCCTCCTAGGCCAGAGGTAACAAATAGGCCTCCTTTTGGTGATTTTTTAATTTTTCTAAAACCATTAAGTACCGTAATTGTGGTTCCGTGCACGATACCTTGAGGTCCAATATACATATAGCTACCCGCGGTCATTTGGCCATATTGCGTTACACCAAGCGCATTAAATTTTTCCCAGTCATCTTGTTTAGAGTAATTAGGAATCATCATTCCGTTTGTGACTACAACGCGGGGTGCATCTTTATTAGATGGAAAAAGCCCTAATGGGTGTCCAGAATATACCGCCATAGTTTGGTCGTCTTTCATCTGTGCTAAATAGGACATCACTAATCGATACTGAGCCCAGTTTTGAAATACAGCACCATTACCGCCATAGGTGATAAGTTCGTGTGGATGTTGCGCTACGGCGTGATCAAGATTGTTCTGGATCATGAGCATAATCGCTTTTGCTTGCTCGCATGTTCCTGGGTATTCGTTTATAGGTCTTGCATAAATTTTATAATCTGGGCGAAAACGATACATATATATACGACCATAGTCTTCCAATTCTTTTTTAAACTCAGGTAGGAGGGTAGCGTGATGTTGAGGTTCAAAATAGCGCAATGCATTTTTTAATGCTAGTTTCTCTTCTTCTTGAGAAAGAATTTTTTTACGTTTTGGAGCATGGTTTACTTTAGGCTCATACGTTTTTTGAGTTGGTAGATCCTTTGGTATTCCCTGCAGTATTTCTTCTTTAAAAGTCATATATGGTTTACGATAGTAAGCTTAATGTTCATTGTTGTCTGTTGTTCCCGTTTTTTTATCAAAGCCATAGGGGCAGTGACGGCAACCACTCTCACAACAATACCCTCTTTTTAAGTGGTATTGTTCTGTAAAGCATTTGTATCCTTCTGGGGTGAGGTAATAATCACCTTCTTCAATTTTTATATTTTTCTTCGGAAATAACATAAAACTAAATTGTTCTAATACAAAAATACGGATTAAGAATGTAAGTTTAAGAATGACTATTTTAGATTTTTAATATTTCAGAAATAATAGAGATGTTTTTTATTGCTAGTAAATTTTTAGTTCGTAAAGGGTTCAATGGGATTACCATTTGGCCTTTTATTATTGCGCGAAAAAAACAGTTGAAGACAGATGCCGTTTTTGTCAATCATGAGAGGATACATTTAAGACAGCAAGCCGAAATGCTTGTGCTTCCTTTTTATCTATGGTATAGCCTCGAATTTTTAGTTAGACTATTCCAGTACAAAAACAGGCATACGGCCTATAAGAATATCAGTTTTGAGCGTGAGGCTTATATGCATGAAAAAGACCCTGCTTATTTAAAAGCAAGGTCTTTTTGGTCCTTTTTCAAATATATGTAAAGGGTTTATTTCTTGATTATCTTTTTAGTTACTGTTCCGCTATCTGTGACAACTTCTATATAATATATGCCAGATTCTAGGTTTGCAATGTCTATGGTGTAACTCGTATTTGTTTGCTCAACAATGTTAATTACTCTTCTTCCTCTTGTGTCATAAAAGCTGAAATTTTCAATTTGAGCTAGCGGAGATACGATAGTAAAGATTGTGTCAACAGGATTAGGATATACTAGGATAGCCTCTAAAGGTGCACCTTCGATACCAAAAGTTTTTTGTCTAAAATATACCGTAAATCTGTTGTTATGAACTCCATTAGATGCGGTAAATTTATAAGAAGCTCTACTAAGATTAGTTGAAATTCCAGTATCGTTATCTAATATGAATACGTACACATTTTCTAATTGACCACCTTCATAATTTTCTAGGCTTATTGTGTACTCGTGTGCATCGTTTTCGATCAGCGTTTCAAAACCCATTGGGATTTCTCTATCCACATCAAAATCTCTTAGACCTTGTATACCTAATTGCTCTGAACCATCTTCTAAGTGTGAGTATAATGATACGATAGTACCTAGTCTGTTAGAATCATACCCCGTGTCATAACCGTCTGAAGCTGCGCTTAAAAATCCAATTCCGGCGGTACTTCCAATTTCATATTCTGCTTCACTAATAGAAATCCATAACAGGTCTCTAACATCTTCTGTGATTCTTAATGTTGTGTTACCTGCGTTTAATCTCATTGCATTTGAAAAAGTAACTGTTCCTCCTGGATTGTTTGCTTTTATAGCAAAACCTTGTCCAGTTGAGATCACTCCGTTAGGTGTTGTTCCTCCACTTGCGGCAGCCACACCCATAGTCCCATTATACATGGAGACATCTTGCATGCTAAAGTTAGAAGAGTTAGGTCCTGGAATAGCATTACTCGGGGTAATATTGTGTTCCCAGAAATACACTTCGCTCACCGCGGCGTTTTGTGCAATAAACATATCTGCATTAAGGGCAGAGGCGTAAGGGTTTGATAATTGATTAGGACTGTCTTCTTTAGAACTACCGTAAAAGGCATCATAAGTAATTAGTCCAGAGTTTAAAGTACCTTGATCATATACGTAGCTGTAACTACCATCCACTGTAAAAGAAGGTCTAACTAAATATCCTTCGCCAGGATTTAATACTCCAGTATGCGGAGTCCAATCATTTATATCATTGTCAAGAAAATTCACCCCATTTACTGCTGGTGTTCCCGTGTATGGGTCAAAGTTTTCTGTTGTGTGCTTAAATAATTGAGCAGGGTTATTATATACCGTATGGTTTTGTGCTGTCATAGGACTTCCTGATAATATAAAATCTCTTGCATTTAAAGGGGGGGTGTCGAGTTTGACATTTATTGTTCCGTTATTAATTACTACTGCATCTTCATCTTTTTGTACTACATTACCAGTATGCTCTACAATTAATGCTCCATTTGTATTTACGGTAATGTTTTTTTGAATCTCAATATAAGATTCTGGTGCAACGGTTAGTGTTCCAGCACCTGTTACTTGACATTCACAGCTATTAATAGCTCCGTCATCAAATGTATTGTACGCCGCATTAATTGTTGCGCTAGATCCAGGGCCAGGAGTATTATTTCCAGACCATGTTGCTCCATCCCAGGTAGTAACTCTAGCTTCAACAGTAATGGTTACATCTTGAGTACTCACATTTCCGTAGTCATCTTCTAGTCTATAAGTAACTACATGATCTCCTAAATCATCGCACGTAAATGTTATAGCGTCTTGGTTGTTTATTTTTCTGCTTGTAATCCCAATATTATCTGTAGAACCAGTATCTACATCTATTGCATTTACAATTACGGCTCCTGTGTGAGCTAAAGTAGCATTTATGTTCTGAGCACTTAGTGTAGGGGGAGTAGTGTCATAATTAGGGTCTCTAACAATAATGAGCCCTTCATCTAAATCACTAATAAAAATGTTTCCACTTTCAAAAAAGGGATATACATTCCATGCGCCATGAAAAGTTGCGCCGTCAGTGCTTGGGTGTGTGTCAAAAGATTCAACTTCTGTCATACTCGGGTTTGCGTCATTATACAGGTCATCAATTTTTAATACACGCAAACCAGCGTTGTAGTTTGCTAAATAAAATCTATTCCCTTTTACATATCCATTGTGATCAATAGCAAAAGTGGCTCCTTCGTGAGAATAAATTAAAACTGGATTGTCGAGATCTTGCAAGTCATAAACTAAAGTTCTGGTTTTAATACCCATGCCTGTTTCATCTCCTTCATCACCAACAATGAAGAAACGTTGGTCTTCTGTAAACCAACCTTGATGGGTAACACTTTTATTACTATAGTCGAAACTACTAATCTGTTGTATGTTTGATTTATTAGTAACATTTATAATTCTTACGAAATCGCTTCCGTCAAAACTAGCTACCATAATTTCATCTCCTGTGTAATCTGTATCTGGGCCATTATATGTAACCGTCTGTGCATCATGACATCTTCCATATGTACTAATGGTAGCCACTTCTGAGGGGTTAGTAGCGTTTGATAAATCAAAAATCACAACGCCTGCATTAGCATATCCAGATGTGCCAATTATGTAAGCAAAACCAGTGTCCTCATTAATAACTATATTATGTGCTACTCCTCTATTACCCCCGCTACCCCAAGTTTTCCATCCATCATCATTAAAGGTTGCAGGTGTGGTCGGAATATTTCTTAGCCTCGTTAAATCAAAAATTTGCATCCCGTGGTTTCCATTGTTATCACTAACAATGTAGGCATGGTCATTATATACTTTTACGTCTCGCCACCAACTTGTGCTAGTGTGAGAGGCTAAATTTCCTAAGTAAACTGGTGCAATAGGGTTTGAGATGTCTACAAAAGCAGTTTGATCATTCATACCAACAATAGCATATTCTTTTCCTGTGGTAGCATCTGTCCAGCCCCAAGAGTCTGTTGCTTCAGCAGGGTTGCTTGAGTTATAATAGGTACCTCCCATTTGAGCTATAGTAAGGTGGCCTTGTAGTGTCATCCCATTGCAAGGAAATCCTCCAGCCGTACCGTTAGAACAAGGGGTTTGTGCAAATAAGGTACATCCTGAAAATAACAGGAATAGTGTAATTTGGTTTGTAAAATTTTTCATAAATAAAATAGGTTAAGATTATATGTTTTAATAAGGGGATGATTACATTTTATTCTACAAGGAAGGTAAACTCAATAGTACAAGGTAAACCAATGCCGACATAAGCTCTTCCTGTTCCTGAGTTTCCGCCATCAACAAAATTATCTGCAACAAATACATCTATTTCAAATTGATAGGAAAAAGGCACTCCCGCTACTAAATCTACATATACAATGAGCGATGAGTCGTGTCTAAATTGTTCAAAATAGGTTCCAGCACCAATGTCACCATTATAAACTGAGTAAGAGTGCGTATAAATTACATACGGTATACCTCCCAGGGTTATTCTAAAATTACCTTCTGTTGTAGCCATAGATGTAGCAAAAGCTAGGTTTGGAACAATTTCACCCGCTCCAAAATTAGTATTCGCTTTAATTCTATAAGTCCCTGAATATTTTGGAGTAAACGAAGAACCGGCTCCTAGACCTGTTACGTCAACCCATTCACCAGTAGGAGTGGGATAGGTAGTAAGACCTGTAGTAACTCTTTGCCCTAAACTTGATTGTAATAAAACCTCCGAATCTTCTTTAATATATTGAGTAGTCCATTTCGTCCCGTCCCAGGCATAAAGACCAGGAAAAACGTCTGTGCCTAGCCCATCGCTTGTTGTATTTGTATTATACACAACGGTTCCAGGTACTAAATTTCCGGTTCCATCGGGGTTTTCAACAGGAGCCTCTATATCTGTAGCGGTTAGTGCAAATCGTGGGTATACAATTCCTGCAGTACTGTTCTGCATGTCTAACAATCCTTTTGGCGTAGCGGTAGGAGTTCCATTACTAATGGACACTTGTGCGATAGTTGATGTTGCAATTAAAGAGAAAATGGCAAAGAATATATTTTTATGTATGTTAATTTTTTTCATGACTTGGTTAGTTTTTAATTAGGTAAAAAACTACGTTATATTTATTCTCCTATGTAGGTAAACTCTATTTGGCAATCTATTTCGTTTCCAACATAGCCTCGTCCTTCACTAGAGGGTGGAGTAGCTGGTCCAGATAGTTCGCTAATCACTACATTGTCTACTGAAACAAACCATGCTCTGGTAGCAATGTATTCAAATCGTAGGGTGTGTGTTGTGCCTGCAACTACAGCAACTGAACCGCTATATGAAGCGTCTGTTGTTGGGCCAGTCGTGTTGTCAATGTTAACTAAATCTAATCCTACTTGAGCTGTTCCGTCATGAAGATAGACCCTAAACGCATCAGGACCACCATTTTTCTCTCTAAATCTATAGTCAAAATCTATATCTATTGTGGCTAGTGAAGGCATAAAACTCATTAGAGCAGTAGCGTTTTGACTACAACCATTACTCGCAGAATTAATAGAAAGTAAATTATCATTACAGGCCGTACAGGGATCTGATGTACTGATCTCCCATCCATCTGTAGAAGCACCATTACCACATCCACTAGAAGTGTTTATCTGAGAAACGGTGTAAGAATCAAAATTTTCATTTATCAAATCAACTGAAGTTGGTCCCCCTGCTAAAGTCGTAGATCCATTCCCAATAAAACCAGGAGCATCATAGGCATCAAAGCTTAATGAGAAAGGGTATGTTTGACCCGCAACCAGTGTAACATATCTAGTTTCAGAGGTTTCTTTCCAAACGGCGTCAAAATACTGCCCAGAATTTATGTAACTTGAATAGGCAGAGATTGCACTGGTGTCAAAAGTATATGGAGTTCCGTCAAACAAAAATCTAAATTGACCAGATGCAAGACTTACATATGTACTGCTATTATTTAAAACTCTACCTGCGCCAAAATTAGTTTTCACTTCAATTCTATACAAACCAGAATATAATGCCGTAAATGTTTTAAGAGGAAGAATTCCTAATCCTGGAACATCTTGCCAATCTGTAACGAAGTTTGCTTCCGTCCTAAGTACGGAGGTTTGATTGTGCAACTCAGACTGTCTTTTTTTAAAATGAATAATCCAATCATTGCCATCCCAAACGTAAATACCTGGATTCACATCAGTTAAGGGATTGGTGTTTGTGCTTGCGGTATTGTAAACAACGGTACCTGCTACAAGGGCTCCACCTTGCGGGTTCACTACAGGAGTTGGGTCATCCGTTGCTACTAAAGCAACATTTGGGTACACCACCCCTAAAGTTGTGCTATTAATATCTAAAATTCCTTTAGGGTCTCTTGTGTTAATTCCTACCTGAGCAAGGGTGATATTAGATACAAATAATAGTATCAGTAATTTTAAACTATAAGATAAAGTAATTTTTTTCATAATTTTTAGTATTCAAAATGATGATTTAGTCTAGAAAAACAAATTCAACGGTACAAGGTATGTCTATACCTATCCACCCCATTCCAGCACCAGAATTACCATCATCTATATATCCGTCTGAAACGGTCTGGTCAAACCCTAAGTCGAATGAATACGGCGTACCCGCTTCGAGTTCTTTGTATAACACTATGGAAGTTTGTTCCCAAATATCAAAATAAACAGTACCTCCCCCAAATTTAGATGACCAAGTTTGCATCGGGATTAATTCATCTACGACTGGAGTGCCGAATGCAAATTTAAAAACCCCTTTTTGAGCAGAAACATTAATATCTGGACCTAAATCTTCAACCGTTCCTGATCCCCAATTCACACTCACCTCTATTTTGTAGGTGCCAGAAAACGTTGGTGTGAATGTATTAGCATCGCTAGTTCCTAACCCAGGTATTTCTTGATAAGATCCCGCAGTAACTGTCCTTAAATAAGGCGCGCTAGGGTCTGGGTATGTTTGTTTAAATATTTGCGCATTTTTCTTTGGAAATTCATTGATCCAATCTACACCATCCCACATGTAAATGCCGGGATATACGCTAAATTCACCTTCAGTAGTGCTGGCGGTATTGTAAACAACGGTGCCAATAGCTAGATTTCCTGGAGGAACTGGATTCACAACAGGTGCGGCTTGATCTGTTCTCTCAAGTTCTACTCTTGGCAAAACAAGACCATATCTATTGGTGCCACCTACAGTGTTTTTTTCTACATCCGAATTTAAATCGATAACACCATCTGGAGCTATGGTCCCAAAACCAATTTGGGCTTGCATTGGGCCTGGCAATAATAATGCAAAGGCTAATGATATTAATATTAGAAGATTAGTGTTACGGTACATAACTAAATTTGGTATTTGGTGTGATGACAAAGTAACATATTTAATAGGTTAAATGCAAATTTATCCGATTAAAAACAAAATAATTTACTTTTAAAGCCTCTTAATTGGCGTTTCGTCGACTTTTAATTCGATTATAGTAGGAATTTTAATTTTGCCAAAAGTTCAAATAATGAATGAAATGTTCTGATATTTACACTCCATCAAATAGTTATTTCATTTTTTATTCATGCAGGCCACAAATACTAAGCTATTAATTTCAGGAAACAATACACTCGCAATAAAACGAGAAGACTTGCTATTCCCAGAAATTAGTGGCAATAAATACAGGAAATTAAAATATCAATTGGCTAAGATTCTTGCTTCAGAGACAAAGACCATATTGACATTTGGTGGTGCCTATTCTAATCATATTGCTGCCGTAGCTGCAATTGGTAAAAAACATGATTTAAGAACCATAGGGATAATTAGAGGAGATGAGCTGAAAAACAGTATTTCTGATAATCCTACACTATCATTTGCTCAAGATCATGGCATGAATTTTGAATTTGTTACTAGAGAAGCATATCGACAGAAAGAATCTATGATCTTTCTAGAAAGCTTAGAACGAAAACATGGATCTTTTCATTTAATCCCAGAAGGCGGCACTAACGAGTTAGCAATAAAAGGTTGTACTGAAATATTAAATACCGAAGATGCTCAGTATGATTACATTTGTGTTCCCGTTGGCACCGGAGGGACCCTCGCAGGAATTGTTTCCAGTTTGTTGCCGCATCAAAAAGCAATAGGTTTTTCTGCATTAAAAGGAACATTTCAGAAAGAATTAATAGAAACACATACCGCGAATAAGAATTTTGAAATAATTGATTCCTTCAATTTTGGTGGCTATGCTAAAATAGATGAAGATCTCGTGCGTTTTATTAATGAATTTAAATCTACCCATAAAATACAACTTGATCCGGTATACACTGGAAAGATGCTGTATGGCATTTTTGACCTAATGCAAAAACAATATTTCAAAGAAAATAGCCGTATTTTAGCCATTCATACTGGAGGACTTCAAGGGATTGCTGGTATGAATCAAACATTAAAAAAAAAGAAATTGCCTCTTATCTTATGAATAAAAAGTTTAAATTTTCAATGTTCATTCTAGCCTTGCTTTTAGTGCAAGTAGGCTGTAAATCTAAAAAAACAGTTGTTGCAAAAGAAAGAACGCCACGAGTAATTGTACAAAAAAATGACCCGAAGCCTTCCGTAGATGCACCTATAGTTGATGCGCCTAAGGTTGAAGTAGTCACTCCAGTAGTTACTCCGCCCACAAAGCCAAATGAAACATATAAAGATGTCGTTTCAAGGTACATTAGCACCTACAGTGAAATAGCCAAGCAAGAAATGGAGTTATATGGAATTCCTGCAAGTATAACACTGGCACAGGGTATTTTAGAAAGTGGTGCTGGTAAAGGAGAATTGACCAGAAAAGCAAAAAATCATTTTGGGATTAAGTGTCACGCAGGGTGGACAGGGGATCGGGCTTATCATGACGATGATGAAGCTCAAGAATGTTTCAGAAAATATACGGATCCTAAAAATTCTTTTAGAGACCACTCTTTATTCTTGTCAGAACGTAGCCGCTATAGATTTTTATTTGATTTAGATAAAGATGATTATAAGGGTTGGGCAAAAGGATTAAGAAAAGCCGGGTACGCGACAGATCCAAAATATCCTAATAAGCTAATAAGTATCATTGAGCGATATAACCTAAAAAGTTATGATGATAAGGTATTAGGCTCCAGAACTTCCAATAAAGAAGTCACTTATATCCCAAAAACAACTAAAAAGACGCACACAGTAATTAAAGGCGATACTTTGTATTCTATTGCGAAGAGGCACCAGTTAACAGTAAATCAACTGCGCACTCTTAATGGATTAACTTCTAATGATATTTCAATAGGGCAAACGTTATATTTGCAGTCTCAATAATAAGTATTCCATGCAGTACAAAAGAAGTAGTACGCTTTTTTCTGAAGCGCAAAAAGTCATCCCAGGTGGAGTTAACTCTCCCGTTAGAGCATTTAAAGGAGTAGGTGGGCATCCCATTTTTATAAATAGTGCAAAAGGAGCTTATTTATATGATGAAGATGGAAATCAACTAATAGATTATATAAATTCTTGGGGTCCAATGATTCTCGGTCATGCGTATGACCCTGTTGTAGATGCTATATCTAAAACAGCCAAAAAAGGAACATCTTTTGGCACTCCTACCATTCTTGAAACCGAAATTGCGCAACTAGCTGTAGATATGGTGCCTAATATTGATAAAATTCGTTTTGTTAATAGTGGTACAGAAGCCTGCATGAGCGCTGTTAGATTAGCGCGTGGATTCACTGCTAAAGAAAAAATAATAAAGTTTGCAGGGTGCTATCATGGTCATAGTGATTCTTTTTTGATCCAAGCAGGTAGTGGCGCGATTACACTTGGAGTTCCTAATAGCCCAGGTGTGACTGCTGGTACTGCAAAAGATACTTTGCTAGCAGATTATAACAACTTAGACCAAGTAAAAGCCATTTTTGAAGCAAATAAAAATGAGATAGCTTGTATCATTATCGAGCCTGTTGCCGGAAATATGGGGTGTATCCCTCCAGTATCTGGGTTCCTTGAAGGGCTTCGCGCTCTTTGTGATACTCATAAAGCCCTTTTAATTTTTGATGAGGTAATGACTGGTTTTAGGCTTGCAAAAGGAGGAGTTCAAGAGTTATTCGGTGTCCATGCGGATATTGTTACCTTCGGAAAAGTTATAGGTGGTGGGCTTCCGGTAGGTGCTTTTGCCGCTCGTGAAGAAATAATGAATTATCTAGCGCCTTTGGGGCCAGTGTATCAAGCAGGTACTTTAAGTGGGAATCCTTTGGCGATGGCAGCTGGTATTACCATGTTAACTGCGCTCAACACACAACCAGAAATCTTTAGGTCCATTGCAAAAAAAACCGAGCGCTTGCATTTGGGGATGGAGGCAGCGCTGTTAAAGTACAATATACCACATACCATTAATAGGGTTGGGTCCATGATTTCTGTCCATTTCTCTGCTGCCCCTGTTGTAGACTTTGCTACAGCTTCTTCGGCAAGTGGAGAACGATTTAATCGCTTTTTTCATGGCTTATTAGCACAAGGCATTTATATTGCACCTAGTGCTTTTGAAACCTGGTTTATCTCAGATGCCTTAAGCAATGAAGATATAGATATAACAATCGCTGCCGTAGACAAAGTAGTGGCAGCTTGGTAATAAAAAAAATCCCGCTTAAAAAGCGGGATTTTTTTATAAGAAATGTTCTTCTGTATTATTTATTCATTGCAGCCCACTTTGAGTATTGTGCATCTGTGAGTGTTTTGCGCATTGCGTGGTCAAAAGCAGCATCATATTTTGCTTTGTTTGCTTTTGCGTCAACTTCAGAGATTTTAGCATTGTTCACATACCTTTTATAGTTCACTTCTTTTTGAACAAAAGCTCTAAATAACGTGCGTTCTTGGTCTGCAGTAAAATCTAATGACTTATTTAATTCTGCAAGTTGTGTTTTAGCTATTGCTTCAGGTCTACTGCCGTCTTGAGATAAACTCTGTGCTTGCATTGTTTGCCCGCCTAAGGCGATAATAAATGCAAATGCTACTACTGATAAAAACTTTTTCATGCTTTGTTGATTTAATTTGATGGTACTAAAATAATTATTTTGGTGAACTATATTCAATTATTAAGCCAAAATAAGCTAAACGGTAAAAATATTGGTCAAGTGTATGATTGATTACGGTAAATCTTCAATTGCTTCTAGATATTCAAGTAACATAGTTACAGCTTCTTCGTGTACGATAGATCGTCCTAATTGAGGCATTCTAAAGGTTGGTATTGTGCTTTGTGTTCTGCTTTCAATTTCGCCTCTATTGGCATATATACCCGTGTCATCGAATGGAGTTTCGTATCTAAAATCTAGATCAAAGTTAGTAACCTCGCCTCCCGGTTGGTGGCAATGCGCACAGTTTACGTCTATATAAGCTCTTGCTCTTTCAAAGATATCATAAGTAGCGTCATCTGTCCAGTCTGGTAAAAGACTAACAACCGCAGGGCTTGAAAGTCCGGTTAAAATTCCACTATCTGTGAAAGCTTGCAATTGGTTTTGATTTACGGTTCCGTTCATTGGGTTAAAATTCATGCTTCTTAATTTTAATCCAATAGGAAAGGTATTCCCACCATTATTATGACATGTGGCGCAATCTTGTTTTGACGGAATTACATAATTAATGTTTTGTGTTTCCCCGTCTGCGTCGATGTAAGTAATATTTTCTTCGGAAGATGTTTCTCTGTAGGTTGCATCCGTTTGAGCTTCATTCCAGATATAATCTCCGGCTTCCCAAGAGCCATTTATTTTTAAGAAAATACGAGTTTCAATTATCTGCTTTCCTAAAGCAGGTTCTCTATCGTCAATGTTGTAATAGAACGTTTTAGCAATTAACGTATTGTCTGGAAAATCTGGTAAAAAATCATTACCAGCATATTCCATTGATTCACCTTCAGGAAGTCTAATTAAACGTTGTTTTGCAGCATAATCTGTAAAAAGGGTGCTGTTTATTTCATACAACTGCACATCTGTTGCTGGGGTTAAATTTGAAAAGGTACCTTGAAAAACACCCATTTCAGAAAGTGATGTTTCAAAAGTTAAATCTTCCACCTCCATTGTGTCATCGTCCATGGGAATATAATCATCATCGTCTCCACAGCTATAGAGAAGGACCGCAATACTTAGTGTAAAAAGTAAAGATATCTTTTTCATAAAAATCATTTTTTTTCAAATGTATAACAATACACCCATATTTAAAACAGTGATGCGCAATTATTTGCCTTACTCAATCTCACATTTTACTCATTGAGAAGCTGCATTCACTAAACGGTCATTTTATAGCAGTATTGTCTTTTATAGGTTTACGATAAATTAATAAATACGTACAATTATGAAAACAAAAATGCTTTTGCTGGGAATTCCAGTATTGATCTTAGGGTTAGCAGTCCCGTCATTGATGTCCAATGAGAAAATGAACGAAACAAAACGCACAATAGCTTCTATTGAAGGTTGTGTGTTCATGACCACGATGGGGGAGCAATCTTCAGATGGTTTTGAAGTCTATAAAACAGATGAAAACATACAGCTATCTGTTCGCGATGGCCTTTCTTGGTTATCAAATGCGCAAGCGGTAAATGGAGGGTATGGCGCTGGCAGTCATGGTGCGCAAGGCCTTAGGGATCCTCTTGCGGTAAAAGCAGATCCTGCTACTACGGCAACGGTGGCAATGGCATTATTGAGAAGTGGTAACACCATTAAAAAAGGGGCGTATTCTCAAAATTTAAAAGGTGCAATCAATTATTTGCTAGAAACTGTAGAAAATAGTGACAAAGAGAGCCCTTACATTACAGTTGTGCGCGGGACACAAATTCAATCTAAGTTAGGTCAAAACATAGATGCGGTGATGACAGCACAACTATTCTCTTCTCTTTTAGACCGAAATTTGAAAGGTGTTGACAAGAAGCGCGTTATTCGTTGTCTTGATATTTGCATTGCAAAAATAGAGGCTGGGACTGATGAAAATGGGAAACAAAAAAATGCAGGATGGGCTGGAGTTTTACAAAGTGGTCTTGCTACAAGTGCTTTAGAATCTGCACAAGCAGCAGGAGCAAATGTAGATGAAGAAGTGATGGAAAAGTCTAGAGAATATCAAAAAGGAAATTTTGACGATAAAACTGGCGCAGTTAGCACCGCAGATGGGGCAGGAGTAATGCTATATGCAGTGAGTGGTAGTGTGAGAGGTACGGCAAAAGATGCCCGTAAGGCAAAAGAGTACATTGCAAAAGCAAAAAAAGAAGGCAAGCTTCAAAGTGTTGAAGTTTCTGCAGCAAATTTACAGCAAGCAGGAATGAGTGAAGCCGAAGCCGCAGTATATGCGACCTCGTATAATGTGTATAATTCTGCAAAGAAAAGAGCACAAGATGAAGATGTATTAAATGGTTTTGGGAATAACGGTGGTGAAGAATTTTTGAGCTTTTTGCAAACTGGAGAGTCTTTAGTAGTTAATAAGGATGACGACTGGAAAGATTGGTACAACAGTATGAGTGGACGCATCTTAAAAATTCAAAATGAAGATGGGAGTTGGAACGGGCACCACTGTATTACAAGTCCAGTTTTTTGTACAGCAACAAGTGTATTGTTGCTGACCGTAGAGAATGATATTGATTTTTTAAGTAAAGTAGGAAAAGATTGATTTTTTCTGAAACGCCACGAAAAAAGTAGCCGTCTTATGGATAAGATTAGTTGATTAGAAGTTAGTTTATAAAAACCGTTCAATAATGCGCAATTGTGCAACCACCTATGCCAAAAGGGAGGTTTATTGAACGGATTTTTTCGTTTGTGCTGTCACCAGTTCGAGAGTTACTTTATAAAGATTGCGCTGTGTCATCTTGGCTTTTAGCCAAGCATAGAAACTCATTACAAAAATATCTTCTCGTTCTGTACCAATCCATTCAAAAGAATCTTCTACTTTTTCTTCAAATGCTGCGCTTATTACTTGAGTGGGATTATCATAATAGTATCGTACTAATTTTACAAAAGTGAGTGCCCTCGTTTCTCCAGCTTTTTTTAGCCTTTTACTAAACCTCTTTTCAAAGCTTTCTAGCCTCGACCAAACAAGCTCTAGTTTGTTTAACTCCACAAGAAGTAAGATTTCGATAATAGATTTTTTTACCACCCAGGTCCAACCCATCTTCTTTTCATACCATTGATCACTGTGGTTCATGCTTCTAAAAATGGCATATCCTTCGGTAAATTGAGATTGCTGAAAATGAAACATAATCAAGGTGAGTTGTCCATCAATTGAGTTATTGTTTACCTTTAATAAAGAGATTGCATCAATAGCTGCACCACTATAGTTGAGATTAAGTGCTTGTATTGCCGTATACTTTTCTTGAAAAAGGCGCTTGTATTTTCCTTTTTCTTTATCCATTTGTAGCTTCATTTTTGCGGTAAACGATAAAGAAGCCTTAAAGTTTTTATTTCTGAAATGGCTCACCCCCATTAAATGAAGTATTAGAATGTGATAGTAGAGATGTTTTTCTGCCAGTGCTGATTTTTCTGAAACAATGGTATACAGCTCACTCATATAGCTTGCTATATCATAATAGTTGCGATGCATTTCTGCTGCTGTGACCAATACATTCATTAATTGAAAAAGTGATTTAAAAGTAAGCCCCGTATTTGGCGAAATAGAATAGCTATCAAGAACTTCAATTATTACTCGCTTTGCAGAAACCCTTGGGTTGTCTGCTAATCTTGCTTTAATAGTGGCGTAGGCCATCGCAAGATGCTGTTCTTGATTAAAGTGCTTTAAATTTTGTTCTGCGGCTATAATTATACTTTGTAAAGACTCGCGATGTTGTAAATGCGCATATTGAATTTTTGTATGGTATATTTCTGTAAGTATGGCGTATATCTCATATTGCACCCCTAGTTGCTCGGCTTTGGCTAAGGTTTTTAATGCGATTTTATAGTGCTTCTGTTCAAAGAATATACGAGCTGCTAAGAGTAAGCGTAACGTATCGAGTTCTTCAGAGGTTTCTCCTTTAAAACTTTGGTTAGATACAAAGTCAATGAGCGAATCTTGCAATCTTTTATGTAAGGCATGATATGCGTTTCTGGCGGGTTTTCCATAAAGTTTTTCGTCTATTTTATTGGTCTCACCAGACAACAAGATCTTTAATAATTGCAAATTTTTAGTGTCGCCTCTTCTGTTTTTTTGCTTGAGATAGCGGGCAAATTCTTGCTGCTCTTCTTCAGAAAATTGCTGTAAAATGGTTGTAATAGTACTCATTTAATCGTAAGTAAAATTGTATAAATATTCAGTAAATATAGTATATATTGAGTTTAACGTATCGAATAAAACATAAGTTTTGTGAATAATTCGCATTTCCGGAGGGATAAATGCAGTGCATCTTTGTGGCATATAAATCATCAAAATTTATTATTATGGAAACTACATTTTCAAATGAAAAGAAACCAGTGAATGCTCCTTTAATAGAAAGCATCGCGCAAAAGAAGTCAACAAAGAAAGTTGAGAAGTTTAATTGTAAACCTACGCCCGCATTTATTGGTGCCTCGTGGACCGCACTTTTTGTTGGTATGGTGGCCTTCTGCATTGGACTATGGAATGCAGAAATGTGGCTTAATGAGAAGGGCTATTATTTTACCATATTACTGTTTGGACTGTTCTCGGTTATTTCGGTACAAAAAAGTGTACGCGATCGACTAGAAGGCATTCCGGTTACAGACATTTATTATGGGATAAGTTGGTTTACAACCATTGCATCTATCTTATTACTAGTTATAGGGCTCTGGAATGCGGACCTCGAGCTAAGTGAAAAAGGCTTTTATGGGATGAGTTTTATGCTCGCTATATTTTCTGCCGTCGCCGTGCAAAAAAACACAAGAGACGTAAAGTTTATGAATGATAAAGTAAATAGTAATGCATAGTTGGTTGGTGAATAAGAGAGTGGCTTGGTTTTCTAAGCTGCTCTTTTTTTGTCTTTATATCAATATAAAATTAGACCGTAGCTATCGCTAGGCTTGAATTTTTAATTTCATCTAATCAAAAAATAATTCAAATTAGTTAGACCATATTTTATAATTAAAGTGGTAAAAGAAAACACCGAGCTAAAACTCGGTGTTTATTTTGATGATTGGAACGGCTCTTTTATTCGCGATAAGAGGGTCGTTTTTATGCCATATTTACCAACAGACCTTCCTCTGTCTTCTCTACTTTTGCAACACCGTGTTTGGTCAATCCTTTAATGGTCTTATCCCATTTTTTATTGCTCAAGCCAGATTGCTCTTTTAGTTCGTTAAGGGTGATAGGTGCATTTGCTTTTAAAATAGCAAATACCGCTTTTTCTTCATCGGTCATTGCTACGGCTTTCTTCTCAGGTCTCATTTGAGGGAAGAATAATACTTCTTGTATAGACGGATTGTTTGTTAAATACATGATTAGACGATCCATACCAATACCCATACCGCTGGTAGGAGGCATTCCATATTCTAGTGCGCGTAAAAAGTCGTGATCAATAAATGCTGTTGCTTCATCATCCCCTTTTTCGGCGAGCTTTAATTGCGCTTCAAAACGTTCGCGCTGATCTATTGGGTCATTTAATTCGCTATAGGCGTTTGCGATTTCTTTACCGCATACCATCAACTCAAAACGTTCTGTTAATTCTGGATTGTCCCGATGCTCTTTACACAAAGGGCTCATCTCTTTTGGGTAATCTGTAATAAAGGTAGGTTGAATGTAGTTTCCTTCACATTTTTCGCCAAAAATCTCATCAATCAATTTTCCTTTTCCCATCGTATTGTCAACGGCAATACCTAGATCTTTAGCAGCGGTTCTTAATTCATCTTCGCTTTTTCCTGTAATATCAAATCCCGTAAAATGCTTTATAGAATCTGCCATAGTGACTCTGGCATAAGGCGCTTTAAAATTAATTTTATGTTCGCCAAAGGTCACTTCTGTCGTTCCATTTACTTCCATCGCACAGAATTCTAACAGTTGTTCGCAAAAATCCATCATCCAGTTGTAATCTTTGTAGGATACGTAGATTTCCATCGCTGTAAACTCTGGATTGTGTGTGCGGTCCATTCCTTCATTTCTAAAATTTTTAGAAAACTCATATACGCCATCAAAACCACCAACGATTAATCGTTTTAAATACAGCTCATTTGCTATCCTCATATATAATGGGATGTCTAAGGAGTTGTGGTGGGTTGTAAATGGGCGTGCTGCAGCGCCTCCAGCTATAGGTTGTAGTATAGGAGTCTCCACCTCAAAATAATCTCGCTCGTTAAAAAAAGTACGCATGGCATTAAAAAGCTTGGTACGTTTTTTAAAAACTTCTTTAACGTTTGGATTTACCACAAGATCTACATAACGTTGTCTGTAACGTAATTCTGGGTCATTAAACTCGTCATACGTATTACCGTCTGCGTCTGTTTTAGGCAAAGGCAAAGGGCGTAAGGCCTTAGAGAGTAGTTTAAAATCTTTTACTAGTACCGTTTGTTCGCCTACTTGCGTTGTAAATAACTCTCCAGTAATCCCGATAAAATCTCCAAGGTCAAGCAGTTTTTTAAACACATCATTATAGAGGGTTTTATCTTCTCCTTTGCAAATTTCATCACGATTAAAATATACTTGGATGCGACCTTCACTATCTTGAAGCTCCCCAAAAGATGCTTTTCCTTGTATTTTTTTACGCATTAAACGGCCTGCAATTACCACTTGTTTTCCTTCTTTAAAATCCTGTTTTATTTGGGAAGTCAGGGTATCCACAGGAAATAAATCTGCTGGGTACGGGTTGATTCTTAGATTTCTAAGTTGCGTGAGTTTTTCACGACGAATGATTTCAAGTTCAGATAATTGCATAGCTTATATTAAAATATAGCCGCAAAGATAGTGATAGTGTAGGAGTGTGTCAATGACATAAGTCTTTTTTAATCGGAAATATGAAGGTATGATATCCAGCCTATTTCCGAAGAAAAAAGCTGGCATTTATTTACTGGTATTATTTCTTAAAGCAATTGCTTCTTTTGGGTCTAAGGCAAGCGCTTTTTTAAAGGCCTTTTGGGCGAGATCCGCTTGTCCTGTTGCTTTATATTTTACACCTAAAGAAGAATAACCAAAAGCGTCTTCTGGGAACAACAAGGTGTTTAATTTTGCAACTGCGATGCTTTCTTGTTCTTTACCATCCATCATTAAAGTAAGAGCATACGTATTTAACACTCGGAGATTATCAACGAGCGGTGCGGCTTGACTTTTAATTTTTTTAATTTTTTTATTAAATTTTTCAATGCCCAATTCGCTTAACTTTTCAGCAATAAAATCTACAGATGGATAGCTATTCAAGTAGTTACCACGCAATACACGAAGCACATCGTTTTCAAGTGAGTCTACTGGGTGCTCAACAATTCTATTGATCTCTTTACCATCTTTATAGAAGATAAATGTGGGCACACGATGTATCGCTAACCCTTCGTGTTCGCCACCAGGACTTTGTTTATAAGTAGCTCGTTCTCTACTTACGCCTACCATAGTTAGGCGGTCTAAAGAAAAATCTGCTGCTTCTAAAATTTTATAAAACTTAGGTACTTCTCTTTTACTATCGCCGCACCAGGTTCCTAAAAAGGCAGTGATGGTCACACCCGCTAGTTCTGCTTTTAGTTGATCTGTAATGGTGTGATTAGGAGTAAATGCTTCATAATTTTTTGTAAACCATGCTCCATAACTCTCTTGTGAGAGCGCTTCTTTATTTATTTTGCCAAGTAATGTAGGGTTTTCACTTTCAATGATTTCTGTATTAAAATCTTGAGCGAACCCTGTGATAGAAATACTAATCGTCGTTATTAATAGTAGTATGGTTTTAAACATTGGGTTGGATTTAATGTGATTGTTCGTTTTTTGATAAAAAAACAAAACGGAAAAGAAATATAGATTGCTTAAATATCTTATCTCTAAACCGCTTTGCTCTAAATTATTTACTTGGCTGCAACTACGTTGCCTTTTACTTTTAGTTTAGTGGTTTGCTCTGTTGCATTTGAAGTCACTGTTATTGTTTTACTAAAAGCACCCACTCTTTTTGTATCGTATTTTACTGTAATGACACCAGAGGTATTAGGTGCAATTGGGGTCTTAGAATAACTAGGCACTGTACAACCGCAACTTGACTTTACATTACTTATAATAAGTGGTGCATTACCGTTATTTGTAAAGGTAAATGTGCGTTCGCCGTTACTGTTTTGTTCAATAGTACCGTAGTCCATTGTTTCTGCGTCAAATGTGATAATAGCAACATTGACATCTACTTTGTCTAGTGCCATCTGACCAAAACTAGTGGCGGTGGCTACTACCAATAAACATAAAAGGGTTGCTGTTTTAAAGGTGTTCTGTACTGTTTTCATAATTAAAATGTTTTGTGATTCATATTATGAACTCAACTTAACCTTTTGTTTTACCTGCGAATCGCACAATTTGCACCCTAACTTTATCATTTTTTTCTACCGTAGCTTTGGCTATGCTTCCAAAAAATTATTTCGTTAGAATACAAAAGCCGCGATTCTCGGTTCCAAACAAAAAGCCAAGATGAGTTCAGTACAAACATCTAAGTAATGAAGCAGTAATTGAAAAAAAAAGGGTTTGAATAAGGGACTAGGCCTGGGTGGAAATAATGGAAATACTAGTGGTAGAGCGCCTTTACAGCATCACGATTTTTAACGCCTAGCTTTTTGTAAAGATTATTTATATGTGTTTTAACCGTGCTAACACTTACAAAAATCTCGGCAGCAATCTCTTTATTGCTTTTATCTGCTAGAATAAGATTTAGTACTTTCTGTTCTTGCGCAGAGAGCGATTGTTTCTTTTCAATGCTATACTTGATGTTCTTCACTTTTCTGAAGAAATAGAAATTGCCAAGTATAGAAAGCATCGCAATAGCTCCAATGAGATACACCCACCAAGGGATTTTTGATTCTGATGATGGACTCAAAATATTCTTGTCCGCCTGAAGCTCTGTTCTATATTGCTCGGTATATGATGCGTTTGGGTATTTGGTTTCAAGCCTATTTAATAGGGTGTCGTAGTATTCATTGTTTTTTAAATCTTCTAAATAATAACCATAGAGGTTACTGGTACGGTCACTAAAAAAGGCATAGCTATATAATTCTGCCAAAGGCTCATTCAATTCTTTGCCATAATTTTGCAAAACCGTAAACCATTTTTCTGAGTTTAATTTACGGTTTGCTTCGCTTCTATACGTGCCAAAGGCAAAACGCATATCGTTTTTAAGTGAGTCTATCTTTAAGAAAGCACTGGCGCGCACATCTTCAGAAATCACTTTGCAAAACATTTCATTCTCAAAACTATAGGGGAGTTCAATCGTGGCGGTGTTATTTGCGATAAATACGACTTCTTGACTGTTTAGGCAATGGCCGGTAAAATGATTATTTGCGGCGTCGTCTTCATTGCAAGCATCTACGTGAATGCGATAAATTCTATTTTCGGCAGGGAGCATATCTCCTTTAAAAATAAAAATCCCTTCTGCATTTGCTGTTGTTTTATCTATTATTTGCTCCGGAAACACGCCAGAAATTTTCCTGTAATTATCTACCACAGAAAGATAGATCGTGCCATCTAAGTGTTCTTCATTTACACTGCCAGAAAATTCATATTGCGAATAACTACAGTAGGGAAGTAAGTATAGTAATAGTAAATAAAACGACCTCATTTATCTAGTGTTTTCTAACACGAATATACAGTAATTCAAATTATCATTATTAGGATAGATAGTACAAAAAAAATAAAAACCGAAGCATTCTTTTTTTAAAAATGCTTCGGTTAAAAAAATATAATAAAATAGAATTATTTTGAGAATGCGGTTAATAAACTATGTCCAGTTAGCTTGCCTTTTTTGTTGTAATCTTCGTGTTTTACCAAGCCAACTCCTTTTGCGATCCATTGTTTTGCCGTACTAGTTTTTGCCATACCCATTTTTACTTTTGAGGTATACGCTATAACGTAGCAGTCAAAAGTACCCGCAGGCGTGCTTAGCGATTCTTGCGCGATCACTTTTCTATTTGTCATGTCGACGGTCATATTCATGGTAATGCCGCTCATATCTATTTTCATTAGCATAGCGGCGTCAGGGAGTGCGTCGCCAACAGTCAGGTTGTTGGGGAGTATAACATTAGTACCCGTAATATCTGTTTCCATACCCTTAAATTGTTCAAAAAGGCCAGGGCTCAATATAGAAGAAATGTCAATTTCTATTCCGTCATTTTTACAAGTGACCCCAAAATCTGTTTCAGTTAACACATCGTTTTTATGATCTTTTAATATGGCCTTTGCTTTTGCGGTTGTGTGGCCATTTATTGTAGTTACTTCTGTGATAGTGGTTTCTTGTGATCCATTCACTTTTCCTTTTTTATCGTAGGAGGTGACGGTAGAAACTGTTCCCGCTGTAAAAGGATAAAACGTGCTGCAATCTTGTGCAAAAGTTGTAATTGATGCAAATAAAATTAATGCTGTGATTTTTAGAGTTTTCATGATTTTCATAGTTTTTATTACTTATTGGTTTCTGTTATCTCGCCATATTATTTTTTGAGTCGCATTTTTTAAGGCATTACATCCATTATTATATTTTCCTGAAATGCCATATCCTTGACTACAAAATGTTTTACAATTTTCATCGATAATATAATCAAATTGGTCACAACAACCTGAAGGGATTAAGTAATACCTCTTACCACTCAGCGTAAATTCTTTTGCAACAGTTGGCGGATTTCTAACTTGCCCATTTTTTATAGCTTGTATTTTATTTAATACGCAAGAAGGGGTTTTAGATTGTACTGCTGTGTTATGTGAAGCTTTTTTCGCATCATAAGAGCCAACAATTTCAGATTGACTCGTATTGCTTTTACAATTCAATAGCATAACAAAGAATAAAAATAACAGATATAATGGTTTCATTTAATTATTGTTTTCTAAATATTGTATTCGTTTATTTAGGTTTTCAATGAGTGCTTGTTGTTCTTGTATTGCATTAGTGAGCACAGGAATGATGTCACTATAATACACGCCTAGATTTTCGCTTTTCTGCAATACAGCAGGGCCGTTTTCATCTGGATATACAAAGTCGTGTGTTTTCACCACCTCTGGTAAAACGGTTAATAATTGTTGCGCAGAGAAACCAATTTTCACTTCGGAAATGTCCCGAGCATTTTTCCATTGGTAGCTTATGGGTTCAAGCTTTAAAATTTCAGCTAAACCGTACTTTAGATTCTTTATGTTCTTTTTCAATCTAATATCACTTGTGTTTACAACTCCTGCTGTTGCATATACATCGTCCCACCTAAAAGTAGATGTGCCTAGATCAAATGTATTGTCTGAATAGGGTGCCCAAGAACCGTAGGGTCCCCAAATAAGATTTCCGAAATCTGTAAGGTATTCTGTAGAGCCAAATTGAACAGCCGTTCCATTAGTAAGGTCATCTCTGTAGAAGGAGGCTACATATTCTACGGTGACCCCATTAACAGTAGCACCATCATTAGTGAGACTCACTGTATCTGTGCCAGCATACATTACATTGTCTCCACCAATAACACCAAAAGCTTCAGGATTGTCATCAGATTCTATTCTAAAGTCTAAATCAACACCCTGATCATTAAAAACGGTGGTAAATCCTGCATCTATTCTATGTTGAGGATTGCCATTACGATATAAATACAGCGCTCCTTCTTCATCAAATATATTGAAGAGTCTTGCAGTTGTGTTGCCAGTGACATCACTATCTGTAGTTACAATAACTTCGCCTCCAAAATAAGTGTTTCCATCTTCGCGAACTTGAAAATGAGTTGTTCCATTGTCTTGTATATTAAAATTGCCCGTATTAGATAAATTATAATTTAAATTAAAAGTGCCTTGGTCAACGGTTGTTTCTTGTGTTAATGCACCACCTAATCTCACAGTTGCGGCACTCTCATTCAATCCATTTTCTGCCATCGCCAGAGAAGGATTGTCTACCCAAGTAGCAATGCCAGCACCATCTATTTGTATAATTTGATTAGCTGTACCTCTAGATGGTGGCAGTCTATAATAGTCTGGTGATGCACTAGTGGGCAGTGAAGTGCCAATAGCTACATCTCCTCTAAAATAACCAGCAAAACTACCCGCTTTTACGACATCTGCATAAACTCCAATATGAGTGCCTCCATTTACAGATCCTATAAGATTATAAGATCCATATTTTAAACCATCTCCTGTACCAAAAATAAAATTACGTGTACCGTAAGAGTCTCCTGTGCTTGTATGGTCTATACTATTGTTAGTACCATAAGTAGATTGGGTACTGCTTGATGTTATATTATTGTATGTTCCGTAATTACTACCCTCAGAAACTTCTAAGTTGTTTTCGGTGCCAATTTTAATCCCGGAGTTATTATTAATAATGTTGTTGTAAGCCCCCCAAACTCTTCCAGTTGCGGCTGGGTTCATATTAGAATAAACACCATATTGGTTAGAAACGCTTTCACCGCTAAAATCATTATAAACACCATAACTGCCTATGTTGTTTGATCCAAAAATTCTATTATAGGTGCCATGTAATATCCCTGTGTTACCTATGGAGCCTAATGAATTATAAATACCATAATTTGAAGCATTTGTGTTTCCAGATACTACTGTTCTAATACCAGTCTTGGCACTTGTACTAGAAGCAAAATTAGAGAAATAACCGGCATTTAAACTACTACTTGAAGCACTCACATTTAATTGATTAGAAAAACCTGCAGCGCCATTAATCCCTACTGCTCCATTAGTAAAAATATTATCGGTTATCGCATCTGGTGCATTTGTGCTTCCTTGCTCGTACCAATCTACATCTGCAGTTGCCCCACCTTCAAGAGCTGTCCATACACCATTAAAATAGTAGAAGCCTACACCAGATCCTCCAGTTGTTGCTGGATTAGTATTCCAGATGAGTAGTCCAGTAGCTGCTGTATTTACGCCGTCTAATTCGGTTGTAGCCACATTATCTAGTGATACGCGTGGTATAAGAATCCCTTTATCTGTTGCTGAAATATCTAATACAGAAGATTGGTCTGGATCTGTATTGCCAATGCCTACCTGGGCATTGGCAGTAACAAAAATTAGGGGGCAAAAAATAATTAATAATAGGAGTTTCATGAGATTGTATTTTAATGCGTTTTTTGTTTTTAATTAGGAAGAACCAGTATTTCAACTCTTCGATTTTTTGCGCGATTTTCATCAGAATCATTTTCAGCTAAAGGTTTTGATTCGCCTTGACCTTTTTCACGCCATTTAAATTGACTAGATGGGATGAGTTTTTTTAATTCCGAAGAAACACTTTTAGCTCTTGCTAAGGATAATTTTTTATTGGTGTCATTACTGCCCACATCGTCGGTGTGTCCTTCCACAATCACGCTTCCCCTTTGTAAAACTTGAATACGCTTCGCTAATTCAATTAATGCCGTTTTTCCTTCCGGTTTAAGTTCAGATTTACCAAAATCAAAAAGTACATTACTATCTAGGTTTAATCTCATGGCAGCGCCTATGGCTGCAATGGCATCTACATCTGCTCCTGGTTCTCCACTTTTTGTCTTCAGGTCTTTCAGACGTACATAATAGAAGAGCTCTTCTTGCTTTACAAAAGGCCCTATATCAACTTCGGCTACGCCGCCATCAATTTTGCCCACATAAACCCAATCTTTTCCATTTTTGGAAATTTCCAGATCCGTAGGTTCAATTGCACCCATTTCAAAGATGTAAAGATCCGGGCCGTTTACGTCTGTCAATGCATTATCAATAAATTGCACCGTTAGATCACCTCCTAAGCCTAGACTATAGATGCCCGAGTCATCACGAACTTCATAGCTTATTATTCCATCTGGCTCTCCGAGAACAAAGGCTTTGTCTTTGGTTTTAAGATTTGGATGGTATACTTTAATTACTTTATCGGCAAACGAGAGTTCGCCTAAGGGTAAATACACAGCTGTTTGCTTATAGCCTATATAGGTTTGTCCAACCTCTTCTCCAAAATAGAGGTCGGGGTTGAGTTGTTTAAATTTTTTCTTCGCCGCTTTAGACTTTTTTATGATACTACCACCGTAAATCTTAACTCGACCTTTTTGATATTTAATAGCACGCTGATATCGAGGACTTACTTTTAGGATTCCTGATTCAATATCTTTTTCAACTTTTTCAAGTTTTGCTAAGAGTTCTTTAGCTTCTTTCTCACTGTGCATTTGTCCGGAAAGGAGTTTTAATTTTTCCATTTTTTCCAGTTCTTCCGCACTCGCTTTAGGTTCGTTTTTTCTTTCTACGTCATTGAAAACATATTGAGCATCTTGAAGGTCTAGTTTAGACATTACATTAGTACCTGACAATGAATCGATTTTTTTCAACTTAGTCATTGTTGCTTCTGGTCCAGATTCTGCTTGAACCAATAATATGGCTTCTTCTAAGGAAACTCCCGTAGGCGTGTCTTTTGAAGTTAATTGTTCTTTAGATAACTTGCCTTTAATAGCCGGCTCATTTTGCTTCGCTTGTTTTCTTTCTTTTATCGCCTTTTGTGCAAGAATTTTAAGGCTATCTGGGTTGTTAATTAAACGTTCCATTTCTTCTCTAGAGACACCATTTGCTTCAAGCATATCTAACATAGCAGTAGAAGAAAACATACCTTCAAGCGAAGTGTCTCCGTCAGATTCATTGGAGCTAGCTCTACCCATTTGTAATAATTGTTTTAGCGCGTCTTCTTCTGGAAAAGTGTTCTTTTTGGTTTCACTTCCAGAACTTAACAGATCACTAAAACCTTCCATAGCAGTTTCCAGATCGTCAGATGATAGGTCCGTTTTTCCTTCATCTGTATCGGTACTTATTTCAATAGTAGAAATAGATGTGTTTTCATTCTTAGGCTTTTCGTCACAGGCATAGAATACAAATAACACTGTTAGTAATTGGATATAATTTCTCATTATTTTTTGCTATTGTATGATAATCATTGTGCCTTATTTAAAAAGTCTCCTATTTTTAATCTGAACGTCTATAATTCATTTTTGTAAACTCATAAAATAAATAACCAAACCTATCATACCAGTCTGGTATGCCGTGTGCAGCTTCGCATTCGTTTAGCTCTTGCAATATTATTTTTTGACTTGCAAGTAGCTCGATATATTTTTTGTCATAGGCAGTTTCTAATTCCTTTACAGATTTTTTAATACCTATAAGCGCACTTTGCCAAGCCATCCCTGACACTCCATGGTAACCAGAAACATTATTGCCAAAAGCAATCGCACTATTAGTAAAGTTTTTTGAGCATTTGTAAATAGTACGCATTTGCTCAAACGTGTATCTGTTTCTGTCTAGACTCGCTCTCGCATCGCTAAAACATTGTTCACATGCTCCCGTCTCACAAAAACTAGGTATAGTAGGCATGCCGGGAGGTGGCCCTACAGACATGCAGTTTCCTAAACCGTTATATTGGTCATATAAATCACTTGTCTTGCGATAGGTTTCTACTGCTTTGCCAAACTGTGAGCCAAGTTTTCCAAATCTTTTTAATCCTTGATTTACTTGATTCGCATCATATTCTAAACCACCTCTGTTTTGCTCTGCTTCGCTCTGTAACCATTGACCATAAGAGCCGTTTCTACCACCGTCCATTCCAGAAGGGTCCCAAGTATTTTGGTTGTGCATTTGAGCATTTGCGGTGCCAATACCAGTAAGTAGAAATAGTAATAATAGGGTTGTGTTTTTGTTCTTACCAAGTAATTTTGCCGCTAGAAAGCCAATTATTAATAAAGCAAAACCTAAAATGATATAGAGCATCATATTTGAAGACCCAGAATTTCCTGAGTTGTTTGCGTCACCTCCATCAACTGCCAACGAGTCAGTTGATGTCTTTAAATCACTTTGAGTGGCCTTTCTAAAAAGTGTACCTAAGTATTCTTTTCTTGGGGAGCTTGCATATACTGCAATTGTATAATTTACAGGTTCATCTGTTGCGTAAATACGAATCCCAAAGGCATCTTGCACACGAAGCTTGAAGTTAATAATACCATCTTTTTCTTGTGTTGTGGTCTTCTTTTGTTCTACATCATTCCAGTTTATATATGCAAGATCAGCCGTTAATGATGGATCGCCATAGTTTGCCATAATATATACATCTACAAACTGAAACATATCGTGCCCTTTTATAAAAAAATACTGATCTTCGTCTTCAATCGTGGCATTTTTAATAATACCTTTTGCGCCTTCTACTTTCTCATCATCAAGGAGTTCTAATTTTTCTGGGATAACATTCTTATCTAAAGTATATGGTTGTGCAAAACTATTAAGGTTGCACAGAAGAAGAATAGCTATAGTTAGGCAAAGGGTGATAATATTTTTCATGATAAAATTGTTAAGTGCTAATTAAATTTATTTTTTATAAGTGTTCAAAAGAAAATTTGCAATTGAATAGGCTTGTTCTCTAGCGATGTCTTTTAGCAAGTCTTTCTTAGCGTAATCAGTATCATTTGGGTCCATCTCCACATTATATATGACAATGATGGCAGTATCACTCGTTTCATTAAGTATGCGTATCATTCTGTTTTGGTGCATAGACAGGTACGTGTCACCTGTTTCACTAATCTTATACTGACTTAGCTTAGAGTCTTTGCCAAAGATTTCTCTATTTTTTTTAGATGATTCAATTGATTTTAAAATGCCTTTGTTTTTCCAAGGTTCTACTTTAAAATAGAATCTTGTTTTATCTCCATTTGCATACGCCACATTAAAGTTGCAGGCTCTATTATCTTTCGTTATTCTATCTGTAGTTATTTCTAATGCTTCAGCTAATAATGCTGGATTAATAAATCCACAATCCCTAGCTTCTCGATTAAACAAAGCTGTATAATCACCTTGCTGTTTTAAAATGTTGTTTGCTTCTGAAACTTTAGTGTCTTTTTTAATGGATACATCTGTTTTTAAATCGTTATTTGTTTCTTTGATTTCTGTAGTTTCATTGCAAGAAATTAGCACTGCAATGGCGAATAGTAGCGTGATTATTTTCATTTTTATTTGAATAAGTTACTGTTGTTTTTTAAGTTTTTGTTCTGTGAATTTTATGTTTTAAGCTATTTCCCAAGTACTAATTATTACCGATATATTATTTTTTAAACCGTATGTGCTTAATGACTTTATTTTTTTTTATCAACTTAAGCAAGTACTCTCCCTCTTCTAGATGTTCTATGTTAAGGTAGATCTGCCTGCTGGGGATTACAGGAAGGTCACCATAATATTTTTTAGGGCTTTTGGGCATTACGGAGTTTACTACTAATTCTAGTGAATGTGTGGTGTGATTATAGCTTGATGAACCTCATAGTTTTTGTTGCGTTTTCGGCTTCAATCTTTACTAAATATGTGCCCGCAGATAATGCAGAAACATCAATAGTCTCTTCACTAGTATCTGGATTAAACGATGCTATTTCCTGGCCAAGTATGGAGTAAATAGTTATACGTTCCATATTAATATTTGGTGTATTAATAATAACAAAATCTGTGCTAGGGTTTGGAAATAGTGATACTTCACCAAATTCTGTATTTTCAGTTACAGCCAGAGGTGGCACATTAGGTGCAATTACTATGTCAAATGCTATATTGACAGGCATTTCTTCGAAGCCTTCTGTAAATATTGCCCATTGGATTCCATTAAACCAAATTCCGGTTGTTGCATTTAGGTGCACATTTGAATCTATTCCTCCAACACCAAAATAATGTAAAAACAAAAATGTAGCATCGGGATTATTATTAAGTTCTGGGTGATCAATTAGAGTATAATTTGCAACGATGTTATCTGTGGTTGCTGTGTGTGTAAAGCGAGTGGTAGAAGCTCCTGGGATGGCTATCTTAAAAGCTGAACCCTCAGGTACGGCGGCATTATTATTTTCAAATATAGATCTTACTGCACCAGTAGCGTAGTAATACATGGACCAGTTACCTGGATTGTAAACAGAATTAGGATTATAATAGGTGTTCATAAACGCATAAGGACCAGGGTCATTTCCATTAAATAGGGCGTCATCGATATCTGTTGAGCCTCCTTCCGTATTATCAATTGTTGCGATGTGATCTATGCATTGTCCATCATCTGCGATATAAATATTAAAGCTAACACCCTCTATCATATCTACGGTGCTTATTTCATTATAAATGGCCCAACGGTTAATACCAGTGTCATACCAAAGACCATCTGTATTGTTATTGTAAATACCGGGAGAACCAGTAGGATTCCATACATGCACATAATTGAGACATGCAACAGAGTTGTTGTTCAAGTCAGGATGATCGAGATAGGTAACATTATCTAAAATGTTACTACTTGAAGCGGTGTGCACATACATTTTATCCTGCGCAAATATTATGGTGCAATAAAGCATTGAAATAAAAGAGAATAAAGTTTTCATAGCGAATTAGTTTTTGATTACACTACAAACTTAGTTGTGTGTGAATCAATACATTATGACGTATGTAACAATTGTAGGTAGTTGTGTAACACCCCTTTGTTTATAGGTGTTTATGGTGCTTTAATCTTTGTTTTTTCGCACAAATTCTTTAGGAGAAACCCCATATTCTTGTTTAAAACATTTAGCAAAATAGGAAGGGTCATTAAAACCTGTGCTGTATGCAACCTCAGATATGTTTAAATCTTTTGTGGCAATAAGTTGCGCAGCAACTTTTAAGCGTTGGTTTTTAATAAACTCTGAAGATGATAGTCCAGTGAGTGCTTTTAGCTTACGATGCAATTGCATTCTATTCATAAGCATGGCTTCACTAAACTTCGTCGTTGTAAAATCTGGTTGTGTTAAATGCGTTTCTAATACTTTTTGTAGTCTATTTAAGAATTCTTCTTCTGCTGTGGTGACAGCAATTTCTTTAGGGGTTAAGATTAACTCTTGAGTAAATCGCTCTTGTAATTTTCTTCTATTTTTTATGAGATTAGCAACAGTGGCTTTTAATATTTTAGGACTAAAAGGTTTTGTAGTATATGCATCTGCACCAAGGCCAAAGGCTTCTAATTGATCTACTTCTTTATTTTTTGCAGTAAGTAAAATAATAGGTATGTGCGATGTAATTGGGTCTTTCTTTATGTTTTTTGTTAATGCGTAACCATCCATTATAGGCATCACAATATCGCTTATAATAATATTTGGCATGTGTTCTTTTGCTAGCGCGATTCCTTCTTCTCCATTTACGGCAGTAACTACATTATATTTATCGTGAAAAATACTTTCAATATAATCTCTAATATCTTTAGTGTCATCAACTACTAGTAGCACAGGGGCGTCATCGTTGATTTCTATAAGCTGTGTGTCTATTTCTGGTGCTATTTCCGAAGAGATATTTGTAGTATGTAATTTTTCGCTTAATGTTTCGTGGTCTTCATATGTTGTTTTTAATGTCGGGATGCTCACAGTAAAAGCGATACCTTCTTCTTTGTTTTCTACTGAAATGTTCCCTTTATGAAGTTTAGTAAGCTGTTTCACTAATGACAAGCCAATACCAGTGCCTTTGTTAGTAGCGTCAGTTTGATAAAAGCGATGAAACAATTGTTGCTTTTCTTCTTCCGTAAGGGCTGTTGCAGAATTATAAACGCTTAATATAAACTCATTGTTTTTTGTAACACCTGTTACTTTAATCTGTCCATTTTCTGAAGTGTATTTTAGTGCATTGCCAAGTAGATTGTATACTATTTTTTCTAAAACATCTCTGTCTAACCAAGTTTCTGTTTGATCTGTTTGTGTGGATAAAGAAAATTGTAGCCCTTGCTCATCGCTCTGGTATTGAAAACCTTGAGTGTGATTTTCTAAAAATTCTCTTATGTTAACGGGTTGTACCTTTAATGGCATTGCACTACTATTAAGCTTTGCTAGTGACATTAGTTGGTCTACTAAATTTTCTAGGCGCTCTGTATTTTTATAGGCAGCATTTAGGTTTTTGCGTTTTCCTAGGCTAAGCGTAGTATCATCTAGTTGATCTTCAATAGGACCTTTAATAAGGGTAAGTGGTGTTCTAAAGTCATGTGAAATATTGGTAAAGAACGTAGATTTTGCTGCGTCTAACTCTCTAAGTTTTTTATTGGTTTTTTGCCTATTTCGGTATTGAAAGAAGAAGAATAAAGCTGCTAGAGTAGTTAAAGATATACCAGCGATAAAAAGATTGCGTTGGTTTGCTTTTTGTTCTTGAGCGAGGGTGTTTTTTGAGGTGAGTAGGGCTATTTTATTATCTCTACTTTCGGTTTGATAAATGCCTTCTATCTCTTTTATTTTTTCTGCGCTTTGTACTTTTTGTAAAGAGTCTCTAAGTTTTTTAGATTGATTACTGTATTTAAATGCTTGTTTGTAGTTGCCAAGCTGGCTATATGCTTGCGCTTTATAAAATAAAAACTCTTGTTTTAATTTACTGTTATCCGCTACTTTGTTTAGAAAATTTCCTTCGTTTATATAAAATAGTGCTTTTTTCGGTTTGTTTTTGTTGAGCTCCAATTTTGAAATCTCTAGTGCTCCTAATGCAGCCTCATAAGGTTGGTTAATTTGTTTATGGATATCAAAACCTTCAATAAAAAACGCTTCGGCCACTACAGGATTATTGTTTTTTAGTGATATTTGACCTCTAAGGATAGCTATTTCTGCAACTAATCTTTGGTCATCTGCTTGTTTAAAATAGCTATAAGACTCTTTAAGTAAACTATCTGCTACTATAATTTTTTCAGTTTGTAAATATGCTTCTCCTAAAAAAACATTAGTTGTGTTTTTGTAAAACTGTGAAGCACCTTCCGGTAACTTTTCAAATTGGTTATTTGCTTTATTAAATTGTTGTATTGCAGAAGGAAAATCTTCTAGCTCTAAATATATATTCCCTAGGTTTTGATATGCAGCAGCAATAATATCTGGCCTCAATGCATTTTTTTGATGTATAGAATCTACTTTCAATAAATTTGTAATGGCATCATTCATTTGATTTTTACGAGAGTAAGCAGTAGCTAGTGCAGTGTAAGAATCTGCGATGATCATTATCCCTGTAGGGGTTTCTTTGTTAATACTTTCAATTGCTTTTTTACTCGCTACAATAGAGCTGTCCATTTTGCCAAGTAAATAATATATACGCCCTAAATTATTGTGTGCTCTGCCTTTTCCAATACTATAGTTTAGCTCTTGAGAAAGAATAAGTGACTTTTTATAATAGCTAATAGCACTATCGTTTTTTTGCACCCGCTTAAAACAAGCGCCTAAGTAATAGTTTGCGTCGGCTATCCCTTTACCATAATTTAACTCCCCTGCTAGGGCTTTTATTTTTATTGCATAGAAAAAGGCGCTGTCTGGAATTGGGTTAACGTATTGCGAGAGTTTTGTACGATAAGCTACAAGAGTAGTGGAATCTTTAGCACTAATATCATCTACATAATTATTGTTTTGAGAGATGCTAAAGGCACTGCAGAGTAGCGTAGTAATCAGTAATAAATTTTTCACAGTTTGGTTTGGTTTTCAAAAATAAAGATACGCAATACTAGCTAAATCAATAACTTAAGTCTGTGACTATTGTAACAATAAAAGTTACTGGTGTAACAAAAATATAATCGCAGTAATTGCTATAATGCATCTGTTCTGTTAAATATTAATGTAATAGTAACTTGTAACAAAAAGCTAAGCCCCCGACCAATAGGTAATTATTAATTGTAATTTTGTTTGTCTATGAGTATTTGGAGAGTCTTACTGTCTATTATTTTGCCACCATTGGCTGTTCTTGATAAGGGCTGCGGCTCTATTGTAATCGTGACCATATTAACCATTTGTGGTTGGGTTCCTGGCGTTATAGCCGCGTTAATTATTCTTAATAATCCTAAAAAATAAATGTATGAAAAAGTTAATTCTAGTATTAGCTGTTGCTGTTGGGCTTGTAACTGTAAGTTGTAATATACAAGAACGTATTGTGTTTAATGAAAACATGGGTGGTAGTTATGAGACCGGTTTTGATCTTTCTCAAATACTCGAGGCTACGGGGAGTATGGGCGCTTCCGGCTCTGGTGTCGCATCAAAAAAGATGGATACCCTTATTAGGTTTAACGATGTTCTTGTAAAATATAAAGACAGTATTGCAACCTTGCCAAAAGAGAAACAAGCAGCGCTGCAAAAAATGAAAAATATGACGATGCGCATGCAGATGGATGAGGATAAAAATATATTTACATTAAATATTGGTAAAGAGTTTAAAAACTTTAGCGATATAGAGTTTATTAGCTATGAGATGGACGAGATGATGAATTTAGCTAAAGAAAATACCGCTGGTGGGCAAGCAGCAGGACCCGGTGGAGATATGCTAAAAACAGATAAAGTAAGATACTTTTTTGAGAATAATACCTTTAAAAGAGTGGATGAAAAGCTCGTTGACTTAAAAGACGGAGAAGAGAAGTTAGAGGTTGAGGAAGAGGTGACCGAAGAAGATATGATGATGAAAGGAATGATGGGAGAGTTTGAAGATATGCTTGCTGAAAGTAAAATGACGCTAGAATATGTGTTCCCTAAAAAAGTAAAATCTGTTTCTATGGAAGGCGCAACGATTTCTCCAGATGGAAAAACGGTTACTTTTCAAGTAGACCTGAAAACACTTATGGATAACAAAAAATTTCTAGAAAATTTTGAGGTAGTTTTAGAAGACTAAATTAATTATTTCATACCATTTGGTAGGTGTATATAACAAAAGCGCTCCTCAATTGAGGAGCGCTTTCTGTTTTAAGGCTGCTTCTTTTTATCTTTTAATCAGTTGTTTTGAAACTTCAATATCACCTGTTTTTATTTTCACAAAATACATTCCTGAATCCAAGTTGCTATAATGAAGTGTTTGGCTAAAAGTTGTGCTATTCACCTCGAAGGTTTGAGTTGCAACTAATCGTCCACTTACATCATATAGACTGATCTGGGTGTTTGCTATTTCCGAAGTACTAAATTGTATAGTGAATACACCAGTTGTAGGGTTAGGATAAATGGCTAGATTGTTAATGACTTCTTTACTTAGGCCTAAAGCTTGTGTGATGGTAAAGTTACCTCCATTTATATTGTAAAATATATTATCGCTAGCTCTTACCATAATGCGCGCTTGTGTCGTTTCTATTCCAATAGGGGTAGGGATAGAATGAAAACCATCATTGGGGGTATTTGATACTAATATTTGATCAAAAGTAGCACCTCCATCAGTAGATAAAATAATATCAACATTTGCCGCATTTATTGGTGCAGCATCAGTATTTGCTACATCCCATGAAACGGCATTTACTTCTGTAGCACTCCAGGTAATTCCATTTAATGGCGAATTAACCAAAAAGGGCCCAGCATTACCCGAAACAGTATGAATAACATCATCGCTTGCACTATTTGCCCCACCAGCTACATTATCCCTTACGGTAAGTCTAAATCTCATAGTTCGTTGCACAGAAGCAAGACGCTCCCAAGTAGTTCCAGTTTGCCCATTGAGTACGGTTGGCAAAGCGGGCATATATCTGTCTGTAGAAGTTGCAGGGTCTAGAGATCTAAACATGGGTCCTACACTATTTGTAGATTGCGGTGGCATTATACCAGGTTGTGCATCTCGTTGCTCCCAGCAATAGCTCAAGGTGTTATTTCCGTTTGGATCCGTCGCAGCGCCTTCTAGAATAAAAGGGGTTGATTTTGGAATGTTCTTGTTTGCACCGGCATTAGCCGTAGGAGCATTATTTCCAGTGGCGCTTGTGGTAGCACACTGAGAATTTCCTGCCGAAATGTTATTCCACATTTCTACAATGCTAACTCCATTAAAATAGTCGTCACTATTATTTTGTACGTTAGGAGAGCAAACTCCAGCGTAGCCCATAATAGTTGAGGCACTTCCAGGTTCAATGGAAACATTAGAGCGTTGACAATTATTGTTTTGTGGATGGTTGCCACCAAATTGATGCCCGATTTCATGAGAAACATAGTCTACATTATATGGATCTCCAATGGGCGAATTGATTCCGGTGATTCCTCTTGCTTTTTGTCCATTTACACATGGCGAATTGAGTTGTGCGAGCCCGCCACCTTGGGTGCTAAAAGTGTGACCAATGTCATAATTGTTTGACCCAATCTCAGTATCTATTACCGTTTGACTTTGATTGATAAGCGCATTTGGGTTGTTGTTGGTTAAACCATCGGTGGCTGCATCTAAAAAAATGATGTCTGTGTTGTCTGCAACAATCACCATTGTAATCCCTAAATCACGTTCAAAAATACCATTTACTCTTGTCATCGAAGTGTTCATTGCTGCAAGTACAGCTTCTTTTTTAACGGTATCTGATGCCCCAGCCGGAACGCCTTGATTATTAATATGAAATTGTGAGTATTCACCTGTAGCAGCAATGGCTAATCTAAAGGTGCGCAACAGGCCATCGTCTGCATTTCTGGTTTGATCCGCTAAAGCTTCTAAACTTCTAGCGGCAGAAAAATCATCTGCTACAACACCACATTCAAATCCATTAGAATCTATAGGGAGCGCTTGTCTTGAATAAGAAATATAAAAGTTTTTGTCCTTTGTATAAGGATCAATATAAACCGTCTTGTGATTAGGTGACATCACCATGGCATGTACCCCATTTTTAGAAAGACTTATTCTAGCCATTGCTGCGGGATCATCAATTCCTTGTGCCGCATAAGAACGAATCTCTGGAAACAGGTTGTTTAGAGATGAATCTATTACCGGTGCTTCTATAATTGTAAATTGTTGAAGACTCCCAAGTACTGGAAGGGCAATCACAGTGGATGAAACAGTATTTGAGTTGCGCAATGGAGCGGTCTGTAAAGCCGTTTTTAATGCTATTATTTCTAATTGATAGACCTCAAATACATCTGGTATAGCGTTGCGATGTTCTTTTGCTAAAGTTGCGGTTCTGGTTGGTGAAACTTGCGTCCATGTGTTGCTGTATTGTTGAGAGAAAAGCGAACTAGAGACTAGCACGAAAATCAGAATAGATAGATTTTTCATAAGGGGTCTTTTTTTTGTTAACTCAATTTAGCAGTTAAGATTGTTTAATATACTCTTATTGCTTTATTTTTGCCTAATAAAATTCTCACAATTGAACAAAATAGTACAATTACAAGATTTAGGATATAAAGATTACAAGGAAACTTGGGAGTATCAAGAAGCACTTTTTAAAGAAGTTTTAGATACGAAAATCAAGAATAGAAGAGAAGATGCAGGCCTTGAAACCGAGAATCACTTTTTGTTTGTAGAGCATCCACATGTGTACACCTTAGGTAAAAGTGGCGATATATCAAACTTGCTCATTTCCGAAGAAAAACTAGCAGCCATTAACGCAACGTATTATAAAATTAATCGAGGCGGCGATATTACGTATCACGGTCCAGGGCAGATAGTGGGATATCCTATTTTAGATCTTGAGAATTTTTTTACAGACATCCATAAATACCTTCGATTTCTTGAAGAAATGGTGATCTTAACACTGGCAGAGTATGGTTTAAAAGCAGTACGAAGCGAGGGCGAAACTGGTGTCTGGTTGGATGTAGGAACTCCTTTTGCGCGCAAAATATGCGCCCTTGGTGTGCGTGCGAGCAGATGGGTGACTATGCATGGTTTTGCCTTAAATGTAAATGCCAACCTTGGTTATTTTGATCATATGATCCCTTGCGGGATTAAAGGGAAAGCCGTGACTTCTTTGCATGTAGAGCTCGGGAAAACAGAAGTTGATATGGATGAGGTAAAAGAGAAGTTACTGAAACATTTTACAGTTCTTTTTTCTGCGGAAATGGTGAAGAAATAATTCTCCTAATTCATTTGATAACAAAGCACTTCTTTATCGCTACCCGTAGTTACTAAAAGTAGTTTTTTTCCGATAGAAGCAAGTTTGGCTTGTGTCGTGCCAAATACTGGAAAACCATCTATCAGCTTTCTGTTTTTATCATACACATAGACTTTATGTTCTTGCATATCTGTTACCGCGATGTAGGTGTTTTTATTGTGATAAATAAGTTGAGGTTCACCATACATCCCAAAAGGAAGTTCTACAAGCACATTATTAATACGCAATAAATTGTCATCTAGCGTCACCTTAGTAGTGCCTCGTGTTTTATAGTAGTAGTTTTCAGAGACATTGAGGTTTTGAGATGTCAATTTGCCAGAAGCCGTGATCAAGTGTTTTTCTTTATCTGCAGAAATAATAACAAATTTAGACCCTTCTTTTTGCACAGGAATAGTACCAAAATTAATCTTCTTGTTTACTTTAATTCGTTCTTTACCTGTCCTAGAGAGAAAGGTTGCCTTTCCGTTCTTTTCAGCGAGTACGATAAAATCTTTATTCGCTAATCTTATGTGTTGCGGTTTAAATACCAATGGTGTCACTGTCTTTTTAAACGCAAAACCTTTTACGATCTTCCCTTTACTGTCATACATTAAAAGGGCATTATCTTGTGTGATAGCAAAACGATATTTCCTGTTATCATCATAATCAAAAACGGCAAGCGGTTGGGTGATGTCATCCTTAAATTTTAACGGGAATGGCGCCACATCTTTACCATTTCTATCTAAGATGTACATCGTGTTTTTTGTAGCAAAAGCCAGTTGCTTCTTGCCATTTTTGAGCAGGTCTACTTCATTGATTTCACCTAAAATAGGTCCATCTAGTTTTTTACTCCATAACTTTTTAGCATTTATTGAAAATAGATGCATTGTACTTGTAATATCTTGTAAGACAACATCTTTGCCGCGAGTTCGGTGGTTTGTAAAAAACTGTGGAGTTCCTAAAATAGGCTGCTCGATTGCAGTAGAAAATTTCTGACTCACGGTACCAGAAACTTGCTCAGACTTTGAGATTTCTTTGGTAATAAAATTAAGATGTGCAAAAGTCACGTCATAACTATATTGTAATACAGCTAATGGATATTTACTATTTGTCTTAGTAGGAGCATCTATACCCAAAACTCCGTTCGTTATTTTTGATACTTCTGTCCCTTGGCCAAGAGCAAACATAGACGATGAAGATAGCATTTGTGTGTTCATTGACTTGTAATAGTTGGTCTCTTCTAGAACGTTTTTATTCTGAAATGCACTGATCATACTTTTTGCTCCAGCTAAAGAACTCGCACATATCACGTAAGAATCTAACATCACGAGATATGGATATTTTTTAGAAGAAACCAAAGGGTCAAAATAGGATGCAATGGCATAATAGAGATTATCTTCAAATATGGTAATGTCTCTATACGTTTCTACTTCAATAATGTCAAGCTCAATAGAAGCTAGTGTTTGTGCCATATCAATACTTGACATAATGAGGGCGCTTTCGTCTTTTAATTGAACTTCAATAATTTCGGTAAGTGTTTCTAGAACTGGGTGTATTGTAGTGATTGTAGTGTCTTGTTTCTGGGTTTTAAGCGTGCTAATTAATAGGTCAACATCAGAAAATGTGAACCCAGATGCTTTAGTGAAATCACTTGGCAATATGCCAGCAGCTTTACTTATTTGAGGTATTTGCCCTTTAAACACATCTATAAGACTACTATCCTTACTTTTTACAATGCCCGAAATCTGTATGCCATCTGGTAGTATTTGTATAGTTTGAGAAGTACGTAAGTTTTTTACTTCGGAAACATGCTCGGGATATAAACCAGTCATCCCCGTTTTTATTACATCTCCCTCTTGCGGTAACAAGAATAATTTTTTTAAATCACGGGATAAAGTATCTTCTTGCTGCTCCAGAATAGCAAGCAATGTGAGCCTATCTGTTGAAAAAATTTGAACACTATCTTTACTTGCAGTGAACAGTGAATCTTTGTTTAGTACTACTTTTTTAAGAAGACTTTCGTTCATCGAAATGTTTTCTACTACCGCATTTGGTATTGAATCTATAGATAAGGAGAGCGTATCTAGAGCATTTGTAAATACAATACTGGCAGTCTCTTTATTGCCTTTAGTGCTAAAATAAAATGGTGTTTGCGATTTCCATTGGCTTAAAATTTCAGAAGTACTTATAAAATCTAAGATAGGCTCGTTTGCATACTCTAAAAGATCATTTGCTTTTAGGTCTGTTTGTAAATGATCAGGGTGGGATATTTTAAAAAGCGTAGTCGTATCATCGCCTAAATAATTATAAGGCGATTCCTTGCCGTTAGTGTCCTTTGTACAGCTAATAATACTAGCAATGATACATAGGTAAACAAAAATTAAGTAAGGCTTCATAGTACAAAAATAACGAACTGAAAGCAGAGACTTGTATGATATTCTTGAAGTTTATCCGCCGGTTTTCAACAGCTTATAAGTCCAGTTTTGTTTGATTAGGGAGCAATCTAAAACTCTTGCGGTGATAAGGTGATGGGCCATATTTTCTTATGGCGGCACGATGTTCAAGGGTAGGATACCCTTTATTCTTTTTCCAATTATACATCGGAAACTCTTCATGCAGTTCTTGCATGTACAAATCGCGGTACGTTTTTGCTAAAATAGAAGCAGCGGCAATGTGCAGAAATTTTCCGTCCCCTTTAATTACACACTCATAAGGGATTTTAGAATAGGGTTTAAAACGATTGCCATCTATGGCAATAAATTGCGGAGTTGGAGTAAGCTGACCAATGGATCTGTGCATGCCAAGAATGGATGCATTTAAAATATTGATCTGATCAATCTCATCCATCATCACGTGACTCACGCCGTAACTAATGGCTTCTGCCTCGATAATGGGCTTTAGTTCCATCCGCTTTTTATGGCTCAATTGTTTAGAATCTGTGAGCCATGGATGCGTAAAATCATCTGGCAAAATAACAGCTGCGGCAGTAACAGGACCAGAAAGACAACCTCGGCCCGCCTCGTCTGTACCACATTCTATTAGTGTGCGATGTATTTTTAATTGTAACACTAAGGCAAAGTACAAATAACATTCCTATTAAACCATCGTTCTTTCTGTAATACTATCTAAACAATTATATTTGCGATATCTTTTAACGTCTATGAAAAACTGCTTATTCTTTTTATCTATTTTTCTAGTGCCCGTGCTTTCTTTTGGGCAAATTGGAAATAATCAGAACGGGCAGAGAACAAACACAGCGAGTAATCCTAATTACCAAAACGGCGTAGACAAACAAGAAAAAGCGCCAATTGAATGGTATAAAATTATTGATGCTGCAAGAGATACCACGATTGTAGATACCACACTTAGCATAGAAAAAGAATACAAATACAATTACTTAAGAGAAGATACTTTTGAGTTATTGCCTTTTGCAAATGTGGGAACCCCTTATAATCAACTTGCCAAAACTTTTGAAGATGAAAATCTCAAGCCATTATTTGGGGCGAGAGCACAGCACGTGAATTATATGGAAATAGAAGATATGCTGTACTATGATGTGCCTACACCACTCACAGAGTTTTATTTTAAAACGGCCTTCCAGCAAGGGCAGCAATTAGATGGGTTGTTTGCCGTAAACACTTCTCGTCAGTTCAATTTCTCTTTAGCGTACAAGGGCGTGCGATCACTTGGTAATCTGCAAAACAGACTTGCTAGTACGGGTAATTTTAGGTTCACTACGAGTTATCACACAGAGAATAAACGCTACTTTTTAAGAGCACACCTTGCGGCACAGGATATTCTAAATAGACAAAATGGTGGTCTTACAGATGAAGCTTTGCCGCTATTTATAAATGACGACAGCAATTTTAACGATAGAGGTAGACTTGAAGTTAATTTTGAAGATGCCGAGAACTTTTTAAAAGGCATACGCTATTATGTAGATCAAGAATACCATGTATTAAAGCAACAGGACAGCCTAAGTCATACTTTACTTGCTGTGGGTACTGCGATAACCTATGAGGAGAAACAGTATAGATATCAACAAGATGCAGCGTTTTTAGATTTTGGCGACGCCTATGAAAGCGCAAATCTTAGAGATTTGGTGCGCCTTCAAGATCTAAATGCTAAGGGGTATGTTCGTTTTGATAATAATATCATAGGGCGTTTAAGTGCATTTATTGATTATACAGATTTTAATTATGGCTATAATTCTGTGCTCATTCTTGATGAGGGCAGGATTGAAAACCGTATTAAGGGAGGTATACTTGCTGCGGGTGCTAGTTATCAAAAAACGTATAAAGGCTTTGATTTGCAAGGTAAAGGAGCCGTAAATATTAGCGGACCATATGATGGGGCTTATATTAAAGGGAAGGCCAGCTTCACTTTTTTAGATGATATCAAAGCGGTAGCCGGAATAAAGATACACAGTGCCGCACCTAATTTTAATACACTTTTATACCAGAGTGATTATGTGGATTATAATTGGCAAAACGATTTTGAAAATGTGAAGACACAGGAGCTCAATTTTGGGATTGCTTCTCCTACCTTCGGAAATGTGAATGTCTCGTATACTGGCATTGATAATTATACCTACTTTGGTACATCTGGTTTTGTGCCTGGTTTTGAAGGGCAGCCAGAACCTTTTCAATCTGTTGATAGGGTAGATTATTTAAAAGTTAAACTAGAAAAGGAATTTAAGTACCGAAATTTTAGATTGGCAAACACCATTTTATATCAAAACGTTACAAGTGGTGCAGAGGTATTTAAAGTACCCTCATTTATTACACGCAACACTTTGTACTACGAAGATCAGTGGTTTAAGAAAGCCTTGTTTTTACAAACAGGAGTCACATTTAAGTATTTTCCTAAATATAATATGGATGCTTATAGTCCTGTGTTGGGAGAGTTTTATGTGCAAGACTTTCAAGAAATAGGAGGTTTTCCTATGATAGATCTATTTTTTAATGCAAAAGTACGCCAGACACGTATTTTTGTTAAGTATGAGCACGTAAACTCTTTGTTCAATACCATCAACACGCATTTTGCCGCTCCTGGATATCCTTATCGCGATGCGATTATCCGTTTTGGATTGGTTTGGGATTTCTTTTTGTAGCAGTATCAATGAGCATTTGTGAGTACTTCCTTATTAATTATAGTTCATTTTAATATTGATTATAGAAGCTTCTAATGGTCTTTTTACCTAGTGTCTATTCTGTGAGTTTTCTTTTTAAAATAGCTTTAAATATTAAAGCGATATCATTAAATGCGCCAATGTTCGTACCAGATTCTTCTATTTTGTTGTAGTAGATAAGTGCATTTTTAGAATCTTCTTTAATGTCATAAATAAAGCCTAGTAAGAAATAGGCATTGTTGTTATCATCACTAGTATCAATAAAATTTTCGATATCCTCTTGGGCTTTCTCTAAATCATTTATCCCTAGATTATACATTCCTCTCATTATAAGTAATTTGGTTTGAGTTGGGTTTTCATTCATTAATCTAGTAATAGAATCTCTTTTCTTTAATGAAGCACCTTTGCCAAAGTTTACATACATTTCCTTTTTTAGCAAAGACATTAATTGATAATAAGAATCACAGGTCTTAATTAGACCGTGTTGCATGTCTGTAAATAATTTTTTGCCATACTCCTGGCCTTTTTGATAATCTGTTTTCGTACTTGTAGTGTCTATATGTTGTGTGTATTCAGCGATAAAATCATCTTCTAGTTTACCTATAGCCTTTGCAAAACATTGCGGTAACACATCTGACTTGAACGCATCCTCTAAGGATAAATCATTGTCATTAAAGCATTTGCAAACTTGATTTTCAACTTTTTCCTGAAGAGATTGTGCATAGCTTAAACTGCTAATAAAAAAGAAAATGAGTGCTGTTTTTTTCATAGTTCTTGATATTTTTTGTCAAATGAAAAGATACATCTTTTACTTGACCAGTATGTAATGCAGCACCTCATATTTCCTTAATAAACTAGTATTTACATTTCATCAAGAAGAAATCACACTGCATGTGTAGAAAATGAATAGTTTGTATATTTGAACATATGATCACGAATACGACCAAGCGATTTTTAGCGTCCTTATTTATCACTATAGGGGTGTTGTTTAAAAACCGAAAAACTCGCAAATTCACTTTAATACCTCTAGTTATAATTGTCATTGGGTTTTTATTGCCGCAAAAAATGATCATTCCTGTAGCTGGTGCTACTACTAGCGATTGGGATGATAATTCATTCTGGGCTTACCCATGGGGAAGCTCAATCACTCATAAAGGAATCGATATTTTTAAAGCAAAAGGCACGAATGTAATTTCATCTACGTATGGTATTGTAGTGTATACGCACGAAGGTGGCAAGGGTGGCAAGAGCGTAATGGTCTTGGGCCCTAAATGGCGTTTTCATTACTATGCGCATTTGGATCAAATAGATGCCTTTGCATTCAAACCTTTGTCGCCAGGCACCAAGCTAGGCACTGTGGGAGATACGGGTAATGCAGTGGGTAAACCTCCGCATTTGCATTATGCAATAACATCTCCATTTCCGTATTGGTGGTTAAGAGAACCAGATGTGATTCAGGGAAATCGTAAAATGTTTCATTTAGATCCAGATGTTTGGTTGCGCGAATGAAGGCGATCTAGCTCTTTATTTGTGGAAATAAATGTACTCGCACTATTTGATTTAAATGGACCGCAACTATTTTGTATGCAAAAAATAGTGCTGAAAACATGAATAGTTTTTTTTGATATAAAAGCTCTCTAAGTAGCAGCTATGGTTATTCTAGCGTTTTGATTAAGGCAATATTTTGTTTTTCTATTTCGGAAATTAAAGTGGTCGCATCTAAGTTTTTAGAGGTGTACCAACTTTGACTTTTAAAATACAGATCCATTTTTCCACCGTCATTAAAACTATGGCCATAACGAGCAAAAATTTCATTTCTCATTATTTTCAATGCTTCCGTATTTAAAGATTCGATGTCACTTAAAGTGAGCAGTTTTGTTGAAGCTTCTGGATAAAGACCAAATACTTTACTTTCATTAGTCGCTTTTGATAATGAATTCGCGTTTGTTTCTTTATTTAATGAGGGTGAAATTTTAATACTTGAACTATCTACTTTTGCCAATGTTACTTCTGCGTTTTTAGCTATTACCTCCGTTTTTTCTTTATTAGCTATTATGGGAAAAGGATTGTTAACCTCTTCTTTGCTAGTTGGTAATGCTTCTGGATTTTTTAATTTAATCGAGCCATTCAGCTTTATAATCTTTCCATTGCGACGATATTGATATCCATAAGTCTTTCCTGTGGAGAAGTCCGAATACAAAGAAATAACCGTTTTATCCTTATCTATCCAACCTGTTAATGTGGTATGCTCATTTATATGAGTTGTGGTGATTTTCTCGTTGCCAGCCGTTTCTGTAGTTCTTTCAATCCAAGATAATGCGGTATCAGAGCTAAACGTTATGTCAATATTTAAGTAATCGGTATAATTATATTCAAGCTCTTGACCGTACATGTTTTCTGTGGTCATATTTAATTGAGAAAAAGCCATTGTAGCAAAAAGCAGTGCGAAACAGAGAAGTAAGTTTTTCATTTCCTATTTTTTAAATTGGTTATTAAACGGTTTTAATAGCGTTTACATTCCATTTGAGTGAGGGATTAACTTGGTATATCGTGCAGTATATCATTGTGATACAGCAAATAAGTCAGTATGTCTTCAGTTATTAGTTATCGCTATCCCGTAAAGGTAATTGAAAAAGCTCAAGCATAAAAGCACATCATATTTCCGAAGAAAGCCTTAGATTTAACCTATGAAAAAAGATCAATACCTCAAAGTTGCCCTGGCTCAAATAGCTCCAGTCTGGCTCGATAAAAATGCTACACTAGATAAAATATATGCACAAATGGAAGCCGCAGCAAAAGAGAAGGCAGAGCTCATTGTTTTTGGTGAAGGTCTGTTGCCTGGTTACCCGTTTTGGTTGGCATTGACAGATGGTGCCGCTTGGGATAAAAAAGTAGTAAAAGAACTGCATGCACATTATGTGCGTAACGCTGTGACCATAAAAGAAGGTGATCTTGATATGGTTTGTAAGCTGGCTAAAAAATATAAACTTGCTACTTATTTAGGGATTATAGAACGACCACTAGATAGAGGCGGGCATAGCGTTTATGCCTCACTTGTTTATATTAGTCAAAAAGGCAAAATTAAATCTGTGCACCGCAAACTTCAACCTACCTATGATGAACGTCTTACGTGGGCTCCAGGCGACGGAAATGGATTGCAGGTACATCCATTAAAACAGTTTAAAGTGGGCGGTCTCAACTGCTGGGAAAACTGGATGCCCTTGCCTCGAGCGGCCTTATATGGTCAAGGAGAAAATCTTCATGTAGCGGTATGGCCTGGTAGTGATCACAATACAAAAGATATTACACGGTTTATCGCAAGAGAATCCAGAAGTTATGTGCTTTCTGTAAGCGCTTTGATGCATAAAAACGATTTCCCAGCAGATACCCCGCATCTTGATGAGATTTTAAAAAACGCACCTGATGTTTTAGCCAATGGTGGGAGCTGCATTGCCGGACCAGATGGTGAGTGGCTTATAGCGCCCGACATGAAAACAGATGGGAATATCTACCACACATTAGACTTTAATCGGATCTATGAAGAACGCCAAAACTTCGACCCAGTGGGTCATTATTCTAGGCCAGATGTGACAAAATTGACCGTCAACATGGAAAGGCAATCGACTATTGAAATGATCAATTTTGAAAAAAGTAAAATATAAAATAACAAATTCCAAAGCGTGATTTGTTCTTCATTAGCGTGTAAAAAGTGTTTGATATGTACGCTAATTTGAAGTCTTTTCTGCCAAGGCTAAAGGCGGGCTAAAACTAGTGTTTATAATACCGTTATTATATTAAAAATCGTTCATCGAAAATCGTACATCGAAAATCAAAACAGTATCTTTGCAAAAAATTAATAACGCACTAGTTTTTAGCGCGTTAAAAAAAGTTACCCGCCTACGCGGGCACAGAGATGAGCAAAAACGATAAAAGAGGCAAAGGAAAAACTTCAGGTAGAGGTTCGGGGAATCCAAGGGGGAGTAACACGGCAAGAGCAAATGCGCCTAAAGGTAAGAAAGACGGAGCGAGACCAGGCCAGAAAGATGGAGAGCGAGTACAAAAGACAAAGCAGCCAGCAAGCAATAAACCAGCAAAAAAGTTAGAAGGAATTCGTTTAAATAAATACATTTCTAATAGTGGTATCTGCTCCAGAAGAGAAGCAGATACTTTCATTGCAACAGGTTTGGTTACTGTAAATGGTAAGATTATTAATGAGATGGGGTATCGAGTGAAACTAGAAGATGATATCCGTTTTGATGGCAGGAGAATCAACCCAGAACCTATGAGCTACGTGCTCTTAAATAAACCAAAAGGTTTTGCAACAACTACCAGTGAGAGCAAAGGAAATACGGTAATGGACTTAGTGTCTAATGCCTCAAACTCTCGCATTACGCCTATAGGTCGTTTGGGTAGAAACGCAACAGGTTTGTTATTGTTTACTAATGATGATAAGCTCAAAGAGAAGTTGAGCAAAAAAGGGATGTCACGTTTATTTCATGTAGAGCTTGATAAAAACTTAAAGTCAGCAGATATTCAAAAAATAAGAGAAGGATTTACTATTGGTGGCAAGAAGATCGAGATCGAAGAGATTAGCTATGTAGACGGAAAATCTAAAAAAGAAGTGGGCTTAAAAATTAAGCATATGGGTAATAGCGTGATTCGTGATATTTTTGCACATTTTGAATATGATATTGTTCATTTAGACTGTGTAACACTAGCACATCTAACTAAGAAAGATCTGCCTAGAGGAAAATGGAAAATCTTAACAAATGAAGAGTTAAACCTTTTCTCCATGTTGTAAATACCAAAGAGACTCATAACAACCTGCCTTTTGTTTTAAAATGGCAGGTTTTTTTATGCCGAAATTTTAAATTTATCTGAAGATTAATATATTGGACTTTTGTCTGTATTTATAAGACAAAAGTCTTATATTTGTATAAAATTATAATTATGGGCGCAATAAAATATAAAGAAGGCGATGACAGTTTTAATACTGTAAACGAGGCTATTGGGTTGTACATTGAGCAGGAGCTTCCTGCTAGTGGTATTGCATCATCACAGTTTTTTAAAAATAAGATGCTTGTGGTAAAGACCATTCGTAAAGGGTTGCCATTTGCTATCTTTTCGCTCATTAAAAAAATCACACCATTTAGTGATGAAGATTGGGCAATCTATCTTAATCTATCTACAAAAACACTGCAGCGTTATAAAAACGAGCAAGATTTTTTATTTAAGCCTATTCATACAGAGAAGATTCTAGAACTCACAGAGGTTACAAACATGGGGGTTAGTGTTTTTGATGATTTGGCTAGTTTCCATGACTGGTTAACTTCTACTAGTTTTGCTTTAGGTAATCATAAACCCGCAGAGTTATTACAAGACAGTTATGGTAAAGAGTTAGTGCTTGCAGAGCTTAACCGTATTGAGCACGGGATATTTGCATAATGAAGGTATTTAGACTTTCAAGAAAGAAATATGCTAAAACTCTGAGCGGAAAAGGTGCGGCCCTTTTTGGTAATCGCTGGAACTCAAAAGGTGTAGAAATGATTTACACTGCAGAGAGCAGAGCATTAGCCATGGCAGAAGTTGCGGTCCATTTATCAATAGCAAAACTTCCTGAGGATTTTATGATGCTTGAAATAGAAATACCAAAAGCTGTTTCTGTCTGCGAGTTAAAAAAACAACCTAAAAAAGGATGGAATGATAATCCGCCAACATTTATCTCCCAAGAATTAGGAGATACCTTTATTAGGGATGGCGATTGTTGCTTAATAAAAGTGCCTTCGGCAGTCGTGCAAGGAGATTTCAGTTATCTGATAAATCCCTATCATCTAGATTTTAAAAAGATAAAAATTGTTTCTGCTGTCGCTTTTCCTTTTGATACTCGGATGTTCAAATAGTCTATAAAAAACTTTGAGGTTTAAATATTAGATTTTTGTTTTAGCCGAAATTTTAAAGGTTCTAGAAAAGTGCTGGTAGTTTAAAATTTCCCATAAAGCAATCCCAATAACTACACAATATTCTATGGCGACAAGACCTAGGTTTTCTTGAAAACCATCTACGCCATAAGCAGAGTAGCTAAAAACAACCATAAAACTCCATACAATAGGAAAGTTATATCGCGTGAAAACAGATAGCACTAATGGCGTGGCAATGTACCAAGGATGCACCGTAGTAGAAAGCAAGAAGTAAAAAGAAACAGACAATAAAATGGCAGTAATCAATTGCTGCGTTATGTTAACTCCCTTGCCTCGAGCGAATTCGAGCGGTCGAAAAAATGCCAGAATCAATATAAAGGCAATAACAATGAGAGGTAAGGTTTTACCAACGGTTTCTATAATATTCCAGCCTACGGTTTGAAAACCAATCCATCTAATCACATAGTACACACTAGCATTAAACTCAAAGTTCTGAAACCATAAACTAATAGTTGCAGCGAAGTTTGAAATAAAGTCTGAAGATAAAAATGGAGCAAAGGTGAGTAATACCGTCCCTAGTATTACTCCATAAAACAGCACCATTTTTGTCACACTGAGCTTGTCGAAGTGCAATCCAAAAATGGAAACTTTACTGTCTTTATTTACAATAAGATATTTAAAAAACAGCGGTAAAAATAACAAAGGCAACAACTTAACAGAAACTGAAAGCCCTAAAAGAACGGCTGCCCATAACCATTTTCTCTCGTGTAATAAATACAGTGACCATACCACAAAGAACAGCATCACACCTTCAAAATGTAAATTACCTGTTAATTCTATAATGATAAAAGGGTTTAAGAAATACCAGAAAATATGCTTCACTGGTAGCTTAAGTTTCTCTAGTAGCTTTTTCCCGAAGTAAAGAATACCAATATCTGCAGCTATAATTAAAATTCTTAGCACGATCACAGAACCTAAAACTGATCCTTTTGCAAACAAAGCGGCAATAGCAAAACAGAGTTGGTTGATGGGAGGGTAATTGCTGTAATGGCTCGCATTTAGCTCGCCCATTCCATTAATTAATTCTTGAGATTGATGTAATGAGATTAACGTGTCACCCTGAGCTTGTCGAAGGGCATTTGCAGAGCCATCTAAAAATTGTTCTGGTGTAAACAAATAAGGATTAATACCCTGTATCATTAGGCGTCCATCCCATAAAAAGCGATAAAAATCCTGACTTAAATTAGGGATTGCTGGCAAAAATAGTACTCTAAAGAATACGCCAATTCCTGCTATGATCCAGAAATTATATTGTGTGGCTTTTATAATTTGCCAAGCGCAAAAAAACAATCCAGCATAGAGTAGGACTAGATATAAGAAATCACTGCGCTCCAGATAATATGCAAACAGGGCGTATAAAACAACACTACCTAGTATTGGTATGATTAGGTTTTTATGTTGTTTTACTAGAATCAAGATATCATTAGCTTTGATGTGCAGTCTTGAATTCGTTTAAAATTGGTCTGTTATCAGTAGGTCTCGTCCCGATAGTTATCGGGAGCGCTCGACCAGACATCGTTTTATGATTCAAAAAATCAGCAATCCACAATCGTTAATTTCAAATTATTTTAATCTTGCCACTCTGCGATAAACAGATTGGTATCTCTCCCGCCGCCATTATTGCGGTTAGATGAGAATGCTAAATACTTGCCGTCATTACTAAACACCGGGAAGGCATCAAAAGTCTCTCCGTGCGTTACACGCTCTAAGTTTTTACCATCCAAGTCAATTAGGTACAAGTTAAATGGAAATCCTCTTACCGCTTCGTGATTACTACTGAAAAGAATTTTATTCCCACTTGGGTGAAAAAACGGACTCCAGTTTGCATTACCAAGATTGGTTAGCTGCTTTAAGTTACTACCATCGGCATCACAAATGTAAAGCTCCATATCCACAGGTTCTACTAAACCATCGGCTAAGAGGTCTTTGTATTTTTTTACTTCGGCATCTGTTTTTGGGCGAGAAGACCGGAAGATTAATTTTGTTCCATCCGGTGAGAAAAATGCACCACCGTCATAGCCTAACTCGTTTGTGATTTGTTTTTTGTCACTTCCGTCAATGTTCATGGTCCATAGCTCAAGGTCACCACTTCTAGTTGAGGTGAAGACTATTTTATCACCTTTTGGTGATACCGTTGCTTCTGCATCATAGCCTATGTTTGTGGTGAGTTGGTCTGTGATGTTTCCATCTAAGTCTGCAACAAAAATGTCAAAGCTATCATACACAGGCCATACATAATTACCGTTTTTACGCAGTGGTACTTCTGGACAATTTTCGTCAACAAGATGTGTGCTACCGTAGACATAATGTTTATTGTCTGGCAAGAAGTAGGCGCAAGTAGTTCTCCCTTTACCCGTTGAGATCATAGGAGGTTGCTTCCCATTAAAGGTTTCATCTGCATTCATTAAAAACATCTGGTCACACTCCACACCCCAATCTTTATAATTAGATTGAAAAACCAATTGTTTGTCATCAAAACTCCAATAGGCTTCGGCATTATCACCTCCAAAAGTTACCTGTCGTATGTTTTTAAAGTGACCTTCTTCTGGATAGATTAGCGTATCCTTTGTAGCAGTGTCTATGAAGGCTTGTCTTTCTTTTGTCGCAACGGTTTCAGTAATTAGTGTTTCCGAAGTGGTAGTTTTAGAATCGTTTTTACAACTTACTAGCACAGAAATAAACAAGAGGGCAATTATAATTCTCATATTTAAAGTAATTTTGCGCAAAAATAATGATATGCGCGGATATGTAATACTTTTAATGGCACTAGTTGTGATTTCTTGTAAAAATGAAACTGAAAAACCAGTCTCTATGAAAGAAGATGTTGTTGCTCTGGCAGCAGATGAAATGGGTGGTCGTCAAACAGGAACTGACGGCGAACTTATGGCAGCGGCTTATATAGAGAATAGGATGAGAACCATTGGGTTGTTGCCTAAAGGGGTTGATGGTACTTTTACACAAACCTTTACATTCAAGAAAAGTTCAAATCCGCACGATCAAGCAGAGTTTACCAACCTTACAGCAGAAGGTGCCGTTACCGGTACTAATGTGGTAGGTTATATAGATAATAAAGCAGAACAAACTGTGGTTATTGGTGCACATTACGATCATTTAGGTACGGGTGGCGAAGGTTCATTATATAGAGATGACGAGACTTCTATTCATAATGGAGCAGATGATAATGCGAGTGGCGTTGCTATTCTTTTAGCTACCGCGAAAACGTTACTGACTGATAAAACGCCAAATTCTAATTACCTTTTTATTGCATTCTCGGGAGAAGAAATGGGACTTTTAGGTTCTAATTATTTCGTAAAGAACCCAACCATAGACACAAAAAAGGTAAACTATATGATTAATATGGATATGGTGGGAAGACTAAATGATGAGAACGTGGTAGCAGTGCATGGTGTGGGAACTTCGCCACGATTTAAGCAAGTGTTGTTTGCAAATAATGATCAAGGATTATCTATTAGTGAGCACGATAGTGGAGTAGGGCCAAGTGACCACACGTCTTTTTATCTTGCAGATATTCCGGTACTTCATTTTTTTACGGGGCAACATAGCGATTATCACAAGCCAGGTGACGATGCAGAGAAATTAAATTATGAAGGGATGGAAAAGATTAAATCTTACATTTTAAATATCGTGAAAGATTTAGATGGTGCGGGAGAATTGGCTTTTAGAAAAACTAAAAACGAAAGCGAAGAGGTTCCAGCCTTTAAAGTAGCACTCGGCGTAGTACCGGATTATTTATACAGCGGTGAAGGCATGCGAATAGATGGTGTAAGTGAAGAGAAGCCAGCGCAAAAAGCAGGGATGCAAAAAGGGGATACCGTTATAAAACTAGGAGATCAAGCAACGACAGATATGATGAGTTATATGAAGGCGCTTGCTACTTTTGATAATGGTGATGTTACTAAGGTTACTTTTTTACGAGATGGAGAAGAGATGACTGTGGAGGTGACTTTTTGATTGGAGATTAACGATTTCTGATTTTTGATTGAAGTAGTAGTTATGTCGTTTTAATAGCGTGAAAACTAAACATCACATTTATTTTATTGTTCTACAGTAATTTTATTTTTCACTACTCACTACTCACTACTCACTACTCACTACTCACTACTCACTATTCATCAAGAAATCTTCATCACAATCTCCATAGTTGTGCCTTCGCCAAGGACACTTCGGCATACTTTGATGCGGCCGTTATGATATTCTTCTATAATACGTTTTGCCAGTGATAGCCCTAATCCCCATCCCCTTTTTTTAGTAGTAAAACCGGGTCTAAAGACTTTCTTATAGTTCTTTTTTGAGATTCCTTTTCCGGCATCTGTAATCTTGATGACCACATTATTTCCTTTTTGTTCCATCCCGATATGGATAATTCCTTTTCCTCTCATGGCATCAATACCGTTTTTAACTAAGTTCTCAATGGTCCAGCTATAGAGTTGTGGGTTGAGGTTCACCAAGATTTTTTGATCTGGAATTTCTATTTTAAATTCGACCAATTTAGACGTTCTATTTTTAAGATATTCATAGGCTTCTATTGTTTCTTTTACGATGTCATGTTCTTTAAGCACAGGTACAGAGCCTACTTTTCCAAAGCGATCTGCAATGGTCTCTAGCCTATTGATGTCTTTATTCATCTCATCCAGGTATTCTGGGTTTACGTCTTCAGAGCGTAATATCTCGCTCCAGCCTAAAAGTGAGGAAAGCGGTGTACCTATCTGATGGGCGGTTTCTTTGGCCATACCTGCCCATAATCTATTGGTTTCTGCAGATCGCGAGGTACGGTAAAAGAAGTAAAGGGCGGTAATGAATAGCCCAATAATGAGCAATAACAATAATGGGTAATATTTGAGTTTGTTAATTAAGGGCGAATTTCCGTAGTAAATGGTCATTATTGGTTCTCCTTCATACTCTGAAGTGATTGGTTCGTTTTCTGAAGTGAACTCCTTAATTAATTGATCTCTTTTTTCAATAGAAGACATTAATACTTCGTCTAAATTTCGACTATTATAGCTACTATCCGCATGACTAAAACTAATCATTGGAGTAGTTGTGTTTGCTAGCATTACTGTTTGCGATAGTTTGAGTTGCGCATTATTGAGGTCATCCTTGGCTACCTCTTTTTGCGCTTCTGTCCAGATTTCCATTTTAACACGTTCATTTTCTTTAAGACTATTAAAAAATGAATAGGTGTTCCAGAAGACAAGTGAGATAATCACTAATGAAACTAAGATTAAAAACCATCTACCAAATGCAGAATTTTGAAGCATACATTATATTTTTATTGCTGAAATATTTAAAAAAAGGGACCACAACAATTATGTTTTAAATATAAAGTAAAATTGTTAATATTATTGTGTAACTCGATTTTTGCAAGGCAGCACCTTTAACTACATTTGTGCTCATGCTTAGTATCTCACCTAAAGACATAAAAACAGCACAATTACATGGTTACCTACTGGGCGCCGTGTCACCCAGACCTATCTGCTTTGCCAGTACGGTGGATAGCGACGGAAAGGTGAACCTTTCACCCTATAGCTTTTTTAATGTTTTTAGTGCGAATCCTCCTATTTTAATTTTTTCGCCGGCAAGACGGGTACGAGATAATACCACAAAGCACACGTTAGAAAACGTTTTAGCTACAAAAGAGGTTGTCATTAACATAGTAAGTTATGATATGGTGCAGCAAATGTCCTTATCCTCTACAGAGTATGCAAAGGGAGTTAATGAGTTTACTAAAGCAGGTTTTACAGAGGCAGCTTCCGTAAAAGTAACCCCTCCAAGAGTGTTAGAAGCGCCGGTGCAATTAGAGTGTAAAGTAAATGAGGTCGTTGCCTTAGGTACAGAAGGCGGTGCAGGAAACTTAGTCATCTGCGAGGTAGTGCAACTGCATATAGATGAGAACATACTAGATGAGTCTGGAAAGATAGATCCTGCAAAAATAGATGCCGTAGCAAGAATGGGTGGCAACTGGTATAGTAGATCTAAAGTAGGAATGTTTGAAGTAGCAAAACCATTATCAGTAATTGGCATAGGAGTTGATGCATTACCAGAGCCGGTTCGTTTAAGTAAAGTCTTAACGGGTAACGATTTAGGAATGCTAGCAAATGTAGCTCAATTGCCATCTGCGAACGTTTCCGAAGCAATAGAAACACATAAAAAAGCCCAAGTACTATTAAGTCAAGGAGACGTAATGGCAGCTTGGCAAATTTTAATAAATAAGTAAATTAATTAATAACTAAAATAGATTGCCATTAAGCGTATAGCTATGATGGAAACACAAACAAAATGGAAGTATCAGGAAAGATTAAACTAATTGGAGAAACGCAAACTTTTGGTAGTAACGGTTTCAGAAAAAGAGAATTGGTAGTGGTAACGCAAGAGCAATACCCACAACCTATAATGGTTGAATTTGTACAAGACAAGACAGATTTGTTGAACAACTTTGGCATAGGTCAAGAAGTTAAAGTAAGCATCAACCTTAGAGGTAGAGAGTGGGAAGATCCTAAGACAAACACGACGCGTTATTTTAACTCTATTCAAGGATGGAGAATAGAAAATGTGCAAGCAGGAGCAGGTGCGCCAGATATGCCGCCAATGCCGCCTATGGAAACGTTTAAGCCAGCAGACAACTTAAACACAGAAGATAATGATGATCTTCCTTTTTAGTGAGACAGTAAATCTGTGATTTACATAGTAGACTAACCCGGCTTTATAAGGAGTCTTTTAAAAATTAAACCCTAAAACCACACATGCAAATGCGTGGTTTTGTGTTAACTATTATGTTGACTTCTTAAACATTAATATTTAGACATATAAAATAAAATTTATATATTAGTGTTTTAATAGTTAAATTTATAATTGGCATCAATTTTGAATTTTACTTGATTAAAACGTTCAAAATGAAAAATAATAATAAAATGACCTACAATGCAGTTTCTATTAAAACGGGTAAATTAATTGCAGTTGGGGCTGATTTTTTAGAAGTAAATAAAAAAGCTATAGACTCTGGCATTCAGTTTAAGATGAACATTATTCCTAATCCAGATTTAAAATTTGTCTTTTGAATTTAATTCTTCCATTTACTGTAAATAGAGGAGTTTATCGTCCAGAACTAACAGTTATGTTGTCTAATCTTAAGACAGGACGTACTTTAGCTATCAATGCTTTAATAGATTCTGGTGCTGATGTGACGGTATTTCCAATGGTTTTTTTTGAAGCATTAGGGATTGATTGTAAAAGTGAAGCAATAAGTACTTCCCAAATTATTGGTGTAGCAGGACAATCTTATAAAGTCTGGCAGATAAAAATGGATATTTGGATTTTAAAAGAAAATTCTGATGAACCATTTTATCACGCCCGCAATGTTTTAATTGATTGTGTAGATGCTAAAGATTCGCACATATTACTTGGGACAAATTTTTTCAACCCTGAATTCAAAGTTACATTAGATTATACAAACAAGATGGTTATGCTTGAATGTTAGAGATTCTATTTTACTAGTACCTAGAAAACACTTTTTCACCAAATGCTATATTAGCATTAAGAATATGATTTTTAAAGCAAATAAATAAATCCAATCTGATATAAATAGAATCATATTTTAGAGGGATGTTTGTTTTTATATATTTAAACTTCAAAACTCTTGTTTTGATAATAATAAAACAATTGGTGTTACCGTAACAGGTGCCGAAATGCATGATCCCATATATCTCAACTTTGTCTTTTCCAGACCCAAGAGATGCTAGCCGTGATGGTCTTTTAGCATATGGTGGTGATTTAACTCCAGAACGTTTATTGCTCGCGTATAATAGCGGGATCTTCCCTTGGTATAATCAGGATGAACCTGTAATGTGGTGGAGTCCAGACCCTAGAATGGTTTTGTATCCTTCAGCTTTAAAGGTTTCAAAGTCCCTCAGAAAGACCATCCAATCTAAAAAATTTACGGTCACATTTAATACTGCTTTTGAGCAAGTAATCGCAAATTGCGCAAGGATTAAAAGAGATGGGCAAGCGGGCACCTGGATTACTCAAGAAATGTTAATCGCTTATATGAAGCTACACCAGTTAGGACATGCACTTTCTGTTGAGGTGTGGTTTGAAGGAAAATTAGTAGGTGGCTTGTATGGTATAGATTTAAAAGAGAAAAAGATCTTCTGTGGGGAGAGTATGTTTGCGGTAATGAGTGATGCATCAAAAGTGGGGTTGTTTCATTTAGTGCAAAAACTGAAACAGGACGAGTATCACTTAATTGATTGCCAGATGCATACTGCACATCTAGAAAGTCTGGGTGCAAAAGAGATAGATAGACTCACATTTTTATCATATTTGGATGATTGAAATGTTAACTCCCCCTTTAAAATGCGACTATTTCGGTATATTTGACTTCCCAATAAAAAATAGTTGTTATGAAATTTACTTTACGCGCAGTATTCCTTTTTGCTATCCTTTTTTCTGGTCAGCACACTTTTGCGCAGCAAGATCAACCTTTACCTAACGGACTAACCGAAACTGAAAAAGGTCTCATTACAGATTTTCAATTTACAAACCCGCAACGTACACCTCCTCCTACAGGACCTGTAAGAGCGGCAGCAGAATGGGAAGAAGTAGAATACTTAGTTGTAACCTGGGAGAATTTTTACCCTAATATTTTGCGTCAAATTGTTGCAGTTGGTGTTCAAGAAGCAAAAGTAATAATAGTAACACAACAGGAAGCGAGCGTTAATAATTACCTTGAGAGCAATGGTATTGATACCTCAAATATCACCTATTTAAATAGAAATTGGGATAGTATTTGGATTCGTGATTATGCAGGTAATACAGTATATTCAGATGATGTGGGAGAACGAGCACTTGTAGATTGGATTTATAATAGACCAAGACCTAATGATGATACCATTCCGTCTGCACATGCGGCCTTGTTAGATATCGACTTTTATGAGACCAATACGGCGCCAAATGATTTAGTGAATACTGGCGGTAATTATATGTCAGATGGACAAGGGAATGCATTTGCATCTAACCTTATTTTAGAAGAGAATGAAGCCGGCAATCCTTATGGAGTGACCGCAAAATCTGAGGTACAAGTAGATCAGATTATGGAAGATTATATGGGGATTTCTAATTATATTAAAATGGAATCCTTGCCATATGACGCAATACACCATATTGATATGCATATGAAGTTACTAGATGAGGAGACGCTGCTGGTAAGTAAATATCCAGAAGGTGTAGCAGATGGCCCACAGATAGAAGAGAATATTGATTATGTGTTGAGTAATTTTAATTCTACGTTTGGTACGCCATATAAAGTGAGATGGATAGATGCTCCTCCAAGTACAAGTGGTGCATACCCTGATACAAATGGGTATTATAGAACCTATAGTAATTCATTAATTATTAATAAATCTATTTTAGTGCCTACCTATAGACCAGAAGTAGATGCCGCTGCATTAGCGTATTATGAAGAGTTAATGCCAGGTTATAATGTGGTAGGGATTGATGTAGATAACCAAGGAGAGAATTTGATTGCTTCTTTTGGTGCTATTCATTGTATTACGCATACCATTGGTGTTGACGAGCCTCTTTTAATAGTACATCAGCCAGTAGCAGAAGCAGCACCTTCTTCTACTGTAACAATAGATGCGTCAATAAAGCATATTTCAGATGTTGCTCAAGCAAAAGTATATTGGAGAGAACAAGGCGACACGGCATACCAAGAAGTAGTAATGAGCGATGCTGGAGCTGATATGTGGACAGCAGAATTAAATATGCCAAGCACAAATACAGATGTTGAATATTACATTTGGGCCGAAGCTAATTCTGGAAAATCACTGGCTCGACCTTTAGTTGCACCAGAAGGATACTGGCGTATCAATGTTGGTGCATTAGCAACGCAGGAATTTGCAGCGTCTCATATTGCTGGACCATATCCTAATCCAACAACAGATGCGGTGAAATTTAATTTTACGGCACAGTTTTCAAATATAAATGTGACTATCACCAACATCATAGGGCAGGAATTGTTCCATACTACATTTGAAGACGTTCAAGGAGCGTTGACACTTGACTTGCAAGCGCAATGGCAGGGTACATTATTTGTAACCTTTAGTGGTGACTTCGGAAATGTGACTAAAAAGATACTCAAGCTGTAATAAGAAATACTATCTAATGTAATCAAACCGCTTCCATAAGGAGCGGTTTTTTATTTTCCAACTCCTAACTTAATTCTTTATATCTAAAGCAATCTTTTACGTGATCATTCACCATCCCAGTGGCTTGCATATGTGCATACACAACAGTACTACCTACAAACTTAAATCCTCGCTTTTTTAAATCTTTACTTAAGGCGTCGCTAAGGGCTGTGTTTGCTGGTACATCTGCTAACGTTTTACATTTAGTTTGTAAAGGTTTTCCATCTACAAAACCCCAGATGTAATCGCTAAAACTCCCAAACTCTTCTTGGATTTTTATAAAAGCCTGCGCATTTGTTATGGTAGCTTTTACTTTGAGTTTGTTTCTAATGATACCGGTATCTTGAAGTAAAGCCTCTTGTTTTGTCTCTGTGTATTTGGCGATTTTTTTATAATCAAATGCGTCAAAAGCTTTTCTAAAGTTTTCGCGTTTTTTTAAAACGGTGATCCAGCTTAGCCCTGCTTGAAAAGTTTCGAGCATTAAAAATTCAAAAAGGCGGGCGTCATCTTTAACAGGTACTCCCCATTCTTGATCGTGATAAGCCATATAAAGCGGATCTGTGCCACACCATCCACATCTTTTCTTGGTCATAATTTAGCCTCTTTTTTTGTATTGTTAAAGATAGTAAGAAATTGTAAATTACTTCGTCAAACTAGCATATGGAAACTACAAAAACAAACACACTTATTGCAGATAGTTTAAAAACAGCAATGAGTTATCAAGAATATAGAACACTCGCTATAAATCATGTGGCAAACAAATCTAGCTCTGGTCCAGATCAAAGTGAAGCCTTTGTAAACTACACCAAATTAGGTGATGCGCGTATGAGAAGACTTGATAAGACAGTTAAAATTTCAGAAGAGAGCAATCAAACGATTGCTAGGAGTAATAAGAAAACAACTTGGCTGGTTATTTCTGAAACCTGGTGCGGGGACGCTGCACATGCTTTACCTGTTATTAATAAGTTAGCAGACTTAAATGCGCACATAGATTTAAAAGTTGTCTTAAGAGACGAACATGTAGATTTGATGAATCAGTTTTTAACAAATGGTGGGATGTCTATACCAAAGTTGATACAGGTTCAAAATGGTGAGGTTACGGCAACCTGGGGCCCAAGGCCTTCTACTGCTACCGTATTGGTAGATGCATTTAAAGCTGAACACGGTGGTTTAACTCCAGAATTTAAAGAATCTTTACAAGGTTGGTATAATAAAGATAAAGGGCAAACCATTGCGAGCGATATTGCTGGCTTAATTGGCTAGGTTATCCGTTTATTAATTGCTCAAAAGCTTCAATAGAAACAGCATTATCCACAGAGAAGTCGCCTATCTTAGTTCTGCGTAAGGCAGAAAGGTGGGCGCCGTTATCGAGGGCTTCGCCAAAATCGTGTGCTAAAGATCTAATGTATGTGCCTTTACCGCAAGCGACTCTAAAGTGAACGTTTGGCATTTCAATACCTGTAATTTCAAAGGTAGAGATTGTGATTTTACGCGTTGGTATTGCTACCGTTTCGCCAGCCCTTGCATATTCGTATAATCGTTTTCCTTCTTTTTTTAAGGCAGAAAACACAGGCGGGCGTTGGTCAATTTCGCCAATAAATTGTTTCGTGTTTTCAAGGATATCCTCTTTGCTTATTCCCGAAACGTCAAAGGTCTTGTTAATTTCGGTCTCTAAATCATAACTAGGTGTTGTGGCTCCTAACGTAATGGTGCCCGTATATTCTTTATGCTGCGCTTGATAGGTTTCTATTTGTTTGGTAAACTTACCCGTACATAAAATAAGAAGTCCAGTGGCTAAAGGATCTAGCGTCCCTGCGTGCCCCACTTTAATTTTTTTAATTTTAAACTGCTGCTTGATTAACCAGCGCACTTTGTTTACCACTTGAAAAGAGGTCCAGTTGAGCGGCTTGTCTATTAGGATGACTTGGCCAGTTTGATAGTCTTCTAGGGTTAAGGAGTTGTTCATTAAGTTTTTTTAAAGACTAGGATATACCCCAACCCCAATAGCGATTAATCCCACCACTAAACAGTAAATAGCAAAATAAGAAAGCTTACTTTTCTTTACGAGTTTAATCATCCAAGTACAAGCGATAAGTCCACTTACAAATGCAGCTGCAAAGCCTAAGCCCATAATGGTGAAATCTGTAGATTCTGTGGTGATATCTCCGCTTAAAATATCTTTTGCAATCTTCCCAAAAATTAATGGGATGACCATCAAGAAAGAAAAACGTGCCGCTTTACTTTTGTCGTTTCCCAATAATACAGAAGTCGAGATCGTTGCACCACTTCTTGAAATCCCTGGGAGCATAGCGATGGCTTGTGAGATTCCTATAATAAATGCGTTTTTAAAAGTCACTGGTTTTTCTGTGGCCTTTGCTTTATCTGCAAAGTAAAGTAGGGCCGCCGTAACGATTAGCATTGCACCTACAAAAGCAATATTACCACCAAAAAAAGCTTCTAATTGTTCTTCAAAAAATAAGCCAAGAACAACTGCTGGGAGCATAGAGACTGCTATTTTAAATATGAATTGGGTTTCTTCATTCCACTTAAATTTTAATACTGCCTTTAGTATTTCAATAATATCTTTTCTGAATACGACAATAGTACTTAGTGCTGTAGCAAAATGCAAAATCACCGTAAATAAAAGGCTTTCTTCTGGCACGGAGTTATCACCTAAAATCGCTTTTCCTATTTCTAAATGTCCACTAGAAGAAACGGGTAAAAACTCTGTAAAACCCTGTATGATCCCTAAAAGAATCGCGTCAATTACTTCCATTTATTCTTCGGTTTTCCCCGGGTTCAATAAAATCGCATATATCTCAATACCAAAACCAATTAAGATAAGAGCCGGTGCAAGACGGATGCGTCTCCAGTTGTAGATTTCTGGATTGAAAACCGTTGGGTCATCACTACCACCACCTGTCATTAGTATAAAGCCTACCGCAATAAAAGCAATCCCAATAAGCATGAATTTATAATTTTTACGCTGAAACACAAAGTGTCTTTTTTGCTGCTGTTCTTTTTGTTTTTTCTCTCCCATTTTTTCAATTCAAAATTTAATATTCAAAATTCAAGATGTTGCAATAATGTGTATGCCAATTAAAATGAATTTTATTTTTGCCTAATGCCTAATGCCTAATGCCTAATAATATAAGTCATCTGTTCTTAAGTTTAAAAAACGCTGTGTTGCAAAATAAGTGCTTAACCAAGTAATCACCAAGCCCATCATTAAGATGAATAAAAACAAGCCGCCTAAAATTAATTTGTCTTGTATAATTTCTAGCTCAGGAAAACTCTTATCTGCATAATAAATAACGCCTGCAACACCTATTATCGCTAGGATAGCTCCTATAATACCTAAACGAACACTGCGCCACACAAAGGGTCTTCTAATAAAACGCTTGGTTGCACCTACCATCTGCATGGTTTTAATAGTAAAGCGTTTTGCGTACACAGATAATCTAATGGAGCTATTAATAAGCAGAATGGCAATGATTAAAAACATACCGGCAATGACCAGCATCCAAAAACTAATTTTACGCACATTACTATCCAATTTTTCTATGAGCGGCTTGTCATAAACGACATCGTCTACAAAAGATTTACTTTTAATGTCACTGACAATTTCTTCAATTTTATCAGGCGTCACAAAAGAGGCCATTACTCTTACATCAATACTATTTTGTAATGGGTTGTCACCTAGATACTCCATAAAGTCCTCACCTATCACTTCGCTATGTTCTTCTGCTGCTTCTTCTTTAGTGACATAAGTGGCATCTTTTGTATAATCTGCCAATGCGAGACTTTGCTTTAATTGTGTAACTTCCACCTCCTTTGCGCTGTCTTTTAAGAAAACCACAATAGGAATTTGTTCTTTAAAGTAATCACCCACTTTTTTGCTGTTGAGTACCAATAAGCCTAATAATCCTAATAAAAATAATACTAATGAGATACTTAATACTACAGAAAAGTAAGAAGTAAAGAGTCTTCGTTTTTGATAAGATTCGTAAGATTTGCTCATAGATGGTGGCTGCCGTTAGAAACGCAAAAATACACAGATTTTTTAACAGATGTCCGTAGCGGACATCGTTTAATTAACAACGTTGTTATTAGTAGAATATTGGAAGTGTATTATCAGGCCATTAGCTTCGACAGGCTCCGCATGACAACTACTGTTTTTTCATTACTTAGCAGTCACTCTCAGCTTGTCGAAATGCAACTCACGATTACATATAAATTATATCTAAATTTGTATTTCTGAAATGCGCCTTTGATACTAAAACATTTAAAAATATCTCGCCCCGGACTTTGGTTTCCTACCCTTTGGATTTACCTCGTTCCTTTTACCTTTAATACTGTGTTTTGGGAGTCCGCTAATTTTTGGATTGGGCTTGTGTTTGTCACTTTTCCATTAAATTATCTCGTGTATGGGCTCAATGACTATAATGATGTTGCGGCAGATAAAGTAAACGATAGAAAGGGAAACTTTCTCTTTGGAGCAAAGGCAAGTACTGCCATTTTAAAACGAGTTCCTTTGTGGATTGCGCTAATAAATCTTCCGTTTGCCATCTACTTTGTTTTTGAGGCGGGATTACAGATGTTTATCGTCTTGTTTTTTATGGTTGCGGTTAACTATATCTATAATTTTAAACCTTTCCGTATTAAAGAACGACCTCCTTTTGAGATTCTCATACAAATAGGATATGTGGTTACGGCCTTGTTTAGTTTGTTGCTTAATAAGCTCCCCATGCTCCCTTGGCTAACAATGGCTTATCTATCATTGTTTGCTTTTCAAGCCCATATTGCTGGCGAAATTATGGATATCGAGCCCGATAGAAAGGCGGGGAAGAAAACAACTGCCACCCGCATTGGTAGAAAAAAAGCCAAATTGTTAATGCTTGTCTTTCTAATTGTAGAGGTTCTTGTTTTAGGTATTGGTTTTCAAGATTACGTGCTCGCCGGATTTTTAGCAGTATTTGCAGCTTGGTTAGTACTTGATGTATTTGTGTTCTTTAAAGATACATCGTATACCGTTGCCCAAATGAAACTATTTGGTTGGGCAATGAACCTTTCGGCACTCTTGTCGATGCTTTGGGTTTTGTATTCGGGAAAATTATTAGCTCCAGTATTTTAGTAAACTACGATCACCTTATTCTCATTTTGGTCTGTTTTTTAAATCAATAGCCCTATTTTTGCACCCTTAAAATTTCCGAAGCAATGAGCAAATATCATTTTAACGATATCGAGAAAAAGTGGCAAGATTACTGGGCAACAAACCAGACTTTTGCCGCCAAGAATGACAGTGAGAAACCTAAGTATTATGTACTAGATATGTTTCCTTATCCAAGTGGTGCGGGACTACATGTTGGGCATCCATTAGGGTATATCGCAAGTGATATTTACGCGCGTTACAAACGCCATCAAGGTTTTAATGTTTTGCACCCACAGGGCTACGATTCTTTTGGATTGCCAGCAGAGCAGTACGCCATCCAGACAGGGCAACACCCTAGAAAAACTACTAAAGAAAACATTGCACGCTATAGAGAGCAACTTGATAAAATAGGTTTCTCTTTTGATTGGAGTAGAGAAGTACGTACCTCAGATCCATCTTATTATAAATGGACACAGGAGATTTTTGGGATGTTGTATGAGAGCTGGTATTGTAAAACTCTCGAGAAGGCCTTTTCAATTGTCGCTCTAGTTGACTTTTTTAAGGAAGAAGGAAATTTTAATCTTAACGCAGCTTGCGAGGTTGATGCCATTCGTTTTTCAGCAGAAGAGTGGAATTCTTTTTCTGAAACGCGCCAACAAGAAATCTTGTTAGATTATCGTTTAACCTATCTAGCCGAAACAGAAGTAAACTGGTGCCCAAAATTAGGAACTGTACTTGCCAATGATGAGATTGTAAATGGTGTTTCTGAAAGAGGAGGATATCCAGTAGTTCGCAAAAAAATGAAACAATGGAGTATGCGTATTACGGCATATGCCCAGCGATTATTAGACGATTTAAACACGATAGACTGGCCACAACCTTTAAAAGATTCTCAAACCAACTGGATAGGAAGATCAAAGGGAGCGACGGTGACATTTAATGTTCAAGAGTCAGATTTTAAGATTCCTGTATTTACTACTCGCCCAGACACTATTTATGGTGTGAGCTTTATGACATTGGCGCCAGAACATGAGTTGGTTAATCAAATTACAACACCGGAACAAAAAGATGCGATTGATGCCTATGTTGCTGCTTCTGCAAAGAGAAGTGAGCGCGAGCGTATGGCAGATGTAAAAACTATTTCTGGTGTATTTACAGGTGCGTATGCTGAGCATCCTTTAACAAAAGAACCAATACCTATTTGGATTGGAGATTACGTATTAGCGGGTTATGGTACAGGAGCTGTAATGGCAGTACCTTGTGGTGACCAGCGGGATTATGATTTTGCAAAACATTTTGATATTGAGATTCCTAACATATTTAAGGACATTGATATTTCTGAAGAAGCATATGCAGACAAAAGTAATGTAGTGATCACAAATAGTGATTTTTTAAATGACTTGCCTTATAAGCAAGCCTCGTTTAAAGCTATTGAAGCTTTAGAAAAATTAGGGGCTGGCGAAGGAAAGATAAATTTTAGACTTCGTGATGCTGTTTTTAGTAGACAGCGCTATTGGGGAGAGCCGTTTCCTATATTTTATAAGGACGGAATGCCACAATTGATAGATGCGAAACACTTGCCTATCACGCTACCAGAAGTAGAAAAGTATTTGCCTACAGAAGAAGGTGAACCGCCATTAGGTCGTGCAGACGTTTGGGCTTGGGATACCGGGAAGAACGAGGTGGTGCCTAATGAGTTGATAGATAACAAAACTGTTTTTCCACTAGAATTAAACACCATGCCAGGATGGGCGGGGAGTAGTTGGTACATGTTTAGATATATGGATGCCAATAATGATGAAGCCATTGCTAGCAAAGAAGCTTTAAAATATTGGGAGAATGTAGATTTATATATAGGAGGTAGCGAGCACGCCACAGGACATTTGTTGTACAGCCGTTTTTGGGTGAAGTTCTTATATGATAGAGGTGTTGTGCCTGTAGATGAACCATTTAAAAAATTGATAAACCAAGGGATGATTCTTGGGGAGAGTGCTTTAGTTCATAGATTAGAAGGTGAAAATGTATTTGTTTGTGCTAAGAAAATAGATGGCAGAAAAACGGAGCCTATACACGCAGATGTTTCGTTAGTAAATGTGTCTAATGAACTAGATGTTGAAGGTTTTAAAAATTGGAGAAAAGATTTTAAAGATGCGGAGTTTATTACGTGCGATGATGGGACGTTTAAAGTAACTCGTGAAGTTGAGAAAATGTCTAAGAGATGGTTTAACGTAGTTAATCCCGATGATATTTGCGACGATTTTGGCGCCGATACTTTGCGTATGTATGAGATGTTTTTAGGTCCATTAGAACAAGCAAAGCCTTGGAATACGGCAGGCATAACCGGCGTGCATTCTTTCTTAAAAAAGATGTGGCGCTTGTTTCATTCTGGTGCAGATGAAAGCTTTACTGTTTCTAATGATGCGGCGAGTAAAGAGGCGCTAAAAGTGTTGCATAAAACCATTAAAAAAGTACAGGACGATATAGAGAACTTTAGTTTTAACACCTCTGTTTCTACTTTTATGATAGCAGTGAACGAGTTGACGGCCATGAAATGTAATTCTCGTGAGATTTTAGAACCATTGTCGGTTTTGATATCACCATACGCACCGCACATTGCAGAAGAGTTGTGGAATAAGTTGGGCAATAACGAGAGTGTCGCAACAGCTTCATTTCCTGTTTTTGATGCAAGTCACTTAGTAGAAAGCAGTAAAGAGTATCCTATTTCTTTTAATGGAAAGATGAAGTTTACTATGGAGTTGTCCTTAGATTTAAGTAAAGATGAGATTGAGGCTGCAGTAATGGCAAACGAAAAAACGCAACAATACCTTAATGGTAGAACACCTAAAAAGGTAATTGTAGTACCTGGTAAGATTGTGAATCTCGTAGGGTAGGGTTATTTAGTTTTAATTATCAAACTGACGTACTTCTTGTGCTGTAAGATTGAGGTCTGTGGTGATTTTATCTTTAGTAGGTCTAAGTAACAGTAGATATCCAAGCGGTATTACTGCAAAAATAAGGTAGTATAAATTGTTTTCGTTGCTAAAAGTTACGATGGCTAAAAGTGCTGTTCCTTCCAATAGTGCATATCGTATAATGCTCGAGGTTTGATAGATTGCCAGCTTACTTTGCAGTGTTTCTGTTGTGTTTAATTCCTTCATATTTTTCTTGAAAAGCATATTTCCGACGAAAACACTGGCGACCGTTAATCCAGGAAGAAGATAGGCGAACATATTTTCACCCAGTTCTAAAGAGAATGTGTTATTAGTGTGTTGTGCATAGCTAACAACCATGAATAATACAGGACCTGCGAGTAAAGCGAGATGTATGATGGAGAAGGTCTTTAAAAACCCTTTTGCAGTAAATGGTGGTGTGTCTTGAGCCATGATTTTGATTTATAAAGTATAAAAATACCTATTAAAATAGGAATGTATGCCGTCTAATTAATTTTAGGCTTAATTATTGTTTTATTATCTTTAGAAACCTAAAAATTATAAAAAATGATTGGATATTACATAATAGCGGGAGCTGTTTTCTTGCTAAGTACTTTTGTAAGTAGAAAACTAAAAAGCAAATTTAAACACTATTCTCAAATCTCTTTACAAAATGGAATGAGCGGTAAGGAAATTGCAGAAAAAATGCTCGCTGATAATGGGATTACAGATGTGCAAGTATTGGCTGTAACAGGACAATTAACAGATCATTACAATCCAAGAGATAAAACTGTAAATCTTAGCGAAGTAGTTTACAGTGAACGTAACGCATCTGCTGCTGCAGTATCTGCTCACGAAGTAGGGCACGCAATACAACATGCTACAGCATACAGCTGGTTAAAATTGCGATCTGCTATTGTGCCTATGGTAGGTTTTTCTGGGAAGATTTCAAATGTAGTGATCATGGCTGGGCTGGGTTTATCTGCTGCGGGAACCGCTTTTGGTAATACGGTATTTCTTATTGGAATTGCTTTGTTTGCTGTAACAACGGCATTTACAATGATTACGTTACCTGTAGAATACGATGCTAGTAACCGTGCTTTGGCTTGGTTAGAAAGTGAGAATATGGTGACGCAAGAAGAACACGCAGGAGCAAAAGACGCATTAAAGTGGGCAGCAAGAACTTATCTTGTAGCCGCATTAGGGTCGCTAGCGACGCTTCTATATTTTATTAGTATGTTTTTTAGTAGAAGGAGTTAGTTTAAGAAATCGAGAATTAATAGAAGCCTCACAAAAGTCTTAAAGACTTTTGTGAGGCTTCTATTTTTCACTACTATTTACCCCACCACACTATCAGGGTTGTATCCTAAATAAGGCACCTCTGTTTCTGTAAAGTGAATGCCGTAGTCTTCCAATTCTTTTAAGATAGGCTCGTACACTTCTTTTTTAATAGGAAGCTGAACGCCTGGAGTGGTTATATCTCCGTTTAATATTTTTAACGCTGCAATGGCCACTGGAAGGCCAACTGTTTTTGCCATGGAGGTATAGGTTTGGTCATCGCCAATACAAATCATATTGCTGTCTATTTGGTGTTTCTTGCCATCAAGTTCGTAACCAAACTTGTGGTACATTACGATCATATCTTTATCGTCTTCTTCTAAAGTCCAGCTGTCCATTAATATTTTTTGCAAACATTGTGCTGGTGAGGCATCTTTAAGACCAATTATTTTATCACCGTTTAGGATATCAAGATCGAGCAATTTTTCCCACATTAAATCGTCTTGATCAATTTTTAAACTGTGTCGCAATTTGAGCTCTACGCTATCTGTTGGAGAGTACGGTAAAAAGCAGTTTACAAAGTCCCTATAGGTTAATGTCTCACTATCTGGTAGTTTATAACTGTCATCTGTCATCCCTAATTGTACAAACATATTCCAGGCTTTACTAAATCCTACGCGACGTATGGTGCCTCGATATAAGGTAAGTACGTCTTTAAGGCCATAAATAGATTGGTATTTCAGAGAGTTTCTGTTTGCGTATACCTCAAATTTTCCGTAACCTTCTACTTTGATGAACTCTGTCCTTCTAAAGAGGCGGTTGTATGGGATGTATTTATATTTTCCTTCTTGGACAAACTCGGCAGCACCGCCTTGACCAGCTAGAACTACGTTACGCGGGTTCCAAGTAAATTTATAATTCCAGAGGTTGTTATCGCTCTCTGGCGCTACAAGTCCGCCTGTAAAGCTTTCAAACAAAAGCATTTTTCCACCTTGGTCTTTTATGCGATCTATTATCTGCATCGCACTCATATGATCAATACCTGGGTCTAAGCCAATTTCATTCATGAAAACGAGACCTTTTGCTTTTGCTTTAGGGTCTAGTAATTGCATCTCGTTACTAATATAAGATGCGGTTACAAGGTGTTTGCCAAACTCAACACAATCTTTTGCAACTTCAATATGAAAACGTGCAGGTAACATTGAGATTACTAGATCTGAATTCTCTACCGCCTTACGACGCTGAGGTTCATTAAAAACATCAAGTAATATACCTCGTCCGTTTGGATGTCCACTTGTAAATTTTTGAGCGTTCTGTATATTGAGATCCCCAATAGTTAGAAATAACTCTTCTGCTTCACTTTTGTCTAACAAATATTTGATTAAACTTGTAGCAGAACGCCCTGCACCTATGATTAAAATGTTTCTCATGTAATGGGTTTTGGTTACCTTTATGGGGTGAAAATTGGTGCTGTAAAAATACTAAAACCACCGCGTAGAAATTATAAAAAATGAACAAAAAAATAGTAGTCACCGCAGCATTTCTTTTGGCAGCAACTATTGCGATAGGTGCTTTTGGAGCACACGGTCTCAAAAAACTGGTAGATGCTTCGTCCCTTGCGAGTTTTGAAACAGGGGTTAGGTACCAGATGTATCACGCACTTGCCTTGTTTGTTATAGGTCTATCTCCTAGTATTTCTGAAATAGTAAAGCGTCGCGTTTTGTGGCTTTTTTGTTTAGGGATATTTCTTTTTTCGGGCTCGATTTATTTGTTATCACTTCAAGAAGTATTGTCGTTTTCCGTTAGTGGCATTGCTTTTTTGACGCCATTAGGAGGTTTGCTCTTTATTACAGGATGGCTTTTGTTGGCTATGGGCGTGTTAAGGAGCAAATAGTCCGTCTAGAATATTTTCGCGTAAGCGAAAATTGTACAGTAATGTATAGGTAATGTTGTATTTATTAACAATTTCTAGTGATAATTAAGAGGATATAGGGTCGTTGTGTATTGCTATTTTGTTATTTTTGCGTTGCAACAATTAAAAATGTAAGATGGCCCAAAACCAAACTACTAAAACGATTTCTATAAATCAATACGGCATTAATAATGCTAAAGTGCACTACCAACTTTCTTCGGAAGCACTTCACAAAGAGACACTAGATAAGGGACAAGGAAAAGAAGCGGACAACGGCGCACTTGCTGTAAATACAGGTGAGTTTACTGGACGTTCTCCTATGGACCGGTTTATTGTCAAAGATGAGGTGACTAAAGATAAGGTGTGGTGGGGTGACATTAATATCCCATTTCAAGCAGATAAGTTTGATGCGCTTTATAATAAGGTGACAGCTTATCTTTCTGATAAAGAACTTTACGTTCGTGACAGTTATGCTTGTGCAGATACAGATTATAAGTTGAATATACGCGTAGTAAACGAGTATCCTTGGTCTAATATGTTTGCCTATAATATGTTCTTACGCCCTACGGAGCAAGAATTAAATAGTTTTGATCCTGAGTGGTTGATCATTAATGCACCTGGCTTTATGGCAGATGCGGCAATAGATGGAACGCGCCAGCATAATTTTGCCATTTTAAATTTTACAAGGAAGATTGCTTTAATTGGTGGTACTGGCTATACTGGTGAAATCAAAAAAGGAATTTTTTCTGCGCTTAATTTTATACTTCCAGTGGAGAAGAACACGCTGCCTATGCACTGTTCTGCAAATGTTGGGGAGAATGGAGAGACCGCGATATTTTTTGGTCTTTCTGGTACAGGAAAAACAACACTGTCTGCAGATCCAGATCGTAAGTTAATTGGTGATGATGAACATGGTTGGACCGCAGAAAACACGATATTTAATTTTGAAGGCGGTTGTTATGCAAAGGTGATCAACCTTTCTGCAGCAAATGAGCCGGATATTTATGGTGCTATAAAACCAGGGGCAATCTTGGAGAATGTAGTAATGGATGAAAATGGCGTTGTAGATTTTGCGAACACAAGTATTACACAAAATACACGTGTAAGTTACCCTATTGATCATATTGATAATATTAAGGTGCCTTCTGTAGGGAAGAACCCGAAAAATATATTTTTCTTAACGGCAGATGCCTTTGGTGTTTTGCCTCCAATAACTAAGCTAACTCCTGGACAAGCTGCCTATCATTTTATTAGTGGATATACTGCTAAAGTTGCAGGTACAGAAGCGGGTGTGACAGAGCCAATGCCAAGCTTTTCGGCCTGTTTTGGGGCGCCATTTATGCCTTTGCATCCTACTAAATATGCAGAGATGCTAAGTAAAAAAATGAAAGATTCTGGTGTGAACGTCTGGTTGGTGAATACGGGCTGGACAGGTGGACCTTATGGAGTTGGGACAAGAATGAAATTGAAATATACAAGAGCAATGATTACCGCCGCAATGGATGGAAGTCTTGATGCTGCAAATAAAGAAAATTACCATATTCATTCTGTTTTTGGTCTAGCTCAGCCTAGAACATGTCCTAATGTGCCAACGGCTGTTTTAAGCCCAAGAGGTACTTGGAATAATGATGAAGGGTATTACAAGACAGCTCATAAATTAGCAGCGTCTTTTAAAGCGAACTTTAAGCAGTTTGAAGAATTTGCAAATGATGAGATTTTAGCTGGAGGCCCTCCAGCGTAATAATCGTTAAGTTTATTAAAAATAAAAAAGAGCTGAATTAAAAATTCAGCTCTTTTTTTTGTTCAAATATTTTGATGGGTTCGTGTTGAATGAGCGCTTAAAATAAATATGATCAGCGGCAAGAATTTATTCTTGTTCACAACTCACTACTATTTCTTATTATTCTCTTTGATATACTTCTCGAGTGCCATAGTCATAGAGGGCGTGTCTGGTGTTGGAGCTTTTATATCTACGCGAAGGCCGCTATCTGCAGCAGCTTTTACTGTTGTGTTCCCAAAAACCGCGATACGTGTATCGTTTTGTTTAAAATCTGGAAAATTATGTAGTAAAGATTCAATGCCGCTTGGACTAAAAAACACTAGAATATCGTAAAATACGTCTCTAAGATTGCTTAGGTCACTTACCACTGTTCTATAAAGTATTGCTTGTTTCCAAGATACTTTTAAATCGTCAAGAACCCTAGGCACTTCTTCCTTTAGCTTATCTGTAGATGGGAGTAAAAATTTTTCGTTTTTATATTTTTTAATCAAAGGCGAAAGCTCTGTAAAGGTGCGCTTGCCTACATAAATTTTACGCTTCCTGTACACCACATATTTTTGAAGATAATAAGCTACAGCTTCACTCTGACAAAAATACTTCATAGAGTCAGGTACTTTAAATCGAAGCTCCTCTGCGATTCTAAAATAATGATCTACTGCGTTTCTACTTGTAAGTATAATAGCAGTATACTCAGTAAGATCTACTTTTTGATTACGAACTTCTTTTCCAGGTACGCTTTCTACGTGTATAAATGGCACAAAATCAATCTTGACTTTCTGTCTATCTATTAAGTCAAAATAAGGAGAGTTTTCAACCTTAGGTTCGGGCTGAGAAACTAAAATAGTTTTCACTTTCATACACGTTTTATTTTTTCTTTATTGCTATGTTACTGCTTTATACAGAATCACATAGGGTGCAATTTCGAGAGCGCAAAGATACAAAATAAAATATAAGAAATGTGGTATTAGTGTACTTCGGAAATTTTTATAACTCAAGATCAAGCCTAACCCATTAAAAGCTGCTGTTAAACCAAGAATGATTAGTAGTATTGTCTGGCTTGAGCCGAAAGAATAGACGATTAAAATATTACAAGTAAGGATAAAAATGCCAATATAGTTTCTATACGTTAATTTTTGATAGAGATATTGATTAGTTAACGACTCTATGTTAAAGACATTTCCTACAATTTTCTCAATAAAGAGCTTAAAGCCGATAAAAACAAAATACACGGCACAAATTTGAATGTATAGCAGCCATGGACTGTTGCTTGAACTATGCCCTACTTCTACTAAGATAAGGTATATGAAAAATGAAATGGATAATAATTGGACGACAAACAACAACACATTAAATCCATGAGTTAAAGAGTCATCTTTACCCTGTACAAGAAAGTATTTATTGTTTATGGGCAAATAAATAAACTCTAAAAAGCGTTTAGGGAAAAACAACTTTGTCATGGTCATTAATAAGATACAGACTAGAAAAACAAGTGTAATCCAATCCGTCAAGATGCTATGTCGTTCTAAAAATTCCAAAGGTCGCTTTTATGACGATAAAGGTACAAGAATACGTTGAAAAAGTGTCGTCTAATCCTTTAGATATCCTGATTAATTTCGGTTAAAAAAAGTACCTTTGTACCCTATGAGCAGCACCTCAAATGCGGTAATAATAATACCTACCTATAATGAGATTGAAAACATCGATCTATTAGTACGTAGCGTGTTTTCTGTCGCGGGTGATTTTCACATACTCGTAGTAGATGATAACTCACCAGATGGTACCGCGATGCTTGTAGAAGAATTGATAGTACAATTTCCTGAAAAGCTTCATCTCATTAAACGGAAAGGGAAGTTAGGACTAGGTACAGCCTATATTGCAGGATTTAAATGGGCGCTGGCCAGGACCTATGCGTATATATTTGAGATGGATGCCGATTTTTCTCACAACCCAAAAGATTTGATTAGATTATATAATGCCTGCCATAAAGAAGGAAATGATTTAGCCATTGGTTCTAGGTACGCAACGGGTGTAAATGTTGTGAACTGGCCTATGAGCAGGGTCTTATTGTCGTGGGGAGCTTCAAAATATGTGCGATTTGTAACTCGAATGAAGATTCATGACACCACAGCTGGGTTTATTTGTTACAAAAGAAAGGTGCTAGAAACAATACATCTGGATAAAATACAGTTCTTAGGATACGCGTTTCAGATAGAGATGAAATTTAAGGCTTATAAGAGCAAATTTAAAATAGTTGAAGTTCCTGTAATTTTTACAGATAGAACTAAAGGAGAATCAAAAATGAGTACAGGGATTATCTCTGAAGCCATTTTTGGGGTGCTAAAAATGAAGATAAAAAGTTTTTTTAATCGATACGAGATTTAATGAATAGCTATTTAATTAAAAATGCAAACATTGTAAACGAAGGAACTATTTTTACGGGAGACGTATTAATAAAGGATGACCTTATTGTTGAAATTGCAGCAAGTATAAGCGTAAAAAGTAGCGCAGTCCGTGTGATAGATGCAGACGGGCATTATCTCATTCCTGGGATGATAGATGATCAGGTTCATTTTAGAGAACCAGGTTTAACACATAAAGCAACTATTGCTACAGAATCTAAGGCGGCCGTAGCAGGTGGTATCACCACATTTATAGAGATGCCAAATACAGTGCCTCAAGCTACTACAATTGACTTGCTTGAAGATAAGTTTGCCATTGCTGCAGAAGATTCTTGGGCCAATTATAGTTTTATGTTTGGTGGCACCAATGACAATCTTGAAGAGATTTTAAAAGTGGATCCAACCAAAGTTGCTGGGTTAAAACTTTTTCTTGGATCATCAACGGGTAATATGTTAGTGGATGACCCTGACACCTTAGAAAAAATATTTAGCAAAACGAACCTGCTTATCTCCGCCCATTGCGAGGATGAGGCGACCATTAGAGAAAATTTAGCAAAGGCAAAAGCGGAGTTTGGAGATGATATTCCTATTGATCAACATCCTATAATAAGAAGTGAAGAAGCGTGTTATATTTCTTCTTCAAGAGCCATCGCATTGGCTAAAAAAACAGGAGCAAGATTACATGTGTTTCATTTGTCTACGGCCAAAGAGACGGCACTTTTCAGCAATAAAAAACCGCTTAAGGATAAAAAAATTACGGCAGAGGTTTGTGTCCATCACTTATGGTTTACAGACAAAGATTATGCTACAAAAGGCACAAAGATTAAATGGAATCCTGCTGTAAAAACAGAGAAGGATCGCGACGGACTCTGGGAGGCTTTATTAAATGATAAGATTGATGTGATAGCAACAGATCATGCGCCACATACTAAAGAAGAAAAAGATAATGGATATTTAACAGCACCTTCTGGTGGCCCATTAGTGCAGCATGCCGTTGAAGCTTTATTTGAAATGCACCATAGAGGGAGAATCTCTGTAGAAAAACTAGTAGAAAAGATAGCTCATAATCCAGCTATTCTTTTTGAAATTAAGGATAGAGGTTATGTAAAAGAGGGTTATAAAGCAGATCTAGTATTAATTGATCCTAATGCACCTTGGACGGTTTCAAAAGAAAACACTGTTTATAAATGTGGCTGGTCTCCATTTGAAGGGACCACATTTAAATCTAGGGTTACACATACTTTTGTCAATGGTACTCTTTGTTATGAAGGAGGAAGATATGCAACAAAACCAAACGCAGAACGAATCACATTTAATAGATAATGAAAATAGGGTATATCATAGCATTTTTATTGTTGGTTGTAGGATGCCAGAACGTGAAGTACCCAGAAAAGCCAGATAATCTCATCCAACAGGATAAGATGATTGAGGTATTAACCGAAGTGTATTTGAGTAATGCTGTACGCACATCTAATGTTCGATTAATTCGAGATAGTGGGTATAAACTGGATTCTATGTTGTATAAAAAATTTACAATAGACAGTTTGCAATTTGCGAAAAGCCATGCGTATTATGCGGCAGATTTGGATAAGTATGCCTTGATTTTTGAAAAAGTAAAAGCAAACCTTGAAGTGTTGAAAGTAAAGGCAGATACATTAAAAGCGCGATATACAGAGCTCCGGCACATTCAAGATTCTATTCGAAAGGATAGTTTGCGGAGTGCTGAAATGGAAAGACTCGAAGATTCCATTCAAGGTAATACCTCAATTATTACGGTTGATGACCCAGCTATTTTGTCTAGATTAATTCCAGCTATTAAGGATCAAGAAAATCGAGGTAATTAGTGCCTTTGTTTTGTGTTAAAAGCGGCACATACTCTTTTAAGTGTGCTATTTATTGGGCTATATTTAAAAGGGATAACTGTAGTTATTTTATTCCCGTCGTATTCTGAAATATGCTGTAACGAGCGTATACTATCGGTATTTAAACTTTGGCTTTTACCCGTAATATATCCAGCTAGTTTCTGAAAAACCCCCAGTAAAGACAATTGCCAGTTTTTAGCAGGGGTCTTAGGTGCTTTTGCGCCAACGTTATCTGCAATTTTTGCTATAGCTTCTTGAAAGCTAAGGTTTTCGGCAGATATAATAAATGATACATTCTTTAGTTCAGATTGCATGAGTAAGCACATGGCCTTAGTTACATCTTGAACATCTACAAAACCTGTTCCTCCTTGCGGGTATTTAGGAATTCCTTTTTTTACCTTAGTGAAAAATGAGCCAGATGCACCTTTCCAATGTCCTTCACCTATAATGACACTGGGTTGCACTATAATTACTTCCAGACCTTCTTGAGAGCCTCTCCAGACTTCCATTTCTGCGCCAAATTTTGATATCGCATATACATTATTATCTTCTTCTGGATTCCAGTGGTTTTCTTCTGAAATGGGAGAACCATTTAAAGATTCGCCTAGCGCAGCAACAGAGCTTACGTGGCATAATTTTTTAATACCGTTGGCAAGGCAGAGGTTCACTACATTTGCCGTTCCTTCTATATTTACTTTCAATAGTTCCTGATAGGCTGGGACAGAAAAACTAACCAAAGCTGCACAATGATAAACTTGGGTAATCCCTAAAAACGCATCTTCAAGACTAGGAACATCTAAGATGTCTGCATTGACCCATTCTATTTTATTAAAAAGGGCAGTGCCATTATACGTTTCAAAAACAGTTTTCACCTGCTTTAAATCACTAGTTACTCTCTTTATTGCACGTACATTTTCATTTTCTCTAAGAAGAAAATGCAATAGATGCGAGCCTACAAGTCCTGTGCCACCAGTTACTAAAATCATAGTGCAAAAATACTCTTTTTAGCAATACTCTTTTATCTTCTTTAGCTTCCAACTATCTTTGCTGAAATACCTATGAATACCTATGAAAAACTTTGTTGAAGAACTACAATGGCGAGGAATGGTGCACGATGTGATGCCAGATACAGAAACCCATCTTTTGGAGCAAATGAGAGCAGCTTATGTGGGCTTTGATCCTACGGCAGACTCTTTACATATAGGAAACTTAGTGCCTATTATGTTATTGTCCTTTTTTCAGAGAGCGGGCCATAGGCCAGTGGCACTAGTGGGTGGCGCAACGGGTATGATAGGAGATCCCTCTGGTAAATCTAGCGAGCGTAATCTATTGGACGAAAAAACACTACAACATAATCAAGATTGTGTGCGTAAGCAATTAAGTCAGTTTTTAGATTTTACCTCTGGTGCTAAGAATGAAGCATTGATGGTAAATAACTATGACTGGATGAAAGAATTTACCTTTTTAGACTTTATTCGCGATGTGGGTAAACACATCACGGTAAACTATATGATGGCTAAAGACAGTGTGAAAAACAGGCTCACGGGTGAGAACGCAGATGGGATGTCTTTTACAGAGTTTACCTACCAATTGGTGCAGGGGTATGACTTTTTACACTTGTTTCAAAACCACGATTGCTCCTTGCAAATGGGTGGAAGTGACCAGTGGGGAAATATCACTACAGGTACAGAAATGATTAGACGCATAGGCGGTGGCAAAGGGTACGCGCTTACTTGTCCTTTGATTACCAAGAGTGATGGGAGTAAATTTGGTAAAAGTGAAGGAGGCAACGTATGGCTAGATGCAAAAAGAACTTCGCCGTATAAGTTTTACCAGTATTGGTTAAATACAAGTGATGATGATGCTGAGAAATACATTAAAATTTTCACTTTTTTAGATAAAGAAACGATAGATAAATTAGTTGAGGCCCATAAAGAGGCACCACACCAAAGGGCTTTGCAAAAAAGACTCGCACAAGAAGTGACGACTACCGTGCATAGCGAAGAAGCATATAACACGGCTGTTTCTGCTTCGGAAATATTATTTGGAAAATCTACTTCAGATGATTTAAAGAAAATTGATGCAGATACATTCTTAGATATTTTTGAAGGTGTACCACAAGCTGAAATTTCAAGAGCTCAAATTAAAGAAGGTCTTGACATAATTGGCGGACTGGCAGAGCAAACGGGATTCTTAAAATCTAACGGTGAAGCCAGACGGGCGCTAAAAGAGAATAGCATTTCTGTAAATAAAGAGAAAGTGAAGGAAGGGTATAGCATTTCTGAAGAAGATCTATTAAATGATCGCTTTGTTTTGCTACAACGCGGTAAGAAAAACTATTTTATAATTTCTGTGATATAGTAGTATTAGTTTAGATAGAACACAAAGAAAAACCCTCCATTTCAAAAAATGAAATGAGAGGGTTTTTCATACTAAAAACCAACCAATTATGAATAGCTGTTGCGAGAAGCAACACCTGTCATTAATTAGCAAATGAGTCGGTCATTTTTCATCTTGCTTACACTTTTGTTTTTAATTAACGTAAAATTAGCAGTTGCTATAAAAAATTGGTCACCTCTGGATACGGTACAAGAGAACTAATAAGTAAAGCAATACTGTCTTTTGCGATAAGGGTGATACTCAATAATAGCGAAACCACCATAATGGAAACGGCTAGGTTATTCTTTTGTATTTCTTTAAACTCATTGACTCCTTTAGTTAAAAAGCTAAAGAGCACAAAAACCGCAGTATTGATAAAGAGTGCGATGAGAAAGCCAATAATGAGGTATAGGCCAGAATACTTAGCCACCGTCATAAAATCAATGCTTTCTTGCTGTGTAACGGATAATCGAACTACGTTTGTTATAGAAGGTAGAATCTCACTTAAAATAAGGCCCAAAGACATAATAGTCCCAGACATAAAGACAGTAAATGCCATATTGCTGCCTTTCATTTCTTGATCTTTAAAAAATAATTTTTTAAGAATACCATAGGATAAATAAACAATCATTACGGTCACAATAATAGAAAGGACAATCTCAAATAATGCTAAGAAAAAAAGGGAAGTGTTCATATGTCTTTTGTTTAATTTAGATTTTTTACCTACTTACTAGTTAATACTACATTCCAGTGTGTGATGTCATTAAATGAATACGGAAGCTCACCAGCTTCAAAATACTTGGTAGTGGTTTCCCAAACTTTGTATTTTTTACCATTGTAAATTTTATGCTTGCCCTTTGCTGGGATATTTATACCAATAATAGAATGACGATAAAAGTCGCTATTTAATATCGCAACGTCATAATTAAAGTGTTTTAAAATACTGTAAATTAATACGGTACGCGTGTCGCAATCTCCTTTTAGGTTTTGTAAAAATGAAACTGGGTTTTGAATTCCGTAGGCTACATTGCCTATACAACACTCAGGACAATCTATTAACACTTGTTTAATACTGTCTTCATAATTTGATGCTGGTAAGCAGGTTTCAGAGAAAACTAATGAATACGGAATGTCCTGTACACAAGTAACTACCATTTCTGCAAATTCCATTTGGTTCAAGTTTCGCTCTTTGTTTATGCGTGCAAATTCTGCCACCACTAGATCGAGGTGCGGGCCATCTTTTTTGTCAATATAGCTGTAGAGATTCCCCCAAAAGTTTACGGGATCTGTATACGGATAATCATCAATGTGATTACGTAAAGTGGTGTAATCCGTATCTCTAACGGTCAATGAGGCGCTGTATCTGCTACCATAGTTGTCTTGCCACACTCTGTTACTTGCATAGACTAATACAGAATCGTTTTCAATGAGTTGCATTGTTTTTGTCACCCCTTCTTCTGGAATAAAGCGATGTTCTGAGTTTGATGATAAAGAAGTTAGTATAGAGACACCAATCCTGAAAACAACAATCAAAACTACTAGCGAACCAGCTATCTGTACTGCTGATTTTCTGGCAGGGACTCCTAGCCATTTTATAGTTAAGAAGCCCGCGCCAATAATTGCAATGATAAGGGCAACGCTCTCGGGTAATGAAGAGGCAATACTAATAAATAAAAAGATGCCAATAGCTAGAAAGAATGCGACCAGTATAAAAAAACAGCCTCCGGTATTTTTTTTAGTCCTTGTTGCCATTATAGTACCATTAAATTACAGCCACGAATATCACTATCATCAAATCTCCCCATGACCATAAAATCACCATTGTCTTTAACAATACCTAGATCTTGGGTAGCAATAAAAGAGCAAGAATTAATATTAGCCAGGTCAATGATATTTATTCCTCCAGTTTTATTATCAATCAATGTAAGTGGATCTTCGGTATCTCTTGTAAGTACTTTCATCCAAGGCGGGCACGAAAACACACCGTCTTTTTTGCTATAGGCTTGAGATAGAAGTTCTGTCATACCATACTCGCTATGTATAGTAGAAATACCAAAACCTTCTTGTAACAACCCATGTAAAGCGGGTTTGATAAGTTCTTTTCTTTTGCCTTTCATCCCGCCGGTTTCCATCACAATGGTATTTTTTAGTTGGAATGTTCTTTTTTCAATTAGGTCAAGCAAGGCATAAGAAACCCCAATTAATAATGTCTTTTTTCCTTTAGATTCTAGCGCATGCAATTTTTCAATGAGCGCATCCAAGTTGTTAAGGTAAAAGCCACTATCTGCAGTGTTACTGTCTTTAATAAGTTGGTCAACCATATAAACGAGCGAAGAACCTTCACGTTCTAAGTACGATGGCAACAACGCTAAGATGGTAAATTTCTGCACATTTCCGTAGTAAGACTCAAAACCTTTTTTAAAACTGGTTTCATAAATAGATAGGTCTGTTACGTAATGTTTACTGGTGATAGCACCCGTTGTACCACTACTTGTAAAAATGACTTCGGAAACGGTATTGCCTGAAATGATAGGCTGCTGTTTAAAAAATGTGATAGGTAGAAATGGTATTTTTTCTATCTTGTTTATTGCTGAAATGTTCACTTTGAGTAAATCGCAATATCTTTTGTAGGCCTCACAATGCTCATATTGGTACCTAAATACTTGAAGTGCCACAGACTCAAAATCGGTTTGATTTTTAATTGAAAAAATAGATGATATAGATGGCGTCATAGCTACTGTTGCATGACAAAAATAAGCATAAAAAAAGCCCCTACTGCAGTAGAGGCTTTAGAATTGTTTTTAAAAACAGATTACTCAATCACTAATTTAGCAATAGAAGTTTGGCCATTTTCTGTAGCTCTTACTACGTATAAACCTGTTGCGAGTTCTGATACGTTGATAGTGCCTTGTGCATCTGCAATGTTCATCACTTGTTTTCCTGCGACGTCATAAATAGTAACGTGTAACGTTTCAGAAGCAATCGTTCTAAAAGTTACTTGTGACGATGCTGGGTTAGGTGTTACTGTAAAGCCAGCAATATTGTTTTCTAATACACCAGCCGTTGTTGAAAAATCTGCTAGAGAGCGCGCCGTAATAAAGTAGCTGCCATTATTTCTTTCTGTAATAATACCTGTAATAAAAACTTCTTGCATAAATGGTGTGCCTATATAGTCTGCATCAAAAAACGATGTTCTAAATACATAGTTGTCACCAGAACCATTTTCTATCATTAAATATTCTGCTCCTGTAGACCACTCCGTCTCTCCATTAGTGTCAATGTTAAAGATATCTAGTTGCACAAGTTCAGACTCATAGTCATTTGGGTTAGCAGTTAATTCTGCTACCGTTATTGTTTGAGGTACAATGCTGTTACCAGTAGAAGTAGCTGCTCCAGAATCTGCAGTTACAGAAAACTGCATCATCCCGTTAAAGTCACCTAAAAATCCAGAGATACCCGTAATACCATCACCTATTGCATATGTAGAAGTGATGTTGCCATTCACATCATCAATAAGAATTGCTGCGGTAGCATCTTCAATAAACTTCTGGTTTCTAAAATCTTGCTGAAAAGTTAAGAAAGCCTCACCTTCCAATGTATATTCTTGGCCAACAACTCCTGCTCTTAATTCTGCTATAGTATTTATTGGAGCAGCTGGAGCACAAGTTTGGGCATTAATGGTATTGTTGATATCGCAATTTCCACCCGCAACAGTATAGTCAAAATCTACACCTTCATTAACACCAGAGATTACAATAGAACCATCTGCTACTGCAGAAGGGTCATCACCAGAAATAGTTCCTTCTGTAGTTGTAACGACATAAGTTCCAGTTCCTCCACCAGTAAATCCAAGCGTTGTTGTATACGTGTCTACGCCGTCTGTAACGGCATCACACTCAACGCTCATCACAAAAACAGACAGTGGGCAAGTTGCCGTACAATCAATATTTGTTGCTCTTGGAGTTGGAGTTCCTACACAATAAGAACCGTCAGTCCCTCTTTGAATAGACTCAACGTCTTTCATGCCGTTGATGTTCTCATCATACTGAGTGGTTTCTCCTAAGGCCATTAATAAGTCTGTGTCGTCTGCATCACTAGTTCCATAAACAACCGCCATTTGTAGGCTTGTTTCTGTAGCCGGAGTATCATTTGGATAATCAACGGCATTACCTACATAGAGTGCTACAGCATCAGCACCATTTTGTATCACATTGTCTGCGCCAAGAGCAATATCAACACCTGGGACAGCATCACCACCTATTAAAAAGAAACCGTTGGCATCTGTAGAAAAACCATCTAAATCAATCGCATTATAAGAAGCATCGTCACTACCATTTAAAAGCACCAAAACTAATCCGTCCAGACTAGCACTTACTCCAAAAGAGGATAGTTCTATAAACTCTAATACATCTGTAGATTCTTGATCTGCATCTATTTCGTTGATTACAATATTTACGCCATTAGAATTTCTAACAGAGTTGCCATTTTGAGCAAACATTACGCCTGCTACTAATAAGGTAAAAAGTAAAGTGATTTTTTTCATTGTTAAAATTTTTAGTTTTTGCAAAAATACTAATTATTGAGACTTTTTTTTGATGCTAAGTGTGCTATTTATCAAAAAGTTAATAAATAATTGTTGAAAAGAGGTCTTTATATTAAGTAAAGGTTAAGATAATGTTTTGAGTATGTCTCCTTTCATTATTTGAGTATCTTTATTGCTTATTCTGAGGATTAAAATGAAGAAAAAAGAAATAAAAATATTGCTGGTAGATGATGAACCAGATATTCTTGAAATTGTCGGCTATAACTTAACTAATGAGGGATATCAAGTATTTACTGCAGAAAACGGTCTTTTAGGTGTGGCGCAAGCTAAAAAACACAAACCGCATCTAATTATTCTAGATGTGATGATGCCAGAAATGGATGGAATTGAAGCCTGCGAGAAAATTAGAAGTATCCCCGAGTTATCAGAAACAGTAATAACCTTTTTAACCGCTAGAGGTGAAGATTATTCTCAGGTTGCTGGTTTTGAAGCTGGAGCAGATGATTATATTACAAAACCCATTAAACCTAAAGTGTTACTAAGTAAGGTGAAGGCATTACTGCGTAGATTTAAAACAACTGAAGCCGCCGGGACCATTATAAAAACCGGCGATATTGTTATTAATCGAGAAGAGTATAAAGTTTTGGTGGGAAAGAAAGAATTGATTTTACCGCGCAAAGAGTTTGAGTTACTATGGTTATTGGCATCAAAACCGGGTAAAGTTTTTAAAAGAGATGTTATCCTCGATTCTGTTTGGGGAAATGATGTAGTTGTAGGTGGGCGAACTATAGATGTGCACATTAGAAAACTACGAGAAAAAATTGGAGATGAGCGTTTTAAAACCGTAAAAGGTGTTGGTTATAAAATAGTAGGCTAATGAGTAAAAACTTAAAAAAGACCTACAAGTTTGCAGGAGTCACATCACTGTATATTGCTTTGTTTTTAACGCTTGCGATAGGCGCTTTTTTTTATTTTTTTGGAACTTTTTCTATAGGGTTTCTAGTACTTTTTGCATTAGTATGTTTTTTGTTTTCGTTTTTTGTTATTCAGCGAAGAGTGGAGAAATTTATCTATAAGAAAATAAAAAGAATGCAAAAGGAGATGTCTATTCTAGATGCCGCGAGTTTTGGGAGAGATCTAATTACCACAGATATGGAGACTCTCACAAAACAAGTAGGGCGTTTTGCCGAGCATAAGAAGCTGGAGATAGAAACCTTAAAAATTAGAGAGTCTTATAGAAAAGAATTTTTAGGAAATGTTTCACACGAACTTAAGACACCTTTATTTACAGTACAAGGTTATATTGAAACATTATTAGATGGCGCAATAGAAGATGATCAAGTAAGGGATAAATATCTTATTAGGGCAAATAAAGGAGTAGAAAGACTCACGTATATTGTGAAAGACCTTGACATGATTTCAAGACTAGAAGTAGGTGGGCTTACCCTAGAAAAAGAGAAAGTAGATATAATAGATTTAATACGTAATGTCTTCGATTTATTAGAGATGAAAGCTGCTAAAAAAGATATCACTTTAATTTTTGATAAGGAGTATGAGAATCCAGTTTATGTACACGCAGATGTTGAGCGCATGCAGCAGGTGCTCACAAATCTAATAGACAATTCTATTAAATATGGTAAAACGTCTGGAACTACAGAAGTGGGTGTCGAAGATTTAATAGAAAACAAGGTGATTGTTAGAGTTACAGATAATGGATTGGGTATTGAAAAAAAGCACCTTACAAGAATTTTTGAGCGTTTTTATAGGGTAGATAAGAGTGGCTCTCGCAAAGAAGGTGGTAGTGGTCTAGGCTTGGCTATTGTAAAACATATTATTGATGCGCATAAAGAAAAAATATATGTGGAGAGCCAACAAGGCATAGGAAGTGAGTTTTCTTTTACGCTAGAAAATGCGGAATAAGCTAGCGAAATTTGGAGCTTTATTTTCTGAGACCCCCCATCCAAAAAAGTTTTCTACTAAGGCTAGCTTGTTATAATCAAAATCTTTTTGAGCACAGCTATAAATTCTATTTTGTTCCAGCAATCTCTGTGCTAAGTATTCTTGTTCAAACTGACCCGGAGTAGGAATAAAAAATGTTTTTTTGTTTAATGCTGCGAGGTCCATTATTGACGTATAACCAGAACGGCATATAATTAATTCGCTAGCATTTATTGCTTTTTCAAGATCAATTGTTTTTAGATAGTTCACTAAGGTAATAGATCCTTCTTGCCCCCATTTTTGACTTTCTTCTACAATACCCTGAACTAGTAAAATCTTCTTTCCAGATGCTTTAAATTTTTCAAGAAGTAGTTTTTCTAATAGCGTTCGCTGTGGGTCTGGACCAGAAAGTACCACAAGAATGTCGTTCTCAATTTTTTCTTTTTTATGTTTCATTCTAGAAAGAGGGCCAATATAAGTGGTGTTGGTTTTAAACTTGTTTACATGCCCTAATTTCCCACTAAGTGAAGGTTCGTTTTCATAATCTGGCACCCAACAAGCATCAAATTTTTTAATATAGCTTTGATGCAACTTACTACTCATTAAAGTAGATGAGCCGCTTAAAACATTAATTTGGTGGGTTATATAGACGCTCGGCACTTTTTTGTTTCTTACACCTAATCTATTGTCACTAATGATCCCTTGTATGCGATTTTCGAGGACTAGTTTTTTCGTTATTTTTTTTTCTTCTTTAGCTGCAGCATAGATTTGCGGTAATTTTGCAAGCATTTTTTTTCTGAAAAGTTTCCCGTCTTCGGGATAGCTTATTTTATAAGAAGGAAGCTCAATGCTTGACAACTTAGGGAACTCTTGCTGGAGCAATTTTAAGGCTTGGCCATCGCTGCCTAATAGTACTTCAAAACCATTTTCTAATAGAGCGCTAATGATTGGAATACATCTTGTTGCGTGACCTAAGCCCCAATTTAGAGGGGCAACAAGAATGGTCTTTTTAGGGCTTAAATTTGACAGGGTAAAATTAGTTTAGATAAAATTGCTGTTAAAAATACAACAATAGCATTCGGTTTCAAGTTCATACTTAATCATTTCATTCTTATTTCCGAAGTAAACCTAAACGGTCTCTAAAGTTTGGGGTAAATACCTTAATTAAATGCTTATTTTTGCACTAAAATAGTCACGGTGGGAAGTAAGAATAAATTAAAGAGATTTAGGGAAAACGAAACATTTGCAAATGTCATTCAGCCCACAAGAGAAGAGGCGGTGGCAGACGGTCTTAATCTAAAAGGAAATTGGAATAAAAATTTCTTTAAAAATGACAATCCCATTGTGCTAGAATTAGGCTGCGGTAAAGGAGAGTATGCTGTAGGTTTGGCCCGTAAATACCCAAATAAAAATTTTTTAGGAATAGATATCAAGGGAGCTCGTTTCTGGAGAGGAGCAAAAACTGCCATTGAAGAAGGCATGAATAATGTTGGGTTTTTACGCACGCAAATTGAACTTATAGATAATATGTTTGCTAAAAATGAGGTAGACGAAATCTGGATTACCTTTCCAGATCCACAGATAAAATACAAGCGCACAAAGCACCGTCTTACTAATGAGGCTTTCTTTGAAAAGTACAGACAGATTTTAAAACCAAATGGAATAATGCATTTAAAAACGGATAGCGAATTTATGCATGGCTATACATTAGGGTTGTTGCAAGGTTTAAAACTTCCTATTCATTTTGCCCATCATGATGTGTATGGTATTGGCGATGAAGCTCCAGATGAGGTAGTTGGAATTCAGACCTTTTATGAAAGCCAGTATTTAGAGGTCAACAAAAGGATAACCTACATTAAGTTTTCTTTAGACTAAGCTCATTTATTTTTTTTAGGTATCTTTCCATAACTAACAGCATTAATGTCTATACTCTTAAACTTTATTATTGGATTTGTTGCCGCCTTTGTTGGAGTAATACCTCCGGGCTTACTCAATCTGTCTGCGGCAAAAATAAGTAGTGAAGAGGGGCGCAGAAAGGCCATTCTTTTTAGTTTTGGTGTAAGTTGCACGGTATTAATTCAAACCTACATTGCTTTAATAGGTGCCCGGTATCTAGATAATCATCCTGAGGTAATTTCCATATTACAAAAAGTAGGATTAGGTATTTTTATTTGCCTCACTATCTATTTTCTGTTTATCGCAAAAGATACCCGAAGAGAAGTCCCTAAAGAGATGGAAAAAGCAAAAACCAATCGGTTTTTAAAAGGGATGATGATTGGCGCACTCAATTTATTGCCGCTACCTTATTGGGTATATATAGGAGTGACTTTTGCTGGGTTTGGTTTGTTTTCTTTTGAGCAATCAAGTATAGTAGCTGCGGTTATTGGTAGTGCCCTCGGAACCTTAGCCATGCTAGGTGTTTATATCAAATTCTTTAAAAGGAAAAATGACAAGCCTCGTGTACGTACAAATATGAATATGGTTATAGGGCTCATCACCGCAATCATTGCTGTAATAACTGCATTTAAAATATTCGCTACGGTATAATGGCAGATACAGGTTTTTTTAAAAAAGTACATCAGGTGGCGCAACGTATACCCTATGGCAGAGTGACAAGTTATGGAGCTATTGCATCGTATCTAGGAGCGCCTAAGAGTGCGCGTATGGTAGGGTGGGCGATGAATGCCTCTCATAATAATGAAGACGTGCCTGCGCATCGAGTTGTAAATAGAAAAGGATTGCTAACCGGGAAACACCACTTTGATGGGACAAACCTAATGCAACAATTATTAGAGTCTGAAGGTGTTGTGGTGGTAGATTTACAAATACAAGATTTTAAAACCCTTTTTTGGGACCCTACAAAAGAATTAAATTTGGATTAATTTTTCCTGAAATTTTCAGTATCCGTACACCCATTCACTCCCATTGATAATTAAGATACCATCATCAAAAAATTGCATCATACTCGCTGTATTTTTTGAAGTCTTAGCCCTATATTTGTACTTTAGAAATAGTCTAAATAAGCAATATGAAAATTGAAAAACAAGCGGTGCTCGACGCCCTTAAAACTATAACTGTAGCAGGAGAAGGTGCGAATATGGTGGATAGTGGTGCAGTGACAAATGTGATGACCTTTGCAGATGAGGTAGTTGTCGATCTAACAATAGCAACACCCGCGTTACATATTAAAAAAAGAGCAGAAGCAGATATCATTGCAACCGTTAAAGAAAAAGTCTTTGCAGACGCAAAAGTACAGGTAAATATAAAAGTAGAGGCGCCAGCAAAACCCAGTAATCCCAATTTAATTAAAGGAAAGGCAATTCCGGGAATAAAAAATATAATCGCAGTAGCCTCAGGAAAAGGTGGCGTAGGTAAATCTACCGTGACTACAAATCTTGCTATTTCGCTATCAAAAATGGGATTTAAGGTTGGAGTCCTTGACGCAGATATCTACGGTCCCTCTATCCCATTAATGTTTGATGTTTTTAATGAACGTCCATTATCTGTGACGGTAGATGGAAAAAGCAAAATGAAACCTGTTGAGAATTACGGTATAAAAGTGCTTTCTATTGGTTTCTTTACAAAGCCCAATCAGGCTGTAATCTGGAGAGGCCCTATGGCTTCTAAAGCATTAAATCAATTAATTTTTGATGCAGATTGGGGTGAGTTAGACTTTATGTTATTAGATCTTCCTCCAGGAACTGGAGATATTCATTTAAGTATTATGCAATCTTTGCCAATTACTGGTGCTGTTATTGTAAGTACGCCACAAACAGTCGCGCTAGCAGATGCTCGCAAAGGGGTAGCGATGTTTAGGCAAGAGAATATAGATGTTCCAGTTTTAGGCGTAGTAGAAAATATGTCTTACTTCACGCCAGAAGAGCTTCCAGATAATAAGTATTATATCTTCGGAAATGGCGGGGGTAAAAACCTTGCAGAAGACCTTGATATTCCTTTCTTAGGAGAGATTCCATTAGTACAGAGTATTAGGGAGTCAGGAGATGTTGGGCATCCTGCGGCATTACAAAACGGCAGTCTTATTTCAGAAGTGTTTACAGAGATTACTAGAAATGTGGTAGAAGAAACGGTAAAACGAAATACAAATTTACCAGCAACAGAGGCAATACAAATAACAACGATGGCAGGATGTAGCGCCGTAAAAAACTAATATGACAGCAACAGAATTAACCGCAAAAGTAGAAATCGCACTGGATGAAATTCGTCCGTTTTTACAAGCAGATGGTGGCGATATTGCACTACTCAGTATTGAAGATGAAACGATAGTAAAAGTGCAGCTGCAAGGAGCTTGTGTGGGATGTTCTGTGAACCAAATGACCTTGAGGAGTGGTGTAGAAATGACCATTAAAAAACACGCCCCACAAATAGTAAAGGTAATTAATGTTGAAGGTTAATTAAGTACTATGATTAAAACAGATATTCTAATTATTGGAGCCGGACCTACGGGGCTTTTTACCGTTTTTGAAGCTGGCTTACTCAAATTAAAGTGTCATCTTATTGATGCCTTGCCACAACCTGGTGGTCAGTGTAGTGAGATTTATCCCAAAAAACCTATTTACGATATTCCAGCTTTTCCTGAGGTACTCGCAGGAGATTTAGTGGATAATCTAATGAAACAGATTGAACCTTTTCAGCCAGGATTTACCTTAGGCGAGAGGGCGCAAACTATAGAAAAATTAGAAGATGATACCTTTATCGTGACCACTAATAAAGGGACAAAACACCACGCACCAGTTGTTGCTATAGCAGGAGGGCTAGGTAGTTTTGAACCCCGCAAACCACCTATCCCTAATATAGCAAATTATGAGGGCCACGGTGTAGCGTACATTATTCGCGATCCTGAAATTTACAGAAATAAGAAGGTCGTAATAGCGGGTGGGGGAGATAGTGCTTTAGATTGGGCGATATTCTTATCAGATGTTGCCTCGAGTGTTACGCTTATTCATAGAAGAAACGAATTTAGAGGTGCTTTAGATTCTGTAGATAAGGTACAGGAGCTAAAAGACGCTGGTAAAATAGAATTAATCACACCAGCTCAGATTGTTGATATTCTTGGTGATGTTAGTGTAGAAGGTGTTTCAATTAAACAAGGTGAAGAGATCTTTACAAAAGAATGTGATCACTTTATCCCATTGTTTGGTTTGGCACCAAAGCTAGGTCCTATAGCAGATTGGGGCTTAGAGATTGAGAAAAATGCAATCAAAGTAAATAATGCGCTTGACTATCAAACAAACATACCGGGTATTTACGCTATTGGTGATGTGAACACCTATCCTGGAAAATTGAAGCTAATTCTTTGTGGGTTTCACGAAGCAACTCTAATGTGTCAGAGTGCTTATAAGCGCATCTTTCCAGATAAACGATATGTTATGAAGTACACCACCGTAGGGGGTGTTGAAGGATTTGATGGCACTAAAAAAGAAGCGCCAAAGGCAGTTGTAAAAGCAATTAATTAAGTGCAAGACATAACTCTACATATCACAGATAGGGAAGGTAAAACTCACGAGGTTTTAGCGCCTACAGATATGAATATGAATCTAATGGAAGTCATTCGTTCTTATGAGTTGGCTCCAGAAGGGACTATAGGTATTTGTGGCGGGATGGCTATGTGTGCTTCCTGTCAATGCTATATAGAAAGCGAAAATGAGTTGCCTGAGCAAAGTTATGATGAAGAAGCCATGCTAGCAGAAGCCTTTCATGTAAAAGACAATAGCAGATTAGGTTGCCAGCTTTTTGTTTCTGAAACTTTACACGAATTGAAAATTACCATTGCACCCGAAGAATAAGCTTTTAAACTAGATTTTTACTACCTTGTGGAAAACTATATGGGTGTAATGACAAATTTAAAATCTTATTGTATTCTATTTTTAGGGCTCTTTTGTCATAATGTATATGCTCAACAAGGCTATTTAGATAGTCTTAAAAATGCTTTAGATACTGCTACCACTCCTCAAATACAGAGTCAGCTCTCAGCTAAAATAGGGAATGAATATTATAAAAAGCAAACATATTTAGATAGTGCTTATTTTTACGTAAATCAAGCCTACACTTTAGCCAAGAACAATAAGTTAATTAAAGAACAAGCGGCAGCTCTGTCAATAAGAGGAAATGTAAATAGTTACTTTGGGGATCATAACATAGCCATAAACGATTATAAGGAGGCGGTGAAACTGTTTTACAAATTAAAAGATGCACACAATCTTTTTGGGAATTATAATAATATGGGTGCCTCTTACTTTGAACTTAAAGAATATGATGCGGCTATTGAGAATTATTACAAAGCCCTTGCAATGGCTCAAAAAGAGGGTGATAAGATCCTTGTTGCCATCGCTACAATGAATATAGCTGAAACGTTATTTGTAAATAAGAAATATGAGCCTGCAAAATTAAAATTCGAAGAATCACTTTCAATACTCAAAGAAACTAATTTTAATCCTCCTACCGTACATTTGTTTTATGCACGTACCCTAAAAGCACTGGGCGAATTAGCTGAGGCGGAAAATGAAGGAATAGCATCATTTAATATTTCAGAACAACAACAGGATTTTAAATATGCATCACAATCTGCTCAATTTTTATCTGATGTTTATGAAGAACAGGCTAAATATGAAAAGGCCTTAGCGTTTCAGAAAAAACAAATAAGCTACGCCGAAAAAATAAATAGATCAAAGGAGAAGAATGAAATAGAAAAAATTGAACTTAATTATGAGTTAAAAGAGAAAAACGAGCAATTGGCATTTGCTGCACAGAAAGAAAATTTTATGAAAATCATTTGGATATTAGTATCCATAGGGGTTCTACTTTTAATATTACTTATTTATAGGCAAGTAAAAATCACGAGAATGACACGAGGTATTCACGACATTCAAAAACGTCTTGTAGAAACAGAGCTTATTATAAGAGAGAAAAAAATAAAAAAGACCCACCCTTTTAAAGCAGATAAAAATCAAGATATTGAGCTGCTTTAATCCAGTAAAATCTTTTGTACCGTTTGATAGATCATATCCACGACTCTTCCGTGTGCTTTTTCTGAAATGTGCAGGCCATCTTTAGCCACAAGTGTTGGATCTGCAATACCTAATCTGGTAAGATCTGTAACGTTAAAGTAGTGTGCGCCTTTTTTAAGTGCCACCCACTTTATCCATTCATTATATTTGTCAATTTCTCTGGTTACTTTTATTTGATCACTTGCGCCATAGGTACTTGGAGTATAGGCGTAATCTGGAATGGATAGCACAATTACACGCTGGGCATTATTATTTGCAGCGGCTATTGCTTTGTCAAGTATTATTGGAAATTCGGTCTTAAATTTTGAAAAAGAGCGCCCTTGATATTGGTTATTTACCCCTATGAGCAATGTGACTAAATCATAATTTGCATCTAGATCTGTAAACTCCAATTGATTCAGTAAATCGGAAGTAGTCCATCCGGTTCGAGCAATCTGCTTTAATGATATCTCTTGTTGCTGTTTTTCTTCAATTTTTGTTTTTAATAGCTCAGGAAAACCGCACCTTTCACAAACCCCTTCTCCTTTGGTGTAACTATCGCCTAGGGCAAGATATGTATACAATGTCTGTTCACTTTGAGCAATACAAAGTGTCATTCCAAAAAAGAAAACTATAAATAGTGTGCCCTTAAATCTCATTGCTAAATATACGAAGTGAATTAAGCTTCGGTTTTATAATCTATTAGTTTTTGAGGGCCTTCTAATAAAGTGCGTATTACTTGAAGCGTTCCATTTTCTGAAGTTGAAATATGCCATTTTATTAGGGAGATAGAACCGTTTTCAATTTCTATTCCAGTAATACTTCTTGGGTGCACACAGCTGCCATCATTAAAATAGGCAATGTCTCCTGGTTCTGGAAAACGAGGTCGATGTGTATGTCCAGTTATGGTAAATAGATTATTGTTATCGGTAATCCATTTTTTGGTCTTCCGTTCTACTTTGATTAGCTCGCGATAATTTTTTGCAGGACTTGTAGGGTCACCAATCCCAAAAATTTGAAGTTGTCTCCACAGCACTCTAACCATAAAACGGTTAAACTTCCAGGCAACATAGTTCCACCAGTCTGCTTGATGGCCGTGCACCATACAGACCTCTTGTTTAGTAGTCTTGTGCTCAAGTACGATCCCTTCGGTAAATGTAATCCCTGGAAATAAGGGCGCTTCACAGCCCGTCACTTTATTTAAATAGGTATGTAGGTTTTTTTTGACATAATGTTCATCTAGATACACCATATCATGATTTCCGACTACGCGATGCAGTCTATCCTCATTGTAAAAAAGCTGCATGAGGTCAAAAACGTTTTTATGGGTCTCATGAATAGATTTAAAAGAGATGTTCTCCCATAATTCATCACCATCGCCTAATTCGCAATAAGTATGACCTTCTTTATAATAATGCTTTAACGCGTGGTAATAGATATTACGATTATTCGCAAAGTCGTCTGCAAAACTATTGTCTCCTCTATGACAATCGCTAAAAATGATAAACTTCGAGTGGTCATCAAAGGCAATCCGCTTGGCTTTAGTATAGGCTCTGTTTAATCTATTGTTAGAAGACATGTGTTTTAAATCTTTGTTTAAAGATACGATAAGAAATAAAGAAAGTCGCTACTCAAAAGAATAGCGACTTGGTACTTATTTTTAATAAGGTAATATCACACTTAGTTCAAGTGAGGGTTTTTAAGCTTTTATTTAAAAGCATTTAAACCAGTAACATCAAGACCTGTGATTAAAAGGTGAATATCATGAGTACCCTCATAAGTGACCACACTCTCTAGATTCATCATATGTCGCATAATAGAATACTCCCCAGAGATTCCCATACCACCTAACATCTGTCTTGCATCTCTGGCAATCTTTAATGCCATATCTACATTATTACGCTTTGCCATTGAGATTTGAGCAGAAGTTGCTTTGTTCTCATTTTTAAGCTGTCCTAAACGTAAACATAATAATTGCGCTTTAGTAATTTCTGTGATCATCTCCGCTAATTTCTTTTGCTGTAGTTGAAATTGACCAATTGGTTTTCCAAACTGGATACGCTCTTTAGAATATCTTAATGCAGTGTCATAACAATCCATTGCTGCTCCTATAACCCCCCAGGCAATACCATAACGGGCAGAGTCTAAACACCCTAGTGGTGCTCCTAATCCAGACTTGTTAGGTAAAAGATTTTCTTTAGGCACTTTTACATCCTGAAATATCAACTCTCCAGTTGCACTGGCTCTTAAAGACCATTTGTTATGCGTTTCTGGTGTTGAGAAACCTTCCATGCCACGTTCTACAATTAAACCATGTATGCGTCCTTCTTCATTTTTTGCCCATACCACAGCAACATCACAAAATGGCGAATTTGATATCCACATCTTCGCTCCATTTAATAAGTAATGGTCGCCCATATCCTTAAAATTTGTGATCATGCCGCTCGGGTTGCTCCCGTGATCTGGCTCTGTAAGACCAAAAGACCCCATCCATTCTCCAGTAGCGAGTTTAGGTAAGTATTTGTTGCGCTGATCTTCGTTACCATATTTCCAGATAGGATACATCACAAGTGAAGATTGAACAGACGCGGTAGAGCGAACTCCACTATCTCCTCTTTCTATCTCTTGCATAATTAATCCGTAAGAAATCTGGTCCAATCCAGCGCCTCCATATTCTGCAGGTATATAAGGGCCAAAAGCACCAATATCTGCTAATCCTGGAATAATTGATTTAGGAAATTTTGCTTCTTGAGCAGCTTCTTCAATAATAGGCGAAACATCTCTTTTTACCCAAGCACGAGCAGCATCACGTATGAGCTTGTGTTCTTCGGTTAGTAAATCGTCTATATTGTAATAATCTGGAGCTTCAAATAAGTCTGGTTTCATCTTTATTAATTATTTAATAAGTAGGAAGATGGTATGCCCAAATGTTCATCTTCAATTAGTTTTTAAACTATTACTGGGCATTTCATAAATGTTCTTTAAGAGTTGCAAATGTAAAAACCACAACGTTAAAGACCTACATTTTAAGATAGAAATCTTTAACTAATGCAATATATCTTTCGGTATACTCATGTCTTTTGGTTTCTATGACAATTTCGTCTGAAATAGTCTCGGTTTGCAAAAAGCTAAATTCAAGTAAGACTCTTTTTATTTCAGAAGAAGGAGTGCCTCGTACATCACATTTCCGAAGTAGGCCTAAGTGTTGCTTTGCTGCTAATGCAACAAATGCTATTTCCTCTTTTTTAGGGAGTATCAAACAAAATTTGCCTTTTTCAGATAGTAAATGGGCGGCACAAAGTATAAGGTGTTCAAAGGGTAGGGCATCTGTAAAACGTGCCTGGTCTCTTTGTTTATCTTGGGTTTTATAATCTTCTGTGTAAAACGGCGGATTGCTAATAATAAGGTCGTAACTGTGTTGTTCACCTTCTTCAATGAGTTCTTGGGCAAATTCTTGTAACGAGGCATGATAGCAGAAAAGGCGATCTGCCCAAGGAGATTTTTCAAAATTTTCTGTGCATTGTTCAAACGCGTCATCATCAATCTCTACGGCTTCTATTTGTGTGTGTTGATCTCTTTGTGCGAGCTGTAGGCTAATAATTCCTGTGCCTGCCCCAATATCTAAAATAGTATTAGGTAAGTGTTCTAAAGATGCCCAAGCGCCTAGAAGGACGCCATCTGTGCCTATTTTCATGGCGCAACGATCTTGAGAGACGGAGAATTGTTTACATTTAAAAGGCTGAGTCATTATAAATATAACTCAATCAAACCTATGGGTGCGTCTATAAAAATGATGTTATTCTCTCGATCTACCTTGGTGATGATCTCATCATTAATGGGGATGAGAATCTGAGTGCCATTTTTGTCTACCTCAAAAAGATGTTGGGCGGTATGATCGTTAATATGTGTGATGATTCCAACTTCTCCAAAATCTGCATCTTGTACGGTAAAACCAATAACTTCGTGGTAGTAAAATTTATCACCTTCTAATGGAGGTAATGCGGTGAGCGGTAAATACAGTTCTTTACCTATTAAGGCATCTGCTGCTGCTTCATCATATACATCATCAAATTGCACGCGGAGTAATGAAGATTTGTGCAACTGACTTCTTTCAATAAAAAATGGAATCAAATTTTTGTGTTGTTCCACAAAAACAGATTCCATTTTTAAAAATTGTTCGGGGTCATCCGTATCTAGTTTTACTAGTAACTCCCCCTTAAAACTATATTTTTTAACGACTTTGCCTACGAAGAAACAGTCCTTCTTTAACATAGCCTATAGTTTTATTCTTCTTCTTTAGTCGCATCTGCGGCACCTTCTTCAGATACTGCAACCGCTTCTGGAGCAACTTCCTCTACTACAGGGGCATTTGCTGCTATACGAGCTTCGTTAGTTGCTTTTTCTGCTGCAAGGGCGTCTGCCGCTGCTTTAGTTTTAGCGTCTGCTAATGTAGCTTTCTTTGCATCAACGGTTTTTCCTTTGTTTTCTAACCAAGCATTAAATTTCTCTTCTGCTTGCTCTTCTGTTAAAGCACCTTTACGAACACCACCAGCTAGGTGATTTTTCATCATAACACCTTTGTAGCTAAGAATAGCTCTTGCAGTGTCTGTAGGTTGTGCACCATTTTGTAACCATGTTACAGTTCCATCTATATTAAGATCAATCTTTGCAGGGTTAAAGTTTGGATTATAAGTACCTAGCTTCTCTAAGTATTTACCATCTCTTTTTGCACGGCCATCGGCCGCTACGATCCAGTAAAAAGGTTTTCCTTTTTTACCATGTCTTTGTAGTCTGATTTTTACAGGCATAACATTAATTTTTGAAGTACTCGACTTCGGTTATAATTGAATTTTATCGAAAAACTATTATATACGCTGTTTTTCGGCTTGCAAAGATACTGCATTTTGTAATTGAACGACAATACTTCGAACTATTTTTTTTACATTCGCACATATCACAACCCCAATCTTATGAAAACTAGAATATTAATCATACTAATGACCGCTTTTATAGCGAGTTGTACTGTCCATGAAGATAGACAAACGGCTTTGCAAGGTACAATAAATGAAAACTTTTTTGGTGCATTAGATGCCAGAGCAGTAGAAAATGACGACGGTAGTTTCTTTATTCAAGGAACTACACAAAACCAGAACCTTACTATATATGTAGAGAGCCCGCAAGCCGGTACTTATGGTTTAGGCGGTAATTCGATAAATTATGCGACCTATGTAAATGAAAATGATGTGACTTACTTAACCAATCCTTTTGGTGAGGGGCAAGCTGTAATCACAAACTGGGATTCTACCAACCAAACGTTAACGGGTAGATTTGATTTTACAGCCATAATACCTGGTGTTGATACGGTAAGGGTTTCTAATGGTATTTTTTATAGAGTGCCTTATGGATTTGGGTCGATAGAAGATCCAGTAGTAAATCCAGATGATGACCCTGTTACAAATGCAGGTACATTTGCCGCAAGGGTAGATAATGATGCATTTTCGCCATTTGCAGTTTCTGCAGTGAGTAGCGATGGGACCATTACAATTACTGGTACCTCAGTGACAGATGCAATTTCTATTACCGTGCCAAATACTGCGCAACAAGGGAGTTATCAAATTACAGATCCTGGTTTTGCAGCATCTTATAGAGTGGGAGGAGTAACAGAAAACGCCATTTCTGGTCAAGTAATTGTTATTTCGCACGATGTGCCGAATAAAAATATAAAAGGTACTTTTAATTTTATGACAGAAAATCACTCGATCGCTTTAGGTCAGTTTAATGTGATTTATCAAGATCAATAAAAGAGTAAAAGCGTTTGCCCTACGATAAAAAAGGCTAAAATATTAATAACCCAAACTCAATACCTTTTTTAAAGGTGTTGAGTTTGGGTTATTTTTTTATGCTACCCCTCATATTCATGGTATTTGTGATAACAAAGCAAAATTGTGAACAACTAGTCAATTACTTATCACGTATAAAAAACCTTTATTTTTTACATTTACGCTCATTCTTTTCTGAACTCTGAAATTACAATTTAGCACATGTATTTAATCTTTGATACCGAGACTACTGGCCTGCCACGTAATTGGAAAGCTCCACTATCTGATAGTGATAACTGGCCTCGTTGTATCCAGATCGCTTGGCAACTTCATGATGCGATGGGGAATGTGCTTGAGCATCAAGATTATTTGGTGCAACCTGAAGGATTTAATATACCGTTTGATGCAGAAAAGATTCATGGGATATCTACAGAGTTAGCGGCAGCAAAAGGTATTTCGCTAGAAGAAATGATAAGCAAGTTTCAAGAAGTACTTGGTAAAACCAAATTTCTTGTGGGGCAGAATGTAGGCTTCGATCTCAGTATTATGGGAGCAGAATTTTTACGTCTCGGAATGGAAAATCCATTGCCAGCAATGCCACTGCTTGATACTTGTACAGAAACAACGGCGCAATTATGCCAGATTCCTGGAGGTAGAGGTGGTAAGTTTAAGTTACCAACCCTTACAGAGTTGCATAAGTATTTATTTAATGCACCTTTTGGCGAGGCGCATAATGCCACAGCAGATGTTGAGGCAACCACGCGTTGTTTTTTAGAGCTGATTCGTCGCCAAATTTTCACTGTTTCTGAACTAGAAGCACAGCCTGATTATTTTGAAAATTTCAGCAAAGAAAATCCTGCCACTATTGAGTTGATTGGATTAAAACATATTAATCTCAAGAAAGCTTCAGAAAAAATAAGAAGGGAGCTTGAAAAATTAAACGTTTCCGAAGAAATATCAACTACAGAAATTGCAGACAATTTAGCCGAACTTGCAGCGGTACCTTTTGCACACCTGCATAACCACTCGCAGTTTTCTATATTACAATCTACTTCAAGTACGCAAGATCTTGTGAATGCCGCTATTGCAGATAATCAATGTGCGGTCGCCCTTACAGATACCGGTAATATGATGGGTGCTTTCCATTTTTCGAGAGCGGTGAATAATCATAACAAAGCAAAAGTAAAAGAATATGAGGCAGCAGTTGCAGCTTATGAGGCAGTAGATGATACTGCGACTGACTTTGAGGGCGAGGTGCCAGATAAACCAGAGCAGCCGGAACCATTAAAGGCTGTAGTAGGTTGCGAGTTTTTTGTATGTCAAGACCACTTAGATAAATCAAATAAAGACAATGGGTATCAGGTTGTAATCCTAGCAAAAAACAAAGCAGGATATCACAACTTGGCAAAAATGTCAAGCATCGCATTTACAAAAGGCTTTTATTATGTGCCGCGAATAGATCGCGAAGTGATCAAACAATACAGAGATGATATTATAATCCTTTCTGGAGGTATGTATGGTGAAATTTCTAGTAAGATTTTAAATATAGGAGAAAAACAGGCCGAAGATGCTTTACTCTGGTGGAAACAAGAGTTTGGTGATGATTTTTATTTAGAGATAATGCGCCACGATCAGGAAGATGAGAATCGTGTGAACCAAACATTGATCGAATTCTCTAAAAAACACGAGGTCAAATTAATTGCAGCAAACAACACCTATTATATTGAAAAGGAAAGTGCAAATGCACACGACATTTTACTTTGTGTTAAAGATGGCGAAAAACAGGCGACACCTATAGGTCGGGGTCGAGGTTATCGTTATGGTTTGCCTAATCAAGAGTATTACTTTAAGTCGCAAGATGAAATGAAGGCGATCTTTAAAGACTTGCCAGAAGCTATAGTTAATATAGAAGAAATTGTAGAAAAAATTGAACCTTACAGTTTACAGCGTGATGTGCTACTGCCTATTTTTGATATCCCTAAGGAGTTTAAAATAGCAGAAGATGAATTGGATGGTGGAAAACGCGGTGAAAATGCTTTTTTAAAACATCTTACGTATATAGGAGCAGAAAAGCGGTACGGAGAGATTACAGATGAAATACGGGAACGTATTGATTTTGAACTTGATGTTATTGCAAATACGGGCTATCCGGGTTACTTCTTGATTACGGAAGATTTTATTAGAGAGGCACGCGAGATGGATGTTTCTGTAGGGCCGGGACGTGGTTCTGCTGCGGGTAGCGTGGTAGCATATTGTTTAAAGATCACGAATATTGACCCCATTAAATACGACCTGCTTTTTGAGCGTTTCTTAAATCCAGATCGTGTGAGTATGCCCGATATTGATATTGATTTTGATGATGAAGGGAGAGGGCGTGTAATGCAGTATGTTATTGATAAATATGGGAGCAATCAAGTGGCGCAGATTATTACCTATGGTACAATGGCGGCTAAGTCTTCTATTAGAGATACGGCTCGCGTTTTAGATCTGCCTTTAAATGAAGCAGATCGGGTAGCGAAGTTGATCCCAAATATGACCAAACTCGCAAAGGTTTTTGGGTATACCGATCAAGAATTACGCAAAAAATTTAGGAGTGATGAGTTGCCTAAAGTGCAAGAGCTAATCTCCATTAGTGAGGGTAGTGACCTGACTGCAGCGACCATTAATCAAGCAAAAAAATTAGAGGGCTCTGTTAGAAACACAGGTATTCACGCCTGTGGTGTGATTATCACACCTAGTGATATAACAGATTTTGTGCCCGTTGCAACCGCAAAGGATTCAGATTTATATGTAACGCAGTTTGACAATTCTGTTGTAGAAGATGCGGGTCTCTTAAAAATGGACTTCTTGGGGCTGAAGACCTTGACCTTAATTAAGGACACGGTGAAGCTGGTGAAACATAAACATGATATACTACTTGACCCAGATACCTTTCCATTAGATGATGTGAAGACCTACGAGCTGTTCCAGCGCGGAGAAACGGTGGGGATATTTCAATATGAATCTGCTGGGATGCAGAAATACATGAAAGAATTGAAGCCAACGGTGTTTGCAGATCTAATTGCCATGAACGCTTTGTATAGGCCAGGACCATTAGAGTATATCCCTAGTTTTATTAGACGTAAAAATGGTGAAGAAGATATTGAGTATGACCTTCCTGCCATGGAAGAATATTTGGATGAGACGTATGGGATTACCGTGTATCAAGAGCAGGTAATGTTGTTGTCACAAAAGCTGGCAGATTTTAGTAAAGGTGATGCAGATGTTTTGCGTAAGGCGATGGGTAAAAAACAAAAATCTGTACTCGATAAGATGAAACCTCGTTTTATTGAGAATGCCGTTGCTAAAGGACATGATTCAGAAAAGCTAGAAAAAATCTGGAAAGATTGGGAAGCTTTTGCAAGTTATGCCTTTAATAAAAGTCACTCTACCTGCTATGCTTGGATTGCGTATCAAACAGCCTATCTAAAAGCCCACTATCCTGCAGAGTATATGGCGGCGGTATTAAGTAATAATATGCGGGATATTAAGCAAGTGACGTTCTTCATGGAAGAGTGCAAACGTATGGGACTTGAAATTCTGGGCCCAGATGTAAATGAATCTTTTTACAAGTTTTCTGTAAATGATCGTGGTGCAGTTCGGTTTGGGATGGGTGCGATTAAGGGGGTTGGTGGTAATGCCGTTGCCACTATTGTGGAGCACAGAGATGAAGCAAAGTACAAGTCTATTTTTGACATGGCAAAACGTATAGATTTACGTGCGGCAAATAAAAAGGCATTTGAAAATCTTGCGCTTGCGGGAGGTTTTGATAGTTTTAATGCGCACCGTGCGCAATATTTGCATCAAGATAATGATGGGCAAACCTTCTTAGAAAAAGTGTTAAAGTATGCCAGTAAATTTCAAGATTCTGAAAATAGCAGCCAGGTGAGTTTGTTTGGTGAGTCCAGCGACGTGCAGATTCCGGAGCCAGAAGTGCCACCTTGCGAAGAGTGGGGAACCATGCAAAAGCTAAAGCAAGAGCGCGAAGTGGTAGGGGTTTATATTTCTGGACATCCGCTTGACGATTTTAAAATAGAGATGAAATCTTTTACCAATTGTCGCGTAGCAGATTTTAATGAGCTAGAACAGCACGTAGGTAAGGAGATGACCTTTGGTGGTATTGTGGCAGATGTGCAACATCGAGAATCAAAAGCAGGAAAAGGCTGGGCTATTTTTACCATTGAAGATTATGACGATAGTTATGATTTTAAAATATTTGGCGAAGAGTACCTAAAGCTCCGCCATTTTCTGGTGCCTAATAGTTTTGTCTACGGTAAAGTATACGTAAAAGCGGGTTGGACTAATCGTGAGACAGGAAAGCGTGGAGACCCTCGTATGCAATACAATAGTATGCAGCTCTTACACGATGTGATGGAAAGTCACGCTAGAAAACTGACCATACAGATGCCAATAAAAGAGGTACTAGATGATAGAATCGATTTTTTAGAAACACTCTTTAAAGAAAATCCTGGGAATCATCAATTGCATTTTACCATCTATGAGATGGCAGATAAGATTAAAGTACAGATGCCAAGTAGGACCCATAAAATCGCTATAAGTGCAGCTTTACTAGGGCAATTGGATAAAGAGCAAGTGAAGTATCGATTAAACTAACGGTCCTTTTTGCGATACATAAACTTGAGTCCACTCCAGTCTTTGTCTATGGCGCAGACTTTAATGTCTACGAGCCCTACCTTTAGTACAAAATCACGTACGTCCTCTCTATTTATTTCTGAAACAATAGTAGACGCTTGTTTGGGCCAGCTTACCCATAGGATTCCAGATTTTTTGAGTGCTTTTTTTACTTCGGAAATGTGCTGGATGAGACAATTTTGTCCCTTACAGAACACATGAATAAAGTCTAAGGAGTCTGCAGCGGGGTTCTCTATATGTGAGGTGTTCTCAGGAAATTCTTGAAAAAAATCTATGTATCGTTTTGGTGTATTGTATGTTGTATAGGTATAGTTTTCTTTCAGTCCGAGTTTTTTGGCAAGTGGTGTTTTAGAGTAGCCGCTAGTTTCCATATTACTTTTCTTTATACGAGTTGATAATTCCATTTGTCTTTAAGTCGAAGTATATAATCTGCACTTTTTTTATAAGGTTCGATTTTAGACTTGTATAATTTAAATTCACTTTCCGAAATGGACTGCGAATAAGCTAAAGAATACTTTCGTTTTGTGAGGTCTGCTTCGGTTCTTATATTTTTTAAATCGGTATCTGCGGTATCAATGAAAATGGATAAATTAATAAAGGGCAAGAAGGAGTCGTGCATGGCATGAAGTCCGTCAAGAATCAATATGTCTGAGGGATTCATTTGAAAAGAATCGGCGCTTGTTTTTCCTTCACTGTGATCGTAAGGTGCAAAATCTATAGGCATTCCATTTTTTAAGGAAATAAAATCTTTAAGTGCGTCATTAAGTTTATAGGCTTCGATATGATAACCACTAAGCCCTTTTTCTTTTCTGGTTGCTCTATTTATAAGATAGGAATCCAAGGTCAAATGATTTGTAGTTAGGTTTCGTCTCTTTAAAAGATTGGAGATTTTTTTTGATAGAAAAGATTTGCCCAAATCTGCCGCGCCGCAAATAGCCACTACTGCTAATGATTGTGGGTTTCTTATGGCTACTATTTTTTTTGTAAGTGCTTCTGTTATCAAAATTTTTCGCGTCTTTGTTTCATCGATATAAAGATACTATTTGGAATATAAATGGGTTTCTTTTAAAGTTGTGACAAGCTCCGGGTAGGGATAGCAGTGGAAATCCCGCAGTGTGCGATGGCTCTAGTACTGAGAAACGAGGAATTGCAACGGATAGCCCGGTGCCTTTAATCTACGTGTCAACAAATGGGTGTCGTTTTTAATGTGTTTTAGTTGTTGTAAAATTTTTCAAAGTCTTTTTAAAGGCAACCCGCCTTATAAACACAACCTATATATACATTGATGAAGTTGATATACTCGCTGTAAGGTTTGGTATAAAAATTGACTACTTTTGTGTAACAATAATTAATTAAATTTTTTGCTTCATATAAACGAAGCAAAGAATAGTAAAAAAGTAAAAAGATGGCATTAGAAATAACAGACGCAACTTTTCAAGAAACAGTATTAAACAGCGATAAGCCAGTAGTAGTAGACTTCTGGGCAGCGTGGTGTGGACCTTGCCGTATGGTAGGACCAGTAATCGACGAGCTAAGTAATGACTACGAAGGTAAAGCGGTAGTAGGAAAAATGGACGTAGATGCAAACCAAGAGTTCGCAGCTAAATATGGCGTGCGTAACATCCCAACGGTATTAGTTTTTCATAAAGGAGAATTAGTAGGCCGCCAGGTAGGTGTAGCACCAAAAGCAACGTATGCAGAGGCGATAGATAAGCTTTTGTAAGCTAAAAACAGATGCTGTAATGTTGCAGTATTATTAAAAGACCCGACTTCTCGTTGGGTCTTTTTAGTTTAAGATATTCCATTTTCACTTCGGAAATACTACAGGTGCAAACCCACTCTTTTTCATTGTAGTTTAGGAGGTAAAATTAGTATATTTGAAGAAATGAAAATGATAGTGGTGTCTGTTAGAGCACTCTCGATAGCTATCGGGACAATAACTTTTTCAGGACACCTTAATTAACTATCCAGTTGATCACTGGAAGACAGCATAATAAAAAATGAGTACAGCAAAAAAACAAAAAGTACAGGATAAAATAGAAAACCAACAATTAGAAGATCGCACGATCTTTTTATGGGGGCAAGTAGATGATCGCAGTGCACGTCATGTGGTAGATCGTTTAATGTATCTAGACAGTATAAATCATGAAGAGATTAAACTCTACATTAATAGCCCAGGTGGTTATGTGACTTCTGGTTTTACGATGTATGATACGATTAAGAGTATCAAGAGTCCTGTCTCTACAATATGCACAGGTCTTGCGGCTTCTATGGGTAGTATATTACTTTCGGTAGGAGAGAAGGGGCGTCGTTTTATACAGCCTAATGCTAAGGTGATGATACATCAGCCTAGCGGTGGTGCTAGAGGTCCTGCAAGTGATATTGAGATTAGCGCTCAAGAGATTCTAAAAACAAAAGAACTTAGTGCAAAAATCTTAGCAGATAACTGTGGTCAAGATTTTGACAAGATAATGAAAGACTTTAACCGTGATCACTGGCTTGATGCAGAAGAAAGTGTCAAGTATGGTATTGTGGATGGAATTCTTTAATATCGACCGGTCCTTCGATACAATTTTCATTTTATAGCCTACGGCTATTAAAATGAAAATCACTCAGGAACCTGAGATTCTAAAATTCCATTAATCATTGTTATTTAAACAGACAAAGTCAAGGGCTGCTGAGTGATATCTATGTAATCGCAAAGTGATCCTATAAAAATTGTATCGCGATATTTTTTTATTAAACATAACCATCTAAGGTTGCTGAGTGATTTTAAATGTAATCGTGAAGCGAATACATTTAAAATTGTACCGAAGCATGAACATTGAAAAAGAAATAAACGAAATCACAGGGTTTAAAAACCTAGAGCTTTTAGCCACACAAGTGGTGGAGGGGTTTATTTCTGGGATGCATAAGTCTCCTTTTCATGGCTTTTCTGCAGAATTTGCAGAGCATAAAATTTATAATAATGGCGAGAGTACCAAGCATATAGACTGGAAACTATTTGCCAAGACAGATAAGTTATATACCAAGCGCTATGAAGAAGAAACCAATCTTCGTTGTCATTTAATTATTGACAACAGTAGCTCTATGCATTATCCCCCCTTGAAGCAGATGGATATCAATCAACTTAATAAAATTGGCTTTTCGGTATTAGCGGGTGCTGCCATCATGAACTTAATGAAACGCCAGCGCGACGCCGTTGGGCTTAGTATTTATAGTGATGTATATGAATATTACAGTGGCGAGAAAGGGAGTGAGCGACATCACCAGCAATTATTAAGTCATATGAGTAATGCACTGGCGTCTACCAGGAAAGAGGTGCAGACAAAATCGTACGAGCATCTTCATTTGATTGCCGAAAAGTTAAAACGCAGAAGTCTCGTCTTTCTCTTTACAGATATGTTTCAGAGTGATATAGAAGAAGAAAAATTATTTGAGGCGCTACAGCATTTAAAGTATAATAAACACGAGGTGGTGTTGTTCCATACGTATGATAAGGAGAAAGAGCTGCAGTTTGATTTTAACAATCGTCCTAAAAAGTTTGTAGATGTAGAGACCGGCGAACACGTAAATGTGTATGCAGATAATATTAAAGAAAACTATGAGGCTGCTGTAAAGGGATACTTTGATGATCTATCTGTAAAATGCGGGCAATACCGTATTAAGTATGTACCAGTAGATATCAATGAACATTTTAATAAAATACTGACCACTTATTTAGTGGAACGTGGAAAGTTTGGGTGATGTATGGAACCCTTTTCAGTTGATTTCTAGACCTTCTGAAGAAGGAGTGAAAAATAATTGAAATATTTTAAATTAATTGTTTGTAGATATCATAGGTAGTTTTATATTTGCACTCGCTTCCAGCAATGGTTGCAAAGACATGCTAGTAAAGTCTTTAAAATAGTAGCACGGTCTGGTAGTTCTCCCGATAGTAATCGGGATGATTAGAATACCAGATGAAGAGTAAGGACGCGCTTAGGTCCAAAAATATCAAGCACGGTCTGGTAGTTCAGTTGGTTAGAATACCTGCCTGTCACGCAGGGGGTCGCGAGTTCGAGTCTCGTCCAGACCGCAAAAAAGAACTCCGCATTTAGCGGAGTTTTTTGTAAAATGTTGTGTTGAGTCCTAGAAATAGGGCTTGTGGTTTAATCCCGATAGCTATCGGGAAGACCGATGAGAAGCTTATCCAAACGGATGGGCTTTTTTTGTTTTGGAGTGATTTGTTTATTCGTTCTTCGGTTGTATAAAATATTACAAAGAAGTTGTGTTGAGTTACAGAAATGTAACTCGTGGATTAAGTCCCGATAGCTATCGGGAAGACCGATGAGAAGCTTTATTCGCCCTTGGCGAATGAGCTTTTTTTGTTTTAGGGTGGTTTTAACTCAATTGAGGTGCTTTACAATAAAACCGTTTTAAAGTTAAAAGTATGTCAAAATTAAGGTTACATTCGCCAGCTAATCAAATAAATTAAAAAACAATGAAAAAGTTTATGTTTAGCATGCTTGCATTGGCGGTATGTTTTGGATGTAGTCAAGACGAAGGCTCTACTGCGGATGCAACAGATGCATCGTTAGTTATAAATTCATCCCAAAGATCAGTTAATCAATTAACTGAAGTGCCTAATCGTGATTTCGACACCTCAAATAAAGGCATGTATCACGGTATTATTGTTACTCAAGATTTGTCCTTACACGGTAAAATATGGATAAATTTAGGAAATGATGGTAATTATAATGCCACCGTTGTGACAGATCAAGGAAAGGAGCTTGCCTTTTTTGCTAATCATCCTAGTGTTGATACAGCAAAAGAAAGGGGTATTTTGTTTAAAGGAGAACGAGGATCGTTTGTTTTTGACAATAGTGATTTAAATCGCCCTATAGCAACTGAGGTGATAATTAACAATATACCTGGTTTTATTCAATCAGTGAAAGATCGTAGCACGCAACGTGCCTCGGCAGTGCTAGGTACTTATGTAGATTTTAATGACGCTACCTTTACAGGAACTTGGGATTTAATTACAGATGGAACCACTAACCCAACATTTTTTGACCTTCCTAATCTTACTCAAGTATGTGTGTTAGGACCTGGTGGAGCGATGTTTGTAGATGAGGTGTTTGAGACTTTTGACTATCCATGTTTTGGAGTTATGGGCGTTGGGCCTGTCTTTCATGCCGCAGGTGGTTCTTTTGGAGGTATTAACGAGTTTATAGCGCAGGATCAAACTGCAAATTGGGTAGGGCTTGACGCAACTTATTCATTAGGGCAAAGCACTTCTGTGCACAATGCTAATCCAACCGCTGTAAATCCAGGATTCCATAATAATGATTTTGCTGATCCTCCTGTACCTGGTTGTTATGTCTTCGTAAATGGACTTCAAGGTATTTGGTCTTGGAATGGAAGAGAAGGATCAGCTACTTTCGTAGATGCATTTGCACCACCACCACCACCACCATCTGAACCAACGTCAGTATCTATCACAAATGTATCGGAGAACCTCCTGGCTAACCCGCAACATGTCTTAAACACACCGGATTTATCTGTGTTTGAGTAAAATTAAATAATACGGTCTAGTCCTAAATAAACCATACAGATTATTAAAGGATTAAATTTATTAATTAAAGCTGAACAGTCATATGATTGTTCAGCTTTTTTGATTCGTATTGTTTTCTTTTTAATTTATAAAGAGGTTGCCACAATAATAGGTCATCTTAGTCTATTTTCTTTTCAATATTCTCATAATCAGACCATTTCAGCACGAACCTTATATTTAGGTAAATCACTGATTTTTAGCCGAGTACTTATTCGGGTTCATATCTTTTTATAATTAATGTTAATTTTTTTAGGAAAACATTAACATTTAACATTATTTTCAAGCATTATTAACAATTAACAAACCCTTATAATGAAAAAAATTATTTTTACTATTATTGGTGCAACCTTCTTATTTATTTCTTGTGAAAAAGAAGGAACAATCAACACACCGGAAGAACAAGTAGATATGTCAAATTTCACACTGGTTGCAGAGACTACCCCTTCTCTTACAGCTGGGCGACAATGTCATTCTATGGAAGTCTTATCTGAAAACCTTGCAAAAGACCCATCTTTAGCTGAGAGAATGAGAAGAATAGAACTGTTTTCAAGAACTTCAATTCAAAATAGAATGCCTCCTGGAGGCGGAAATGGAAATGGAAACAATGGCGGCGGCGGCGGCGATCCTGTAATTGATGAATTAGGTAGTATTGATATTCCAGTGATTGTCCACGTGATTTATGCGAACAGCGCTCAAAATATTAGCGACTCGCAAATCAACTCACAAATTGATGTGTTAAATAACGATTTTAATGCTACAAATTCTGACTTGAGCCAGTTGCCTTCAGAATTTCAAGGAGTAGTAGGTGATGTAGATGTTAATTTTACATTGGATCAAGTGATTAGAGTTTCGGCAAATACTGCAAATTGGGGTACTAATGATGCGATGAAGTTTTCTTCAAATGGAGGTTCTGATGTAGTGACTCCAGACACACATTTAAATGTTTGGGTGTGTAATATAGGTGGAGGGATTTTAGGATATGCTCAATTTCCTGGCGGAAGTGCAAGTACAGATGGTGTGGTGGTTTCACCACAATATTTTGGTACAAACGGTACTGCCCAGGCACCTTTTGATGGTGGAAGAACGGCAACTCACGAAGTGGGTCACTATTTAAATTTAAGACATATTTGGGGTGATGGAAGATGTAATAAAGATGATTTTGTGAGCGATACTCCAAGATCTGACGCTCCTAATTATGGATGCCCTAACTACCCAACAGAAAACTGTAGATCGAATGACATGACTATGAATTACATGGATTATGTATATGATGAGTGTATGTACATGTTTTCTGAAGGTCAAAAGGTACGTATGAGAACCATCTTTTTCCCAGGTGGACCTCGCGATACATTTATGCCATAATTTGATAAATCTTATAAACAAAGGGTGTTATGAAAATAACGCCCTTTGTTTGTTTATAGTGATTTCACTTTTAATAGATCGCGGTCTGTGGTTTATTACTGCTAAAATAGTTTTTCATTGCCGAGATTTTAAATAGTTAATATTTCGGCAAAAATATCCCTACTAGCTCGTACAACAACCAGCGGCGCAATTTTGTATCTTAGCAATAGCCAATTAAATTAATTTAAACAACGACGCTATGAAACATAAATTCATTGACTTTCATTGTCACGCCTCCCTTAAACCCTATAGCCGGAGTTATAATAAGAAAAGCACGGTGGGCCAAAATAGCACAAGCACAAACCTACAACGCAGTATCTGGTATAAAGAAAAGGTTTCCCTTGTTAAGAAGATCATCAATTCGTTGACCTCAATCACAAAATTTACACAAGCAGATTTTAGCTCGGCCTATACCGGCGGAGCCCAAGTCTTGATGCTCTCTATTGACCCGATGGAGCGCGAATTGATACTGAGCAAAAAAGGCAAAGCACAAAAAAAGGATGGGAAGCTTCTTAAAAATCTAATGATAGGCATTGGACAACCCAGAATTGACCACTTGTTTCAACTTAAAAACTACTTTGAAGACCTGGAGCAAACCCGCGATTTTCTACTGAGTATCTCTGGCCAGAAAGTAAATGTTGGCGGAAAGCAAGTCACCTATAAAGTGGTGGATAGCGCCAGTGCTATAGATTTTGACGCTGATGACACCGTGTATATCGTGGTGACCATGGAAGGCGCTCATGTGTTTAGATCCCTCTTAGCCACAACAGATAAAGCAACCATTGAACAACAGGTGTTGGCTAATGTAAAAAAGGTAAAAGATCCCGCTTGGGGCATCAAACCCTTTTTTGTGGCGCCTGTGCATCATTTTGATTATGGCTATTGCGGCAGGGCAGCCAGTTTGACTTCTGGGAGTGCCGGCAAAATGGCCTATGACCAAAAACTCGACGCCAAACAAAAAATACAACCTTTAGGACTCCAACTAATAGACGCCTTATTAGACCATACAAACGGTCGTCGTATTTTGATAGATATCAAACACATGAACGTGCGTTCCCGCCGTCATTTTTATCAGCTTCACGCCGCAAAATACGCCGCCCAAGACGTGCCTATTGTGGCAAGTCACGGCGCAATGACGTTCACCAATTATCCCAATACAGATACAGATGAGATCAATCTCTATACAGAAGAGGTACTAAAAATAGCCGAATCTCGTGGCATCTTTGGCGTGCAACTCGATGCGCGAAGACTAAAAAAAGGGCGCTATGGCTCGGTTAAAAGAGGCGTTAAAAATGGAGAAGACAAACGGTTTTTAAAGCGTTCTTTTTACGTGTGGCGGCAAGTAGAGGCAAGTGCCTTAGCGGTATATGATAAAAAAGCGAAGCACAGAGATGGCACACTGGTAGACCCTTGGAGTTTTCAGGTGCTGGGCACCGATTTTGATGGTATAGTAGACCCCTTAGATGGATTTTGGACCCACGCAGAAATGCCTTTTTTAAGAGGGTTTCTAGTAAAACAAGCCGAGTTCTTCTTGACGATGCCAAGAGCAAAAGCATTGCGGGATTACGCTGCACTGGATGCCGAGACGATTATTGAAAAGTTCATGTTTTTAAATGGGAAGCGGTTTTTGGAGGATAATCTCTAGGGGGGGCGTTTTGGGATTTTGACTAAAAAATATGGAGTATGGAATATGGACGTACGACTTAGGACCGTTCGCTTCGCTCTCTGAATGACGTAGGACCAAAAAGTTTGAATATAGAATATGGAGTATAGAATATGGACTTACGACTTAAGACCGATCGCTTCGCGCTCTGAAAGAAGAAAGACCGCTTTGCTGAAAGACCAAGAAGAGAGAAGCAAGATGCAAGACCGTCAACCCCCTTGACTGAAAGAAGAAAGAGAGTGAAGTGATACGAATGCATTTTTTCTCTTTCTTCTTTCAATGAGCAAAGCGAATGATCTTACCTCTTTCTTCTATACCCATTGACTAACGACTAACAACTAACAACTCACTACTATGAACAAAGCCACCAGTTACATTAAAAGACTTGCACAGCTAGAAATAGGGCTTGCCGTTATTCTTGTTTTTATGCCCCTAATTCTTTTTGCCGTAGATAATGGCACGAAGTTTTATGATTGTGATGGCAAAACCTTAAATGCCATACCGGGGTTTAGGGATAGCATTAGTAATTACGTGTATATGGACCAGGCGCAGGTTTTTGGGATGTTTTTAGCATTGGCTGCCATGATGTTTATTTATAATGGGATCATCTATTTTAAGACCGAAGTAGAACTCATGCGCATGCAACATGCGGCTTCTCGCAGTGTGGAGATGGTCAAGGCGATGGATACAAAAGAAAAGGACAAGCCACACGGGGGTAAGTTTTACAACATCATTTTTGGCGTGAGCTTATTGGGCGTTTTGTTGTTCCCGCATTGCGAGTTTCCTATCCCGCATTATGTAAGTGCCATCATCTTTTTTGTGGGGAGTATCGTGCTCATGGCTTTTGCCGGTAATAAAAAGTTTAGAAAAACAGGCATACTGCTTGCCATCATCTCTGCGGCGAGTTTAGGGCTGTCCTTTGCTACTATACCTTGGTACACCTTGTTTATCGCAGAGTGGATCGCCTTAATCGCTATCGCCATCCATTATGTGCTAGAGGCTAATTATAGTGCGAAGTTTGGGATGGGGGAATAGTTTTCTCATTGTTTAAATTAAGTGAATATACCTATGGGCTTTCTTTTGGCTTTATGGTATATTTGAGTTCTCCCCGTTTAAAAAGAATATTGATCATTTTCTAAAAAATCTAAATGCTTTTCAACGAAGACTCAAGAGTAAAAATACCTTCCATTTTGCATTTAATGCAATTAGGGTACACTTATATTTCACTGAAGGACAGTGCTTGGGATGAAAACACCAATATCTTCACCTCCATATTTAAAGAGCAGTTACAGAAAATAAATAGCACCTTATCTGAGAAGGATATTCAAAAGGTGTATGATGATATCTCTATCTCTTTAGAAAATGAAGATCTTGGTCGTGCTTTTTTTAACAAACTTGTAGATCAATCTGGTGTTAAACTCATTGACTTTGAGAATTTTGACAATAACTCTTTTCACGTTGTCACAGAGCTACCTTATAAAAAAGATGATGAAACCTTTAGGCCAGATATCATTCTATTAATAAATGGGATGCCGCTGGTTTTTATAGAAGTTAAAAAACCAAATAACAGAGACGGTGTTCAAGATGAACATAGAAGAATGCAACGCCGTTTTCAGAATAAAAAATTTAGAAAGTTTATTAACTTGACCCAACTCATGGTGTTTTCTAACAACATGAAATATAGTGATGAAGACACCCAAATGCTAGAAGGGGCTTTTTATAGTACTACCAATTACTATAAACCTATCTTTAATTTTTTTAGAGAAGAAGAGACATTTGATTTAAATAAACTCTTACAACCACTCACAGAAGAAACAGAGAACTTTGTTTTAAAAGACACCAACTTGTTGAGTATTAAAAGTAACAAAGAGTATCTCTCTAACAAAAACCCAAATAGTGCTACAAACTCTATCGCTACATCACTTTTCAGTAGAGAGCGTTTACAGTTTATTCTACAATATGCTTTTGCTTATGTAGAAGAAGAAAAAGGTTTAGAGAAACACGTGATGCGTTATCCACAACTTTTCGCAACAAAAGCAATAGAAAACAAACTAGAAAACGGAATTAAAAAAGGGATTATCTGGCATACACAGGGTTCTGGTAAAACCGCTTTAGCATTTTTTAATGTAAAGCACCTTACACACTATTTTCAGAAGAAAAATGTAATACCTAAGTTTTACTTTATTGTAGATAGACTAGATCTGTTAACACAAGCAGCAAAAGAGTTTAATGCGCGTGGATTAGTGGTGCATAAAATAGATACTAGAGAGGCTTTTAGTAAAGACATTAAGTCTACAAAAGTAATACACAATGATTCTGGGAAAGCAGAAATTACAGTTGTTAATATCCAAAAGTTTAAAGATGATCCAGATGTTATAAAAAACAATGATTATAATTTAAGCGTGCTGTAGGCTTCCCCCTTTTAGGACACCTTAAAATTCGACAAATAATTATTATTTAGGTCAGATTTAATGAAGAATTTAAATTCTTCATTAAATCTGGGCATATATTCTTTAGGAGATATGTTTCCTAAAGATTTATGAG
>CALIAF010000035.1 GCA_938041335.1 uncultured Ulvibacter sp. | reverse complement strand
CTACTCACAAAAGAAAAAAAAGAGCCAGAGCAAATCGCCATAAGAAAAAGTAAGCAAATGCTTACTTTTTCGTTTGCTTAATACGCGAACACAAGTTCATTGACATAGAGGCATTACCGCCTCTGCCGGTATAACAATTATACCTGTTTACAAATTAATCCGTTAACACAACTCAAACAAAGATTGTGTTGGCATAAAACCTAATTCAGATGAAAACCGAATTAATAATACGTTCAAATTCTTCTGATATAGATTTTGCCTTACTACGAGATGGTAGACTTGTTGAATTAAATAAAGAAACGAGCGACAATAAATTTTCTGTCGGAGATATTTTTCTTGCCAAAATAGGAAAAGTAATGACAGGCTTAAATGCCGCTTTTGTAAACGTTGGATACCCTAAAGATGGTTTTTTACATTACCATGATTTAGGACCACAAGTACTCTCTTTAAATAAATTCATTAAGAAAGTAAGCACAGGTAAATTTAAAGAATTCACTTTAAAAAACTTCCGTTTTGAAAAAGACATCAATAAAGACGGAAGCATTAATAATGTACTAAAATCAGGTCAAAATTTATTAGTACAAATTGTAAAAGAACCAATATCTACCAAAGGGCCAAGAATTAGCTCAGAACTTTCAATAGCTGGTAGATTTTTAGTTTTAGTTCCATTTTCAAATAGAATATCTGTATCTCAAAAAATTGCAGATGCTAAAGAAAAGGAACGACTAAAAAGATTAGCAAAAAGTATCAAACCAAAAGGGTTTGGACTTATTTTACGTACTGTTGCCGAAGGAAAAAAAGTAGCAGAACTAGACAAAGATTTACAAAATTCGCTAGAACGTTGGAAAACTACTTGTAATCATATTGCAAATACAAACACACCAACAAAAATACTTAGTGAGTTAAACAGAGCATCTTCAATATTAAGAGATGTCATGAATGATTCTTTTACAAGCATTATAACCAACGACAAAAATTTAAGTGTCGAAATAAAAGAGTATTTACAAGAAATATATCCTGAAAAGGAAAAAATTGTGAAATTATACAACGCTCAAACACCTATTTTTGAAAAATTTGGCATTGAAAGACAAATTAAAACATCGTTTGGTAAAACAGTTTCTATGAGCAAAGGTGCCTATTTAGTGATAGAACACACGGAAGCACTGCACGTAATTGATGTAAACAGTGGTAACCGCTCTAACAAATCTAAAAATCAAGAAGAAACTGCTTTAGAAGTAAATTTAATTGCAGCAACAGAAGTTGCCAGACAATTACAACTGCGTGATATGGGAGGTATTATTGTAGTTGATTTTATTGATATGGGCCAGGCAAAAAACCGCAAGGCACTTTATGATCATATGCGTAATGAGATGAAAGACGATAGAGCAAAACACAAGATTTTGCCTCCTAGTAAATTTGGTTTAATCCAAATAACAAGACAACGTGTACGTCCTGAGATGAACATTAAAACTCGTGAAGACGCTCCCGGCACTCAAAGTGGCGAAATTGAAGCGCCTATCATAATAGTTGATAGAATCGCAGAAGACGTAAAACGACTCTTATTAAACAAAGACTATAAAAAAGTAACGCTTAATGCGCATCCTTTTATAGCAGCCTTTTTAACCAAAGGTTTTCCATCAATGCGACATAAATGGTTTATGGAGCATAAAAAATGGGTTAAAATTCAACCGAGAGATGCTTACACGTATCTGGAGTACCACTTTCAAGATAAAGATGGTAACGAGATAAATTGAAACCCGTTTTAAAAGTGAAAACTTTTTGGACAAAAATTAAAAACCCCTTGCTATTTTTAGTGAGGGGTTTTTTTATTTTTGAAATCGAAATCGAAAATGAAGATTAATTGATATTTATAAATGTCTTCTTTCTGCTGAAATGTTAAGAGATGAATATAATACTATTAATATTTAATAAACTTTTTAATGTAAGTATGACGATTATTGGAAAGTGAGATAAAATAGACCCCTGAGCTTAAAAATTGTACATCTAAACTTGTATTTTTGGTGTTATTGAGAATACTTGACATAATTTCTTTACCATCAAAGCTTAATAAAGTAACTTCTACATATTCTAAAAATTCTGAAAATTCAAGATTTATATTATTCTTTACAGGGCTTGGAAATAAAGAGACACCTTCTAACACTAAATCATTAATACTTAAAGCAACTTCTTGCTCTAAAAAATCTGGAATATTACTATTGTTAGTATCATCATCTAAAGGTGAACCATTATTATTATAATCTTCATCTGCTGTAAGCACGCCATCTTCATCATCATCATTATCAAGATAATTTTCTATTGTGTCACCATCTGTATCCACATACCCAGTAATCATAGGAACTCCAGACCCATCTCCCATTCTTTCTATGCTTGTTTCTACTAGGTCATTGTCATCATCACTATCTAAATAATTTGGGATATCATCACCATCTGTGTCATCGTCATCATAATCGCCATTCTCATTTAGATCTTCTAATTGACTTGTTAGACCATCAAAGTCAGGATCCATAAATATCCCAATCTTGTAGTTAATTACAGAGTGACACAACGAATTAGCTTCTGTAACTCTAACATATATTTCTTGGCAATCCCCTTCTTCCATTGAATTAAACTCGTAAACATTTGCATTAAAAATGAAATTCTCCCAATTCTCTGCATCAACTTCAGTTAAATGATTAGTTACCCAATATGGTCCTCCTGTTAAACCAGCAAGAACTTCTGCTTCTACACTGGTTAAATCAAAAAATACTATACCATCATTATCCGTATCTTCAATAAAGATATCATCTGGTGTACTGATTGGTGGATATTCGTCAACACGCAGTGTTAATGGAACCACATCAAAACAACCTGTACTTATTTGATTTAATCTTGCAAAAATAATTTTAAAAAATGGATTTGAAATTTCATATATATCAGGAAGAATATTAGTGTTATCTTCTGCGTGAAAATCAGTTTCATGGTAGGTTACAAAAAAATCATCCATTGGATTATCTCCAATAATCTCGGCATCCCTTACTGTCAAATCAAATAACTCGATACCATCTCCATCAGATTCACAAGCATATAGATCACTCGGCTCAATAGCTTCGCATTGTGCATAAATATCAATTGAATAAAATAAAATTAATAGTAAGGCAGGAATAAATGCTTTCATAGATGAATTTGTTCTTGGATTATTGGCAAATATAAAACTAATCCATATCATTACCACCCAATGCACCAACCCAAAAAAACATACACTCTAGAAGAAGCCAAACGCAAAATAGAACGCTATTGCGTCTATCAAGAGCGTTGTCATTATGATGTAGAAAAGAAACTCAAAGAAATGCGGATGATCCCGCAAGCGATAGATGAAATTTTAGGGCACCTCATCCAGCATAATTTTTTAAACGAGACACGCTTTGCTCAGGCTTTTGCTCGTGGGAAATTTAGAATCAAAAAATGGGGAAAGAGTAGAATCAAGCGCGAACTCAAATTACGGAAAATTTCTGAATACAATATTAAACTAGCTTTAAAAGAGATTGACTCAAAAGACTACTACACCACATTTGATGCCTTGGCAGAAAAGAGATTACACCAAGTTGCGAATGAAACCTCCGTCTCAAAAAAGCGCAAAAAAGTAGCGGACTACCTGCTATATCGTGGCTGGGAGTCCGCTATGATTTATGAGTTTATTAATGAGAAACTTAAATATTAAATACCGCACCAAAACTTACATTAAACTGATCGTTTAATTGCTTTCTTGGTATTGATGGCGCCTCTTCAAGTGTGTAGTCACCTTCTTTCTTATAAGATGCAAATGGAACTTGTAACTCTGTGTACACCCCAAATCCTTCTGTAAAGAAATAGCGAGCCCCTAAGTGACCTCCAAAGTTTTTCAATCCTAAGTTAAGCCCAGGATACAAATCAAAATTTTCGTCAATATTAAGTACGTTACTTAAGTTTGCATTAAAACGAGCACGTACATCAAAACGGTCCAGAAATTCTGCGTTTTCTATTAGACCCATCGTTTCGTCTTCAAAGTCTGTTACTCCTAATAGATATATAGTAGAAACTCCAAAAGAGATGTTTTCTCCAATACCCACGTCATATGTAGCATTAATACCAGTACCTTCTTCTTGTAGATTAACCCCTACTTGAAATTTTGTATCTCCTTGTCCTGTATAGGCTTGTGCAAAAATTGCTGTTGATGCCAGTGCTAAAATAAATGTAAAAAGTGTTTTCATGTTGTTGCTGTATTTGTTATGATAAAGATATTCTTTTTTGTTATTAAAATTAATGAACCGTACCACCTTTTATAAAGCGGCTTTACAAGGTAATAAAAGTAACTGGACCTATATAGGCACTTCGCCCATTGGGACCACAATTAGCTCGTAAAAAAGCATCATAGCTAGTGCCTGTATTTAGATCTGGTAGCTCTACTTCTGTTTCTCCTAAAAATATAACCTCTCCATCTCCTAATTCAAAACCAGCGACTCCATACTCTAACTCCCAAGAGACTTCGCCATTGCCTTCCCAAGAAGCGAGTGCCGTTGTACTCGTTATTTCAGAAATCATAAAACTGGAGGGTAGTACACAAGCTCTTGTGGTAAAAATAAATGGACCTTCAAAAATACTTACCTCCCCGTCACAGTAGGAACGGATGTAATAGTCGTAACTCGTACCAACTACTAAGGCATCTAATAACAATTCAGTTTCAGAAGCGGGTTTCATAATGCCCATACCTAACTCAAAATCTGTGAAACCGTATTCAATCTCATAAGAAATTTCATTGTTGGAACTTGCTTCCCAACTGACTAATGCCTCGTTGTAATCGATAACAGTTGCCGTTACATTGATAGGTGGATTGCAGGAAAGATTAGCTGTGGTAAAACTAACCACATTAGCATAATCACTTAAGTTATTCCCGCTGCAGAGTGCTCTTACATAAACGTCGTAGTCTGTACTAGGCACTAAATCTAAAAGTAAGGTGGCAAAATTGGCATCAACAATTAGTTTTGTACCGGTACCAATGGAAAACTCAGAAACTCCATACTCAATTTGATAATTGATGTTATCCCTCAAATCATATTCAACTGTTGCAAAAGTTGCTTCTATTTCATCAATAAAAACATGGGTTACTGGGGCGCAAATATTTTCATCATCAGTATCGCAACTTATTAAAAATAAGCAGCTACATAAAATGAATATAGAAAATTTCATTTGCCTTAACTTAAAGTTTAGCTTTTGCTTTTGCCTCTACATTACGCTCAATTGTGTGCCCTGGTCGAGACCATTTTGGCTTTTCGCCTTGTGCTTTGTACTTAGAGTATTGCGCTTCTACAGATTCTGGTTGATCTTTCTTCGCAAAAGGTTTCATAGGTTCTAATCCTAAAAGTTCAAACATTTTCATGTCTTCGTTTACATCAGGGTTAGGGGTAGTTAATAGTTTATCTCCCGCAAATATGGAATTCGCTCCTGCAAAGAAGCACATAGCTTGTCCTTCACGAGACATATCTGTTCTTCCGGCAGAAAGTCGTACTTGCGTGTTTGGTAAAATGATTCTTGTTGTGGCAACCATACGCACCATTTCCCAAATAGAGACTTTTTCAAACTCCTCCATAGGCGTTCCTGCTACAGGAACTAATGCATTAATTGGCGTGCTTTCTGGCTGTGGGCTCAAACTCGCCAATGCCACGAGCATTCCTGCACGATCTTCTAGTTGCTCTCCCATACCAATAATACCTCCACTACACACCGTAACATTTGTTTTACGCACATTATCAATGGTGTCTAGTCTATCTTGAAAAGCTCGTGTGGAAATTACATCTTTATAATAATCTTCACTCGTGTCTAGGTTGTGATTGTAAGCGTATAATCCTGCCTCTGCAAGACGCTGTGCTTGATTTTCTGTAATCATACCCAGTGTACAACATACTTCCATATCCAATTTATTAATGGTACGAACCATTTCTAAAACATTGTCAAATTCTGGTCCGTCCTTCACATTTCGCCAAGCCGCTCCCATACAAACTCGGGAGCTTCCGCTAGATTTTGCGCGTAATGCCTGTGCCTTTACTTGTTGCACACTCATTAAATCGTTGCCTTCAATATCTGTGTGATATCTTGCTGCTTGAGGACAATAGCCACAATCTTCTGGGCAACCACCAGTCTTTATTGAAAGCAATGTAGAAACCTGAACTAGATTGGGGTTATGATTCTCTCTGTGTATCGTTGCGGCTTGGTATAACAACTCCATTAATGGTGTATTATATACTTCCATTACTTCTGCTTTTGTCCAGTTGTGTTTTGTTTCTGTCATGTTTATTGCTCGCGGAGGCGGATAACTTTTTGGTATTCGTTAATTTGTTTAGATAGGCCTTTTCAAGGTAGGTTTAGACCTCAGTTTACACTGAGCGAAGTCCAAGTATTCCACCTGACAATGATATTTAATTTCAAAAATAAGAAAAATAACATCCTTTCAACTCCCTTGTAGGATTGAAATAAAAAAAGACCTGCAATATTAATTTGCAGGTCTTTACTATTTAAGAAATTTCTATTCTTTCTTTTCAGAAATCTCTTTTGTAGTTTCACCTTCTATCTCTTTACCCTTAAGGTAATCTGGCAATTGCATTCCTGCCATATTAAACATTTCTTGCAATGGTGGTACTGCACCATACATACCTGATATAAAGTTTGAAGTTGCGGTTTTGCCATCTTTTCCGGTGCCACCATTTTCCCATACGGTTACTTTATCTATCTTAATATTAGCAATAGCTTCTGCTTGAAGTTTTACTAGTTCTGGCAACTTATCTGCCACTAATAATAGTACAGCATCTTGCGAGCTGTTCCCTGCTGCTTTTACGATTTGATCAAAACCTTGGGCTTGCTTTGTAAGCACTTCATAGAGTCCTTGTGCTTCGGCCTGTGCTTTAAATAGAATCGCATCTGCCTCACCTCTAGCCAATCTTCTAATTCTTTCTGCCTCTGCTTCTGCATCAATCTCTACTTTTCTTTTATCAATTTCTGCTGGTACAATGATATCTGCTAATTGTGTGCTTCTTTCTCTTTCGGCACGCGATATTTCTGCTGCTTTTTCTGCTGAATATGATTCTTCTAAGGCTTTTGCCGTTTGGACTTTTTCCGAAGCTATCGCAACACGCTCTGCTTCTGCTTCTCTCTGTCTTCTTAAAGAGTCTGAATTTGCAACCGCGATTTTTGCGGTATTTTCTCCTTCTACGGCTTGTGCATTTGCTGCCGCTACTTGTGTTCGCTCATCTTGTACTGCATTTGCTTCACCAATAGATCCATCTCTTGTTTTTTCTGCAACAGACTTACGAGCTGCGTTAATTGCATGGGCGGCTGCTTCTTTACCTAATGCTTCAATGTAGCCAGACTCATCTACGATATCTGTAATGTTTACGTTTATTAATTTAAGACCTACTTTTTTAAGTTCACTCTCAACACTGTTAGAGATATTAGTCAAAAACTTGTCACGGTCATTATTGATTTCTTCAATATCCATAGAGGCAACTACCAAACGTAATTGACCAAAGATGATCTCCATCGCTAATTCTTGTATTTCTTGTTGTCCAAGACCTAACAAACGCTCTGCAGCATTTTGCATAACTCCTGGCTCTGTAGAAACACCAATGGTAAATCTAGAAGGAACATTTACACGAATGTTTTGCTTACTCAGTGCATTCACTAAGTTCACCTCTATAGAAATAGGCGTTAAATCTAAAAACTCATAATCTTGGATTACGGGCCAGATAAAGGCGGCTCCACCATGAATACATCTGGCAGAATTTCCTGTACCTACCTTACCGTAGACTACTAAAATACGGTCTGATGGGCACCTTTTATACCTGCGTATAAATGTGATAATGATGATAAAGAAAAATAGTATTGCGAAACCTACGGCGGCTAAACCTGCAAAAGCTTCTAGTTGTAATGGTAGTGTTAGCATATTATTGAGTGTGTTTGTTTACAATTAAAATTCCGTTGTCTGTTACATTAGTAACTGTTATTATATCCCCCTGTTTTAAGTCGTGATCCTCATCTGTTAGAGCGTTTAATTCTCTTAATCCGCCTTGTACATTTACTTGAACTTTTCCAATACTTGATCTATTTGCACCTATTGTTAGGTACACTTCACCTACGCTATTTAAAGCGTTCTTCATTTTAAGCGAACCATCACTGGTCAATTTTCCTAAATAATAAAAAAGTGCTGCCATTGCAGACATCATTGCTAGACCACAAATTACTGACACTACAATAGTGATCCCAGTGGAGTAACCTGCATCAAGACAAGCAATACCGCTCCATCCAAAAATGGTAAAAAATCCCATTAAGTTTTTGAAAGACAGAAATTGAAAGTCAATACCAACATCGCCATCAATATCTGTATCAACATCCCCCATATCATCTACTTCACCTCCTATAAAGGTTAATACAAGAAGGATGAGAAAAATCACAGAAGAAATCCCGGCAGTAATCCAATAGACTTTTTCAAACGTGCTGAGCGCATCAAACCATTGTTCCATTTTTATTTGTTTTTAAGATTAGAAATATACTACCTTCTTAAAAATATCCGGAGGTTTTGTGCTATAGATTGTTCACAAGGATACTAACATATTTTAATAAAACACGTTCTGTGAAGCGCTTAGGTTTTAGCACCAAATCGGGATATTAATTGTAGTTTAGAATGTACTTAGCATGTCTATAAAATGATTGGTTTTCAACACTTAATAATTTTGAAGCTTCGCAGTGTTGAGACACACAAGCAAGATATTAGTCGTTGGTTTACAAAATTGTTACAGCTTTGTATACTAAACCAAGACTATACCGGGGCAAGGAGGTACATTAGTAAATTTAGATACTCAAGTAAACTAGTACGTTTTGTTATTTGCGATTGCGTTTAGATTTATCTTTCTCAAGGAGGTTTCGACTGCGCTCAACCAGACAACATGCTTTATTCAAAAAACAGTCGTTTCATCTGAGACTATTCAGGCTTTTGTAGAATAATACTCACGGCATTCCCACCAAATCCTACGGCATTCACCATAATTGTTTGCAGCTGCTCAGTTAGATGTCTTGCATTACTGAAATATGGATTCTCGATAAACTTGTTATGTTGCAACATCATCACGGCAAGCTCTATACTGAACATACCACTGGCACCAAAAGTGTGTCCTAACAACCACTTATTTGAGGTCAATAAAGGAAGTTGCCTCTCAAAAACAACGTCAATTGCGTTTTTCTCTGCTCGGTCTCCTTTCACGGTTCCGGGAGCGTGCATTACAATGACATCTACTGTTTCAAGGTTTGCAGAAGCCAGCGCATGACGCATAGATTTCTGGAAGCAATCTGCATGTTCAGAAATAGAACTATTATGTTCTAATATTTCTGAAGCAAAACCATAACCAGCTATTATTGCTTTTGTTTTTTCTGAAACACCACGCTCTAAAACTGCCATTGCAGAGCCTTCTGCAAGCACCATGCTATTTTTAGTTTTCTCAAATCGCATAGACTCGCAAGCCAAAACGTTATTAGATGTAGCACTCAATTTTAAGGCCTTCATTTGTGCCAAAGTAAATGGCGTTAATGCTGCTTCACTCCCTCCTACTAAAAATGTATCTGCCATATCTGCTTGCAGCCAAGCGATCCCATTTAAAATAGCATGCATCGCGGTGGAGCAGGTAACAGAATGATCGATCGTGACGCCCTCAATCCCTAAATCTTGAGCTACCCAAGATGAGATGTTCCCCAAAGTGGTGGTAGGAGAAGTAAATGGCGATACTTTTTCTCGCTCTAAAAACTGTTTATGGTAGACTTCAAATAAACCCGTTGCTCCTCTAGAAGAACCCATATTTATCCCAATTCTTCCCTTCGGAAATTTTACATCTTTAAGACAGTTACGCCCATTTAATATGGCAAGTAAAACCGTTCTGTCTAGATTTTTATAATTGTGATTTTCAGCAATTAAACTTGAAATTGCTTGTTCGCTTTCTTCTGAAATACAAGACACCCAATCTCCATCCATTGTAGAAAACAACCGCGCTTTTTGAACATAGGTTTTCCATACTGATTGAGAAGAATTACCCAAGGCAGAAATTGAAGAAATTGAAGAAATCGAAATAGGTTGTGTCACTCTTTTTGTAATTTGGCGTAAAAATACGGGTAATAACAATCTTAAAAAGGGTAAAGCAAAATATTATGGAAGAAAATCAACATCAAAAAAGCTGGTGGAAAAGAAATTGGAAATGGGTAGTCCCTACTGGAGGATGTCTTGGCCTTATTGTATTAATACTAATTTTTGCTGGAAGTTTATTTTTCGGCATCACCTCATTAATGGCAGATAGTGATGGTTATAAAACAGCTATGATGCGTGCAAAAGACAATGAGCAACTAGTAACACTTATAGGAGAGCCTATGGAGACTAACGGAATGACTGGAGGGAGCATTAATAACAGCAACGGTTTTAAATCTGTCGCACTAACCATACCCATTAAAGGCCCACATGGTGAAGCCACGATACGCGTTGAAGGAGAAGGAGTTGGTGATAACTGGACCTATCAAGTAATGAACGTGTATGTGGATAATGAAGATACCATTATCAATCTGCTGGAACAGAATACGCAAGACATTGATTTGATAGAATAATAAATGTAGAATCGTAAACTTTTTATTTGAAGACTTTTAATACATCATCAAAGGCATCATAGCATTTCTCTAATTCCCTTTCTGTAATCACATAAGGAGGCAGTAAATAAATGGTACTCCCTAAAGGTCTAACTAGCACACCTCTGTCTAGAAAAAATTGATATAGTTTGTCTCGCACGCTTCCGTATCGGTCCATTTCTATATTTAAATCTATCGCTAGAATAACACCTTTACATCTTGCGTTTTTTACTTTAGGATGCTCTTTAATCTTCTCAACAAAAGCTTGGTGGGAGCCTTCAATCCATTGTCTTTTTACTAAGATTTCTGGCGAATTTAATAGTTCAATACCCGCTATTGCTGCAGCGCAACCTATAGGGTGTGCACTAAATGTATGTGCATGAAAAAAACCTTTGTGTACTTCATCACTTAAAAAAGCATCATAAATTTTTAGCGTGCAACTGGTTATACTCAACGGAAACATCCCAGCTGTTAACGCCTTACTTAGACACATAATATCGGGCTGCTCCGTTAATTGATCACTGGCAAAATTAGTTCCTGTTTTCCCAAATCCTGTCATTATTTCGTCTGCAATGCAAAGCACCTTATGTTCTTGACACTTTTTAATAATGACATCTAGACCAATGACGTCATGAAATTTCATTCCTGCTGCGCCCTGCACCAGAGGCTCAAATAAGAAAGCTGCACAACTATTCTTCTCTAAAATTTGATCTAATGTCTTTAATATTTCGGCTAGATTAGAAGCAGTAGGAACAGGAATACGCTCCACTTTTAATAAGAAATCTTCAAACGGGGCATTATAACTTGCAATACCAGAAGCACTCATCGCTCCAAAGGTGTCGCCATGAAATCCATCCTCAAAAGCAATTAATGTATCTCGTTTCTCCCCACAATTAAAATGATATTGTAAGGCCATTTTTATGGCAGCTTCCACCGCTGTAGACCCGTTATCATTAAAAAATATTTTAGCTTGATTTGAAGGTAATATCTCCATTAATCTTTCTGACAACTCTATGGCGGGTAGGTGCGTAATGCCGCTAAACATTACAAAATCTAAACCTTGCATCTGTTTTGTCATTGCCGCGGTGATAACTTCATTACAGTGCCCATACATACTCGTGTACCACGATGCAATACCGTCTATGTATTCGTTACCGTCTTCATCCCAAAGCAAGGCTCCTTTTGCTTTTACAATAGCTAATGGTGCCGAAGCTGTTTTATGCTGGGTGAGTGGATGCCAAATGTGGGCTTTGTCGCGTTGGGTAAGTTTCATTTTACAAAGTTACTTTATTAAAAAGACTAAAGAGACGTACGACCGTTCGCTTCGCTCTCTATACGACTTACGATAAATGACTAACTTTTCAATGTGTGCATTAAATATTTACCTATAAATACTTATGTAACAAGCAAATGAAAAGACTCACGATTATTTTAGTCGTTTATCGTAAGTCCCTTAGATCGTAAGTCAATATTTTTAAAGACTACTCTTCAACTTCTCTGCATATTCTTTCACCACATTCTGATCAAAATAAGGTTCTTCATCAATACGGCCTAGTATGGTAACACCACTCATTTTTGCAATAATGCCTTCTGTAGTTGGATGTTCTGCTCCGCTAAAAAGAATTCCGTGAATGTTTAGTTTTCTTGATTTCAGTGCTTCAATAGTTAACAAGGTATGATTAATACTTCCTAGATAATGACGCGAAACGACAATCACTTTATCTTTAGGTTCTAGTAAATCTGCAATGGTTTCTGTTTCATTTATTGGCACTAGCAAACCTCCCGCACCTTCTATCACAAGGTTGTTTTTGGTCACAGGACGCTTTATTTTTTTTACTGAAACTTTAACTCCATCAATCTCGGCTGCAGCGTGAGGACTCATAGGAGTTTTTAAATCAAATGCAGATGGATGAAAAACGGTTTTATCATTCGAGATTAATCGCTGTACTTTATGAGTATCGCTGTTTTCAAGTTCGCCAGCTTGCACGGGCTTCCAGTAATCTGCTTTAAGTGCTTCTGTTATGATTGCAGAAGCAACTGTTTTCCCTACCTCTGTTGAGATACCCGTAATAAAATAGGTTTGTTTCATTTTGTAAAGATATTCAATCTACATCACAAGCTTTTGATCACCTCATCAGAACCTCATTAAAAAAAGGACGGTTGGAAACACGATCGCACCTGCGGTGCTGCACGAAACAGGACAAAAATACTACTGCCTTGAGTCGTGGGTCTTGCAATGAGCGAAGCGAATGGTCCTGGGTCAAATTGTCCAAATCCTTCACAATCCTGAATCAAAATGAAAAAAAAGTTAAAATATGGTTTGGCAAACGGTGCACTTGCGTTTTGTTTTTTCAAAAAAGGGAAACAACATGTAAAAAATATTTTTACGTTCTAATGGGGCAATTAGCACTTTGTGAGACTCGCAATTAGGGCAACTATATGCTGCACCATTATCATCCGTTGCATACACTCGTATCTCGTTATAAATCTTTTTTGCGGCAACAACATCATCATTATGCACTAATAATTTTACGCCTCCAATAGCCCCGCTTATTAATGGATCTGAATCTATTGTTTTCTCATCCATAAGCAAGGTACGAACCTCTTCTGCCTCTAGCTTAGATTTGATTACTTGAGCCTCAGCAGAATATTCAAACACATCTAATAAAGAATAATTATCAATCATAGGGCTATACTTTTTTTATAAAAGTACCTAAATGCAGTACTAGATTCTCTATTTCTACTATAGTATTATAACTGTGTAGACAAATTCGCAACCGTTCCTGCCCCTCTGGCACCGTGGGAGAAAGTATAGGTTTTGCATCAAAGCCATTTTCTTTTATGGCTTCGGAAATCTCCTTGACTCTAGCATTACCAGCAATAACACAGCTTTGGATAGCAGATTTACTAGTTATAAAAAACGTACCTAGGTCTTGTTTGCAAATCTCTTTGTGTAATATTGCAATATTACTTTTTAAATCTATTCTAGACCGATCATTACTATTCAATTCTTGATACGCTGCTTGTATGGTTGCCACCGAATGCGGTGGTAATCCTGTAGTGTAAATAAAACTTCTTGCAAAGTTTACTAAATAACCTTTTAAATCTGCACTCCCTAAAATAGCCGCACCGTGACAACCTAGGGCTTTTCCGAAGGTGATGATTCTTGCAAATACTTCTTTTTCTAATCCTAATGCTTGAATAAGACCTTCTCCTTTTTTACCAAACACTCCTAATGCGTGGGCTTCGTCTACAATTAAATGGCAATGGTACTTGTTACAGAGCTCCACCATTGCTTTTAAATCTGGCTGGTCGCCGTCCATACTAAAAACAGATTCTGTGACAACATAGATGTTTTGATCTGGGGTGAAAGACCCGCTCTGTCCTGCGGACATCTCTCCCAGAGGGAGAGAATTATTCATCTTTTTGTTTACTAATTTTGAAAGGTCATCAAGGTCATTGTGCTTAAACTTATACCCCTTTGCATTACTCATGGTAATCCCATCTCGTATAGAGGCGTGGCATAATTCGTCATATAGAATCACATCTCCTCGTTGAGGTACACTACTAAAAAAACCAATATTGGCATCATAGCCACTGTTAAAAATTAAGGCAGCGTCGTTGTTATGAAAGCTAGTGATTATCTTCTCTGTTTCTGTATAGATCGAGTGATTGCCTGATAAGAGTCTTGAGCCTGTAGCACCATTTACTTCCAGGTTGTGCCGTTTTAAAATTTCAGAGGCAGCCAAATAGATTTGTTTGTTCTTACTGAAACCTAAATAATCATTGCTTGAAAAATCGATGAGCGTATTAGGATTGCCTAATTTTCGTAATGAATTTACATTCATTCGTTGCTGTAGCTTTTCCTTTAATCTATTGGGTAACATGACTCAAAGATACTGTGAAGTTTGCTAGCTTAAAAAATAAGGAAGAGAATTAATTATTTATGTTCAATCAATTTTCCCGCTCCAGGAACAGTCTCATCCCAGACGTCAATCTCTAGTTTTGCCCCGATATCTTTTGCGGCTGCACGCGCGCTATTTGCATCTGTAAAGCCGCTAATTACATAACTATCGCTTTCTGAGATATATATTTTTAGCGGGTAATCATTATCTGCAAATTTAGAAATAGAGACGTACTCTAAATTTGGCATAGGCTCCCAAGCTCCCATTTTAAAAATACCCATCTGAAACTCTTCTCTAAAACGATGTCTTTTAAAATCGAACACAAAATTACTAGAGCGAGAGCATTCGAAACCTAAAAAGAAAAAAAACACAACTCCCATTAAACAAAAACCAGTTACGGCTCCATGTGTGATTGTGCCACTTAACAATTTATAAATACAATATAGCATTGCCGTGAAAAAAGCAGCCCCAAGAATCCTGTTCAACAAAGATCTTGGACTTTGTTGAATCACTACATATTGTGTATTTACTAATAATGACATTTACGCTATTTTCTCTCCATAAAGATAATTCCAATCGGTCATATTTCCGCATAAAAAAAGCACCTAGAAAAGGTGCTCATTAATAATTTATTTTAACGTCTCAGGTAGCTGAGTGATTTTAAAAAGCTGTAAGCGTTTAAAATAGTACCGAAGCTAATCTGCCAGTACAATCACTTTATTATTATTCATCTCGATAGTGCCACCATTGATAGCCATAGACCATTGCCCATCGTTTTGAGTAAATTTATTTTCAAAACCTTTTGCAATAGTAGGATTTCCTCTAAACTTTACGGTTCCTTCCATCAATAAGGAAACAACAGCTGCGTGATTGTTTAACATCTGAAAATCACCGTCCATTCCTGGAACAGTTACACTCTCTACCTCACCACTAACGATACTTGCTTCTGGGGTTACTATTTCTAAATACATAATTTTTTATAGTATTGAGTAACTAGTAATGAGTAGTGAGCTAAAAACTCACTACTCACTACTAATTTATGCTTCAAGATTCATTTTCTCTCCAGCTTCTATTGCTTCTTCAATAGAACCTTTAAGGTTAAATGCTGCTTCTGGTAGGTGATCTAACTCACCATCCATAATCATTGTAAATCCTTTGATTGTTTCTTTAATATCTACCAACACTCCTGGAATACCTGTAAACTGCTCTGCTACGTGGAAAGGCTGCGATAAGAAACGTTGAACACGACGTGCACGGTTTACTGCAAGCTTATCTTCTTCAGACAATTCTTCCATACCAAGGATGGCAATAATATCTTGTAATTCTTTATAACGCTGTAATAACATTTTTACTCGTTGTGCACAGTCATAATGCTCATCACCTAAAATAGCTGCTGTTAAGATTCTAGAAGTAGAATCTAATGGATCTACCGCTGGGTAAATACCAAGTTCTGCAATCTTTCTAGACAATACTGTAGTTGCATCAAGGTGAGCAAACGTAGTTGCTGGTGCTGGATCTGTTAAATCATCTGCAGGTACGTAAACCGCTTGTACAGATGTAATAGAACCTTTCTTAGTAGAAGTAATACGCTCTTGCATCGCTCCCATCTCTGTTGCTAGTGTAGGTTGGTACCCTACTGCAGATGGCATACGACCTAATAGTGCCGATACCTCAGATCCCGCTTGTGTAAAACGGAAAATATTATCTACAAAGAAAAGTACATCTTTTCCTTGACCGTCACCGGCTCCATCTCTAAAATACTCAGCAATAGTAAGACCTGATAATGCAACACGTGCACGTGCTCCAGGTGGCTCATTCATTTGACCGAAAACGAAAGTCGCTTTAGATTCTCTCATCGCCATCTTGTCTACTTTAGACAAGTCCCATCCGCCTTCTTCCATAGAGTGCATAAAGTCATCACCGTATTTGATAATACCAGACTCCAGCATCTCTCTTAAAAGGTCATTTCCTTCACGTGTTCTTTCTCCTACTCCTGCGAATACGGAAAGACCACCGTGACCTTTTGCTATATTATTAATCAACTCTTGGATCAATACCGTTTTACCTACTCCGGCACCACCAAAAAGACCAATTTTACCCCCTTTTGCATACGGCTCAATTAAGTCAATTACTTTAATACCTGTAAAAAGTACTTCAGAAGATGTTGAAAGTTCTTCAAATAAAGGGGCGTCTCTGTGAATAGGAAGTCCATCCTTTCCAGCTTTAGCAAGCGCCTCCATCCCATCAATAGGATCACCAATTACGTTAAAAAGACGACCGTAGATATCCGGTCCAATAGGCATTTGTATTGCAGCTCCTGTAGATACAGCAGCAACTCCACGGCTTAAACCATCTGTAGAATCCATAGAAATGGTTCTTACAGTGTTTTCACCCATATGAGATTGTACTTCAAGAATCAACTTGTTTCCGTGGTTATCAACTTCTAGACTATCGTATATTTGTGGCAGCACTGCTCCACTCGCAAACTCAACATCTACTACTGGCCCAATAATCTGTGCAACTTTTCCTGTAACTTGTGACATTATTAACTGTTTATGTTTTAGTTCTCTACGGGTACAAAAAGCACCCTCTTTTTTAACGCTGCAAAGATAGTTTTTTCTTCGGAAATATTACAAGCTTGAAATAGAGTTTTTTTAAGTGATTTTTTCTTCGGAAATAACCTCACCTAAAACCCTACAAATAAAGTAGAAAATACGCTAGCGTTAATCTGAAGTAGTGAGAGGCAAAGCATCACTTCTTTTTACTTCGCTTAGCTTTATAAAATTGCTTTTCTGCGATGTAGATTGTTTTTTCTACTTCACAAAAAACATCATCTCCTGTTTTGTTTGTAAGTTGAGTACGCTTTTTGATTTCTATCTCTTTCTCTTTTACTAGACGGTCTTTGATGTTTAAAATTTCTGAAGGAGAACAGGTAAAGTTTGCATATAGATTTTCTCTTGCCGGCCGTTTAAATTTTATCGCTGCAGCCTTATCCCAAACCACAAAATCGTCGCCCAGTAAATTTAAAATTTGAATCATCGGGATAGGATCTACAGCACTAAACATACTCCCACCAAAAATAGAACCTACGTAGTTGCTATTCTTATAACTTATGGGCAACCTAACTTTAATAAACATTAAGTCTTCGCTCACACTGGTAATGCGCGCTGTACTGCGGCGATACATAGGTGATAAATTAAAGCCTACTTTAAATAACGTAGACTGACTCATAAATTTTGAACCTAGACCTGCTAATTTCTGATAAAATGACATGGATTAATTTTTTAGAATTCTTTTAAGACAACCTCTTATAGGCAATACATCTGTTCTTTGTAATTTTACAAAGTAAATCAAAAAAGACTATGCGCTACACCAAACTCCCAAATACAGACCTCAACGTTTCTAAAATTTGCCTAGGCACTATGACCTATGGTAGGCAAAACACAGAAGCCGAAGGGCACGAGCAATTAGATTTTGCATTAGAAAAAGGAGTGAATTTTATAGACACCGCAGAGATGTATTCCGTACCGTTCACGATGGAAACTTATGGCCGCACAGAGGAGATTATAGGAACTTGGCTAGCAAAAACAGGAAAAAGAAAAGACATAGTACTTGCTTCAAAAATCACTGGGACAGGTCGCGGGATTTTTTCAGGTATTAGAGAAAACCTTGATTTTAGTGCCGCATCACTAGAAGATGCTTTACATAGAAGTTTAAAAAGATTACAAACAGATTATCTTGATTTATATCAATTACACTGGCCAGAACGCGCGGTTAATATTTTTGGTGTGCGTGATTATAACCACGCCCCTAATGCTAAGTGGGAAGACAATATAGGAGAAATCCTAGAAAGACTAGAAGGCTTTGTCAAAGAAGGTAAAATAAGGAACATTGGGTTGAGCAACGAGACTCCTTTTGGCGCTATGCGTTATATGGAAGAACATCGTAAAGGGAAATTAAAAATGGTGAGTATTCAAAACGCGTATAACTTGCTACAACGTCGTGATGAAGCAGGATTATCTGAAGTATTACAAATGGAAAACATAGGCTATCTCCCTTATTCGCCATTAGCTTTTGGTGTATTATCAGGAAAATACCTTAATGGTGCAACACCAGAAAAAGGTCGCGTTACTTTGTTCCCTAATTATTCCAGATACTCTAGTGAGTCTTCGATTAAAGCAACACAAGCTTATAACGAAATTGCAAAAAAACACAACTTGAGCCTAACGCAACTCGCCCTTGCTTTTGTAAACGATCGCTCTTTTGTGACTTCAAATATTATTGGAGCCACTTCTCTTAAACAATTGGAAGAAAACATAAACAGTATTGATGTTCGCCTTTCTGCAGAAATTTTAAAGGAGATTGAAGCAGTTCATGTTAAACATCCTAACCCTGCGGCCTAATACTGATTATAGGTAAAAGGTTTCATTAAACCATCCACTTCTTGAGTTGCGCGTAGACTTCTGGACTACCTAATAAACCCACGTGATTTGTTTGATAAACAATAAAGGTGTTCTCCTCTTTAAAATCTAGCTCTTTAGCGGGGTTTTTATGCTGGCCCAATGCGCTTTTTAAACCTACCAGATGATCTCCGAGGCTCTTTTTAGTTGTTGATGCGCTTGCTTTTCCCGCAACCCCTGCAATACAGTAGCAGTCTATTTTTTTAGGCAAAGGCACAACTGTTCTCTGATCTCCTTTTATGGCATGTTGATCTATATCTTGCCAGTCTTCATCTAGTAGATTTCCATAGCGCAGATCTGTTACACCAGCCCCTCTTATTTTTGCCAATCGCGCAAAGGGCTTTGCGTATGGTATGGCCTTTAAGAGGACTTCTACATAATTACCCGCCTTTTCAAGCGATGCCCCATGATGCGGTGTTCCAATAAAAACGATCTTTTTAACCTTCTTTGTCCAGGGTTGTTTCTGAGATTGTCCATAATGCAAGGCACTTCTAGATACCAAGCCGCCCATACTATGGGCAATAATTACCAACTCTTTAACAGGCACTGGCCAGTGTGACACCAATTTTTCTAAAAGCTCATTAAGGGTTTGCCCATTGGTCGAAATATGACGCCCACTATTATAATGAAGATATACAGCAGTTTTATCAAACTCGGCTGCGATGGCAGTCCCGTGATTGTGCTCATTTTGTGTCCATTGCATATCGTTCATGCAAGAACCATGAAGCATTACTACCAGATTTCCAGTGACTGTAGGATATGCTTTTTGGATGCTTTTACTGTCTAATAAAAACGCCTTCCCGCCTTGTTTAAACTGCATATCAATCTTTAATGGGTTGTCTGTTTTTTCTAAATGATCCCCAATCAATCCATTTAAAACGGCACGCATCACTTCTCGCTCTTCTGTCGTCTTTATGTTGCCCATAACACTGGCCAGCTTACCCAATGCCTTATCCGCACCTTTACCAATAAATTTAGTGCTCCATCTAATGTTTTTATAGGCGACACCAGCAATATCAGTAATCAAATTTTGAATAGGTGTTGAAGGTAAAAAAGGAGGATGCACAATGCGTCTGTGCATCGCTTCTACCAAGTCTGTCACTTCTACAGTAGCATCTACAATCAAGCGATTTATACCTTGTAGTGCAGAATCTGTGGGTTTTTTGAATGGCATAATGACCTTTTGAAAGGATGAAAAGTTAAGGAGTCAAAATTACAAGATTTTTAGTAGGAATGACAAAGAGATTCATTAGATACTATCAACACAGTTACTTTAATACATTTTCTTGTTGCAATTATAAAAGGTAACTAGTGCAAATTGTAAAAGAGCATGTTTCAATCCATTTCTTTGCAAAGAGGTTTATCTTTACCAAATGCAAGCCAAACTCTTATTAGTCACGCCACCGTTTTCTCAATTGAACACGGCCTATCCGGCTACTGCATATATTAAAGGGTTTCTAGAAGAAAAAGAGGTGTCTGTTGCACACATGGATTTAAGTATTGAGCTATTCACCTCCGTATTTACAGGTGATTTTCTACGATCTATTTTTAAGGAAGCTCAAGACTTGGGTAACTTTCAGTATCCACAAATTCAAGAAAAAAAAGAAGCCTACATAGCACGAGTTGATGTGGTGATCGCCTTTCTGCAAAAACAGGATATTGATACCGCCAAAACAATTTTAGGAGCAGGTTTTTTACCAATTGGTCATCGATTATCCAAAGTAAATACTAAGATAAAATGGGCAGCGGGAGAAGCTGGTGTCATAGACAAGGCGAAGCATTTCTCCACCTTATATATTGAAGAAATAGGTGATTTTATTCAAGCCAATGTGGATGAGTTTTTTTCTTTTACAAAGTATGCAGAACAAATTGCCACATCTGCCAGTAGCTTTGATCCATTAGACGAAGTTTTAAACTATCAACCTACTTTAATTGAGGACGAAATGTTCACCATTCTAGAGGCGCGCATTAAAAAAGAATCTCCAGATTTAGTGTGCTTTACCATTCCTTTTCCAGGTAATCTGTTTGCAGCATTACGCTGTTCTCAATTTATAAAACAGTTTTTCCCTGCCATTAAAATAGCTTTTGGCGGTGGCTATTGCAATACAGAACTGCGCTCCCTTGAAGACCCACGAATATTTGAGTTTGTAGATTTTATTTCTTTAGATGACGGAGAAGGTCCTTTACTTAAAATAGTAAAATATGTAGAAGGCAAGGTTGATATAGATGCACTAGAAAGAACCTTTGTGCTTGAAGATCACCAAGTGGTCTACAAGAATAAAATCCCGAATACTATTTTTCATCATCGAAATCTACCAGCGCCTAATTATGCTGGCTTGCCCTTTGACAAGTACGTGTCGTTCCTAGATGTAGTAAACCCAATGCACCGCATGTGGACAGATGACAGATGGAATAAACTCACTATTTCTCATGGATGCTATTGGAAACAATGTTCGTTTTGTGATGTAAGCTTAGATTATATAGGCAATTACCAAAACACCACTGCAGATGACTTGGTCAACAAAATTGAAAAAATAATTGCAGACACCGGTATCACCGGCTTTCATTTTGTAGATGAAGCAGCACCACCAAAAATGCTACGCGCTTTATCAGAAAAATTAATAGAGCGCAATGTCAACATTACGTGGTGGACTAATATTAGATTTGAAAAGACCTTCACACTAGAGCTATGTCAAATTATGGCAAAGTCAGGCTGTATTGCTGTAACGGGTGGCTTAGAAGTTGCCTCAGACCGTTTATTAGCTAAGATGAAGAAAGGTGTTGATATTGCTCAGGTGACTCGAGTGACTCATAATTTTTCTGCTCATAATATTATGGTACACGCGTATCTTATGTATGGGTTTCCTTCTCAAACGGAGCAAGAAACCATAGACTCCTTAGAAGTAGTAAGGCAGTTGTTTGAAAAAAATTGTATCCAGTCTGCCTTCTGGCATCTATTTACAACGACTATTCATAGCCCCATAGGTCAAAACCCGGAAGATTTCGGAATAAAAATAACAGGACCTGAATTTAAAGGGTTTGCTCAAAATGATCTATGGCATGAAGACCCAAAAGGAGCGGATCATACTAAATACACCAAAGGATTAAATTTTGCTTTAAACGATTACTTAAATGGTCTTGGATTTGAAAAAGAATTGCAAAATTGGTTTGATTTTCCGGTACTACCAGCAAGTCATCCTAAGCGTCTAATTGAAGGTTTTTTATCTTAATGTGCTGCTTAAAAGACCCATCTAGCTAAAAAAGGAAAGCAATTTAAGCAAACAAATGCTTCACTACATCATGCACCTTAGCCACTTGTACAATCTGGATGCCGTAGTTCATTTTAGGGAGTTTGCAGTATTTAGAAATGATAATAGTTTCAAACCCTAATTTTTCTGCTTCCATGATACGTTGATCCACACGAGTAACCGGCCGAACTTCTCCAGCTAGGCCAACCTCAGCAGCAAAGCACATTCTTTTATCAATAGCGATGTCTACATTGCTTGATAATACGGCAGCAACAACGGCAAGATCAATCGCTGGATCATCTACGCTTATACCTCCAGTGACATTTAAGAAAACATCTTTTGCGCCGAGTTTAAATCCCGCTCTTTTTTCAAGCACTGCAAGAATCATGTTGAGTCTTTTTGCATTATATCCCGTGGCACTACGTTGCGGCGTTCCGTACACCGCAGTAGACACCAAGGCTTGTATTTCTATCATTAAAGGGCGCATTCCTTCTAAGGTAGAAGCAATCGCGGTCCCGCTTAAATCCTCGTCATTCTTCGATATTAATATTTCCGAAGGATTGGCCACTTCTCTAAGTCCGCTGCCTTGCATTTCGTAGATTCCTAATTCGTTGGTACTTCCAAAACGGTTTTTATTAGCACGTAGAATTCTGTAAATATGATTGCGGTCGCCTTCAAACTGAAGCACCGTATCTACCATATGTTCTAAGATTTTAGGTCCTGCAATGTTTCCGTCCTTAGTAATATGTCCAATTAATATGACAGGCGTAGCTGTTTCTTTTGCAAATTTTATAAGCTCTGTGGTCGTCTCTCGTATTTGCGAAATACTCCCTGCACTACTTTCTATATAATCTGTGTGCAGCGTTTGTATAGAATCTATCACCACAATATCGGGTTGCATCTCTGCAATATTCCTAAAAATATTTTGGGTTTTTGTTTCGGTTAAAATGTAGCAGTTTTCAGAATCTGGATGGATACGTTCTGCTCGCATTTTTATCTGCGTCGCGCTTTCTTCTCCAGACACATACAGTGTTTTATAAGGCAACTGTAATGCAATCTGTAACATCAAGGTACTTTTACCAATCCCTGGCTCTCCTCCTAAAAGGGTGAGACTTCCAGGCACTAAACCGCCACCTAACACACGGTTGAGTTCGCCGTTTTGGGTATCCATTCTAGCTTCTGCAGCTGTATTTATTTCTGAAATTTTAAGAGGCTTGGCTACTCGACTGCGATTAGACGCTGCTTTCTTTGCTTCGCCTACTTCCCAAGAAACTTTCTCTGCTTTCTGAATCACTTCTTCTGCAATGGTATTCCATTCTTTACATGAGGTACATTGTCCTTGCCATTTTGCAAAAGAGCTTCCGCAGTTTTGACAGAAAAATGTTGTTTTAGTTTTAGCCATAGGTAGAATGTAAAAATAGGATTTTTTGTTGATTAAAATTTCCGAAGGTATTGCGATTATGCCCTTTAATTTCTTCTTGTTATTAATCTTTAGTATAAACCATAGGCTCGAGGAACTTTTACACAAAACCAACATGTAATTATCACTTTACTAATGGATTAAAACATAGCTCTTACACCTCCGTTCACTAAAAAAAACGCCTGTTGACTAAAAAAACCGGATAATTAAGAGTCGCAATTTGTATATTTATGTTTCCCCACTAAACTATTCTATTATGAAAAAAGCACTACTACTCGTATTGGCAATGACGTCTATGTCCACATTTGCCCAACCTTCTAACGACACGTGCGCTACTAGCACTAACATTGCTGTTGTTACCGCAAATACCAATCAATATACCGCCGAGGTAAGCACCGCTGCAGAAACTCAAGAGGGTGCTTGTCAAAACGCAGCTCAAAACAATCCAGATGTCTGGTTTAACTTTATCATGCCAGAAGATGGAAACATAAGAATCACGAACATTGGTGGGTCTGATAATGCGACTTTGTACGATGCTTGCGCAGGAACCGAATTAGCTTGTTTTTTTAATGATGGGTTTGTTTACGGATTATCATCGGGATCGACCTACACTTTAAAAATGAGCAAACAAGGAAGCCCACCAGGCGATTTCACTTTTAACATACAGGCCTTTGAGGTCATCCCAAATAATGTGTGCGCAACACCAGAAGTGATCGTTGTGGATACTTTAGATTTTCTTGAGGTTACTACAGAAAGCAGAGGTGCTACAGAAAGTAGCGATAGTTCTTGTGAGAATGCTAGCAATATCAATCTTGATTCTTGGTTCGAGTTTGTAATGCCAGTGGATGGAAATATAAGAATAACTGCTGCAGGTGGTTCAGATAATTTCTCATTGTACTCAGATTGTGTGGGTACGGAAATCGATTGCTTCTATAATGATGGTTTTATTTTCAACTTAAGTGCTGGGCTTACTTATAAACTTCGCCACGGTATTTCTGGAGGGTTAGCAGATTCAGATTCTTTTAGAATTCAAGCTTTTGAAACTATTGTCAATGACGATTGTGATAATGCTGAAAGTATTTTGGTAGAAGCGGCAAATCCGCTGGAAGTTTTTCAAGATGCTAGAGCCGCTACAGAAAGTACAGATAGTTCTTGTGAGACTGCGTCAAACACAAATCTAGATCTGTGGTACAAGTTTACGATGCCTGTAGATGGTAATTTAAGAATAACCGCTGCTGGTGGTTTTGATAATTTCTCTTTATATACAGATTGTGTTGGAACAGAAATTGCTTGCTTTTTTAATGACGGTTTTGCTTTTGGTTTAACGAGCGGCACAGAATACAAACTACGTTTTGCAACTTTAGCAGGATTTGCAGATGCAGATTCTTTTGTAATCCAAGCTTTTGAAACCATTATGAACGATGATTGTGATAATGCAGAAAGTATTGTGGTGGAAACGGCTAACCCCCTTACGGTTTCTCAAGATTCAAGAGCGGCAACAGAAAGCACCGACAGTTCTTGCGAGACTGCATCTAATACTAATCTTGACTTATGGTACGAGTTCACTATGCCAGTAAATGGAAATGTAAGAATAACGGCTGCTGGTGGCTTTGATAATTTCTCTTTATATACAGATTGTCTAGGAGCAGAAGTGGCATGTTTTTATGATGATGGTTTTGTTTACAATTTAACTAGTGGTACAGAATTTAAACTTCGTTTTGCAACTTTAGCAGGATTTGCAGATGCAGATTCTTTTACGATACAAGCCTTTGAAACCATTATGAACGATGATTGTGATAATGCAGAAAGTATTGTGGTGGAAACTGCCAACCCACTTACGGTTTCTCAAGACTCAAGAGCGGCAACAGAAAGCACGGATAGTTCTTGTGAGAATGCGACTAACACCAATCTAGATTTGTGGTATACGTTCACAATGCCCGTAGATGGAAATATAAGAATAACCGCTGCTGGTGGCTTTGATAATTTCTCTTTATACACCGATTGTATTGGGACAGAAATAGCTTGCTTTTTTGATGATAATTTTATTTACAGTTTAACTGGCGGTTTAGAATATAAATTACGTTTTGCAACCATAGCTGCATTTGCAGATGCAGATTCTTTTGTGATACAAGCTTTTGAGACGATCGCTAACAATGAATGTGATAATTCTGAAAACATTTTGGTAAGCACTGATAATTTTATCGATGTGGCCGTAGAAAGCAGGGGAGCGACAGAGAGTACAGATAGCTCATGTGAGAACACAGGTGACATAAACCTAGATGCTTGGTATGATTTTACAATGCCTGTAAATGGAAATATTAGAATAACTCAGGTTGGTGGTTTTGATAATCTCTCCTTATATACCGATTGCTTAGGGACAGAAATTGCTTGTCGATACGACGATGGTTTTTTCTACGATTTAGTAGAAGGTGTAAACTATAAACTACGATTTGCATCTATCCAAGTATTTGCAGATGGAGATACCTTTAGAATTCAAGCTTTTGAAACAATTGAGAATAACGACTGTTCAACGCCAGAGTTAATAAGTATTCCTACAGTGAGTCCAACTACTTATTTTGTTGAGCTTAGAGGCGCCACAGAAAGTATAGATGGTGACTGCGAGAATGTTGGAGATTTTAATCACGATGCTTGGTATGAGTTTATAATGCCTATAGATGGTAATTTACAGGTTACTCAACTAGGAGGTTTTGATACGGTTTCATTATATGACAGCTGTGGTAGTGTTGCAATTGATTGCCAATTCGATGACAGTACCTTTTCTAATCTTACAGGAGGAGAAACTTATTTTTTAAGAATCGGGTTAATTCCAATATTTGTAAACGAAATAGATTTTAGAGTATTAGCAGTACCATCACCCTTATCTCCTTGCCTAGCTACAGTAGAGTATATAGGTGGAAATTGGGTACCTAACGAACCTGATTCTGCAACTAATGCTGTAATAAAAGATCATTATGACACGAGTACAGAAGGTAGTTTTACAGCTTGTTCAGTTGTAATAGAATTAAATAACAACTTAACTGTAGCTGCAGGAGATTATATTAATGTTACCTATGGTATAACAGTAGATGGAATACTTAACGTAGCGCACCAAGGAAGTGTGGTACAACAAGATGGATCAGCTGTGACCACTAATAATGGAACTATTAACGTACAGGTTACAACGCCAGATTTGGCTGCAAGAGATTTTATGCTAGCAGGTAGCCCAATGTCAATGGAAACAAGAGAAGGAGTTTATGCAGATGCCATTCGTGTTTTTGCTCATAACACCTTAAACTTTGAACCCAATGCAGCTGTTGCTTTAGCGTTTCCAATGGCAGTAAACTTTGCAGATGATAATGGAGATAACTTCTCACAACATACAGGAGTACTAAATCCTGGTGAAGGATACCTTGTAAAACCTCAGCTTACTTTTAACGAGCCTACACAGTCTTATATGCACACCTTCTCTCAAGGAACTTTAAATAATGGTGATTATAACTTTACAGTAGTATTTGGTGACAATCAAAATGATAGCCCTAATCAATTAGCTAACCCCTACCCTTCACCTATTCTAGCAGACGATTTTATTAATGCAAATGCGATGATAAACGAGGTATATTTCTGGGAACACCTTACACCAGCTTCTGCAGCATTACCAGGTTACAACTCGCTTAACTTCTCTATGGAAGACATCTCGATGTATAACTTAATGGGTGGTGTAAAAGCAAGTAGTGATGTATCTCCAGGAGAAGACACTAAGCCTAATGGGATTATTGCAACCTCACAAGGATTTGGAATAAAAGCAAATGCCTCAGGGACGGCAGTTTTTTCAAATAATATGAGACGTTTAACCGGGAACACAACGCTAAGAACCGCAGAAGAAGAATTAAATAAAATTTGGGTAGCTATCGAAACACCAGAATACGATCTTAAAAGCAACACGCTTATAGGTTTTTCTGAAAACGCGACAGCACAGGTGGATGCGGGATATGACAGCAACAGGCTTGCGAGTATTCTTTCTATATTTTCTGGTATTGACGGTAGTGATGTAGAATTAGGAATACAGGGACGCGAGTTATTTAATGAAGATATGACTATACCTTTTGGGTTCTCGTCTCAAATAGACGCAAATATCTTATACCGCATTAGCCTTGATGACATAGAAGGAAATAAATTGAATGAAGCAACTGTTTATGTATTTGATCATCTTATAGGAGTAAAGATTAATCTATCTAAATCGGATTACGAGTTTACTTCAGAAAAAGGACAATTCCCTAATCGTTTTACGCTCTTCTTTACTAATAGAGTATTAGGTATTGCTTCTGAAACGTTCACCGAATTTACCATCGCTCCTAACCCAGGTACTGGAATTTTTACAGTGAGCTCTCAAAATCAAAACATAACAGACATTAGTGTTTATGATTACTTAGGAAGAATAGTAGCTGTGAAGAAAGACCTTAATATTTCAGAAAAAACTATAGATATTAGCAGTAATGCTAGTGGTGTCTATTTTATAAAAGTAAAAACAAACCACGGCGCTCTAACCAATAGATATATTAAAAAATAGTTTAGTTTGTTTTTAAGATGCGCCTATAACCTTGTGTTATAGGCGCATTTTTTTGTTATCTTTTCCATCTTAAAATCAAATTTTGTTCCCTTTAAATGAGATGCTCTTTATTCTTTCTACTTATATGGAGTGCGCTTGCTCTATATGGACAGGAATCAAAATTATACCATAACGTTTTTGATAAACAAGATGGACTCGACCTTGACATTATTTCTGCAATGGAGTTTGATGATGATGGGTTTTTATGGCTTGGAGGTGTAGATTTTGACATACGGGATATTCTATTAAACGATAAGAAACTTTCCATTCAACGTTTTGACGGGAAAAATTTTCACAGTTTTATGTTACCCGTAGACCGGAAATCAGTTCAAAACGTTGATCAAATTTTTAAACGAGAAGATGGTCTCTTTTATATTATTGGCGATGGCATTTTTTCTCTGTTTAATCCAATAAATCAAGAGTTTACAAAGGTTCCTAACATTCCAATATATTACTCGAATATATTTAAATACCAGGATAAAAACTATGTATTGACACAAGTCGATAGATCTATTACGCTTCAAGTTTTACAGGATGACCTAACCTTAACAAGTCTCTTTTCATTTACTTCTACAGAAAACAGATTTGTTGTTGATGATGTTACAAAAATTGTTTTTCATGAAAAAGGAGTGCTCATCAGTGATGATAATTTTCCGCTCATGTTTTTTGATTGGAACGGAACCCTACTCAAACGATTTGCAAACAAAAAATACCTCAGCTTAAAAACAGGGTTACCCACAAACTATCTTATTGATGAGGTCTTTTATAAAGAGGATAAGGTGTATGCTTTTATTTTAAACAACCAACAATTACAAGAGATAGATTTTGAAAAATTAACCGTTTCGCCAGTTGCCCAACTTAATACTAAACTAGAAGAAGAAACCATTTATAGTTATGGCAACGGCATTAATAATTTATTGCTTCATACCAAGGGGCAAGACTTAATGATGAGTAGCCTTTCAGAAAATGGCTTTTCTACACTTACAGCTCGTGGTGTATTTGACAAACCGCATGGGATAAAATGTGCTTCGCAAAATATGGCAAAAGATATCTGGGTAGGTAACGGTGGTGGTGAATTACATTATTTTAAATTTCCATCTAAAAAAATAGACGTTTTATTACCTAATTTCGAAATGCGCGCCATTGTCCCATTAGACCAAGAAAATTACATGGTTTGCACAGAAAAAGATGGCTGGTTTGTCTTTAACGAGGGTACAAAAGGAGTAAAACCTTATGATATCTTTCTTGACAATAAAAAAATCTTTCCTAGCTCAACTAGAAATATTCTAGTAGAGAAAGATACGCTTTGGTTTCAAGAATCGGGTATTAGCACTGTAAATCGTAAAAACAAAAAAGTAACCCAGAATAGGCATTATCCAATATTATATTTTGAACCACTTAATAAAGATGTAATTATTTACGGTACAAGAGGATATCATTTAATGAGCTTTAATAAGCGTACAATGAAGCACGATTCTCTCATTAAAACAGATTCTATAGCCATTTACGATCTCGCCATAAAGGACAATGTTATTATTGGAGCTACAGACAAAGGGGTTTTACATTATAATATTGCCACAAAACGAAAAAATGTATTTGCAGATGAATCAATTTTAGGAGATAAACATCTACTCATGGTAGATTATCAAGAGCCGTATGGATTTGTTTTTGGCTCTAGAGATGGCACCATAAGCACTTATAATGAGAATACCCAGAAGTATAGCATATTGTACAAAGACGAACTTGAAGCCGGAATCGCTAAAATTGTATATGATAATGACAACTGGTGGATTAGTACTTTTAATGGCTTAGTAAGCTATAATGTAGCAACAAAAAAGCTACAACGATTTTCTACTAAAGACGGACTAAGTCATAACGAAGGGAACAGATATAGTGGTATAAAAACAGAGAACGGTATTCTTATAGGAAGTATTAAAGGACTCAATTACTTTAATCCAGATCTTCTTAAACCAGAACCAATAAAAAGTCAACTTCAGCTTTTAAGAAGCTCTAAATATGATCGTGATTCAAAAAAAATAAAGGCAGAGTACAATAGGGAAAATTTAAATAAAAAGGAGCTCATCACTTTACCCGCAGAACATAAAGAACTAGAAATTTACTTTGCATTAACCAATAACGTTAATCAGAATGAAAATTCTTATAAATACCGACTAAATAAAAATGATTGGGTCGAACTAGGTAAAGAGCAAGCCATTCGGTTTATTAATTTAGCCCCAGGAAATTATAACTTAGAGATTGCCGCACAAGATTTTACTGGTAATAAAATAGGAGAATCTCTAGAATTAAAAATCTTCTCAAAAGATTTTTTTTATAAAACCTGGTGGTTTTATTTAACCCTATCAATTGCTATTATTAGTTTGTTAGTATATCTATTATTCTTAGCTCAAAAAAGGCAGGAATTGCAATCAAAATTTTCCAGAGATTTAATAAACTCTCAAGAAGAAGAACGCAATAGGATTGCTAAAGAATTGCACGATAGCGTAGGCCAACAACTCACACTCATTAAAAGAAAATCTCAAAATCAAAAACAAGAAGAACTAACAGCATTAACAAATACAGTATTAGAAGAGGTAAGAAGTATCTCGCGAGGCTTATATCCAGCAAATTTAGCATTGCTGGGCCTAACAGAAAGCATACAGGAGTTAGCAAATGAGATGGATGAGCAAACAAACTCCATCTTTTCTGTAGCGTTATTCAACATTGATGCTTATTTTAGTCCAGAGACAACACTGCATATATATAGGTTTACGCAAGAAGCGCTAACTAACATTTTAAAACATGCGAAAGCCAACGAAGTATTTATTACCATATCAAAAAAGAAGAATACCATCTTATTAGAAATAGAAGATAACGGAAAAGGGTTTACATTTGATGAACAACAACTCAAACAAAGTTTAGGACTTAAAACACTAGCAGAACGTATTAAACTTGTAAAAGGCTCACTATCAATTACGAGCACTCCTGGCAAAGGCACATTAGTAACAGCAGAAATCCCCCTAACATCATGAGAAAAATCCCCATTTTAGTCGCAGATGATCATCCTATGTTACTTAAAGGTTTATTGCAAGAACTGGAAGAAAAGGGATATACAAATTTATTACCTGCTCACGATGGGGCAGAGGCTTTAGAAATACTTTTGAATGAAAAGCCAATCTTAGCTATTCTAGACATTGAAATGCCTATTTTAAATGGTTTTGAGGTGATAAAAAAGGCAACATTAGCGGCTCTTCCTGCTAAGTTTATTCTATTGACTTCTCATAAAGAAAAAGGCATTGTATTAAAAGCGAAGGAGCTTAATATATCAGGCTATTTATTAAAAGATGAACCCTTTTCTGAAATTGAAAACTGCATTCGAACCGTATTAAAAGGAGGTACTTATTTTAGTAAAACATTTAATGCCGTTTTTAATACTGTCATTGCTCCCGAACTTGAAAAATTAAAATTACTATCTCCTTCAGAGCGCACTATCATTAGATTAGTAGCACTAGAAAAATCTTCTAAAGAAATTTCAGATAACCTCTCTATTTCTCTCCGCACCGTAGAAAAACATAGAGCAAACATTATTAGTAAATTAGATATAGATAAAGGAAAAGACGCCCTTTCTTCTTGGTCAATAGAAAACAAAGAACTTATCCTATCTGTTTAATATAGCAGATCTTTTTTCTTCTGAAAAGTTCTAAAGAAAGGATTTAATCGCTTATACCTAAATACACGCTCTAAACTCAATTTAGTAAGACACATCTATTAATCAACGAAAAAAATATTTAAATTTTTTACAGCTTAAACCCCTTAATAATAAAGGCTTACAGCGATATGAGTGGATTGACTACGTAGCGGTACGTACTTAAAATAATAAATTTAATTGTAAATTGTGGTATCAAATAAATTAATCATTTATCTAATAATCAGCGCTTTTAATTTGAGGAGATTTAGAGCATCTGTACTAAGATAAAAATGATTATTGTAATCTGTAATCCGTCTTAAATAACTTTTTGAGACGGATTTTTAATTTCGCAGAATTTACTTCCCACTGTAACTACTACAAAAGCTTATTTTCCCTATTTTTACAGCCAAGAAAAAGACATTATGCAATACAAAAGAATACTACTTAAACTTTCTGGAGAAGCTTTAATGGGAGACCTGCAATATGGTATTGACCCAAAAAGACTTCGAGAATATGCAGAAGATATAAAAGCAATTACAGATAAAGGAATTGAAGTTGCCATCGTGATTGGTGGAGGTAATATTTTTAGAGGTGTTGCAGGTGCAAGTAAAGGGATGGATCGTGTGCAAGGTGACCACATGGGCATGCTCGCCACGGTTATTAATGGCCTTGCCCTTCAAGGTGCACTTGAAGATGCGGGAATACCAACAAGATTGCAAAGTGCGATTAAACTAAATGAAATAGCAGAGCCTTTTATAAAACGTAAAGCAGTACGTCACTTAGAAAAAGGCCGTGTTGTTATTTTTGGGGGAGGTACAGGTAATCCATATTTTACTACAGATAGTGCGGCAGTTTTAAGAGCCATTGAGATTAATGCAGATGTGATACTAAAAGGCACACGCGTTGATGGTATTTACTCAAGTGATCCTGAAAAAAATACAGACGCAGTAAAATTTGATTACATCACTTTTGATGACGTTCTGAGTAAAGGATTAAAAGTAATGGACACAACGGCTTTCACATTAAGTCAGGAAAATGAATTACCTATTATTGTATTTGATATGAATACAAGAGGTAATTTAATGAAAGTGGTGATGGGAGAGAAAATAGGAACTAAGGTGAACGTATAATTGTTTCGGAAAATAGTACAAACGCGCTAAAATTTGATAAGAAAAAAATTTCTTATTTTTGAAATGGTCTGCTTTTTGAAGTACAGATTTCCAAGAGTTAGCATTTCCGAAGTAATTAAAAGAACACAAATAAAAATCGCAAGCAATAATTAGTAAGCGTATTAAAATATGGAAGACGAGATTAAATTTATCATAGATAGTTGTAAAGAGGCAATGGATAATGCCTTATCACATCTAGAAAAGAAATTTGTAAACATAAGAGCCGGTAAGGCGACCCCATCTATGGTAGGCGGTGTGATGGTTGACTATTATGGGAACCAAACGCCTCTTAGCCAAGTAGCAAATGTAAATACTCCAGACGGTATGACGATAACAATCGCACCGTGGGAGAAGGGTCTTATTCCAGAAATAGAAAAAGGGATTCACCTTGCAAATCTAGGCTTTAACCCTATGAATAATGGCGAATCTGTGATTATTAATGTACCACCTTTAACAGAGGAGCGTCGTCGCGAACTTGCAAAACAAGCAAAATCGGAAGCAGAAGATTCTAAAATTGGAGTACGTAATGATCGTAAACAAGCTAATAATGATATTAAAGATCTTGATATAAGTGATGATTTAAAATCTAATCTTGAAGCAGATGTACAGACCATGACAGATAAGCATATTGCCAGAATTGAAGAACTGTTTTCTGCTAAAGAAAAAGAGATAATGACTGTTTAATTGAATAGTACATTAAACTATTTACAATTAAGCGGCCTATATGGGCCGCTTTCTTTTTACCTTTGGCTCGAGTTTTGATTCCTACTATTTTGATGAACAGATTACCTTTCATTTTTCTACTAGTACTTCCATTCTTGGGCATCGCTCAAGTAAATCCCAATCCTACCTCAGAAAACACAGCTACTAAAGTAAAAAAAGCAAGTCCGTTTAGTACAGGTTTTTATCCTGTTGGCTTTTTTGATTTTGATCTTAAATATCTAATTAAATATAATGACCAAGAGGGACTTAGGCTAGGTCTAGGAGGTATCACAAATGAAAGACTATCTAAAGATTTTAGAATAAACGGGTACGCAGCCTATGGAACCAAAGACAAAAAAATTAAGCATAGCGTTGGAGGTAGCTTAAGATTAAATCCAGATACTAAAACCTGGTTAACCTTGCAATATCGTGATGACATTAATGAAATTGGATCTGCAAAATTTCTTACAGATGACCGTATCTATTCTGTTTTTGAGCCTCGTCTTGTAAATGTTACGCAATACTATAGCATTCGTACTTGGCAAACTAACTTAATAACAGAACTAACAGATAAAATAGCAGGCGAAGTAAGATTTGGACGCAGTCGGATAGATCAAATACTCGACTACCAGTTTATAAATGACGGTATTACTTATGACAGTTATGAAATTGCCGAAGCCACAGCATCCATTAGATTTAGTCCAAAAACTGATTTTATCACCACAAAAGATGGGCTTGTAGAATACTTTGACGGATTTCCAAAAATAACTGCTCAAATCACTAAAGGTTTTAGCGATGTCGTAGATAGTGATTTTGACTATCTTAAATTAGGTCTAAAAATTGACTATTATGTTAAGCGAACAGATCTCTCATCCACAAATTTTTTATTAGAAGGTAACCTGGCCGTAGGCGATGTACCCCTTACCCATCTATACCACGCCTATCCCAATAGCCCTAACAAACAAGAGATTCTGAGACGATTTTCTGTAGCAGGTAGAAGGAGCTTTGAGACCATGTATTTTGGAGAATTTTTTTCAGACCGGCTTGCCAGTTTGCAAGTAAGGCATAGTTTAAGACGGTTTGAAATTTCAGAAAAAGTACGACCAGAATTAGTGTTTATTACCCGCCACGCTATTGGTGAAATGAGCAACCCAGAAGTTCATCAAGGTATTTCTTTTAACACACTGGATCAACTCTATAATGAAGCAGGATTAGAGCTCAATAGGTTGCTTTTTGGCTTTGGTTTAAGTTTTGCCTATCGCTACGGTGCTTATCACCTTCCAGTTACAAAGGATAACATCGCATTTAAGTTTACATTTTACGCTAAATTTTAATCTCATATTCCCTTTCAAATTGTACAGTTAATAGTACCTTTGTTTTTAGAAAATCTTCCCTTTGAACAAACTTTTCAGTATCGGTTTTTGGAGCGCATTAGCTCGTTTTATTCTTAGAAACAGGATCCTGATTCTCATTGCTATCGCTTTAATTACTGTAGTTATGGGCTCGCAGTGGAAACACATGCGTTTTACCTATTCTGAAGCCAATTTATTACCAGATGAGCACGAGGTAAATCTTGCCTATTATGAGTTTTTAGACACCTTTGGCGACGAAGGCAACCTCATGGTAATGGGAGTAAAAGACAGCACACTATTTACTCCAGATAATTTTAACGCATGGAAATCATTAGGTGAAGAGCTTCAAGAACATAGTGCCGTAGACGCTATACTTTCTGTTGGAAACCTAATGACGCTAGAAAAGCGCAAAGACACGACAAGCTTTGCGATGGTACCGTTTATAAAAGACGATGTTCTTACTCCAGAAAATTTAAAAGTTTACAAAAACAAGCTATTATACAGACTCCCTTTTTATGAAGGCTTAGTGTATAGTCCAAATAAGCAAACCGTACGAACTGCTATTTATATTAACAAAGAGATTGTAAACACAATAGCACGTAAAGACTTTGTTGAGAAAAAACTGATACCTCGTGTGAAGCAGTTTGAAGAAGAGACTGGTATTAACGTCTATATATCTGGAATGCCTTATATAAGGACTTTAAATTCTCAGAATATTGTAGATGAAATAGGACTGTTTATTGGTGCCGCTTTATTGGTGACCTCGCTTATATTTTTCTTTTTCTTTAGATCATTTAGAGCCACGCTAATCTCTATGGTTACGGTTTTAATTGGTGTTGCATGGGCCTTTGGTATTTTAGGAATTCTGAAATATGAAATCACCGTATTAACGGCATTAATACCACCACTCATTATTGTAATTGGAATACCCAACTGTATTTTCTTAATTAATAAATACCAACAAGAAATAAAGCTGCACGGTAATCAAGCTAAGTCATTACAAAGAGTAATTGCAAAAGTGGGGAACGCGACCCTAATGACTAACCTTACCACTGCATCTGGGTTTGCAACTTTTATCTTGACTAATAGTAAGTTGTTAAAAGAGTTTGGTATTGTCGCCTCCATTAATATTGTGGCTATATTTTTACTATCACTTCTAATTATTCCAACCATCTACAGTTTTATGCCGGTGCCTAAAGACAAACACCTTAAGCATCTTAACAGGAAATGGATTAATGGTTTTGTAGACTGGATGGAAAAAATGGTTCGTAAAAAACGTATTGCCATATACATCGCTTCTATTGTATTGCTCTGCGGAAGTATTGTAGGTATCTACACCATTAAAATCTCTGGTAGTCTTATTGAAGATATGCCAAAGCAAGCAGAGTTTTATAAAGACATTAAATTTTTTGAAAAGGAATTTGACGGCATCATGCCCCTCGAGATTTTTATTGACACCAAGCGACCCAAAGGCGTGATGAAGCTTGCCACACTAAAAAGAATTGAGCGACTGCAAGACTATATTAATGAAGTTCCCGAACTTTCTAAACCCCTTTCGGTTACCGAAATTGTTAAGTATTCTAAACAAGCCTACTATAATAACAATCCAGATTACTATCAATTACCCAATAGTCAAGAACGCACCTTCTTACTCTCGTATGCACAAAGTAGTGCAGATAATACCCATTTATTATCTAGTTATGTAGACAGTACCGGACAATTTGCCCGAGTGACTACCTTTATGAAAGACACCCCTACAGATCGATTTGATCGTGTAGAAGAAGATCTTCTAGCAGAAATAAATAAAATTTTTCCAGAAGATCGCTATACGGTGTCACTCACCGGTAAGGCTTTTGCGTTTCAAAAAGGAACAAAATATTTGGTAAACAATTTAATTCTTTCCCTCTCGCTTGCCATCTTTTTAATCGCCCTTTTTATGGCTTGGATGTTTAGAAGTGTTAGGATGATTTTAGTTTCTTTAATTCCTAATTTATTACCATTACTGGTCACTGCCGGATTGATGGGCATTCTAGGAGTACCCATAAAGCCTTCTACTATTCTAGTTTTTAGTATCGCCTTTGGTATCTCTGTAGATGATACGATTCATTTTCTTGCTAAATACAGGCAAGAGCTCATCGCAAACAACTGGAAGGTTAAAAAATCTGTGTACGCCGCATTGCGAGAAACAGGAGTGAGTATGTTCTATACCTCCATTGTTTTATTCTTTGGGTTTAGTACGTTTATGATCTCAAGCTTTGGCGGTACTGTTGCCTTAGGTGGCTTAGTTTCTGTAACACTCGTTTTTGCGATGCTTGCAAACCTGCTTTTACTACCTTCTCTTTTACTCTCTTTAGAGAAAAATATTGCAAATAAAGAGACTCTTAGAAAACCTTCGTTGCAGATTATTCCTGGTGAAGATGGAGAGACTTTAAAGGAAGAATAAACTCCCCAGCATATTTCAGAAAAAAGGAATAGCCGATTTATATTTCTCAATTAAAAAGTATCTTTGCTTTCTTTAAAATAAGACCATGAAACATACCGATATTAGTACCGTTTTAAAATCTGAAGCAAGCCTGCATGAAGTCACCGTTAGAGGTTGGGTGCGCTCGTTTAGGAGCAATAGGTTTATTGCTGTCAATGACGGATCTACTATAAAAAATATACAGTGCGTTGTAGACTTTGAAAACTTTGAAGAAGAAACACTAAAAAACATTACTACAGGTGCAGCGATTGAGGTAACAGGACCACTTGTTGAGAGCCAAGGTGCAGGACAATCTGTAGAGATACAAGTTACCAAAGTAGCTGTCTTAGGTACAGCAGATCCAGAAGAAGTAAAGTTAACTATCCTATCTCCTAAACGTCATTCATTAGAAAAACTGCGTGAGCAAGCACACTTGAGAGTGCGTACAAACACTTTTGGGGCAGTGATGCGATTGCGTTCTAAGCTTTCATTTGCGGTACACCAATACTTTCAAGAGAACGGGTTTTACTACATGAACGCTCCTATAATTACTGGAAGTGATGCAGAAGGAGCTGGTGAGATGTTTAGAGTTACCGCTTTACCTCCTACTAATCCTCCGCTAGATGACGACGGAAATGTGAACTATAAAGAAGATTTTTTTGAGAAAGAAACCAACCTAACGGTAAGTGGACAACTTGAAGCTGAAACCTATGCTATGGGATTAGGAAAGGTGTACACCTTTGGCCCTACGTTTAGAGCAGAGAATAGCAATACGTCACGTCACTTAGCAGAGTTTTGGATGATTGAACCTGAGGTTGCTTTTTGTGATCTTGATGGGAATATGGATCTTGCAGAAGATTTTATAAAGTATGTTGTAAAATATGCCTTAGACAATTGCCAAGATGATCTCGAGTTTTTAGAAAAACGTCTTTTAGACGAAGAGAAAACGAAGCCACAGGCAGAAAGAAGCGAGATGGCATTGCGCGAAAAGCTCGCCTTTATAGGTGAAAACAACTTTAAACGAGTGAGTTATACAGAAGCCATTGAGATTTTAAGAAACTGTAAGCCTAACAAGAAGAAGAAATTTAAATATCTTATAAATGAATGGGGTGCAGATTTACAGAGTGAACACGAACGCTTTTTAGTAGAAAAACACTTTAAGTGTCCTGTGATACTTTTTGATTACCCGGCAGATATAAAATCGTTCTATATGCGTCTCAATGATGACGGTAAGACAGTACGAGCTATGGATGTGTTATTTCCAGGAATTGGTGAGATTGTAGGTGGTTCTCAGCGTGAAGAACGCTATGATGTGTTGCTTCAAAAAATGGAAACCATGGGTATTCCAAAAGATGAACTGTATTGGTATCTTGATTTAAGAAAATTTGGTACTTGCGTGCATAGTGGTTTCGGTCTTGGTTTTGAACGTCTTGTGCAGTTTGTAACAGGCATGGGGAACATTAGAGATGTCATCCCTTACCCTAGAACTCCTGGTAATGCAGAGTTTTAGTATCCATTTTCACACTACGGAAACATAATATTTTATTAAAACCAGCTTTAATACTCAAGTCATAGCTGGTTTTTTTTTACCTTAGTATTTCAGAAGAAAAACAATGCTCAGACAACAACTTAATTTTAAATTATCCCAGAAGCTCTCGCCGCAGCAGATTCAGCTTATGAAGCTGATACAGCTACCTACGCAAGCTTTTGAGCAACGTATTTCGCAAGAGATGAACGAAAATCCTGCACTAGAAGGTGGGAAGGAAGAAGAAGAAAAATTTGACGATGATCTTGATGACAACTATGACGAGGATTTTGACGATGGAAATGATACTATTGAAACCGAAATTAATGTAGATGATTATCTAAGTGATGACGAGGTGCCTAGTTATAAGTTGTCTGCAAATAACTACAGCGCAGATGATGATGATACCCGAATGCCCTATGCAGCTGGCATGTCCTTTAATCAGCATTTATTAGCACAATTAAACACGTATAGACTTGATGACGAAGAACGAGAGATTGCAAAATTTTTGGTAGGTAGTGTAGATGAAGCTGGGTACATAAGAAGAGATATTCAAGACATCGTAGATGATCTTGCCTTTACCCAAAACGTATATACCTCTGAAGAAAAAGTGGAACATGTACTGGAAAAAGTACAAGAACTAGATCCAGCAGGTGTGGGTGCACGTAGTTTGCAGGAGTGTTTATTGTTACAATTAAAACGTCGGGAGCAAAACCCAGATGTAGCCCTTGCAAACGCTATAATTACAGATGCCTTTGAGCATTTTTCTAAAAAGCATTATAAAAAACTGTTATCAAAATTTGATATCACCGAAGACCAATTGCGTGATGCAATTCATGAAATCGAAACCCTAAACCCTAAACCCGGTGGAGCGGTAGTTGGCAATAATCGTATGGTAGAGCACGTAGTGCCAGATTTTGCTATTCGTATTGTAGAAGGGGAATTAGATCTTACTCTTAATGGAAGGAATGCCCCAGAATTACATGTATCACGAGAATACAACAACATGCTTAAGGGCTATAAGGAGACTAAGAAAAAGACAAAATCACAAAAAGATGCGGTAATGTTTATCAAGCAGAAATTAGATGCTGCAAAATGGTTTATAGAGGCCATACAACAACGTCAGCAGACTTTATTCGTTACCATGAACTCAATTATGCACCATCAAAAAGAATTCTTTCTTACTGGAGATGAGCGTAATTTAAAACCAATGATTCTTAAAGACATTGCAGATAAAATAAATATGGATGTCTCTACGGTATCGCGTGTTGCAAATAGTAAATACGTAGACACTCCTTACGGGACCAAATTAATAAAAGAGTTTTTCAGTGAATCTATGACTAATGATCAAGGTGAAGAAGTTTCTACACGTGAAATTAAAAAAATTCTGGAGATTACTGTTTCCGAAGAAGACAAGCGTAAACCACTCACTGATGACAAACTTGCTAAAATCTTAAAAGAAAAAGGCTATCCTATTGCGCGTCGTACTATTGCTAAATACAGAGAACAACTTGACTTACCAGTTGCACGATTGAGAAAAGAAATCTAATGAGTGTTTTTTTAAGAGCTGGCGCTTACATTTTTCACCCTTTACTTATGCCGCTATTAGGGTTGATTTTCTATTACACGGTCACACCTCGTTTTTTACAGCAGGAAATCATTGTTAGCCATCTCATAGTGGTATCTATTGTAACGATTGCAATCCCACTTGTACTGTTTTTTCTACTTAAAAATTTTGGTGTTTTGACCAGCATTCATCTTAAAATTGTTGCAGAGCGGAAACTTCCATTAATGATACAATGTATATTATTATTGATGCTTTTAAAATTTGTTTTTCATCCTTATGACAATATGGCCTTGTATTATTTTTTTCTTGGGGTACTTTTTACCACGTTAACGGCATTGATACTCGTGTTTTTTAATTTTAAAGTAAGCCTTCACCAAATGGGAATTGCAGGTCTAAGCGTATTTATTATTATGCTCAGCATTCACTATGAGATTAATCTATTAGTTTGGATGGCATTCGCTTTTATAGCAAATGGATGGGTAGCCAGCTCTCGACTTCACACCAAATCTCATACATCGATAGAATTAATTACTGGCTTTGTTATTGGAGTATTTCCGCAGGTAATTTTAGTTTCTAACTGGTTATAATATGTAGAAAATAAACCCAAGTTTCAAAGGATTAAACCCTACTTCTTCGCCTATATCCGTCTGGCCATCTTTAAAAAAAGGAGTTATCGTATAGCTTGCAAAAAAGTTAATTTTATTGAACCCAAAACTAAAAGTTGGCGTTAAACTTATGGGTTGAAATTCTGAAATATTAGTTTGTGATACTTTATTATTATCTTGTGTAAAGTAGCTTTTATACCAGAAAGTATAGCCTACTCTTAGCCCTGTATAAACACGCCAAAACTTATATTTTTCACCCGTAGATGTACGCCACCTTATTTCTAGCGGCATTTCTAAAGATGCAGTAGTAAATCTATTTATATCATAATCTGTATTACCTTCAAGTACACTAAAGATTGTATTTTCATTTTCATCTTCACCAATAAATAAATTTTGACCATATCTATTAAATGAGAAACCAGCACCTAGACCTAGCGCTAGGTTGCGTCTTTTGTTAATTGGCATATCTCTAACAAAGCCAAAGCCCAAACCACCGGTAAAGCCTCTTACATTTACGTCATTTGGAACCCCGCGAACTAGGTTATATGTTAGATTAAAATAAAATTGATCTTCTCTATATTCATAGTCTATAGGGATACTATCATTAACAACCTGTTGTCCCAAGGCTGATAATGAAGTAAAGCAAATGAGTAGGGCGATTATTTTTTGCACGGTATAAATATACTTTAATTAGGTGCTAATAGAAACAAAAAAAACGCCTTGTACATACAAGGCGTTTTTAAATTGTTTTATGAGACAAATACTAATTTTCTAATTCACTACCAGGAGCAGTGATATAAATTATTTTAAGCATGTTCAACTCACGCAAGGTTTGTTTAATATCTGTAACAATTCCAGTATTTGTTTCTTTGTCTACCTTAAGGGCAACCATTATTTTTGACTGCAGTATTGGTGGTAGTGCTTGTCTTTTTTCTTCCAGTACCGGTTTCAAATTTTTAATATCTGTATACTTATCTCCAATTTGAATTTTACCCTCTGTACCATATTGCGATTCGTAACGAGCACTAGGTTTTCCTGCATATACAAAAACGGCAACATCCTTTTGTAGCTTCTCAATTTGATCTGCCTTAGGGAGTTCGTTTTTAACTAATAGGTCATTCTTTCTTAACACGGTAACAACCATAAAGAAAAAAAGTAGCATAAATACAATATCTGGTAAAGATGCCGTATTCACCGCAGGTAATTCTCCTCCTTTTTTATTTTTAAATTTTGACATAGTTACAATATTATGAACCAGATTTTTTCGGTTCTGCTTCTGATAATAGTAAAGGGAATAATTCTTGAATTTCCTCTAATTTAGGTTTGTACTTATCCGCGTCATCTTCATCTATATCACCCGAAGCAATACCCGCTTTAATGTCTGTAAACTTCCAGCCAAATTTTCGTTGAGACTCTCGGTTTCTTAAGAAATTATACGCGGCAACTAATTCATTCTGCACAGTAATGTACATTGAATAACTCGTAAGCCTATCATTCTGCACCGAAATTACAGCTTTCCCTGGATTATCTGACGACGCTTTATCGCGACTTCCCTTACAATAAGAACAATACTCAGGACTTCCTGAAATTGCACCACCATTGTCTAGAAAATCTATAGCCGCTTGACGCAGGTTTTTAATGTCCATCAGTTTCTCCTCAACTAATAGTTGATCTTCTTTATTTACATTAACAATAAATAAATTTTTCTCCTTGATAATTGGAGGTTTCTCCGTTGGCGGCTCAATAGGTGGCAATTGACGTGCTATCCCTTTATCCTTCTCAATAGTTGTTGTAACTAAGAAAAAGATAAGTAACAGGAATGCAATATCTGCCATCGATCCCGCATTTACTTCTGGTGTGGATCTTCTTGCCATAAATTATCTGTTTGTTAACTTTTTAATCCCGCTATATACCATTGCACCAATGGCAACAATACCTAGGATATAAAATGTTATAATTCCTGCTCCAACCCATTTTGAAGCACCAGGCGTAATCATTTTTCCATCATACTCTGGTAAGCCCTCTATACTATTAGATGCTAACACATAAGATATAACACCTACAAGTAGGAATCCACCTATAGACAATAATGTCTTTTTTACGTTACCTGCAAATATCCCTTTTAAAACAAAAACAAGTACAAATAACACAATAATAGCTAGCATTATATAGGCAGTATAAATTGCCCAATTTACGCTAGAAACGTCTGTTCCTGCCTCAAAACTCTCTTGAATATTAAGATCGCCTATGTTCAAGATCATCACAAAAAAGATAATACTTGCCACACAAAGGAGCAATCCAATAATTTTAATTATTTTATGTAAACCCATTACAATATTGGTTTTATAAGATTATTTCTTGTTTTTGTAGTCTGATAACATATCTATTAAAGTAATAGATGCATCTTCCATGCTATTTACGATACTATCGATTTTAGCAATAATGTAATTATAAAAAATCTGAAGTATAATCGCTACAATTAAACCAAATACAGTTGTTAATAGTGCTACTTTAATACCACCCGCTACAAGAGATGGATTCATATCACCTGCTGCTGCAATTTTATCAAAGGCTTGAATCATTCCAATTACCGTACCCATAAACCCAAGCATAGGAGCTAGTGCAATAAATAACGATACCCAAGAAACGTTTTTCTCTAATTGTCCCATTTGAACACCACCGTAAGCTACGACAGCTTTTTCTGCTGACTCTAAACCTTCATCGGCTCTATCCAGACCTTGATAGTAAATTGAGGCTACCGGACCTTTAGTATTTCTGCAAACTTCTTTTGCTGCTTCAATACCACCGCTATTAAGTGCGTCTTCTACATTTTGCGCTAATTTTTGCGTATTTGTAGTAGATAAGTTTAAATATATTATTCTTTCAATAGCAATTGCTAATCCTAAAATAAGACATAAAAGTACAATTCCCATAAATCCAGGACCCCCTTCTACAAAGCGCTCCTTTAATTCTTGATGAAAAGTTTTGTCATCATCTGCAGTTGTTGTTTCATCTGCTTGAACAAAAGTTACTGTTGCTGCAGAAAACAAAATGTTTGCAGATAATTGGGCAGTTTGATTAGAAACTGCGTTGGCGTTAATTGAACCTACCAAGGTTAATGCGGCAATTGCCAGAATAGAAAATAATTTTTTCATTGCTATCGACTTAAAGATTGATTTAATAGTTAAAGGTTAAAGATATAAAATAAAAATGTGAATAAACAAGATAATCAGTCAAGGACTCTATTTTATCGATTAAACTCACATCTTCAATTGTAGCAACAATAATAATAAAAATTGTTTTATTACAACTAGTTATTTTTAGATTCACTCCTAATAAAAACCTAAGCCTCTAATAACTAGATGTGTTACCTAATTTTATTTTAAAGCAGAATTTTTGATTCGTATGCCGTTATTTCGAATGTCGTAATTTTTTTGATTTTCTTGAAAAATAGTTGGCTGTGATTTATCTAAAAATGATCCCTTGGTTGCTCCACCTGACAATACAAACCGCACAATCGCTTGGGCGATTGCGGTTTTGTTTTTTAAAATCCTTACAAAAGCTTTGGCTTTTGGTCTTAACCTAATGCAATTTAGGAGTATCTAATGATGATCCCTTGGTTGCTCCACCTGACAATACAAACCGTACAATCGCTTGAGCGATTGCGGTTTTGTTTTTCAAAATCCTTACAAAAGCTTTGGCTTTTGACGTTTTTTGAAAAACAAAACCGCTTGCATCTACGATGCAAGCGGTTTGTACTCTATGCAGAAAGGAAGGGATTCGAACCCTCGATACGTTGCCGTATACACGCTTTCCAGGCGAGCGCCTTCGACCACTCGGCCACCTCACCGATGAGGGCGCGCATAATACCATAAGCACCGCCAGTTTCCAGTCCCGTCACGCGGGAATTTTGCGGCAACCAGAATTACTGACGATTCATTCTGGAAAGCGGTATCGGGTGTTGATCGGTACTGCGAAACGGGTTGATATCAAGACCACCTCTGCGCGTATAAAAGGCCTGTATCTCCAGAAATTCCGGGCTTATCAGCTCATGGATATCAATAAACATTCGCTCCACACACTGCTCGTGGAATTCCTGATGCTTGCGAAAAGCAATCAGGTAGCGCAACAGGCTTGCGTGCTCCAATGCACGCCCTCGATAGCCTATATATACCGTTGCCCAGTCGGGCTGACCAG
>CALIAF010000034.1 GCA_938041335.1 uncultured Ulvibacter sp. | reverse complement strand
GGAATGTTTATTGGAGTTGGTTACGACTACCAAACTACAGAATTAGAGTCTTACAGTGATGGATCTTATGAAGTGATGTTACGATATGATATTTTCAAAAAACCAGAAAGAGTGTTAACCCCTAGATTCTTTTAAAACATAAAACGATCCTAAAAAATCATTCATTACTTTTTACTAGTTTCTATACTATCCTTGTTAATTACAAGTGTTAGTTTTTCAAAGGAGAAGCGAATTGAAAAAGACGATAGGGCTTGATTTATAAATACAATATCGAAAATTATAGTAATACTTAACGATGGTCGCTTCATCGGGATGGAGCGTCTTATAAAGTTATAGTGCGAAGTGTTTAAAGGGAATATAAATTCTTTACTTCACTTGACAAGGCTACCAAGTTCAATTATAAAATTTCATTCAAAAGAAGTCACGAAGTTTGAACTAGATCATGCTTTCTGCGGAAATTTTAATTGTTCAACACATCTGTTAACCAATGATTGCTACATTTGAAAGAGATGCTCCTTTTACAATGAGACGGTCCTTTGATGTCTTTTAAGTAGAAAACATTGATTAATAAGCTTTGTGTATCCCTTATTCTTCACGCTAGATATTGTTATAATATTTATTTCAATACCCTTCAAAAGATCCATAATTTTTTTCACTTTAGTATCTAAAAATATCAATTTTAAAAATGTCCTAATCAATACGTGACCAAATGGCGCAAAAGAAAATTTTCTTTGATAATTAAGTGGTTCGTGTAATTAGATGTAATTCATTGCGAATTCAATAAAATTTTAAGGTATTCGCTGAAATTTCATTACTTAATAAGCCGTTATGTATTTCAATTCGTCCTACAAGTAGCGGTTGAACTAACCTTATTATAGTGAGTATATCCGAATAAATAGCAATTTAACTCCTACAAAATAATCGTACATTCAATCCTATTCGGGTATTTAAACGAATTATTTTAGCATCTTATCTAAAACTTTTTTATTGCGATATGATTGTTACGGTTCATATCTAACTTTGCTCAAGCTATTGGTTTTACCTTTTAGTGCTTCCCCAAAAACAACCTACAGACCGTATCCCCACGATTTATTTAATAAACTACTAGTTTATGTAGAAATACATGGATTTAGATTATAATATTTATTTAAAATTTTAATTATGAAAATTAAAGTTGTTTTTATTTTGATGCTTTTTTCATTGTCTACCATGTTTAGTCAAGGAGATCCATGTCCTACTGGTGCTAATTGTGTTTCCCAAGATATACAAAATGTTGGGTTTTTTGTTGGCGATAGTTTAGGTAATCCATTAGTAACAAGTTGTACACCTGGAGATCCTGTAAGTGCATTTATTTATACTAGGTTTGATGTAAATGCAAGCAATAGATATGATATTAATGCTTATGGAGATATCTATATTGATGGTGTCTATAGTGCTACTTTTGATCAATGTTTGGGAGATTTTGGAAGTGCCAATAATACACATAATGTACAAGTTGCAGCTATACAATATACCTGTGGTGAAGCATTATTAGTCCAAAATACAACGTTCAGTTGGAATGTTCAGAATTCACCCAATGGTACTTGTGAAACTTGTAATACCCCAAAATGTAAACAAGAAGCTCCTATTATAGTTGATGCACCTTTAGTTGCTAATTTTTCTAGTTCGTCCGCTTGTCCTACTGGAAACTCTTTCGAGCAATTTACATTTACAGATTCGACAACGGGTGGGATTACTCCTTATTCTTATGCTTGGAGCTTTGGTACTGGTGCTACTCCTGCGACGGCAACTGGTGCAGGTCCGCATGTTGTGTCTTATAATTCTACAGGTAATAGAACAGTTACTGTTACTGTGACAGATAGTGATGCCCCTTCAAATAGTGACGATCAATCTTATGTAATAGATGTAGCCGCCTGTTGCACATTTAGTACTACCTGCCCTACCTTTACACCCAATCCTACTATTGTAGATTGTTATGCAGATATTCCTACGCAAAGCACATATACGGAGGCTCAATTTGAAGCCTTGGGTAATGGAGATGGAGATATCGACGATTCTCCTTGCGGGGTTATCGAGATCACAGCATCAAATGAAGCTGCTCCAGCTTGTGAGGGAACTATAATTAGAACATATACCGTAACAGAATACGAAGATGCAGATGGTAATGGAGTTAAAGACCTTCCTGAAGTAATATTAAATACATTGGATTGTAATGAAACGTTCACAATCGAATATGAAGACTTTATAATGCCAGCTGATGTTAATCATCTACCAATAATTACGTGTGCAGCTCAAGCTTTAGAGCCAACACCGCCGGCAATAGATGATAATTGTGGAAACGCAATATCACCAACAGGACCAACGCAAGGCGGAACATATGTTGATTGTGAAGGGACTATCACATTCACTTGGAATTATGAAGATTGTGAAGGAAACAGCCATGACTGGGTATATACATATACTGTAGAAAAGACAGCACCTGTTATGGATACAGAAGCTTCAGATGAAACTGTAGAGTGTGATGGCTTAGGCAACACAGCTGCATTAGATGCTTGGTTATTAGCGAACGGAGGTGCTTCGGCATCAGATACTTGTGGCGGAACTATCGTATGGACGAATGACTATACGGCATTAAGTGATGACTGTGGCGCTACTGGATCCGCTAGTGTTACATTTACCGCTACTGATTTATGTAGTGGATTAGCAACAACGACCACCGCGATATTTACAATAGAAGATACGACAGCGCCTGTTATGGATACAGAAGCTGCTCCAGAAACTGTAGAGTGTGATGGTTTAGGAAACTTTCAAGACTTAGAAGATTGGTTAATTAGTAATGGTGGGTCTTCTGCCACAGATAATTGTTCAGATGTTACTTGGTCAAATGACTTTAGTGCCTTAAGTGATGATTGTGGATTTACGGGTTCTGCCATTGTAACCTTTACAGCAATTGATGATTGTGGTAATGAAGTGTCGACAATAGGAATCTTTACAATAGAAGATACAACAGCACCAATGGTAATTTTCGATTACGATGAAGATATTGAGATTGCTTGTGATGATGAAATCCCGGCTGTTCCAGAGTTAGAATTTGAAGATTCTTGTTCCTCAACACTAGAGGTTTCATTTGAGGAGGAATCAACATTTGTTGCCGAAGGTGAAGAATATGAAATTATTAGAACTTGGACCGTGACAGATGAATGTGGAAATGAAGAAATATACACTCAGAGAATAGTAATACTTGGTTGTGATGTGTTAGGTGTAGTCGATTTTGAAATCTTTAATGGTATAACTCCAGATGGTGATGGATTAAATGATACGTTCCATATAAATGGTATTGATCGATTCCCTGAAAATACACTTCAAGTGTATAACAGATGGGGAGTTCTAGTATATGAAACCGATGGCTATGGTCAGAATGGCAATGTATTTAGAGGTATCTCTGAAGGTAGGGTAACTATTCAAAGGGATAGAGAATTACCTTCTGGAAACTATTTCTATATTTTGGTAAGAAAAGACCCTGATAATGGCGAGCATTTAAAGGACACGGGTTATTTATATATAAATAGATAAAATTAAAATTTGTTTTTACAAAACTAAAAAAGTGCAATTATGAAAAATAATTTTATAGCATTTATAATATTAGCGTTATTGGGTGTTTATTGTTTAAATGCCCAACAAGATCCGCAGTATACACAATATATGTATAATACTCAAGTCGTAAACCCTGGCTATGTAGGTAACACAGATGCTTTAAGTTTTGGGTTACTCTTGCGTACGCAATGGGTAGGCTTTGAGGGAGCTCCTCAGACTGGGACATTTACGATTAGTTCTCCAATAGGGTTATTAAAAAATATGGGATTAGGACTTTCCATAGTAAATGATGAAATAGGAGCTTCTGTAGAGACAAATGTCAATGCTGATTTTTCTTATTCAATTAAGACTTCTGAAACTTCAGAGTTAAGTTTTGGGTTAAAAGCAGGCTTCGATATTCTTGATGTTGACTTTACAAGACTAAATCTATTGGATTTAAATGATCCTCGTTTTCAAAATAATATTGACAACAAATTACAACCTCAAATAGGAGCTGGACTGTATTATAATACTAATAAGTTTTATGCTGGATTATCAGTCCCGAATTTTTTAACTACTCTGCATTATGATCCAGCAAGTATAGTAAATTCTGATGTTGAAGCAACTGCAGCGGAAAGATTGCATTATTTTTTAATAGCTGGATATGTTTTTGACCTAAGCGATAATTTAAAGTTTAAACCAGCTACTTTAGTAAAAGCCGTAAGCGGTTCACCTTTGCAATGGGATCTTTCAGGAAATTTTTTATTCCGAGAAAAATTCACCATTGGAGCTTCTTATAGATGGAGTGCTGCTATAAATGCAATGGTTGGATTTCAAGTAAGTAATCCTATCTTTATTGGTTTTAGTTATGATTACCAAACTACAGATATAGAGTTATATAGTGATGGATCTTATGAAGTGATGTTACGATACAATATTTTCGAAAAACCTGAAAGTGTACTGACTCCTCGATTCTTTTAAAACACAACGAAATGATTAAACTTAAACACACCATATTCTTTTTTCTAATCTTCTTACAGGTAGGAGGAGTTGTTTTTTCTCAAAAAAAAGAACTTAAACAAGCCGAAAAAGACTTTGATACGCGCTCTTTTATTGATGCACGTGAAATCTACTTAAAGATAGTTGATGATGGATATACATCTGCTCAAATCTATCGTCAATTAGGAGATACTTATTATTACGATAGTGATTATAAAAATGCATCAAACTGGTATTTAAAGCTAGTTGAAGCGTTCCCTAATGACTTGTCAACAACAGATTATTATCGTGCTGCTCAAAGCTTGCGCAGTATTGACGAGCAAGAGAAGTCAGATGATTTAATGGAACTGTATACTGCAAATGGCGGGAAAAGCATGTTAGGACAACAGTTTACAAATGATACTGGAGAAAACAAGAAGTACGATGTTATAGAAACTGCAATTAATACTGAATCTTCAGACTTTGGGCCATCTTTTTACGGTAACAAGCTTGTGTTTGCCTCACCTTCAAAAGGCTTGGATAATGAAAAGATGAATGAATGGAATGGACAGCCATTTTTAGATTTATTTTCTGCAGACATGGATGATGAAGGTAATCTATCAAATGTGGTATCTTTTGAAAACGAAATTAATACGCGTTTTCATGAATCTTCAGCAGTTTTCACGAAAGATGGTACTACCATGTATTTTACTAGAAATAATTTTATAAATGGGAAAAGAGGAAGAGATAAGGATAAACAAAGAACCATTCGATTAAAAATTTATAAAGCAACAAAAGGTGTTGGTGCAAATCAATGGACCGATGTGGTGGAGCTCCCTTTCAATAGTGATAACTATTCGGTGGCCTATCCCGCTCTTAGTACGGATGAAAAAAAACTATATTTTTCTTCAGATATGCCTGGAACACTTGGAATGTCTGACCTGTGGTTTGTTACTATTTTAGACAATAATAATTACAGCTTGCCTAAAAATTTAGGAGCTAAAATTAATACGGAGGCAAGAGAGGCTTTTCCATATATTAGTGAAAATAATACAATGTATTTCTCCAGCGATGGTAGGGGAGGAATAGGAGGCCTTGATGTGTATTCAACTGCTATTGACACTGAAGGATTGCCTGGTGAAATTGAAAACCTAGGCACGCCGGTAAATAGTAATCAGGATGATTTTGGTTTCATTCTAAATGAAGAAAACAAGTTGGGCTTCTTTTCTTCAAGTCGAGCAGGAGAAGGAGGTAGTATAAATGACGATATTTATAAAGTAATAGAAATTTGTGAGATTACAATTTCTGGAGTGGTTACTGATCTAAAAACAGGAGAGATAATTCCAAATGCTAAAGTTGTTTTATTAAATGCGGACAAAGACGAAATAACTTCAATGGTATCTGGTCCAGATGGTACCTATAGTTTTCTTGGAGATTGTAATTTAGGGTATGTTGTACATGCTTCAAAAGATGGATATATCCCTACCGAGAAAACGGTGATTACTCCTAATGAAACAGGTACGATAGACTTGCCATTAGAAATAGAGTTTATTCCTGTAGATCCTTGTCCTCCTAACGACTTAGGATGCAGATTGACTTTGCTGCCTATTTATTTTGATTTAGATAAACACTTTATACGTCCAGATGCAGAAATAGAATTGTCAAAAATTTTAGCTGCTATGCAACTATACCCACAATTAAATATTCATATTGAGTCTCATACAGATTCTAGAGCAACAGATTCTTATAACATTGCTTTATCTGAAAGAAGAGCACAGTCAACCCTTAATTGGTTAGTCTATAAGGGAGTTGATAGCGGGAGATTAAGTGCAAGAGGTTATGGAGAATCTCAATTGGTGAATCAATGTTCTAATGATGTAAAATGTAATGAAGCTGACCATCAACTTAATAGAAGATCAATGTTTATTATTAAAGACTAACAACTCCACTAATTCATTAGTTTAAAAAGCGTTCAATTTTATATTGAGCGCTTTTTGTTTTTGTTAACAGCTCGTTTTGTATTTTTGAATAAAATTATTTTAATGAAAGAAGAACAAGTAATACTTGTTAATGAAAAAGATGAGCAAATAGGGTTAATGCCTAAAATGGAAGCGCATCAAAAAGCAATACTCCATCGAGCATTTTCCGTCTTTATCTTTAATGACCAAGGCGAACTTATGCTGCAACAACGGGCATTACACAAATATCATTCTCCCGGATTATGGACCAATACGTGCTGCTCACACCAACGTGATGGAGAATCAAATATAAATGCAGGATTACGGCGTTTAGAAGAAGAGATGGGTTTTTCTGCACCACTTAAAGAAACTACTTGGTTTATTTATAAAGCACCCTTTGATAATGGGTTAACAGAGCACGAGTTAGATCATATTCTCGTCGGAAATTTTAATGATTCGCCAAAAGTTAATAAAGAAGAGGTAGCAGACTGGAAATGGATGCCGCTAGAAGAAGTGAAAAGTGACATCTCTAAAAATCCAGATATTTATACAGCTTGGTTTAAAATTATTTTTGATAAATTTTATAAGCACCTCCAGTTATGAGTTTAACAGTCTATAGAAAAGCACACTTTAATGCAGCACACCGTTTATTTAAAGAAGAATGGTCTGATGAAAAAAACGCACAAGTCTTTGGTAAATGCAGCAACCCAAATTATCACGGTCATAACTATGAACTAGAAGTGGGTGTTAGTGGTGATATTGATCCAGAAACGGGATTTCTAATTGACTTAAAAATATTGAAACAAGTAATCTATGAGGAAATTGAAATTCCCTTTGACCACAAGAACTTGAACCTAGAAGTAAAGGCATTTAAAGACCTCAATCCAACCGTAGAAAACATAGCGATAGAAATCTATAATAGACTAACCAAAAGATTAGAGGATCGTTTTACTATTACCATAAAACTTTTTGAAACACCACGTAATTTTGTGGTTTACACAGGATAAGTATGAGCATTGCAATAAGCAGCAACCTACCAGAGTTTAAATTAATGGATCAAGACGGTAACGTATTTGATAGTAAAAAGGAGATAGGCAATTCAGTCGCCGTCATTTACTTTTACCCTAAAAATTTTACACCGGGTTGTACAGCAGAAGCCTGTAGTTTTAGAGATGCTTATGAAGACTTTATAGCACATGATGTTATGGTCATTGGTATTAGTTCAGATACTGAAAGCTCACATAAAAAATTTGCAAAAAGATTTAAGCTCCCGTTTACTTTGTTAGCAGATGAGAAAAAAGAAGTTCGCAAACGCTTTGATGTACAAGGTAAATTAATGGGTTTACTCCCAGGAAGAGAAACTTTTGTATTTAATGCCAAGAACAAGTTAGTCTACAAATTTGACGGAATGTCTTCTGGACCGCACATCACCGAAGCATTAAGAATTATAAAATCTTTAAAAGATGTCTAACCCAAAACTTTACCCGTTAAAATTTACGCCAATTTTAAAAGAAAAAATTTGGGGTGGTGCTAGCTTGAAAAATCTTTTTAATAAAGCTGTAGGTGAAGGGGTAAAAATAGGAGAGAGTTGGGAGCTCTCTGGAGTAAAAGATAATATTTCTTTAGTTTCAGAGGGTAGTCTTAAAGGAAAAAGCATAAATGATCTAATAGCTATTTATGGGAGTGCTTTACTAGGTCGAAGAGTTTTACGACACTATGGTGCCCAGTTTCCTTTGTTGTTTAAATTTATTGACGCCGCAGAAGATCTCTCCGTTCAATTACATCCAGATGATGCATTAGCTAAAGAACGTCACGATAGTTATGGAAAAACAGAAATGTGGTACATTCTAGAGGCTGCTGCAAATGCAAGACTATTGTTAGGTTTTAATGAAGACATAGGGTTGCGTGAGTATGAGCAGTGCATTTCAGAAAACAAACTCTTAGATATCATTAAAATTGAACATATAGCAGTGGGGGATGCTTTTTTTATTGCACCTGGAACAATACACGCAATAGGAGCCGGGACGGTGTTAGCAGAAATCCAACAGACCTCAGATGTTACCTATCGCGTTTATGATTGGGATAGACCTGGGCTGGATGGAAAAATGCGAGACCTGCATACAGAAGAAGCTAAAGAAGCCATTAAGTTTGACAACCAGAAGGCACGATTAATTTATGATGACACGCTAGACGATATAACGCTCATTAGTGAATCTGCTTATTTTAAAACATCAAAAATTAAATGCAAAGAAGTGCTCCATATAGACTATACAAATGCAGATAGTTTTAAGGTTTATATGAATATAGGAGCCCAAGCAATTATTAAAACAGATGAATTTGAGGTGAGTCTAAATAAAGGAGAAACACTCCTTATTCCTGCCTGTATAAATCAAGTTTCGATAACCTCACAAAATGGAGAGATTCTCGAGGTTTACATTCCGTAATAGTTTGTACCTTTGTAGCATAAATGATACTATTAATTTACCCGTTGATATGGGTGCTAAAGATACCCACCTGCGTGGGCAATAAATATGGCAAATGTTAGAAATTTAAAAAGAGATGTAAACTATGTTATCGGTGATATTATTGAAGCCGTTTACATTTGGGAACTTACTAATCCAGAAAAGGATACAAAAGATTCTCAAGCAGTAATCGATAGTGCTATCACAGACTTTGATGAGTTGATGGCAAAAATTAATGCTAAAAAAGTGGAAGATAAAAAAGCACACTTTAAAGCAATCAACCAAGAGGTTGAAACTAGAGGTAGAAAATTGATTGATAGAATCAACAGTTTGTAGACCTTTCTTACAAGCAATAAAAAGCCCTAAACGTAGCTCGTTTAGGGCTTTTGTATTTTATGTAATTTTTATAATACCAAAAATGGCCTACATTTTTTTGTTTGTCTGAAATTTTAAGGAGTTGAAAATTTTAAACCAATGAATAGCTAGCTACTAACCGCCACTATTTTCTATTCCTTACGTAATTTGATGTAATCATTTAGTTTCTTACCATAACTAGATGCTTTTATCCTTTTAGTTAATGTATTATATACGGTATCAAGATATTTAATATTGCCTTCATACGGTTGACTAAGCATAATATAAGGCGCAACTTCTTTGTCATTATGTTGCAGCGAATAATTAACAGAAGCTAAATATTTACTTTGCATTAAACGCATTTTCTTTTTTTCTAAAGCCGTTTTTAGTGAATCTTGTCCTTGACCGGCTTTAAAAATTTGTTCAATGTATTCTAAATTTTTATTTGAGTAGCGTCTAGTAATCGCGATATATTCATCTAAAAGTGTTTGGTTTGTAGATCCCGTTATTACCGCATCTACCGCAAAGTTATTTAATGTGGTCTCTATGTTAATAGGAGCGGCTTCGGCAAAAAACGGAAGTCTTGTATCTAATAATGTCCCGTTTTCAAGACGTACATATAAATAATATATCTCAGGGCTTAGTATGCTTTCTGAAAAGCTAAAATGCGAATCACCTAGCACTTTTACAGAATCAACAGACACTAATAGTGTATCTTCTATTTTCTGAAGCAGTAAAGTGCCTTTTTTTAATCCTGCTACATTACCAGTAAGCGTCATCTCGTTTTCTGAAGGTCCACAAGAGGCCAGAATTACAAGTATTAATAAAGCACTTCCAAGTTTTTTATATAAACGCATAGCTATAATATTGAGACGGCAAAGATGTATAAAATAGCTGAATTTCTAGACAGAATATTTCAGTAAAAAATGAATCTATCCTGCAGCTGCCAGTTGCATTAAGAAGGTACAAGCTACCGCACCAATAGTTCCTATCGCATATCCAAAAACTGCCAGTAAAACACCTACGGTTGCTAATGAGGGATGAAAGGCAGATGCCACAATAGGAGCAGATGCTGCTCCTCCTACATTTGCCTGACTACCTACAGCCAGAAAGAAATAAGGCGCTTTAATAAGTTTTGCTACAAGTATAAGTAAGCCAGCGTGGATGGTCATCCATACGGCGCCTATGGCGATGAGTCCTAAATTATCAAAAATGAGCATAAGATCCATTTTCATTCCAATAGATGCCACGAGTATATATATAAATACACTTCCAAATTTGCTTGCCCCAGCTCCTTCATAACTTCTAAGTTTTGTATAAGACAGTATAATTCCAATAATGGTTGTTATAGAAATCATCCAAAAGAAAGAAGAACTCAAAAAAGTAAATAAATTTCTTGTGAGACCCGGTTCGAGACCGTTTACAAAATCTGTAAAAAAGCCACTCATGTATCCAGCGCCAAAATGAGCAAAACCTACTGTACCGAAGGCTATTGCTGCTAATACCATTAAATCTGTCAATGAAGGATTTCGTTCTTTTTCTAATGCGTAATTAGAAACTTTTTCTTTAAGTGATTCAATAGCAGAGGTATCTGCACCTAACCATTTATCAATTTTTGCAGATTTTCCAATTCCAATTAAGATGATAGCCATCCAAATATTTGCAATTACAATATCTACAAATACCATCCCGCCATATAGTTTTTGGTTGTATCCGTATACTTCTAGCATTGCTGTTTGGTTTGCACCACCGCCTATCCAGCTACCCGCAAGAGTAGAAAGTCCTTTCCATACCGCATCTGCTCCTTCACCGCCTACAGTTTCTGGAGAGATGGTTCCTATTAATAATACTGCAATGGGACCTCCAATAATAATTCCGGCAGTTCCAGTTAGAAACATGATTAAGGCCTTTGGGCCTAAATTAAAAACGGCCTTTAGGTCAATACTTAAGGTCATTAAAACGAGTGCTGCGGGCAATAGATACCTGCTCGAGATGTAATAAAGATTAGAGCTGCCTTCTGCAGCATCACCAGCTTCATTAATAGAGGTCCACTCCGGAGAGATAAGACCAACTGTGGTGAAAATTGCCGGAATTAAGTATGCCATAAATAGGGCAGGGACAATGCTGTAAAAAACTTTCCAGAACCCTTCTTTTTTTGACGAAGTGTAAAAGATAAGTCCTAAAGAAACCATCAAAATCCCAAAAACAATGGTATCCTGAGTAAAAAATGGTGTGGTATCTTTTATGATTTCGGTAACGGTATCTTGCATAATGCTTAGTTTTGATGCAAAATACAATTTTTTATTTGACTATTTCCGAAGAAACAAGGGCACTAATTTTTCTTAATAAAAGTTGAAATTGCATTGGGCAATTCAGAGGCAATAGGCCTATTTGGCTCATTGTAAGATTTCTGATTATCCATACCCGGTTCTGTAATCACTCTTAAAATATGGTTCATATTTTCTATAAGTAGTAAAGAGGCATTCTTTTGAGCTAGCTGCAACATTTTTGCTTCATTTTCATCTACTTGAATGTCATTGGTTCCATTAATGAGCAATACAGGAATCTCTAAGCCTGCAACAAGTGCTTGCGGATCGTACTGCATCCAGCTAGAAATAAAAGGTTGGATGTCAGCTCTAAAAATAGAAGCTAATCCGGGGCTAAAGTTTTTAGATTCTCCCGTTAACCTAATATCATTAAAGGCTTCTATAGCATTTTCTTTTAGCGCGGGAGCTTGTTTTCCTAATTGATCAACGATTACTTTATCTACAGATTGTCCAGCACCAGCTATAGAGATAAAACCATCTACATCGCTACGTGAGCTTATGGCCGCCATCCCAACTAGTGAACCTTGGCTATGGCCAATTACATAAACACGAGAAAAGTCATTTGTTTTTGTAAAGAAGTCTACTACGGCAGTGGCGTCTTCAATAAAGTCATCAAACTTAAAATCGCGTTCACTAAAGTTCGTGCGATCTTGCATCATTTTTACAATACGTTTGTCGTATCTAAAAGTCGCAATCCCATCATTGCTTAAGCTTTCGGCCAGCAATTTTAAGGAGTTGTTTTTCATCATCATTTGGTTTCCATTTCTATCTGTAGGCCCACTTCCGGCAATTAGTATTGCTAATGGAGGTTTAACCGTCTCATTTGGAGACAGGAGGGTTCCGTCAATATATTGTGAGACTTTAAGGTCTCGTGCAGTGTAATTTTGAGCAGATGCACTGATAAAGAAAAAAGAGCATAAAAGGATGAAGATAGTTTTCATAATTATATTTTGTTTAAAGATACTGTATAATGGATAACGCAAGGAATGTGCCTTGCGTGTATATTTTCAATAAATTTTATTTTGATTTATACAATACGAGTGTACTCCCTTATATTTGTAGAAACACTTACATTATGATAACGAGACTTTCTTTTTGTTTACTCTTCCTTTTTTCTATTACAATCCAAGCCGCTCCAGACTGGGGTAAAAACGGTCACAGAACCGTAGGGGCTATTGCAGAAGCGCATTTGTCTAAAAAAGCGCAAAAAGCAATAGACAACTTATTAAATGGAAAGTCATTAGCAATGGTGTCAACTTTTGCAGATGAAATACGAAGCGATGATCAATATAGATCTTTTGGGCCCTGGCATTATGTGAGTTTTCCTTTTGATAAGACCTATGAGACACATCCTAAAAGTGAAAAGGGTGATATTATTGTGGCAATAAACAAGTGTATTGGTATCATAAAGGATGAGAAATCTTCTAGAGATGATAAAGAATTCTACCTAAAAATGCTCGTTCATTTTATTGGTGATCTTCACCAACCATTGCACGTCGGTCTTGCCGAAGATAAAGGAGGTAACAGATTTCAAGTACAATGGTTTGATAAAGGTACTAACCTTCACGCTGTTTGGGATACTGATATCATAGAGAGTTATCAAATGTCATATACAGAGTTGACAAAAAACAGAAAGCGATTATCAAAGGGGCAAATTTTAGAAATAAAAAAAGGGAATGCGGCTACTTGGGCAGCAGAAAGCCGGGTGTTATGCGAAGATATTTATAAGAATACTTCGCCTGGAGATAAACTTGGATACCGCTATATGTTTGACTATCTAGAGGTCACTAAAATGCAACTTCATAAGGGAGGGATTAGACTTGCAACTGTACTTAACGATATATTTGGTTAAGCTAATGGAGTTTGTATAATTTTCTAAAAGTCAGGTTAATTCTGGGCTGTACGGTTTTTTGGGTTTTTGCTATTTGATGTTTATAATACTCTTGAGTAGCACCCCCCATACAGAGCAAACTTCCATTTGTTAAGGGTAATTTTGCAGTCATCTCTCGATCTTCTTTGTGTTTTAAATGAAACATTCTTGTCTCACCAAAACTTAGGGAGGCGATGTACGGATGCGCACCCAATTCTTTTTCATCATCACTATGCCAGCCGTTACTATCTTTTCCGTCTCGGTATAAATTACAGAGTACGGCATTAAATTTTTCTCTAGTAAATTGCTCAATATCCTCTTTAATGGTTTTTAGCGTGGGCGAAAATGTGCTAGGCGTCATCACTATACCACTATAAGAATAAGGAGTGCTATCGTTAGCATAAAGCGCCGTAAGTCTGGGTTGTAAATGGGTTTTGCCAAACAAGGTGATTTCGTCTTGTTGCCAAGTTATTTCTGCTAAAAGTTTTTGAAATAAAGTATGCGCTTTTGCATCATCATAAAAGTGTTTAGAATAGCTAACCGTTGCATCCTTTAAAGGCACTATTTGAGAAGTCTTTGATATTTCCGAAGAAAAAAGATCCATTAGACTACATATTGATTTGCCCAATACATTAATACAAATTGAAAGGGGAGCCTAAGTGTAAGAAGCCATTTGGGCATTTTTAATGATGCCTTTTTTTCTTGCAGCATATAAATATGTACGGGAATAAAAAGTATGAGTAGCCCTATGATTCCCCAAGATGCAATAGTTTGCGATTCTGGATTGAGCAGCATAAAACCCAATACCATCTCTGCAACTCCGCTTAAAATATTGAGCATTTTTGGAGAAGGCAAATAAGGCGGGATGATCCGTTCGTAAATTTTTGGAGTTCTAAAGTGGTTTGCTCCGGCTAGTATAAATAATAGTCCGAAAATATATTGATGCCAAGGTAACATTAAATCGTATCGTTTTTTTTGGGTGGTAACTTACTTTCTTTAAAAATAGGTGGCGTTTGATGTTCTGGTACAAGTAGTGAATCGTGCGGTACTTTTTTATCGTGCATTTCAGCTTCAGAATGATGTGATGATTCTTTATTCTTTTTGTCTTCACAATTTGAAACCAAAGAAAAAGTAAAAAACAGAAGTAAAAATAGCTTTGTCATCTCTTATAATTATAAGGTAAAGGTAGCAAACTTATAATCAAAAATCCCTTTTGCAAATTCAATTACAAAAGGGATTGTTATATCGTGTTGATACTGTTTTATCGTTTTATCACTTGAAAAGAGACACTTCCTTCGGTACCTTCAACAAGTAAGAAGTAACTCGCACTTGCTATTTCAGAAATATCTAATATGCGCTCTGGGCTTGTTTGACTCAGATTGAAACGCTTTACTATCCTACCAGATACATCAATTAGTTGCGCCTCTTTAAGGTCTAAACTATTTGGATTTTCTAGTATGATAAATGAAGTTGCCGGGTTAGGGTAGAGGCGCAGTGTTTTAAGCTGCTCTTCATAATTAGTAGCGTTCAATGAAGGATCTACAAAAATGGTGAACTCACAAGAAACTTCGTTACCACTTGGGTCTGTTACAATAATGGTAATATCTGTTTCGCCTTCTTCTACTAATGTTCCTGCTGGTGGGTCTTGAGTAATCACAAGGGTTTCCAAACAATTATCTTGAACCGTAACGGTTCCGTCTACCACAAAATCTGGAAGTTCAAAAGGAGCTAGTGCGGCAATTATCACCGTATCTTCTGGACATATAATTACAGGGCTAAGATTATCAACTACGTTTACAATAGCAACACAACTAGCAGACTCGCCATTGCCGTTTGTAACGGTTAGGGTCACTTCATTAAGCCCAGCATCATCACAGGTAAAAGTATCTATGTCTATCACAAGCCCATTTGTACATCCTTCTCCTAGAGAACCTCCGTCCACATTAGATGGAGTTATAAAGGCCATTCCATCTTGATTAAGCACTACTGTAATGTTTTGACACATAGCCACTGGCGTTGCATTGTTTTGCATTACGGTTACCGTAGCTTCGCAAGTAGACTCATTTCCATTTATATCTGTGACCGTTAGAGTTACAATGTTGTCGCCAAAATTTGAGCAATCAAAATTTGTTATATCAATACTTACTTCTGAAACGCCACAAGCATCACTACTGCCATTATTAACGTCATCTACTGTAATACTTGCTTGACCATCTTCATCTAAAAATATGGTGAGGTCTTGACAGATTGCTGTTGGTGCTGTTTCATCTATTACTGTAACTACGGCTACACAGCTTGATTCATTGCCAGCATCGTCTGTAACGATTAGGGTGACATCATTTTCACCTAATGTATCGCAATTAAATGTAGTTATGTCTATTGATAAAGTGACATTTCCGCAGTTATCTGAGCTACCTCCATCAATAGCTGCTGCTGTTAATGTTGCCATACCTGTAGCATCAAGTACTAGGTTAATGTCTTGACAAACTGCCATAGGTACTACATCATCAACAACGTTAATATCAAAGGTGCAAGAATCGCTATTAACACCATCTGTTGCCGTAATTGTAATGGTTGTAAGGCCAGCCGAAACTATGGTTCCTGCGACTGGGCTTTGTGTTACCGTTGCGGTCCCACAATTATCAGTTGCAATAATCATTGGTATGTAATCTGGGATGATAAATTCGCAATTGGCATCAACAATTTCAGATTGATCACCCAAGCAGGTTATTATTGGTGCGGTTGTATCACTAACGGTCACATTAAATTGACAACTAGCCGTGTTTGTTCCATCACTAACTAAAAACTCAACTATAGTAACACCAATGGCAACAACGGTTCCGGCAGGAGGAGTTTGTGTTATCGATGTAACACCACAATTATCTGAAGTCGTCGCAAGTCCAGTATAATCTGGTAGTACAAATTCACAGTCTGTATTTGCACTTTCTGCTTGATCTGCAGGGCAAGTTACTACGGGTGGGATAGTATCTACAACGGTAAGGTTAAAGGTACAATCTGTTGTGTTTGTTCCATCAAATGCTGAGAGTGTTATTAGGGTAATCCCAGTACTTGCTATAGTTCCAGGAGCTGGTAATTGAAACACTGAAACAGGATTTGCACAGTTGTCTAAAGCGGTCGCCAATCCAGTGTAATCTGGAATTACAAAAGCACAGGTAGCATCTACATTTTCGGTCATATCTCCAGGGCAGGCAATAGTAGGAGGGATTGTGTCTTGTACGTCTACATTAAAAGTACAACTGTTAGTAGTGGTTCCATCATCTGCAAAAATGGTGACTACTATAATGCCTTGGCTTACAATAGTTCCTGCAACAGGATCTTGTGTAATAGTGATTACTGCCGCACAATTATCAGTAGCCATTGCAAGAGCAGTGTAGTCTGGGAGCACAAATTCGCAATTTGTATCTACGCTTTCAGTTTGATCTGAAGGACAGGTAATCATTGGCGGCAAAGTATCTTCTACAGTTACGGTTGTAGTACAAGTACTCATAAGGCCATTGGTGTCTGTTACGGCAAGTGTTACTGTATTAGGGCCAATGTCTGCACAGGTAAAATCTGATGTGTCAATTGCGATGGTTGCAATACCACAATTATCTGTGCTACCATTGTCAATATCAGCAGCAGTAATACTTGCCATTCCTAATGCATCAAGTTGCAAAGTGAAAGGAGCAACGCACATGGCTACTGGAGGTAAAGTGTCTTCTACAGTTACGGTTGTAGTACAAGTACTCATAAGGCCATTGGTGTCTGTTACGGTAAGTGTTACTGTATTAGGGCCAATGTCTGCACAGGTAAAATCTGTAACATCAATAACAATAGTTGCGATACCGCAATTATCTGTACTACCACCGTCAACATCTGCTGCTGTGATACTTGCCATACCGTTTACGTCTAATTGAATGGCGAATGGCGCAACGCAGTTAACAACTGGAGCCATGCTATCTTCTATTGTAATCGCTACCATTTCGTTAGTACTCGTGCCACAGTCATCTGTAAAAGTAACCGTAATAGCTACAGATGGGATATCTGCACAAGTAAAGGTCTCTTGACTAAATGAAAAGCTTAGAGCGGTACCTGTACTACCACTAGTAATAGCATCTCTGTCTGCTTGTGTTAAGGTATAACTCGTACCTATAAGCGCTACGGTAATTGGATTGGTAACTGGCACCAAGGGGTCGCATTCATTTACATCATTAATGTTGATGATCACGGTTTCTGGAGCACTGGTATTTGTTCCATCACTAACTGTTATTGAAAGTGTAAAACTGGTAGTCCCGCTTTCAAAATCAAGATCTCCAGAATCATTTACAGTAAGTAATCCTGTTGCTGGATCGATAGCGAAAGGTCCATCCATATCTCCGTCTATACTTGTATTACCACTTAAAATAGTCCAATTTTGAAAAGTAGTCCCTGGATCTGTATCAGTTGCTATAATGTTTCCTATAGCAGTTGTATTTGGCAAATTCTCGTCTATTGTAAATAGTTGACCTTGAACAACTATAGGAGTCTCATCATTATCGCTAATAGTAACCGTCGCACTATCTGGAGTGCCTATTGTTACATCTAGATTATCTGTTCCAGTAAGTGTTACAATAACGGTCTCGTCTGCTTCGTCTATAGTATCTGCAATTACAGGTACAGTAATAGTAACACTGTTTGTGTTTGCTGGAAATACAAAGCTTGTACCTAAATCGGTATAATCTGTGCCTGCAGTTGCCGTACCTAAAACCGTAAAAGTGACGTTGGTATCAGTAGGAAATTGTTGCGATGCTGTTATCGTAAATATTCCATTTGTAGCATCTTCTGCAGCTTGAGTGGTAGCTGCAATCGATAGGGTAGCGGCATCATCATCTGTAATGGTAACTGTTGCGTTATCTGGGGTGCCAATACTTGCATTTGCATTATCGGTGCCAGTCATCGTAACAATTACCGTCTCATCTCCTTCAATAAAAGCATCTGCTGTCACATCGAGAGGAATAGTTAACGTGTCTTGATTCGCAGGGAAAACTACAGAAGCTCCTATGGTTGCATAATCTGTTCCTTCTGTTGCAGTACCAGTAATCATTAAGTTTACGGTTACTGGAGTACTAAATTGATTGCTAGTAGATATTGTAAATAATCCATCTGTAGCATCTTCTGCTGCTTGCGTTGTGGCAACAATGGATAGGGTAGCAGGTACAACGGTTAAGACAGCATCGTTACCGTCACCACCAACATAACTAATACTTAAACTTTGTCCATTAAAAGGAATGATTGCACCTTCTACCAAGCCGTTAAAATTTCCGAGGATTGCATCTGTACCGTCATTATCAATAATGGTAAATGTTGTGTTGATTGCTGCGTCCGCCGCCAGACCATCTACTAAAGTTAGCGTAGCATCTGTGATGTCTACCATGCCTGTTACGGCTAATTGATCATAATCTGTTCCTGGGGTGGTTCCATTGATTTCTATTTCAATGGTGTCACCTATGCCTATATTTACATTACCAGCTACATTTAGTAATCCTGGTGATTGCCCTGGAGACAATACACCATTAAAAGTAGCCGTTGTTGCTGTAAATTGTGTATTTGCAGGAATACCACCCAAGGTTTTAATTTTACCAGTTGTAGCTGTTACCGTAATAGTACCTCCTGTTGAGATTGATCCTGGGTCAATATCTGAAGTTATGTTAATAGCATTTGCTGTTGCATCTGTTGTGGTACCATTTATAGATACAATTTCTGTTCCCGTTGTCGTAACCGGAGATGCAATTCTAACACCGTCTGAGGCATCTGTGGCAACTCCATTTAAAGCTATAGTACCATCTACTAAAGAAAAAACAGTAGCTAATGAATTTATATTAGAATCAGATCTTATAACCAACCCATGGTTTTGATCTATTCCAGAACCACCTGTACCATTCATTGTTATGTTTCCAGTTCCTGTGGTTGTAAAATTTGTATCAACACCAATGAAAATACCATTTTGGCCTGAACCTGTTCCAGTTCCTCCAGTCCCTTGCAACATAATGTCCCCGCCCATAGATGACATATAAACACTAGATAAGATGTCAATACCTTGATTAAATGCTGTTCCTGAACCTCCCATTCCTGTTATTGAAATAGCACCAACTCCTGTGCTTTCTATTATTGGTTGGTTTCCAGCTACAACTCCTGTATGAAAACCTCCTGTACCAGTTCCCCCTGTGCCAGAAATAGTAATAGCTCCATTTTGAGATGTAATTGAAGATTGGCTATTAATATTTATTCCTGTATTGCCAAAGCTTCCAGAACCACCTGTACCGGTTAAGGTAATTGTTCCTGCAGTTGTATTTTCTATATCGGCATCATCTGTTATCTTAATACCGTAATTATCATTTCCAGATGCACCTAAAGCCCCTTGCCCTGTTATATCAATATTTCCGCCTGCTGCATTAATAGTTGTACCAGTTCCGTCAATGAACACTCCGTTGTTATTAACAGTGCCACCTGTTGAAGTACCGTCTAACATAATAATGCCTGTTCCTGTTGCTTGAACTACTGCACCACCTTGCATTTTAATACCATCATTGTCTTCTGTACCTGTTCCAGAAGTTCCTTCTAAGGTAATGACGCCGTCTTGTGTTTCAATAGTTCCTGTTCCTGTGTTTCCAAATAAAAATATTCCGTAATTACCTGTCCCTGTTGCTATTGAGCTCCCTTCTCCAGTTACTGTAATAGCACCTGTAGTTGTCGTAAGGTTACCACCATTTAAAATTCCAACATTAAATACTGTTCCAGAACCGCCAATACCATTTACAATAATATCACCACCAGCAAGATCTTCAATAACAGCGTTTGGTAAGATTTCAATACCATAATTTCCGGAATCAGAGCCATTACCACCTGTACCATTTAATTGAATTCCACTACCTGATGTTTTAATAGTACCTGCACCGACTCTTATTCCATAATTATCACTTGTACCATTACCACCTACTCCAGTTATGTTAATTGCTCCAGATCCTAAAGCTTCGATTTGAACTGCACCCTCAAGAAAAACACCTATGATTATGTCTGTAAGACCATTACTAGTGGCAATTCCTGTTAGATTAATATTTCCTGAACCTGTTGTTCTAATAGCTGTATTAAGTAATCGAATAGCGGTCTGATTACCATTTGTTAAGGTATTTGTAGCATTTGCGTTAAGTGTAATAGTTCCATTTTGTGCCGTAATATTATGTGGACCAACTAAAATACTTAAAAATGCATTAAACGTAATACTCCCTGCACCTGTGGTTGTTATATTTTGCGAAGCCGTAATTGTTCGCCCATTGATATCATAACTTCCAGTACCAATAGAAGTAGGGGAGGTGATAAAGTTTGCACCATCATCTGCACCTGCATTAACAGTTAGGTCGGCATCAAAATTGGCATCAAGACCTTGAATGTTTAGGATGTCTGCTCCAGATCCGCCGCTTACTTCGGTATTTATAGTTACGCTATTGGTAGGATTTGTAAAGGTGACACTTTCGCCAAGGGTAGAATCTATAAAGCTTTCATTATCTGCTGCGTCTAAATCATCACTAAGTGTAATTGTCTCAGCAGCACCAGTAAATGTAAATACTCTGTCTGTAACACTTAAATTATCTATCACTGGCTCTAAGCCTACGTAAGAAATAAGCGGATTCCCAGCCACAGCAACACTACCATCACTATCATTGACAAAGGTGTGTTCTACGCTTGCAAAAGTAACGCCGCCTTCCAATATTAATATATCGCCAGGGTTTGATGCATTTTGTGTACCTCCATCATAATTAATACTATCTGTAAAATTTCCGCCAGAAAAATCTGTGGTAAAGCTATCGTCACCTCCCATTGTATTAATCGTAATGTCTCCTGTTACGGATGCAATCGGGACGTCTACTGTATTTGCATCGATTTGTGCGGCACCTGCACCTGCGGTAAGCGGATTTGTTGGGTCTGAAAGGCGATAATTAGCACCATTGATTACTATTGTGAGATCATCATCTCTATCTGCAGTGTCAATAAACTCTAGGTCACCAGTACCTACATTTACTAGAATGTTTGCTAATGCAGGTGCCTCTTCATAAGCCCCCATACTTGGTGGGTTTGGTCTTGTTGCACCAGTTATATCTGTAGTGGGTGCACCCGTTGCTGTACCTGCACCCACGGGAGGTGAACCAGGGATTAATACAAGCCCATCATCTGCGGTTGCAAAAATATTATCTGCCCCGCCTGGGTTTGTGGCATCTGTAAACGGACTGGCGGTAAGGGTGATGCAATCTGTACAGGTACCTGTATAATCCTCAACTGCTGAAAAGCTAATTGTGGTTGCTCCTCCATCATTGAATATATCCTTGTGATTGGCTGCTGTATTATCGAAGAATACGGTGTTTTTTAAAATAGTTGTTGTACTGTTTTTGTTGTGTAATCCCCCTCCAGCGGAAGCATTATTTAAAGCAAAGGTCACGTTTGTGAGTGTGGCTGAGGTACTAAATTCATTAAAAAAACCTCCTCCGTTAACATTAGCGTTATTTCCAGAAATGGTTACATTTGTAAGTGTAATTGAACCAGTATTTTCTATCCCTCCTCCAAAAAAGTTAGTGTTGTTTTTTGAAAAGGTACTATTTGTTATGCTTGAATCACCATTTTGATATAATCCTCCTCCAAAGTTATTTGCATGATTTTCAGTTACAACAAGATTACTTAATGTAGGTGAAGAGAATCGATTATATATCCCTCCACCAATAGAAGAAGAGAAATTAATTCCTGCATAGCTGTAGCTAACAAAACCATCTGCATTCCCTCCCAATATACTAAAACCGTCTAGTATTGCAGCAGCAGTAAGATTGAGATTTATAAGAACGTGGTATGCATTTTCTGTATTATTTGTAAAAGTTAAGGTGGCGCCAGTGCCTGTTACTACATCGTCATTATTAAAATCGCCACTTAGTATAGTTGCGTTTGCTTTGAAATCTCTTTCACTTAATAGTGTCTCTGTACCATTAAATCCACCGTAGATCTTTAGGTCTTTATTAGCAAGATGAAAAGCTCGAAAACGTTCATTGCCCGTTCCTGTTGGTGCACCGTCTGGCGACTCAGTAGGGGTATAGGTGCCTTCTGCTACCCAGATTTCCTCTCCAGCATCTGCGCAGTCTAGTGCGGGTTGTAGGTCTGTAAAGGCATCTGCCCACGAGGTACCGTTGTTTAATCCTGTGGCGTTGGTGTTTACGTATAATCTTGTGGCTGCTATGCAAGGAGATGGCGCAATATATTCATACACCCGCACATGGCCATAATCTGCGCCGTTTACCCCATTGTTACGATAAGCTCCAACAGCAACAATACTGCCATCTGCCGAGAGTGTTAAAGCCTCTCCAGAATCATCACCTGCAGCTTCGCCATCAATATCATCACCTACTTGTGTCCAGGTGCCACTATTATTTTGATAGATGCGTACATGGCCAGCATTGCTTCCATTACCATCATTAGAAGTAGCTCCTATGGCTACGATAGTACCATCTGCAGAAAGTGAAACGGCTGCTCCAGACAAATCCATTGTTGTTTCGCCATCAATATCTTGGCCCACCTGTGTCCATGTGCCACTATTATTTTGATAGACACGTACATGCCCCGCACTGGTTCCATTATCATCATTACCAATTGCGCCTATGGCAACGATGCTGCCATCTGCAGAGAGTGCTACTGACTCTCCAGAAACATCACTTGCAGCTTCTCCATCAATATCTTGGCCTATTTGCGTCCATGTACCACTATTGTTTTGATAGATACGTACATGCCCAGAAAATGTTCCATTTACTCCAGCATTAAAATTTGCTCCAATTGCCACAATAGCGCCGTCTGCCGAGAGTGCTACTGACTGTCCAGAACGATCACTCGCTGCTTCTCCATCAATGTCTTGTCCTTGCTGTATCCAAGTATCGATACCGTTATATGCATAGATGCGTACATGCCCAGAGCTTCCTCCATTTACACCATCATTAAATATGGCACCAATGGCTACGATAGTACCATCTGCCGAGAGCGACACTGAAAATCCAGAACTATCATTTGCAGCTTCTCCATCTATATCCTGGCCTATTTGTGTCCAGGTGCCGCTAGTATTTTGATAGACGCGTACATGCCCCGCACTTGTTCCATTATCATCATTACTATCAGCACCAATGGCCACTATGGTGCCATCTGCAGATAAGGATACAGCACCTCCTGAGAAATCACCTGCAGCTTCTCCATCAATATCTTGACCTACTTGTGCCCAAGTACCGCTATTGTTTTGAAAGACCCGAACATGCCCAGCAGTTGTGCCGTTTGGATTTTCATTACCTGGTGCACCAATTGCCATTATGCTGCCATCTGCAGATAGGGATACAGATCTTCCAGAACCATCAAATGCAGCTTCCCCATCAATGTCTTGGCCTAGTTGCTGCCATTGGGCTTGTGTGGTAAAGGTTAGTAAAAAAGAAAAAAGTAGGAGTAGGGTCGTTTTTTTCATGATGGCTTATTTTTATTTTTTGCAATGCTATTTTTGGTAGTTTAGGTTATCTACAGTATGCAACAAATTAGTACCGCTAAATTAGGAGTTGTTGGCTGTCGTGTCAATCACATTTTGATGTGGTTTTTTAGGTTATTTTAATTCCCGAATACGTTTTACCCCAACCCTAAAGGGTGACTTATTCTATATGGTTATCAAGATTTGAGATTTCCCTCCCTTTAGGGTTGGGGTAGAAAATCGGTTTAAAGAGACTTCGCTCTCTAATAATAAAATCCTCATAAATTTTTATAGATTTCATAATATACTATAAATGATAATTAATAATATTACCTCATTTTCTGTTTTTAATATATTTTTGATAGGTCATCATTCTCCATACCCATTCTAAAGGACCAAATTTAAAGTTGCGCAGCCAATAGGTGCTAAACAAGACTTGAAGGCTAAAGATGGAAATAGTCATGAGTATCACTTGCCATAATGTGGTATCTAGCGCTAATCCCAACCCAATACCATAGTACAGTGCAATTGATATCATGGTCTGGAAAATATAGTTGCTCATTGCCATCTGGCCCACAGGTGCTAGTATAGACAGTAAAGACTTACCAGATCGCACTAAAAGCGCTACACTTGCTGCATAGGCACACGCCAATGGCACGACCCCAAAAGCGTAGCTTATAAAGTTTATAATCTCCCAAGTGTCTCCTGTTTGAGTTTTTGTATATGCTAAAAGTATATTCATGGGAATACCCAGTAAGAAACCATAGGTGGCTATCTTTTTTAAGAGTATTTTGTTTTGTAATAATCCATTGTGAAGCATTTTTCTACCAGCCCAAATACCTAGTAAGAAGCAAGCAAGTACTTTAAAAATACGGCCTTCTAAAAGGATATCGTGCAGGCGCAATGAAGGCAGTCCTAGATTCATAATAAATAATTGCTTCCAGCTGGTACCGTCTAGCCAAGTAGTTATATCTGCAAATAGATTGTACTGACCACCCACTAATTGGGATTGTATATTGTTATTGGCTAAGTAAGAAAGAAACCAGTCAAATAATGGGTATGGATAATAAAAATCTAAACCCATCATGAGCAATAAATGCACAATAGGCAATAACAGTAATATACCTGCCCAGATCAACAGTCGTTTTTGGCTGAAGTTTCTAAAGAAGATCAATACAAAGCCTAAAAGGGCATATAGGGTAAGAATATCACCCACCCACAAAAAGAAAAGATGCAGTAGTCCAAAAAGTAATAAACCCGCCATTCGTTTACTAAAAAAGCTTGTGAATGATCCGTTTTTACGCTTTATGTTTTCATATTGTATCACGAAACCTATCCCGAACAGTAAAGAAAATATAGAGTACCATTTGCCATCTACCAAGACAACCGTTGCTTGTTTAATAATGGTATTTAAAGCGTCTCCACTCATGGCGCTTTTTAGTTCATCTGGCATAAATTGCCATCCAGAGAAGGTGTACACATTAGCAATAAAAATGAAGAGAATGGCCATACCACGAAGTATGTCTAGGTATAGAATTCTATTTGAAGATACAATAGGTTTTATGGTCATATTTGGTTTTTTAATTCTTTGTACATCGCTAACATATTAATACTGCTAAATTATGTGATGTAAGGTGTCTTGTCAATCACATCTTAATGTGGTTTATTAGGTTGTTTGGCCTATGTTAATTCGAGGATGTTTTGAAACATAGCTTGTCTCGATTTTTTATTGGGAAGCATTCGCTTTGCTCATTGCAAGATTCACGATTATTTTTGTCTTGGTTCTTGTAGTACGCCCTTGGCGTTCGATCGTGGGTCAAACCGTCCATTTTTTAAGTCTGTGAAATGCCAATGAGAAATAAAGCTAAACATCACACCCGTTTTATTCTAGCTCATTTTTTGACTATTTTGCATCGTGTAAAGCATTTCTTTATTTTCTGAAATTTTAATGCTTTGATACTGCCTCAAATTTTAGAAATTAGCACACCTTTAAAATTTCCGAAGAAAAGAATTTTAAAAGAAAAATGAAAAAGTTAAAACGACAATGTATAGCTATTACATCTAACCAGACCAGGCTTAGATTAGTAACGTTGTTTGTTCTTTTTCTTAGCCTTACGTTTAGTGCTCTTAATGCACAAACATTATCTCAAATAGAGACCATAACCACAGATAATGGTTTGCCTTTTAGAGACGTAAAGTCTGTCGCACAAGATAGTTTAGGTTTTATGTGGTTTGGCACTGCACAGGGACTTCTTAAATATGATGGGTATTCTTTTAAAGTGTATAATAGTAACCCCAACAATCCTAATTTTATAGAAAATGAGCAGTTTACAGATCACAACTTAGTGTATCAAGGCAATAATCTAATCTGGTTTGTTGCCAATGACAATTTATTTACCATAAACACACAAACAGATAGTATTACTGCTTATGGGAAAACACAAGGAATTAAAGGGGATGTCTTTGATCTTCATATAGATTATAAAAAACAAGTATGGATTGTCACAGATGACCATTGGATTTCTAAAAGCGAAGACACTTATCAATACCTTCAAAAATTTGATGAATCACTAGGTTTTATAGCCTTAGACAGTGTGCGACGAGCTAACCGCGAATTTACGAGACTCATCTCAGACCGCGATAATAAACTGTGGTGGTTGACAGAAGAACGAGGAAGCCAACAGTATACAGAAGAAGGGGAGCGACTTGAAAATAAAACATTGTCAATTTTTGAGGATGATAAAGAAATCAATTCCCGAGGCACTTCGTTTTTTGATGCTGAAAATCAACATTATTATTTTCCTAGTAAGAAAGGAATCATTCGTTATGATACCTTAAAAAATAAATGGCAATCCTTGTTTGATGAACCCAAAAGCATCGATCGTGCTATCGTTGATAAAGAAGGGAATACTTGGTTTTCTGGAGATACCATTGTTTACAGAAAAGAGCGCCTAGGTAGCATTACTAATATTACAAATACGATACAAGAGCGACTAGATTTTACGCGTATCTCACAGTTGTTTGTAGATAATAATGGTCTTTTGTGGCTCACTACAGATAAGGGTATTGTAAAAATGCGTATCAAACCTAAGATTTTTAAACAGCTGTTTAAATCTGATGAAACAGGTTGGGGTAATAGCATGCGCGCTATGTTTGAAACTAAAGCCGGTGAGATTATTGCTATGTATGAACGGGATAAAAGGCTCATTGTTTTTGACGCACAAGGCAATCAAATAAGAGAACTTAATTTATGGGGCGATTATGATGCAGCCACTAATCCGCTTTTTGGGGCTCGTTTTTTTACTATAGACCTCGCTAAAAATTATGTCTATACGGTTAATGAATCACTCGTAAAAATACGATTAAGTGATGGATTTACTCAAGTGCTGCCAGAATTTGACAATAGACTTAATATCACTGGACAAAGCCCTATAATAACTCTTAAAGATGGACGCTTATTATTTGGGTTTACATTATCAAAACTTACGCTATACAACCCGGAGACTGGAACTCATGAGTTGGTTTTTAAGAATTCTGTAGCAAAAGATTATGTACACTTTAGGTATTTTTTAGAAAGTAAATCTCCGGGTATTATTTGGGCCGGAACCTTAAATGATGGGCTGTTTAAAATTAACCTAAACGGTACCATTGAAGAACAGTATAACCTCACTTCAAATCCGCCTTTGAATAAGAATAACATTATGGTTGTTCACGAAAATGAAGATGAGAGTTTATGGCTAGGTACCTTTGGTGGAGGTCTTGTTTATTTACATCCAGATCAAAATGAAGCTATTGTTTATGATGTTTCGAGTGGCTTACCTAATGATAATGTGGTGGGTATTCTGCCTTATAATGAGCATTTTTTGGTAAGTACTTATGATGGGCTTTCCTTTTTTAATACAGAATCAAAGACTTTTCAAAACTATTTTGTGGAAGATGGTCTTACGCACAATGAGTTTAACTATGCTTCTTTTTTTAAGGATAGTAATGGTGCGCATTATTTTGGTGGAATGAATGGCGTGAATCGATTTGATCCTAAAGATTTAATAAAAGCACCTCTAGAAACCCCTATATTATTATCTAATATAACACGATATAACAGTGAGAGTAACAACATTCAAAAAACAGATCTATCGGCTACACAAGATATAAAGCTTGAGATAAGTCCTTACGATCAGTATTTTCAGGTTAATTGGACCATTCCTAATTATTTTAAGAATACTGAGAATCAATACCTCACAAGGCTAGAAGGCTTTGAGGACACTTGGTTTTCGCAAGGTGCAAACCCTTATGTGCGGTATAATAAATTGCCCGCTGGAGACTATGTACTAAACGTAAAAGGAGCAGATTTTAGCGGCTCTGAAAACAGCAATATATTAAAAGTGCCCATTACTGTAGCCCCCATATTTTATAAAACATGGTGGTTTATTGCATTGTGTGTCTTACTGCTACTAGCAATTATTTATGGTATTTTTCAACTAAGGGTGCGACAACTTTTTGCAATAGAAGAATTACGCACAGAGATTTCTAGTGATTTACACGACAATTTAGGGTCTACCTTAACTGGTATTGCAATGCAGACAGAATTATTAGAAGCAAATGCCAATGATGAAAATAGGAGCAAATTAAATAAAATTGCTAGTACCAGTCGTGATGCCATCTCACAGATGAGAGATTTGGTATGGAGTATTGATAACAGAAGAGAGCGCACAGCAGATCTCCTTGAACGTATGGAAGAAGTAGCGGATGAGTTTTTATTACCCCAAGGCATTCATTTTAAAATTGAAAAAAACGATCTTAACCTTACTAAAAAATTATCTGTGAGCGCTAAGCAACACATGTTTTACATCTATAAAGAGGCGATTACCAATATATTAAAGCACGCAAAAGCCAAAAACGTAATTATAAAAATCACCAACCAAGATGGATTTGGAACGCTAGTGATTAAAGATGATGGAGTCGTTAATGATAAAAAAACACCCACTGGCTTTGGGCTTATTAATATGAAACGTCGTGCGCAAAAAATGGATGCAACAATCCATTTTGTGAAGGACAATGGGTTTGAAATTCATTTAAAATTACCCTTTAAATTATAGTCCCAAATTAGTTTTTACAATGACTATGGTATTCAAAAAAACCACACGAAGATGTGATTGTAAGTCAATTGATATCGTTGTAAATTTATACTCTTATTTACCCTTATGAAGAATGCTATCCATCTTGCGGTCATTGAAGACGACCTAACCATACGTAATAGCTTGTGTGAATTTTTTGCTACACAAGAAGGTGTCACTGTTGTTGCTGCTGTTTTTTCTGTAGAAGAATTTTTAGAAACGATTGTTACAATGGATACACAGCCTTCTATCCTGTTACTAGATATTAATTTACCTGGAATGTCAGGTATTGAGGGTATACCTCATATTAAAAAAGTGTGCCCAAAGCTAGATGTTATTATGTTAACTACCATTGAAGAAACGGCCGTAATATTAAAAGCCTTAACTCAAGGAGCCTGTTCTTACACTTCTAAGCGCGTCTCTCTTAAAAAAATAGGAGAAGCAGTGCAAATTGTGAGTGAAGGAGGTTCTTATATGTCTCCTGCTATTGCTAGAAATTTAGCCAGCCACTATATGCCTCAAAAACCAAGCGAACGTCTTTTAACAGATCGGCAAATGGAGGTGGTAAATGGTATTCTTTCTGGAAAAAGCTATAAGATGATTGCAGATGATTTATTTGTTTCTCTTGATACGGTTAGAAGCCATATTAAGAATATTTATAAAATATTAGCCATTAATAGTAAGGGAGAATTGATTAAGAAATCTTTTGATAATGAGCTGTGAGTGCAGGTTAAACTGCCTAATGCATGCTATAGAACCGTGTGAGTATATCCATTTCATTTAAAGAAAATTTCTTTCATTTTTTTAGTAGTTGGGCAGCTAATCATTACCGGAGCATTGGTATATGGATGTTCAAATTTTAATGAGATTGCTTGCAGGTAAATTCCGTTTCCTTTGCCATTTTTTATGTCTTTTGAGTACAACGTATCTCCAAAAATAGGATTTCCTAAGTGGAGCAAATGTTTTCTTAATTGATGTCTTCGACCCGTATGCGGTGTTAGTTCTACAAGATTTAAAGCACCATATTTTTTTGAAGCTATCGTTTGCAAGATTTTAAAACTGGACCATGATTCTTTGCCATCAATGGGTACTGTTATTATTCCTTCGGAAACCTGCCTGCCGGCAGGCAAGGTGTGCTCCCCAACCGTAACCGCTAGATATGTTTTAGCGATTTTTCTGGTTTCAAAAAGAAGATGCAATGCCTGTAAAGTTTCCGAAGTTTTACCTATTAAAAGACAACCACTTGTTGGATAATCTAAGCGATGGGCGGGGAGTGGTCTGTCTAAGGCGTCTTTTTGTGTGCTTTTTTTAAGTAGGTTAGGCAATGCATTTTCAATCGTATATTTTTTATTTCCGCTTACCTCAATGCCTGCTGGTTTGTTGATGATGGCGAGGTAATTGTCTTCAAATAAGATGTCTATTGGGATGTGTATAGAGGGTTTTTTTGAGCGTGATTCGTCCTTGTAAATTGAAATGGTATCGCCTACAGCTACAAAATCTGCGGTATAAGCCTTGTTATCATTGAGAGTTACAAGACCAGCTTTAATGACTTTTTTAAAGGCTTTTCTAGAACTAATGGTCTTAAATGTCCCTGCAGAAATATCTGAAAGCCGAACTCTTGGGCTGTCTTTTGGGACGATATAAGTTTCTATTAATAGCATGCTGCAAAGGACTTAGGACGAAAGGGACGTAAGATCGCTTCGCTGAAGGACGTACGACAAGAGGGACGAAAGGGACTTAGGACAAAGGAGACGTACGACCGCTTCGCTGTAAGACTTGATGCGTGAGTGTTTTATGATTTTGCGCATATTTTTTTGATCGAGTTATAAGAAGGACTTAAGACTAAAGGGACTTAAGATCGCTTCGCTGTAAGACTTGATGCGCGAGTGTTTTATGATTTTGCTCATATTTTTTTTGATTGATTTATAAAAAGGACTTTGGGCGGACGATTCCTATGCTGCACGGCTTGTTTATCTAATAACGTGGTAATACATTGGTTAATTATATCTTTTTTAATTTTTACTCACCGCTCACCCAAAATTTTAGTCTTTCAGCGTAGCGATCTTACGTCCTACAGCGAAGCGGTCTTACGTCATTTAGCGATAGGGGTCCTAGGTCAATTTTCAGTCTTCTAACAAGTCTGGTCTTAATTCTTCTGTGCGTTTATAGGCCTGTTCTTCACGCCATTTATCGATGTTCTCATTGTGACCACTTAACAAAATATCTGGCACTTTCCAGCCTTTATATTCTGATGGTCGCGTATAGATTGGCGGGGCCAATAAATCGTCCTGAAAACTATCTGTAAGCGCACTGGTCTCATTGCCAAGTACACCTGGCAGCAATCGTATTACAGCATCGCAGACGATGGCCGCTGCAAGTTCACCACCACTCAGTACAAAGTCTCCCACAGAGATTTCTCTTGTGATAAATTGGTCACGCACTCTTTGGTCTACCCCTTTATAATGCCCACACAATAGAATGATATTTTCTTGACAAGAAAGTTGGTTTGCAATCCCTTGATTTAAAGTCTCGCCATCTGGTGTCATATAAATGACCTCATCATAATCACGTTCTGCTTTAAGCTTAGAAATGCATTTGTCAATTGGTTCTATCATCATGACCATCCCAGCACCACCACCAAACTGGTAGTCGTCTATCTGGTTGTAATTATTAGTAGAGAAGTCACGCAGGTTATGCATATGCACTTCTACCAGTCCTTTCTCGATAGCTCGTTTTAAGATACTCGCTTCAAAAGGGCTTCTTAATAATTCTGGTAATACGGTGATGATGTCTATGCGCATATTGCTTAAGCTTGAATATGCAAAAGTACAAGAAATCACTGGACGGTTTATCTCTGTATATTATTAATTGTCATGCTGAGCTTGTCGAAGCACAACAAAATAACTGTTTTATGTTTTTGACTAAGGTTGCCCTTCGATAAGCTCAGGGTGATAGTAATTTTTTAAATCCAACTCCCAACTCCCAGTTCTTTGAGATTCACAGAGACTATTATCAAATTGAAACATTTTTTGTATATTTAGAGTATGGATGTACCTGATGAAGCATATCAAATAATTATTCTTATTATTTTAGTGAGTGTAGCGATGACTCTCGTGAGTTACCTTACTAAAAATAGCAGGAATTTTAGAAGCAGCAGAAATAAAAAGGCGGGGAAGCAGTTTTAATTCTTTACAAACTCGACGCTCAGAATTTAGATTCGGGCTAGTGATGTTGTTTTGATTAATGATGATAGATTATATTAAAAAAATAACAATCCCCGATTAACTCTTAACCCATTTGCGTTTAACTATTTTTCAACTTCCCAAGCATAGTAAAACACTTCTACATCTTTTTTCCAGCCTAGTTTTTCATAGAGATGTTGTGCGGGATTGTCAAAGGCTGTCTCCAACATAATTCCTTTAGCGTTTTCTTTGCTCGAAAACTCTTGAGCCCTTAATAATAGGGCCTTCCCAACACCTTTTCCTCTGGCTGCTGCAGTGACAAAAAGATCGTTTAAAATATAATCTCGCTTCATAGATACCGAAGAAAAATTAGGATACAATTGTGTAAATCCTAATGCTTCATTGTTATCATCGAGTACTAAGAAAATTGTAGATTCTTCTTTTAAAAATCTAGCTTCTAAAAAAGAACGCGCCCCCACTAGATCAGATTGTTTTTTATAAAACTGCCTATACTCATCAAAAAGAGGAGCTAATTGATCTAGATGTGCTATGGTGGCAGTTATTACTTTCATGGGTTTGCATAATTTGGAGTCTCTAAATTACAATTTTAAAACAAAAAAAACTCGCCCTGACCTTAATGGTTAGAGCGAGTTTAAACTATTTAGCATTTTCGCCGCAAGGCAATTACCACTAGTAATAGGTAAATCTTCTTACTTTACTAATGTATTTAGCAAGACGAATTACCTGATGGCTATACCCGTACTCATTATCATACCATACATATAAAACGCAGTTTTTACCGTCTTTAGCTACGATGGTTGCTTTGCTGTCAAAAATAGACGGAGCAGAAGAACCAACGATATCACTAGAAACTAACTCGTTATTTAAAGAATATTGAATTTGCTCTACGAGGTTCCCTTCTAATGCGTACTTTTTAAGCATTGCATTTAAACCATCTACAGAGGTAGTATTCTCGAGCTCTAATTTTAAAATAGCTAGCGATCCATTAGGAACCGGTACACGAATAGCGTTTGATGTAAGCTTACCTTCAAAACTTGGAAGGGCTTTAGAAACCGCTTTACCAGCGCCTGTTTCTGTAATCACCATGTTTAACGCAGCAGCTCTACCACGACGGTATTTACTGTGCATATTATCTACCAAGTTCTGGTCATTTGTATAGGCGTGGATCGTCTCAAGGTGTCCTTGTATTACTCCAAAACTATCTTCCATTGCCTTTAAAACTGGAGTAATAGCGTTTGTAGTACAAGACGCCGCAGAAAAGATATCTATCTCATCTGGATTGTTCTCTAGGTGGTTTACACCGTGAACAATGTTAGGGATTCCTTTTCCTGGTGCCGTTAATAACACTTTACTAGCACCATTAGGTATAAGGTGTCTCTCTAGTGCTTCTTTATCTCTAAAAGCTCCTGTGTTGTCAATAATTAAAGCATCGTTAATCCCGTAGTCTGTATAGTCTATATCTTCTGGACCATTTGCAGAGATAACGTGAACGGTAGTTCCATTAATAATTAAAGCGCTCTTTTCTTCGTTTATACGAACGGTACCTGCAAAATCACCGTGCACAGAATCATACTGTAATAAAGAAGCTCTTTTTTCTAATACTGTTTTGTCTATTTTTCCTCTAGTAACGATGGCTCTTAAACGCATTTGGCTGCCTTGCCCAGCGCGTGTCATAAGTTCTCTAGCTAATAATCTTCCTATTCTTCCAAAACCATATAAGACGACATCTTTAGGAGTGATGTTTTCCATGTCTTTGGCACCTGCCAATTTTGACGAAACAAAAGCCGCTGCGTCTGGATATTGTTTGTCTTCTATATGATACTCATACGTAAGTTTACCAATATCAAGTTTAGAAGGAGGGAGGTCAAGCATTTTTATCGCCTGCGCAATTTCTACTGAGTCAAAAATAGAAATGGGCTTCTGTACAAACTCACCAGCATATTCGTGAAGATTGAGAATCTCACTTACATTACGGTCAATGAGTTGGTTTCTAAAGAGGACTAACTCAATGGACTTATCATACCATAAATCACTAATAATATTAATAAATGCTACAGTTGCCTTGCGGCGATCTGTTTGAAAAGACAGTTCTTTTTCATAAACGTCATCAAAACTCATAGTTGTGTTTTTTTAATATTTCTGTAGTACAGAAGGTTAGGGTTTAAATTTTGCGCAAAAATACTCATTTGTATTGGTTTGTGTTGTGGTTTTTTCTGAAATATTCTGGATGTGAAAAATCGAACTGAAAAAGGTTAGAACAAGGGATTTATAATTAGTACGTTAGGATGAGGTTGTATTGTTTATTTTAATAATCGCTGGGGGGTCTGCGATACTGAATCTCCCGAAGCTTCGGGACGAAATGAAATTTTCGAGAAACTATATATTTAGTTTCCATTAATAAAAAACAAACCCCTATCTTCTTCCAAAGTAGGGGTTTGTGTATTTTCAGGATAAAAATTATTTCGCGTCCTTCTTACCTGAAAATATAAGAATGTGTTTCGCCTTTTTTATTAAAAAAGGTGATTTTAAGATTGTCTTCATACCGTCTTGTGCTCATGACGCGCTTCGCATCATCAATATTTTTAATAGGAATGTCATCTATCGAAATAATGATATCCCCTTCTATTTTGTATCGTTTTGTAGCTTCGGTCATGGCTCTACTTATTTCTACTCCATACTCAATCCCTCTCTGTTCTAAGATAGACTTAGACACATTTTTAACCTCAATACCAATATCTGGAATTTCTAAGGTCTCTAATTTTATTAATGTTACAGGAATGTTTTTTTGATTACCATCACGCAGAATCTGAACGTCTACCACATCATTAGGCCTTTTAGAACCTAAATATCCTACAAGATCTGAAAACTTACCTATTTTAATACCATCTATATTCTGGATAATGTCTCCAGATTTAATGCCGCCCTTATCTGCGCCACTCCCTTTTTCTACGTTCGCTACGTGAACTCCTTGGGCAATATTAGCGCCTCTCGCAATGGCATCTGCATTATTTAAAGCAGAGATTCCTAATATGCCTTGTTGTACATCACCAAACTCCATAATGTCTTCAATCACTTTGCGAGCATTATTAGAAGGTACTGCAAAGGAGTAGCCCACATAAGAACCTGTCTCGCTAGTGATAGCAGTATTGATTCCTATTAGTTCTCCATTAGTATTTACTAAAGCACCACCGCTATTCCCGCGATTTACTGCGGCATCTGTTTGTATAAATGATTGTGTATCGCGATCGCCAGCTAGGTCACGTGCTTTGGCACTTACTATTCCCGCTGTAACCGTTGAGGTTAAATTAAAAGGATTACCCACGGCAAGTACCCATTCGCCAATTTTAACAGCATTTGAATCTGCAAAAGGAACATAAGGAAATTCTATGTCGCTGGCTTTTATACGTATTAAAGCGATATCCGTTTTTGGGTCTGTTCCTATCAGTTCTGCTTCGTAGGTTTTGTTATTGTTAAGTGTAACTGTTAATTCATTTGCGTTTTCAATCACGTGGTTATTAGTGACAATATAGCCGTCAGGCGAAATAATCACACCACTACCAGTGCCAAGCATAAAACGAGGTTCGCCTCCATTCATATAATCAAATATATTGGAGGGCTTAGAACTTATAGTTTTATTTTTTACGTGAACTACGGCATGTACCGTTTTTTCTGCTGCTTCTGTAAAGTCGATCCCGGTATTGATGGTGCTAAAATTTGGGAAAGAAGCAGGAATGAATGTTGGGTTTTCTTCAAGAGTTTCCGCTGTAAACTCAGTAGGTTTTTCTTCAAACATTTTATAACCTCCTATTGATACTACTCCTGCTATTATTGCAATTGCTAAAAATTTAAATGTCTGTTTCATGTGTTGTACGTTTTAAGAGTTCTACTTAGATAACAATTATATGACGCAGATTATTATAGTGTATTTCAAAAATTAACATCCATTAACATATTAGATTAGATTTGTATCGTCTTCCTTTTTATACCTTTGCTATTCATGAGCTTCCCGTTTTATAAATATCAAGGTACCGGAAATGACTTTGTAATGATTGATAATCGCTTACAGATTTTCCCTAAGGAGGACACCAAGTTGATCGCGCTGCTATGCGATAGAAAATTTGGAGTAGGGGCAGATGGACTTATTCTTTTAGAAGAAGCTATTACAGCAGATTTTAAGATGGTGTATTATAACGCAGATGGCAATGAGAGCACTATGTGTGGTAATGGCGGTAGATGTATTGTAGATTTTGCAAAGCGGCTTGGAGTAATCGATAATAAGACACAATTTATGGCCATTGATGGGCTTCATGATGCTGTTGTCAAGGAAGATGGAGTTTCATTAAAAATGATAGATGTTGATACCGTGAAAGTTTCGGAAAACTATACTTTTTTAAATACTGGATCACCGCATCATGTCCAACTGGTTGAAAAGTTAGATGACTTTGATGTTTATACACAAGGAAAAGCAATAAGACATGATATCTATGGAGCTGAAGGTGCGAATGTAAATTTTGTAGCACAAGTTTCAGAAAAGATCTATCAGGTGAGAACCTATGAACGCGGTGTAGAAGATGAAACACTATCTTGTGGGACTGGTGTCACGGCTGTGGCAATTGCCTTACATAAAATGGGTGCGTTAAAAGAGAGCCAAGTGAGTTTGGTGACCCCTGGCGGAACCCTTCTGGTGCGATTTGACGCAAATGAAAATGGCTATTCTAACATATTTTTAGAAGGGCCAGCAACCTTAGTATATAAAGGAGTATGGGAACAATAAGTTTACAAGGTGAAAATATCGCGCTAAGAGCATTGGAGCCAGAAGACTTGGATTTGTTATTTTCTATTGAGAATGACACTTCTGGTTGGGAGCTGAGCAATACGCAAGTGCCTTATTCAAAACATATTTTAAAGCAATACTTGAGTAATGCGCATCAAGATATCTATGAGGCAAAACAATTACGCTTGGTAATTACTGATAATAACAAAGAAACAGCATTAGGATTTATTGACTTATTTGACTTTGATCCCAAAAATAGACGAGTAGGAGTAGGGCTAATGTTATTAGAAACGGCCAGAGGTAAAGGGTTTGGAAAAGATGCCTTGACCACGCTATGCGATTATGCTTTTGATGCTTTTCAAGTACATCAGTTGTATGCTAATATCACTTCGGATAATGCTGCTAGCATTGCTTTATTTGAAAATCAAGGGTTTGTAAAAGTAGGCGTTAAGAAAGATTGGAGCTTTTCTAAAGGGAGTTTTAAAGACGAATTAATATATCAATACATCAAAGAATAAATGTATCTCAAAAAGATTTTAGTAGCCGTTGTGCTTTTAGGTTTAGTGGTAATGGCAGGTTTTGCGTACTACGTGTACAATAATATTTTTGTGCCAAACACGGCATTTAAGAATGAAGAGGCACATGTGTATATCCCTAGAGGAGCGAATTTTTCACAAGTGATTGAAGAGATAACACCATTATTAGATGACGTGGACAGTTTTATTGCAGTTGCAGAACAGAAAAAATATAGTGGCAACATCAAGTCGGGTCATTTCATTATTAAAAAAGGAATGAATAATAATGATATTATCAATAGTATACGCTCTGGCAATACACCTATTGATATTAAATTTAACAATCAAGAGCGATTAGAAAATCTTGCGGGTCATCTGGCTAGTCAGATGGAACCAGATAGTCTTTCATTTATTACCGCGCTTAAGAACCCAGATTTTTTAAAATTAGCTGATTTTAATAAGGATACCGCACTGTCTATGTACATTCCAAATACGTATGAGATATACTGGAATACAAGTGCAGAAGATTTCAGAAACAAAATGCTGGAAGAGTATAAGCGCTTTTGGAATACCAAAAGAATGGCTAAAGCGTCACAGTTAGGTATGACCCCAAAGCAAGTGATTGCATTAGCAGCCATTGTGCAAAAAGAAACGGCTAAAGTAGATGAGCGTCCATTGGTTGCTGGTTTATATGTAAATCGCCTAAAAAAAGGAATGTTGCTTCAAGCAGATCCAACGGTTATTTATGCTAAAAAACGAAACGAAAACAATTTCTCTCAGGTGATAAAACGTGTTTTGTATAAAGATCTAGAACTTGACTCAAAATATAATACCTATAAATACACGGGTGTACCTCCTGGGCCTATAACCATGCCAGATGTTTCTTCTATAGATGCAGTGCTCAACCCTGCGAGTCATAATTACTTGTATATGGTGGCAGATGTGACTAATTTTGGCTACCACAAGTTTGCTAAAACGCTGGCGGGACACAATAAAAATAAGGTTGCTTATGTAAACTGGATTAATAGTAACGGTGTAAATCGTTAGTGTGTCTGGTGTTTCTGAAATTTAAGTTGTTGAAAACCTGTTCATTACTATTTTTATTGGTCTAAATTTCTTTGTAAGAAAGTACTACCTTAGTTGTAAGAAAAAGCTCCAAAACTGAATTAACATTTTTTAACATATATTGCTTTTCTGTTGTTTCAGAAGTAGTATCTTTGCACCGCGAAAATAAGGGGGTTTACTCTCTTTAAATTTCAGAAAAAATGAAGATAAAAGTAAGTACTTTAGTATTCGTTGCCTTATTGCTAATGATCGTTAAATCTGGTTATTCGATTGAAACTGCTTTAGATTTCTCTCACTACAGACTTGACAATACAAATTTAGTGTATACGGTTCCTAGTGAGGACGAAGTAACATTAGATGCTTTCACTCCCGTTTCCTTTTCTATTTTCTTAGATAAGGGTTTTGTTGGCTTTAAAGAGGCTTTGGGATTTAAAGAGTCTCAAGGAAGATACGGTGTAGTGAACCAGTTTGGTTATATGGGTAAATACCAGTTTGGTAAAGGGACTCTAGAAATGATAGGGATTAACAATTCTAGTTTATTCTTGCAAAGCTCTCAAATGCAAGAGGCTGCTTTTAAGGCAAATATGGCTAGAAATAAGTGGATTCTTCGTAAAGATATTAAGCGAAGTGCTGGTAGATATATAAATGGGGTAAGAGTTACTGAAAGCGGAATCCTTGCGGCAGCGCATTTAGCAGGAGCGGGTAATGTAAAAAGCTACCTCCGTTCTGTTGGAGCCACTCAATTTGCAGATGGTAATGGTGTTACAATTGCTTATTACATAAAGAAATTTTCTGGCTATGATACTTCATTCATACAAGCAGATAAAAAAGCAAGAGTAAACATTTTATAGTTTAGATTAATTTACAGTTTTTGAATTATAAAAAGGGTAGGTCTTTTATTAAGATCTACCTTTTTTCGTTTCCATTCATTTGCGGTAAACGTTTTTATGTATTCTGTTGAAAGGGTGATATCGCAGGCTACACATATGCTTGTATTGCCATTTAGACTGCTAATAAGGCTGTCAAGCATTTGATTATTTCTGTATGGCGTTTCAATAAAGGCTTGCGCTTGCTCGTATTCACCGCTTAACTTCTCTAATCTTTTTATGGCAGTTTTACGATCTTGTTTGTCTATGGGTAGGTATCCATTAAAAGCAAAGTTCTGACCGTTAAAACCACTCGCCATCATAGCCAGCAATATAGAAGAAGGGCCTACTAATGGCACTACTTTTATCCCATTTTTATGAGCCTCTTGCACGATAAGTGCTCCTGGATCTGCAATGCCAGGGCATCCAGCATCAGAGATGACTCCTACGTCTTTACCTTCAAGGCACGGATGAATCATAAGTGGAATTTCATCATTTGGAGTAAATTTATTAATCTCACTAATATATAGCTGGTCTTGACCTTTATTAGGACTTATGCTTTTAATGAAACGTCTGGCAGATTTCTCATGCTCCACCACATAATGATCTATTTCTTCTACCGCTTTTTTAACTAAAAAAGGCAATACTTCCAGTGGTGGAGTATCGCCTAATGTGCAAGGAATTAAATACAGGTTTCCTTTTTTATGGTCCATGTAGTTTTACTTAATTATTAATTTTTGTGTAAATCTACTGCCATTATCCGTTGTAATCGCAGTAATATATAATCCTGGGTTAAGACCAGATACATTAATGTTTTTGCTTAAAGTGTTCGTGTTTGTCTCTTCAACCATTAAGCTTCCCTTAATGTCATAAATAGCAATTGCCTGAATTGCTTGAGATTCACTCGTTATTGTCAATTGGTTCTTTGCAGGATTAGGAAATAATTTAAAACCATTAATCTCAAAAGAATCTGTGTCTAAAACAAGTTCCATATCAGTAATCTTGCTTATTGTACCGCCAAATGCTCCAATGTATATTTCGCCATTTACATCTCTACCAAAGGTAGTCCAAGTGTTGCCGCCAAAGGTTCCAAATGCGACATTAGTATTTGTCGGGCTCACAGCTGCTATTCTGCTATCACACAAGTCTGCATAAAAGTAGTATCCTTGAAGATCTGGATATGTAGCTCCAGTATATACTTTTCCGCCTGTAATGGAACATGCACCGCCTTGTGGGTACTCATAAACTGGAAATGTAAGGTCTCCAGCTGCTGGGCAATTTGCTGTGTTAAATTCACTAGAGCCTTCATAGCATCTCCATCCATAATTAAGATCTGCGATAGTATAATCCACTCTGTTGATTTCTTCAATCGCATTTTGTCCTACGTCTGCAATCCAAAGATCATTGCTATTAGGGTCAAAATCATATTTCCAAGGGTTTCTTAATCCAATGGCCCAAATTTCATCTAATCCATTTGGGTCTCCTAGGTATGGATTACCTGCAGGGATAGCGTAATTGTTGCCGTTAGATGAATTGTCAATATCTATTCTTAGCATTTTACCTAATAATAATTGCTTGTTTTGAGCTCTGTTTCCAGGATCTCCTCCGCTTCCGCCATCACCAGTACCGATGTATAATAATCCGTCAGATCCAAAATCTAAATAGCCTCCATTGTGATTTGAAAACGGCTGTGCATAATCAATTATTGGGAGTTCTGATCCTGCATCTGCCACATCAGGATCTCCAGATACTGTAAATCTTGAGATTTGAGTGTCACCACCATTGTTGGTGTAGTTTACAAAAAAGTGTCCGTTAGTGGCATAATCTGGGTGGAAAGCCAGGCCTAATAACCCTTGTTCGCCACCTCCAGAAACAAGTGATGTGATATTTAAAAAGGTACCTGTTTCGTCACCGTTAGTGTCTAAAATGATGATTCGTCCTGCTTTTTCAACAACAAAAAGTCTGTCGTCTCCTGCATGTTGGATATCTACAGGTGAGCTTAGTCCAGTAGCAAATGTTTCTAATGTAATGGATTGCGCATTGCTTGAAAAGGCAAAACCTAGAGCAACAATACTTAGAAGTAGTTTTTTCATGTCAAATTTATTTTTCGTAAATGTACTGAAAATGCAACTTTTTAAAGAGCAAGCCTACTCACTATTTTCTCACAAGCCGAGTATAACATATCGTATACGTTATCAAAGCCAGAATCACCTCCGTAATAGGGGTCTGGAACATCTACTTTCTCACCAGGAAATAGTTCGTCTAAAATCATAGACACTTTTGCTCTTTCTGTATCTGTCTTGGAAAGTTTAATTACATCATTATAATTTGAAGCATCCATCACAAAGATGTGATCGTAAATCTCATAGTCATAGGTTGAAAATTGTTTGCCGCGTTGATGGGTGATGTCGATATTGTTTTTATTGGCAACTTCAATACTTCGTGGGTCTGGTTGTGAGCCTACGTGCCATCCTCCAGTGCCTGCAGATGCAACCATGACTTTTTCTGGGTCTATCATCGAGGTCAAAATGCCTTCTGCAAGTGGAGAGCGACAAATGTTGCCAAGACAAACCATTAGGATTTTTGTTTTCATAGCATATTTCCGAAGTATTAAAAATAAAAAATCCCACCGTAAAGGCAGGATTTAAATGATTATAATGTTAGCTTTTTCTGAAGGTCTTCTACATACTTTCTAAACTGTTTATCTGTACTTGCCAGATTGTCAACCGTTTTACAAGCGTGTAATACCGTAGCGTGATCGCGCTGGCCTATTTGAGAGCCAATAGATGCTAATGAGGCTTTGGTAAACTTCTTTGCAAAGAACATGGCTAACTGTCTTGCCTGTACAATGTGTCGCTTTCTTGTTTTAGATTGAAGGGTGTCTACGTCCATCTGGAAATAGTCACTTACCACTTTTTGTATGTAGTCTATAGAAACTTCACGCTTGGTGTGCTTCACATAATTATCTACTATCTTTTTAGCAAGCTCAATTGTAATCTCTTTTTTGTTGAATGATGAATGTGCAATTAAAGATATAATAGCGCCTTCTAGCTCTCTAATATTTGTTTTGATATTGTTTGCTAGAAACTCCACGATATCATCTGGCATCTCTACACCGTCTCTATACAGCTTATTTTGAATGATCGCCACTCGAGTGTCATAGTCAGGATGGTTCAACTCTGCAGATAGTCCCCATTTAAAACGAGAGAGTAAACGCTGCTCAATATCTATCATGTCTACAGGTGCCTTGTCACTGGTAAGAATAACTTGCTTACCGTTTTGGTGCAAGTGATTAAAAATGTGAAAAAATACATCTTGTGTTCCTGCTTTACCGGAGAGTAACTGTATATCATCTACGATAAGTACGTCAATGATTTGGTAGAAATGTATAAAATCGTTCCTGTTGTTTTTCTTTACAGACTCACTGTACTGCTGTACAAATTTTTCTGCGGAAATATAAAGCACTGTTTTCTCTGGATATTTATCTTTAATATCCACACCTATAGCGTGCGCTAAATGTGTTTTTCCTAAACCTACACTACCAAATACTAGTAATGGGTTAAAAGAGGTTCCGCCGGGCTTATTTGCTACTGCAATACCTGCAGAGCGCGCTAAGCGATTAGACTCTCCTTCTAAGAAGTTTTCAAAATTATAATTAGGGTTAAGCTGAGACTCAATTTTTACATTACGGATACCAGGTATCACAAATGGATTTTTGAGTTGAGGGCTTTTGTTTTTTAATGGAGCATCTACGTTTTGCGAACCCTGGTTATTACTTCGGTTAGTACTCGGTATCTTTTCTGTAAATGGCTGCTTATTGCCATACGTGTTTTCCATTTTAATGTTGTACACTAACTTTGCGCTTGTTCCCAACTCACGCGTCAATGCAACTTTAAGGAGCTTTACATAATGCTCCTCTAAAAACTCGTAGAAAAATTTACTAGGTACTTGAATGCTTAATGCATTATCTGTAAGTTTAACCGCTTTAATAGGTTCGAACCAAGTTTTGTAAGCTTGAGACGTAATGTTGTCTTCTATAAAGGACAGGCAATTTGTCCAAACTGATTCGGCAGTTTTACTCATGTTAAATTTGCGGTTATTAAGGTTGATACTTTAAAGCTGAAATAGATGAAATTGGGAAGTTTCATACGTATCTCTCAGCTATGCAAATATGTGAACAATTAATTGAATAAAAAAACCAAATTACACTTGAATGTTAAGTATTTTTTTTGCATACTAAGTGTGCTTTTGTAAAATACTAAAAATGAACCCCTTTTAAATAATTTTATTTTGAAAAAAACTACATTTTCTTTGAGAGTAAGATATGGCGAAACTGACAAAATGGGAGTCGTCTATCACGGAAATTATGCCCAATATTTAGAAATAGGAAGAACCGAGTGGCTAAGAGAAATGGGCTTCTCTTACAAATGGATGGAAGAAAATGGTGTCATGCTGCCGGTAGTAAACCTAAACATAAATTACAAGCAATCTGCACAATATGACGATGAATTGTTCGTTACAACGAGTCTGAAGAAAATTCCTACTTACAGAATTGAATTTTACTATGAAATCACCAATAAATCGGGTGCAATTTTAGTTACTGCAGAAACCACTTTGGTGTTTATTAACAGTAACACAAAAAAGCTCATGAAAGCTCCAGAATATTTGCTAGAAAAGTTAATCGATTAAGTTTTAACAATTAGCACAATGCTTACAGTTTTTTAATCGAAATCTTATGAAGTAATTGGAGGGCATTAAAAACTCGATCTGCTTCTTTGAGACGGACAGTAATGATCATTTCACAATTCAATTCCATTTTTTGAGATACGATTGTTAGATTTTCATCTTTAATAATCCGCATCACGTCATTCATCTCTGGGTAGTCAAATTTGATGTTAAATTCTTGATTAATAGTGCGTTTTACAATTTTTGATGCCTCTAACGCTAACTGCGCTCCTTGCTTATATGCTTGTATTAATCCACCTACACCAAGCTTTGTTCCGCCAAAATAGCGAACTACTACGACTAGAATATTAGTGGTATCAAAAGCTTGCAGTTGCCCGTAAATAGGCATTCCTGCACTGTTGTTGGGTTCGCCGTCATCATTAGCTCTGTACGATTCATAGCGTTGTCCTAATTGCCAAGCATAGCAAAAATGACCAGCAGTGTGGTGTTTTTTTTTAAGTGACGCTAAGGCATCTTTAATTGCATCTTCATCTTTTACTGGAAAAGCATAGTTATAAAACTTACTGCCTCGTTCTTTAAAAAGTGTTTCTGGTGAAGGTTTTGTTATGGTGTTATATGTATCTCTAAGTTCCATCATTATAAGGTGTCTAGGGCTACAAGAACAATGCTAACGATAGCCAGTGCAATCCCAATCCAATTCTTTATTAATAATCGTTCTTTAAATATAAGCACACCAATAAAAGTAGAAATCATAACAATCGCAACATTATTGATGGTAAATATTCCAGAGCTGTCCAATAAGTCACTCCGTAAAGCTTTGACTAAAAAGTAGATAGAAAAATAATTGGGTATGCCTAGTACAATTCCGGCAATTATGTTTTTAAAACTAAAGGAAAAACGTCCTTGTAATTTCTGAAACAAAATAAATACACAGCCTATTGAAAAAGCTGCTGCAAATATGGTAGCTGAAAAAATTGGAATAGCTACCTTATCAACAAATTCTTCTTCTAAAAATTTTAAACTGGTATCAATAACACCACTTCCTAGAAAAACTAAAAGGGGTAATAATAGATTGGATGGTTTGATGTTTAATCCCTTTTTTGACTTTATAGATGCAAGGTAAACCGCAACGAGTGCAAGTAGGATTCCTACTCCTTTATATATACCCAAAGATTCATTGTAATAAAGTATCCCGAAAACCACAGGTATTACCACACTCATTTTTGTCGCAACAGAAACAACAGATAAGCCACTTTGTTGCGTGGTTCTAGCCATTAAGTAAAAGATAATAATAAACAAAGCACCTAACGCGATAGCGTAATAAAACCAACTATACGAAGGGATGTCAGTTATTTTTGCTACTCCATTATAAGCAATAACCCCGCAAATACAAGCCACCACATAATTTGTAATAATAGCGTGTAACACGTTAATATTATACTTTTTAAAAACTTTAAAAATGACAAAGATTAAGGTAGAGGCCAGAATGCTTAATAATAAATAAATCACAGGCGATTGTTTTTAAGTATCGTTAACAAATCGCTTTTTATTTTTTCTTCTGAAATTTTGGTTCCTTTAATACTAGGGGCTTTAATCCCTTCTGTAAAATATCCTACTCCTTTATAATAATGTGCTTCATCCCAAAGGTTCTCATCAATAAATGTTTGTAGTGTTTGCCTGCCACCTTCTACAATTAAGCTCTGAATATGGTGCTTAAATAACACATCACAAATTTGTGATGCCAGAGGTGTACTAAAATCAATACATTCATAAATCACATTATTAAGTGATTCTCTCTTGGTTTCAGTAATCACAATCGTTTTTACGGAGCCATCTAAGACCGTTGCTGTTTCTAGAATCTTTAGTTGCCTATCTAAAACTACTCTAATTGGATTTGAACCGGCAGCATCTCTAGTGGTTAAACTTGGATTATCGGCAATTACGGTGTTTGTTCCTACTAGAATGGCTTGCTCTTCTGCTCTCATTTGGTGTACACGTTGTCTAGATTGCTTGTTAGTGATCCAGACAGGTTCTTTTTTATCACGAGTTTTTGGGGCAATATAACCATCTTCTGTTTCTGCCCATTTCAGAAATACATAAGGTCTTTTTTTATTCTGAAATGTGAAAAATCGTTTGTTGAGCGCATCGCATTCTTTCTCTAAAATACCTACGCTTACTTTGCAGCCCGCCTGCACGAGTTTAATAATCCCTTTGCCAGAAACTTTTGGGTTAGGGTCAGTACTACCTATCACCACATTTTTGATTCCTTTTGCTATAATGAGGTCCGAACATGGGGGTGTTTTTCCATAGTGACTGCAGGGTTCTAGACTTACGTAAATAGTAGCTTCTTCAAGCAAGGCATCCTCAGTCACGCTGCAAATAGCATTCACCTCTGCATGTGGTTTGCCAGCCTCTAGATGCCAGCCTTCGCCAATAATTTTGTTGTCCACAACGAGTACACTTCCTACTAATGGATTAGGGTAGGTAGTACCGAATCCATTTTTTGCAAGTTGTATGCAACGGAACATGTATTTTTGCTGTAAATTCACGGTTTAAAAATACAATAAGTAGCACTATGAGCGAAGCAATTATACGTCCTATTCAGAAAAAAGATAATGCAGAGATTGCATCGGTAATTAGAAAGGTGTTAATAGATCTTGGGGTTCCAAAAGTAGGCACTGCCTATGCGGATAAAGCACTAGATTGTATGTTTGAGACTTATAATACTGACCGAGCAATTTATTTTGTAGTAGAAGAAAATGGTGCTATTATTGGTGGGGCGGGCGTCGCACAACTAGAGAATTATGATGGTAATGTATGCGAACTTCAAAAAATGTATTTTTTGAAATCTGCTAGAGGACGCGGTATTGGAAGCGCAATGATGGAACAATGTATAGCAAAGGCAAAAGCGTTTAATTTTGATGAATGTTACTTGGAGACCATGACGTATATGCACGCGGCCCAAAAATTATACAAGAATACTGGCTTCAAATTATTGGATGGCCCGCTAGGGAACACAGGACATTTTTCGTGTCCGGTTCAAATGCTAAAAACGTTATAGATGACTTTTGCAGCACAGCGTTTGGCTTTCGCCAAAATACTAAGCAACCACTATAGTCAAGAGGAAATAGGCTCTTTCTACCATTTGCTAACGGAACATTATTTTGGGTACTCAAAATTTGAAACCCATCAAAGAAACGAGGAGCAAATACCAATTGAACATATTCAGCACTTTTCCGAAGCATTAAAAAGACTAGAGCAAAACGAACCTATTCAATATATACTTGGTGAGACTGAATTTTACGGTCTTACCTTTTTTGTAAACGAACATACGTTAATACCTCGTCCTGAGACAGAAGAGTTAGTGGATTGGATTATTAATGATTTTAATACCCTTGATAAGCCTTTAGCGGTTATAGATATAGGAACCGGAAGTGGTTGCATTGCGGTTGCTTTGGCTAAAGAGCTTAAAAACGCTAAGGTTTCTGCAATTGACATTTCAGTTGGTGCAGTCGATACTGCAAAAAACAATGCCAAAAAGAATAATGTTGAGGTGCTATTTAAAATTCAAGATGTTCTTGGTCTAAAAAACCTCTCAGGCACTTATGATGTGATTGTCTCAAACCCGCCATATGTGCGTCATCTAGAAAAAGAAATGATGCAAAAAAATGTGTTAGCCTTTGAGCCAGAATCCGCATTATTTGTAGCTAATGATTCACCTTTGGTTTTTTATAGAAAAATTGCTCAATTAGCGATATCCAGTTTAAAAGAAGGAGGGTGTTTGTATTTTGAAATTAATGAATATTTAGGTCCAGAAATGATTGAGTTACTTGTGCACATAGGATTTAAAGATTGCCTAATAAAAAAAGATATCTACGGTAAAGACCGAATGATACGAGCTACATTATGAATAAACTAAATAAAATATGTGTTTTTTGCGGGAGCAGTGCAGGTAATGATCCTGAGATATCTGCAATGGCAATCACACTAGGAAATGTTTTTGTGAAACGTGATATAACATTGGTCTATGGTGCGGCAAAAATAGGAGTGATGGGTACCATCGCACAAACTATGTTAGATCAAGATGGTGAGGTTATAGGGGTTATTCCAGAATTTTTAAAAGTAAAAGAAGTGGTGCATGAAGGATTGACTGCACTCCACACAACAAAAAACATGCATGATCGTAAATTAATGATGCAAGAAATAAGTGATGGTTTTATCACTTTACCTGGGGGCTTTGGTACACTTGAAGAGTTGTTTGAGGTGATTACATGGCAGCAATTAGGTTTACACTCAAAGCCAATAGGCTTACTTAATGTTAATGGCTTTTATGATCAATTGATTGCCATGTTAAGGACAATGGTAAAACGAGGTCTTTTAAGTGAGGGTAATTTTAGATTACTACTTGTAGATACAACCATTGAAGGACTACTTCAAAAAATGGAACAATTTAACGCCCCACAAGCGCCAAAATGGTTAAAACCAGAACGGACTTAATCTAATTTTAAATCAATTGGGCGAAAACTGTTAATAAATTTAACAGTTTATCAATCGGCGCATCTTAATATTTAGTAATTTGATGGCTACTAATCATTAAAACCTATTAAATATGAGTGCTTTAAAAAAATACTTTGCCGAAGGTCTAGGAACTTTCGCTCTTGTCTTATTTGGTTGTGGAGCTGCCACAATTGCTAGTGTTTCAACCGTTGGTCCTGCAGGGATTGGACTATTAGGAATATCACTTGCCTTTGGTCTTGCTGTGGTTGCCATGGCCTACACCATAGGACCCATTTCTGGATGTCATATTAATCCAGCAATCTCGATTGCTATGTTAGCGGCAGGTAAATTAAGTGTAAAAGATACCGTTGGGTATGTAATTGCACAATGTATAGGAGCCATTATTGCCGCTGCTGTTTTATATCAAATAGCTTCAGGTACCGCCGGTTTTGCCATGCCAGAATGGGGCTTAGGTAGTAACGGATGGGGAGCAGGTTATCTCGGGGAGTATAATATGATGTCAGCATTGATCGCAGAGTTTGTGTTTACTTTTTTGTTTTTAATGGTAATTTTTGGAACTACAGCTTCAAAAGCATCACCAGCTATGGCAGGTTTAGCTATCGGTATCGCATTGGTGTTAATACATTTAGTTGCTATTCCAATCACTGGAACTTCTGTAAATCCAGCACGTAGTTTAGGTCCAGCATTATTTGCAGGAGGTGCTGCTATGAGTCAGTTATGGTTATTTATTGTTGCTCCTATTGCGGGCGGGCTTTTCGCTGCTTTAGTGCGTAAAGTTTTTATAGATGATTAATTAATATAATATATGATTTTAAAAGGGTTTCATTCTTGAAACCCTTTTTGCATTTCATTAAATAAAGTAACCAAAATAGTGTGAGATTCTTAGTGTTAACATGCTTTTGTAGGAAAATACTGAATAAATAAGTTTTTTCCTGTAATAATTCATTTATAATTATTGTAACTTTATCGTTTAATACTAACCTAAACTTTTAAAATGAAATCATTAACTACTTTAAAAAATCAAATAGCATTCTTTGCTATAATGCTTTGTGCTTCTTTAGCCATGGCACAAAACACTAATGAGTCATCTGCTACAGCAGATTACATTCCAAGTGAGAATCCTACCTTAATACTAACACCCTCTAATTTTTTTGTATCACCTCCAGTGAGAGATTTGCCAGTTTGTGATGACTTATCAACTTTTGACGGCTTTATTGTTCCTAAAGATGGCGCTAATACGAGTCACGACTTAAGCGCCAAGCGAAAAAGAAAATTAGCGGCTTTAAATGCCGCTGGCGCAAGTAGTAGCGCTATTGATCCAAAGATGCAAAAGAGCATCGCTCCAGCTAATTCTAATTTAAATAGAGCGCCTATAGCTAGTTTTGACGATGTGAGTAATCAATCTGCTCCGCCAGATCCTTCTATGGCAGTAGGTCCTAATCACGTTGTAACTATGCAAAATGGTATATGGGCTGTGTATGACAAAAGCGGTAACATAGCTGCAGGATTCCCAAAAACATTAAACGATCCCCTATCTGGCCCTAATCATGCGGACAATGCGGGTGATCCTGTAGTAATGTATGATAGAGAAGCTGACAGATGGTTTATTTCTCAATTCCAGTTATCTGGAAACCAATCATTATCTGATAATGTGTTTTTAGTAGGAATTTCAACAACACCAGATCCTACAGGTGCCTATAATGTTTATGAATATGAACTTGGCGCAGGAAATGATTACCCGCATTACGGAATATGGGGTGACACTTATGTAACGGCAGGTAACTTTACAGGAGCTCAAAAAGTATATACCTTTAATAGAAATAAAATGCTAGCCGGAGATCCTACTGCAGAAATTGCAGGATTTTCTCCAGCAAACCTAGGTACTGGAGGCTTTGCCGCACCTATTCCTGTGCATTCTGAAGCAGCCGGTGCTGCAACAGGTGATATTAAAATAGTTTTTTATCAAGATGATGCTTTTTCTGGCATAAGTTCAGACCATATAGGTTTATGGAATATAAACATGGACTGGACAAACGCGACCACCATTAATAATTCTACAATTTCAAATAAAGTTCAAATACCAACAGCGCCTTTTGATGCGGCGATTGCTGGAGGTTTTGCAAATATTGCACAGCCAGGAACTAACCAAAGAATTGATGCGATTGTAGGGGCGGTAATGAATATGTCACATTGGTATAAATTCCCTACTCATGAATCTATATTACTGAACTGGGTGGTAGAAATTCAGGACGGAACACAAAAATCTGGAATTCGTTGGGTAGAACTTAGAAGTACCAATGGTGGAAGCACGTGGAGTGTATTTCAAGAGGGAACATTTACTGACCCAGCAGCAACGACAGTTGCACAAAAAGAATCCGTTTTTATGGGATGTATTTCTATGGATATGGAAGGAAACATAGGATTAGGATATACAAAATCTGGAACTAACACCTTCCCGTCTCTTTACTATACGGGAAGAATGAATGGTGATCCTCTAGGGGTGATGACCGTCCCAGAAGAATTAGCTGTTGCAGGAACAACTTCTGTAACATCTAACGATCGCTATGGAGATTATGGTCAAGGGGTAAGAGATCCATCAGATGACCTTACCTTTTGGGTAACTTCAGAATATTCAGGTGATCCTGGTTTTAACAGAAAATCTAGAGTGTATTCATTTAAAATTCAAGCTGGACCTCCAGATAATGAAGTGCCTACGGACCCTACGAGTTTAGTTGCGAGTAATATAACTTCCAATTCGGCTACCTTAACCTGGAACGCTTCTACAGATAATGTGAATGTGGCGCAATACACTGTTTCTATAGACGGTACTGTGGTTGGAACAACTGGAAATACTAATTTTAATGTTTCAGGCTTGAGTCCACTTACGGCATATAGTGCGTCTGTAACAGCACAAGATGCAGCAGGAAATACTTCTGGAGCGGCAACAACTAATTTTACAACAATAGATGGACCTGCAGTAAGTTATTGTGATTCTGCGAGTACAAATACAAATGATGAATATATCAGTCGAGTACAATTAAACACGATAGATAACGCATCTGGTGCACAGTTTTATTCAGATTTTACTGGTATTTCGACAGATCTTTCTGAAGGTCAGTCTTACACAGTAACAGTAACTCCTACTTGGACTGGAACAGTTTATAACGAAGGGTATGCTGCTTGGATAGATTATAATAATGATGGGGATTTTGATGATGCTGGTGAGTTAGTTTGGTCAAAAGCACCCTCTAACGATACTCCTAATAGCGGTAATTTTACAGTGCCTAGCGGTACTTCTGGAGATTCTGTAAGATTACGTGTATCTATGAAGTATAACGCAATACCAACTTCTTGTGAAACGTTTCAATATGGTGAAGTAGAAGATTATACGGTTAACCTTGGAGCAGCAACTGGAGGTGATACACAAGCACCTTCAACACCATTAAATCTTTCTGCTTCTAATGAAACTAATACAACAGTAGATCTTTCTTGGAGTGCTTCTAATGATAATGTAGGAGTTACTGGTTATGAAATATTCTTAGATGGATCTAGCATTGGTAACGTAGCGAGTACATCGGCAACAGTAACAGGATTGCTCGAAAATACTTCGTATGATTTTAATGTTCGTGCTTTTGATGCTGCAGGTAATACTTCGGCATTAAGTAATACTGCAACAGCTACAACCACTGGTGGCGGTGGTGGAGCAGGTGTTGTTGCTGGGTATTATTTTGAGACTGGCCTTGAGGGTTGGATAGATGGCGGAAGTGATTGTGCTAGAATTTCAAATTCAAGTTATTCATTTGAAGGCAATAATTCAGTTCGTTTAAGAGATAACTCTTCAAGTTCTAATGCGCGCTCACCAATCTTAGATTTAAGTGGGAATAACCAAATTTCTATTGAATTTCATATTTATTCTAGAAGTATGGAAAATGGTGAAGATTTCTTTGTTGAGTTTTACAACGGAAGTTCTTATCAAGTAATAGGTAATTATGCTAGAGGAACAGATTTTAATAACAATGCGTTCTTTACAGATACCATTTTATTAGATGCTGGGTCTTATAATTTCAATTCAAATAATAGGTTCCGTTTTAGAAATGATGCTAGCAATAATAATGATCAAATTTACTTGGATCAAGTGATTGTTTCAGGCGATAATGTTGCGGCAAGATACGCTAATCCAAGAGTGATAGGCACGCAAGAGAATGCAGGGCAGTCTACAGCTGTTGCCTTAGGTAAAATTAGCTTATTCCCTAATCCTGCAGAATCCGTATTGAATATCGCCATTGTAGATGGTAGTTTTGATGCATTAGAAATTTATTCTATTTCAGGACAACTAGTTAATTCTGTTTCTACAGTTAGTGATAGAATGTCAATTGATATCTCAAGCCTTGCTTCAGGAATGTACTTTGTGCGTTTCGAGAGTAATGGGTTGGCAGTAATAAAGAGATTTGTGAAGAAATAAATTTCAATCTTTTGTTTTTAAAAGGCCTCCAGTTTTGGAGGTCTTTTTTTGTTTTACATTCTAATATTTTAGAAGGTGCAAAATTATCTTGTTTTATGATCACTGAATAAAAATTATTCAATTGCTTAAAGAACTCCAGGTATTTGAAGAGGCAAAACCGGCATTCTATGATGCTACATCACCTAGACTTCGCTTAAGGGCTGAGGTTACTAAAAATTTTGAAACAGTACACATCCATTTAGAATATACTCCTTGGATGATTAATTTATGCTACTAATCCGTTACATTTTAGGTAATTGGTCGAAAATGTATAGCAAGAGTAAAGCTTACTGTATTAATGTTGTATTTTTCGAACATTAACTTTATGTATAAATATTAACCACAATTTTATGAAATTTAAAACGCTATTGTTTACAGCCCTTGTGATGCTGTTTTCATTTTCGATGCTTGCGCAAAAAAATGTAGCAAGTCAACCTACTTTTATTGGTACTGCAAATTCAGTTGAATATGTAAGTCCAATGTCATCAAGACCACAAGACTTATTAAAAGTAGATCAAACTCCTAGAGAAGCAAAAGATAAAAAATCTATTGCAAACCTAATTGTTATGGGCCAAGACCCGCAAACTCAAGATGACTATTTTGTACAAAACAGACATGAGATGGAGCAAAGTATGACACGTACTCCGGCAAGTTTGGTTTTTGATACCTATTCTTCAAATTCACAACCTACAGATCCATCATTGGCAGTAGGCCCTAATCATGTAATGGTAGTGTATAACACTGGTTTTATGATTTATGATAAGATTGGTAATGTATTGCAAGGAGAAACTTCTCCTAATCCAGCAATTTTTCCATCGGGGGGGTGTTGTGATTTAACGGCATCTTATGATAATGCGGCTGACAGATGGGTTCTTTCTTTTTTGAATGGAGCTGGAGCTGGGGTTCAAGTAGCAGTATCAGATGGTCCTAATCCATTAACATCAGGTTGGTATATCTATAGTGTTTCTGCAATCAATGATTACCAAAAACTATCTATATGGAGTGATGGCTATTATATAACAGACAATACTTCTGCTACAAACAAAGTTTGGGCACTAGAAAGAGATGCGATGTTAGCTGGAAATCCAGGTGCTAAAGTAGTAGGTTTTAATCTACCTGGTATTGTAACTAGTGGCTTTTTTAGCCCACAAGTATTAAATGTAACGGATAATAATTTGCCCGCTGCAGGTGGTGCAACCATTGTCTATATGCAAGATAATGCATGGACAGGTGTTACTACAGATCATATTAAAGTTTGGACTTTAGATATGGATTGGAATACCACTTCGAATTCTGTGATGTCCGCTTCTTCACAAATTAACACAACTCCTTTTATTAGTGTTTTTGATAATGGAAGTTTTTCTAACCTTACACAACCAGGTGGAGGTAGCGCAATAGATGCATTACAAGCAACAATAATGAATCAAGCTCAATTTAGAAAATTTCCTGGATATAATTCTGCTATTTTTAATTTTGTAGTGGATGCAGATGCTGGTGCAGGAGAATTAGCTGCCATCCGTTGGATGGAATTACGTCAAAGTGGTGATAATCAACCTTGGTCATTATACCAAGAAGGGACATATACTGCTCCTGATGGTCGTCACGCCTGGAATGCAAGTTTAGCAATGGATGGTCAGGGTAACATAGGTATGGGTTATACTTCTATGTCTGGTCCTTCTACACCAGGAACAATAAGAGTAAGTTCTTATTTTACTAGTAGATTAGCGGGTGACCCAACAGGTACCATGTCCGGTACAGAAGAATTAATTGCTAATGGTAACGCAAATTTTTCAGGAACACGATATGGTGATTATAGTAAAATTGATGTTGATCCATCAGATGATTCTTCATTCTATTTTATTACAGAGTATAATAACAATGGTAGAAAAGGTGTCGTTGGAAAGTTTCAAGTTACACCACCAGTGCCAGATTTTGAAGACCCAACAGATCCTACAAACCTTGTAGCTTCAAATATTACTTCAAATTCTGCGGTTTTATCATGGACGGCTTCGACGGATAATATAGGAGTAACACAGTACAATGTTTCTATTGATGGCATAGTAGTAGGTTCTTCCTCAAGCACAAGCTACACAGCAACAGGTTTAAGCCCATTAACGGCTTATGATGCCTCTGTTGTCGCACAAGATGCTGCCGGGAATACTTCTGGAGCAGCAACTACATCATTCACAACTATAGATGGTCCTGCAGCAGAGTATTGCGATTCTATGAGTACAAATACTAATGATGAGTTTATTAGTAACGTAACATTAAATACCATTAATAATACATCAGGCGCTTCGTTTTATACAGATTATTCTCCAACAATATCAACAGATTTAACAGAAGGCGATACG
>CALIAF010000033.1 GCA_938041335.1 uncultured Ulvibacter sp. | reverse complement strand
CTCAGGCCTTACATTATTTATAGTTTTACCTTGTAATAAGGCACCCGGATAAATCTCACCAGGTGAACCACCAAGGGTTTGAAAATCACCTGTTCCATCTAAAACATTTACGGTTCTTGAGGTGCATATAAATCTTTGAGTTTGCGCAGCACCATTCTCGTCTTCTACTTCGTAATCTTGTGGGGCAACTTCTTCTTCTTTGATTATTTCCTCGGTTTTCGATTGGGGTACTTCTTCAAAACCTCCCCCATTGGCTACAACGGCTGCAAAGGTTAAATTGGTTTCCTCAGGATCAGGATTAGAATTTGGGTCATCGACTGGTGGGTTCTCATCTTTACTACAACCCACACTTAATACAAGGCCAAGCCCCATGACTAATACATACTTTAAAATTGTTTGTTTTGTTTTCATAATTTCTTTGGTTTTAAAAGATTCAACACAGCGAAACTAGATGGGAAACAAGCCCGCAACTAATTTTGGGCATGGACAAAGTATGGACAGGTAGTATAGATTTTAGCAAAATATGGCATGGACATGCCTGTACTTTGAAATTGAACAAAATCCTCGTAATATCATTGATATATATGTTTACGGGGATTTTACACCAATGCTCATTTTGAAATAAGTATGGACTTTTCATGGACAGCCGGTTTTTCTTGCTCATATTAGTTGTTATGAGCGATTGAAATATTTTCTATCTTGGATATCAATAAAATAGTATCTCATGAAAAAAAAATACACAACTTTCTTTTTTTGCCTATTGTTTATTCAATATTCGATTGCTCAAAATGAATTAACCTTAATTGAAAAATTCGAAGCTTATAGGGAGCTTTATATAGAAAATAGGGGCAGAAATCAGGAATTGGCAGGAATTTATATAGATTCTATGCGGTTAATCGCTAAAAAGGAAAATGACCTTTCATTATTGGGTAGAGTCATCAAAGCAGAAGGGGCATTATTGGCTTTTAAACAGGACTTTAGGGTTTCTAAAGACTCTACTAAAAAATCTATTGAAATATTTAAATCTATTAATGATTCACTCGGACTAGGCGGTTCTTATAATGATTTAGGCATTACATTTCGATCATTAGGAATTCTAGATTCGGCCATGATTTATAACATGAAATCCTTAAAACTCAGAGAAAAATTAGATCCAAATAGCGATGCTCTAGGTCATAACTATACTTCCATTGGAACATTACATGGCATGATGAATAATGACATTCAAGCTGAAAAATATTTTTTTAAGGCGGAAGCAATTTACCTCAAAACAAAAAAATACAAGCAACTCGGGAGTATTTGGAATAAAATTGCGCTTAATAATAAGCTGAGAGATAGTATAAACGACGCGATTAAATATTACAAAAAAGCAGATTCATTGTATAGTGCGATAGACTATCCCCGCGGACGTGCATTAATAGTAGTTAATTTAGGTGGCTTATATATGGATCAAAATAATTTTGAATTAGCCAACGAATACTTCAAAGCCGCAATTAGTTTTGCCAAGGAAAGCAATCATATAATTATCATTGCTAGTGCCAACATTAATTTAGGGCATATTTTATATAAGCAAAAAGAGTATCGTGCAGCACTTATTCATTACAAGGAAGCACTTGTCATAACTGAAAAAACTGGTGAATACCGTAAATTAAGCGATATTTATAGGAATATGTCTGCTGCTTTAGAGGGTTTGGGCAAGTACAAAGAGGCTTTGGAATATAAACAAAAACACTTGGTTGTTTATGATTCTGTGTATAACCAAGAATCTCGGACAAAAATAAACGAATTGGAAATACAGTATCAAACCGAAAAAAAAGAGGCTGCAATTGCCCTGCAAGAAGAAGAAATCAAAACGCTCAATGAAAAGGCCAAAGTCAATAAATTGACAAAGGGCCTATATGCTGGAGGAGCCTTCTCCGGTGTTGCTTTATCAGGATTACTATTTTTTGGCTTCCGACAGCGCATAAAAAAGAACAAAATAGCACGTGAAAAGCAAGATGAAATCTACAAACAAGAAATTGCTCATAAAAAGAAGGAGCTCACTTCACAAACGCTTCATTTAGTGCAGAAGAATACCTTTATTCAAGAACTGATGGATAATTTGGAGAACATCAAGAACTCTCCTGAAAAGTTCAAGATGGAGTTCAGGCGCATTGTAATGCTATTAAAGAAAGAGAATGCCTCTGATAAGGACTGGGAGGTCTTTAAAACCTATTTCGCAGAGGTTCACAATGACTTTGACCAAAAACTAAAAACGCTTTACGCTGACATATCTGAGAAAGAAATACGGCTTGCAGCGTTCTTACGCATGAATTTAACAACCAAAGAGATTGCCGCTACATTGAATGTGCTACCCGATAGTATTCTTAAGTCAAAGTACCGCCTTAAAAAGAAGCTAAATCTTGATAAGGAGACTGATTTGACCAGTTTCTTAAATACATTATAAAATTTAGGTCTAACTTCCACCCTAGCGTATCTTTGCATTGTGGAAGACACTAAGAAAATTATTCTTTTTGATGGCGTTTGTAATTTATGCAATGGCTTTATTCAGCGTGTGATCAAACGAGATACAACTGATGTCTTTCGCTATGCTTCTTTACAAAGTGACATTGGGCAACAGCTTATTTCAGAACGTAATATGGATGCTACAAAGATAGATTCTGTAGTACTTATTGAACCTGGCGTTGCATTTTACATTAAATCAGATGCCGCTTTACAAATCGGCAGGCATTTGAAAGGCTATCGTACACTTTCACGTATACTATATTTGATTCCCAGCGGTTTACGAAATATCGTATACGATTTAATCGCACGCTATCGCTATACTTGGTTCGGTAAACAAGACGCTTGTATGATTCCTACTCCTGAATTGAA
>CALIAF010000032.1 GCA_938041335.1 uncultured Ulvibacter sp. | reverse complement strand
GAGGTCTATTTCCCTTTAAATGATGTAGAGAAAGATTTTCTGCAACACTTTAAAGATTTTTACGGAAGCAAAGACCTAAGAACCTGCAATACTTGTGGGACAGAAATGGAAGTAGATGATCGGTTTACTGTGGATTGATTTTAAAATTAAACCTGTTTAGAATCTATACTAAATGCCGGAAATTTTCGATATCATTTACCAGTTCCTTACATGGATTTCTACCATAACAGGATGGACCTATAGAGAGGTAAATGTTGTCATTTACTTTATCGTAATACCTGCATTCTTTTTCTATTTAATTAGCAGAATCACAAAGCAAAAATGGGGAATCCTTAGTTTTCTTATTCTTGTTGGTGTTGTTTTAATACTCATTCCAGATTTTGAATCTTTTTCAAATAGCCTCTTTGATCTGTCTGTCGATTTTTTAAATTGGTTTGATATTGTTGGGTTGAACTATGTTGAAGCTTCTGTTATTGTATGTGTTTTTATGCCTATCATCATTATCCTTCTATTGTATCTTATAAAAATAAAGCCTTATAATAAGTGATTTCCATTTTGGAATTTGTGATTTCCTTTTTTGTGATTTAAAGATACCGGTTACTGAGTGATTTTGCTTTTCTGGATTTATTCAAAAGCACGCAGTATCTTGGCAAAATCGTATCGAAGTGCGTATCTTCGCGCAACGGTTTAAACAGCTTACTATTTCTTCTGAAATGTTAAACATTAAACCTACTTAATCAAATTAAAATTTCCGCCCACGGAAAGAAAAAAATAAATTCTATGTCAACAGTAGCAAAAGACTTCGGTATGGACGAAGCGTTAAAACAACTAGGTCTTAAGGACGTAAATCACGGAACTTCTACAGGGAACACTTGGTATCCTGGTGGCGAAGAAATCGCTTCTTATTCTCCAGTAGACGGAGCCTTAATAGGTAAAGTGACCACGACATCTAAAGAAGAATACGAAAAAGTAATCGCAGCCTCAGAGAAAGCATTTTTATCCTTTAGAGCGATGCCAGCGCCACAACGTGGAGAGATTGTACGTCAGTTTGGTAACAAATTACGTGAATTAAAAGAACCACTAGGAAAACTTGTTTCTTATGAGATGGGTAAATCTTTACAAGAAGGGTATGGCGAGGTTCAAGAGATGATTGATATCTGTGATTTTGCCGTAGGACTATCAAGACAATTAAACGGACAAACAATTCCGTCTGAGCGTCCTATGCACGTGATGCGTGAGCAATGGCACTCTATTGGTATTGTAGGGATTATTTCTGCATTTAACTTTCCAGTAGCAGTATGGGCTTGGAACACAGCACTTGCTTGGGTTTGTGGTGATGTTTGTGTTTGGAAAGGAAGTGAAAAAGCGCCTATGTGTGCGGTAGCTTGCCAAAACATTATTGCGATGGTGTTAAAAGAAAACAACCTTCCAGAAGGTATTTCTTCTATCATCAATGGGGATTATAAAGTGGGAGAATGGATGACACAAGACACAAGAATACCTTTAATTTCTGCGACAGGTTCTACAAGAATGGGACGAATAGTAGGAGCGACGGTTGCTGAGCGTTTTGGTAAATCTTTACTAGAATTAGGTGGAAACAATGCGATTATTATTACACCAACAGCAGATCTTAAGGTAGTAGTGCCAGGAGCAGTATTTGGAGCAGTTGGTACTGCCGGACAACGTTGTACCTCTACAAGAAGATTAATTATACACGAGAGTGTTTATAATAAAGTAAGAGATGCGATTGTAGGTGCTTATAAGCAAATCGTTATTGGTAATCCGTTGGATGAGAACAATCACGTGGGGCCATTAATTGATCAAGATGCTGTAAACACATATTTAGGCGCAATAGAGAAAGCGAAGGCTGAAGGCGGAAACGTATTAGTTGAAGGTGGCGTTCTTGAAGGTGCAGGTTACGAAAGCGGATGCTACGTAAAACCAGCGATCATTGAAGCTGAAAACAACTTTGCAATTGTACAGCACGAAACGTTTGCTCCTATTTTATACCTAATGAAATATAGCGGCGAAGTGGAGAACGCTATCGCAAAACAAAACGGAGTAGCGCAAGGATTATCTTCTGCGATTATGACAAACGAAATGAAAGAAGCTGAAAAGTTCTTATCATTTGCAGGATCTGATTGTGGTATTGCAAACGTAAACATAGGTACTTCTGGTGCAGAAATAGGTGGAGCCTTTGGTGGTGAGAAAGAAACAGGTGGAGGCCGTGAGTCTGGATCTGATGCCTGGAAAGTATATATGAGAAGACAGACAAATACAGTTAACTATAGTGATGAGTTGCCATTAGCGCAAGGAATCAAGTTTGACTTGTAGTATTTGAGACTTAGTCTTAAAAGATAAAAACCTTTCGGAGTATAAAACTCTGAAAGGTTTTTTTGGTTTAACGTGTAATTTTTAAACCCCTATTTCGTTCATACACTATGAGACGTTTTTTCTATTTAATACTGTTACTTACTTTAACTGCTTGTCCTCAAAAGGTGGATGATACCATTAACTGTACAGAAGTCTTTGTTTCTGGTCTTAATGTAAAAGTAACAGATGCAACTACAAACGAGATTATTTCAGAAGGAATAATTGTATTAGCAGAAGATGGGGATTACGGTGAGGAGTTAGCATTTACTTTTGAAAGTTATATTGGAGCCGGAGAGCGTGCAGGAAATTATACCATTACCGTAAGTGGAGATGGCTATGTTACTCAAGTAGTTGGTCCCATTGAAGTGCTTGCAGATGAGTGTCACGTGATTACTCAAAGTGTGGAGGTAATTTTGGTGCCTAATTAACTCTTGTTTAAGTTTTCAACTTCCATTTATCAACCAATAACAATGTCAGTCTGAGCGCACTCGAAGACAATGAAACAAACTACGCTACACGCAATAACAACATCTTTAATTTAACAAGATTTACTTCTTCATTACTAAGTATCCTATAAGCACTTTGACTGCGCTCAGTGTAACAAAAGCCTTTCCATTCTATTTGTTGTCTTTCTTCTTTCAATGAGCACAGCGAATGATCTTTCCTCTTTCAGCGATAGCGGTCTCAATTCCAAAGATAAATCCTTATTTTTGCATCCGTAAAATCACGATTCTCATGCAAGACCCAAAACGATATACCATTACCGCAGCATTACCGTATACAAACGGTCCAGTTCACATTGGCCACCTAGCAGGTGTGTATGTGCCGGCAGATATTTATGCGCGATTTCAGCGACTGCAAGGTAAGGATGTTGCTTTTGTTTGTGGGAGTGATGAGCATGGAGTTCCTATTACCATCAAAGCAAAAAAAGAAGGAATCACGCCACAGCAAGTGGTAGATAAATACCACGCGATCATCAAGCAGTCATTTGAAGATTTTGGGATTACGTTTGATAATTACTCCCGTACATCGGCTAAGATACACCACGATACTGCCAGCGATTTTTTCAAAAAATTATATGAAGAGGGTAAGTTTATAGAAGAGGTAACCGAGCAACTATATGACGCAGATGCAGACCAGTTTTTAGCAGATCGTTTTGTCGTAGGTACTTGTCCTAAATGTGGGAATGAAGAGAGCTACGGAGATCAATGCGAAAATTGTGGGACAAGCCATAACGCTACAGATTTAATAAACCCAAAGAGCGCCATTACAGGTGCTGTACCTTCATTAAAAGAAACAAAACACTGGTTTTTACCTTTAGACCAATATGAGCCATTTTTAAAAGAGTGGATACTAGACAGTCATAAAAAAGACTGGAAGACCAATGTGTACGGGCAATGTAAATCGTGGATTGACGATGGTTTACGTCCTCGTGCAGTCACGAGAGATCTAGATTGGGGAATCCCAGTTCCTGCACCAGGGGCAGATGGTAAGGTGTTGTATGTTTGGTTTGACGCACCTATAGGGTACATCTCTGCGACAAAAGAATGGGCAGCTCGTGAAGGAAAAGATTGGGAGCCGTATTGGAAAAGTGACGACACGAAGTTGCTTCACTTTATAGGGAAAGACAATATCGTTTTTCACTGTATCATTTTTCCGAGTATGTTGAAGGCAGATGGTTCTTACATCATGCCAGATAATGTGCCAGCAAACGAGTTTTTAAACTTAGAAGGCAACAAGATTTCTACCAGTAAAAACTGGGCGGTATGGTTGCATGAGTATTTAGAAGATTTTCCTGGACAACAAGATGTCTTGCGCTATACATTAACCGCAAATGCACCAGAGACAAAGGATAACGATTTTACGTGGGCAGATTTTCAATTACGTAATAATAGTGAGTTGGTAGCTATCTTCGGAAATTTTATAAACAGAGTTACCGTGCTTACTCATAAATACTATGATGGTGTGGTACCTGTGCCAGCAGATTTTAACGAAATAGACGAACAAACCCTAGCAGCATTAAAAGCCTATCCCGCGGTAATCGAAAGTAGTATAGAAAGATATCGCTTTAGAGAGGCACAACAAGAATTAATGAACGTCGCACGCCTAGGGAATAAATACTTAGCAGACGAAGAGCCTTGGAAAACGATTAAAACGGACGAAGACAGAACGAAGACGGTGATGTATGTTGCGCTGCAAATAGCAAGCGCATTAGCTGTTTTAAGTGAGCCATTTATACCCTTTACTTCAGAAAAGTTAAGAACAATGCTAAATTTTGCAGGATTGCAAGCACAACCTAACTGGCAATCCGTGGAAGAATATTCTCTCCCTCTGGGAGAGATGCCGCAAGGCAGAGAGGGCTTAATCCCCTCAGCACATGTAATAAACAAAAACGAACTACTCTTTAGTAAAATAGAAGACGCTCAAATACAAGCACAAAGGGACAAACTAGAAGCGAGTAAAGCAATGAACGAAGCGGCAAATAAAGTAATGGAACCACAAAAAGATACCATACAGTTTGACGATTTTACTAAGCTTGATATGCGCGTAGGTACTATTATTGAAGCCGAAAAAATGCCAAAAACAAAGAAGCTTCTAGTCTTAAAAGTGGACACTGGTATTGACGTTCGTACTATCGTTTCAGGTATTGCAGAGAGTTTTACACCAGAAGAAGTGATAGGAAAACAAGTAACAGTTTTAGTGAACCTTGCTCCTAGAGCTTTAAGAGGCGTAGAAAGTCAAGGCATGATTTTAATGACCGAAGATGCTGCAGGTAAATTGGTTTTTGTGAACCCTGATACTGATGGGGTTGGTAATGGGGAGAGTATTAATTAAACCTAAACACATAAGAGACCTCTCCAGTATTTTGCTCTAGAGAGGTCTTTCTTTTTATTATGCTCAACCACATCCTAAAAATCACAAATCTGCCAGAATCGAGTGTTAAAAATACGCTGGCTTTATTAGCAGAAGATTGCACCATTCCATTTATAGCACGTTATAGAAAAGAACGCACTGGGAATCTAGATGAGGTACAGATTGAGCAGATAGTTACTTTAAAAGAAGCCTTTGAGACCTTAGAAAAAAGGAAAGCGACCATCTTAAAAGCGATGGAAGAGCAAGGAGAGTTAACGGATGAACTTCGCACTAAAATTTCCGAAGCAAAAGATAGTACTACGCTAGAAGATATCTATTTGCCCTTCAAGAAAAAGCGAAAAACCAAAGCAGAGACGGCGCGTAAAAATGGTTTAGAACCTTTGGCTAAACTTATTATGGCTCAAAATGCTCGCGATGTTGAAGGACTTGCCTTGCGCTATATAACGCAGGTAGTCACAAGCACAGAACAAGTGCTCGAAGGTGCGCGATACATTATTGCAGAGTGGATTAATGAGCGTGTGGATATCAGAAATAATATTAGGCGAGAATTAGCTCGTAACGCGATGATTAGTACCAAAGTCGTTAAAAGCAAAAAGGGAGAAGAGAAGGCTCAGAAATTTAGAGATTATTTTGCTTGGGATGAGGCATTATCCCGATGTCCTTCGCACCGATTATTAGCTATTTTAAGAGCGGAAAAAGAAGGGTTCATTCGTGTTAAGATTGAAACAGACAAGGAACGCACGTTAGATCAAATGGCTCGTAAACTTATACGCTCCCATGGCGAATGTGCAGACCAAATAGAATTGGCCATTTCAGATGCTTATAAGCGACTCTTGTTTCCAGCTTTATCAAACGAGATTTTGAGTGAAGCAAAAAAGAAAGCAGACGAAACGGCGATTGTCATTTTTGCAAAAAACTTAAAGCAACTATTATTAGGATCCCCTTTGGGAGAAAAACGTATTCTTGCTATTGATCCTGGCTTTAGAACAGGTTGCAAGGTCGTTTGTTTGAGTGCTCAAGGAGACCTATTGCATAATGACATCATCTATCCGCATCCGCCTAAAAGCGACGTTACTGGCACAGTAAAGAAGATTGAAGCATTAGTAGAGAGGTATAAAATAGAAGCCATTGCCATAGGGAATGGAACTGCATCTAGAGAGACAGAAACCGTTATTAAAGGTATTTTATTTAAGGGCAATGTGGATGTCTTTGTCGTGAGTGAGGCAGGAGCTTCTATCTATTCTGCGAGCAAAATTGCGCGAGAGGAGTTTCCAGATCAAGACATTACGGTTCGTGGGGCGGTGTCTATTGGTCGTAGACTTGCAGATCCATTGGCAGAGTTGGTAAAGATTGATGCAAAGTCTATTGGTGTGGGGCAATATCAACACGATGTAGATCAATCACAATTAAAAAAGGCCTTAGATCGAGTGGTGGAGAACTGTGTGAATTCGGTTGGAGTGAATATCAATACAGCGAGTGTTCCTCTATTGAGTTATGTTTCTGGAATAGGGGCTAAACTGGCAGAGAATATTGTGGATTATCGTGAAACACAAGGTGCTTTTTCGTCAAGAAGCGACATTAAAAAAGTGCCGCGATTAGGCGCAAAAGCTTTTGAGCAAGGGGCTGGTTTTTTGCGTATTAGAAATGGAAAGAACCCGCTAGATGACTCTTCGGTACATCCAGAACGATATGCGCTTGTGAAACAAATAGCAAAAGATCAAGGTGTTAAAATTTCAGAATTAATAGGAAATGCCACAGCTATAAAAAATGTGCCATTAGAGAAATACATTACAAAAGATGTAGGTGCACTTACTCTCGAAGATATTTTGAAAGAATTGCAAAAGCCAGGACTTGATATTAGAGAGAAAGCAAAAGTTTTTAGTTTCAATGAACATATTAAAACCATTGAAGACCTCCATTCTGGGATGATACTTCCTGGGATTGTAAATAATATTACAGCCTTTGGGTGTTTTGTAGATATAGGGATTAAAGAAAGTGGATTAGTTCATGTGTCCAATCTTTCAGACAGTTTTGTGAAAGATGTCAATGCTCACGTACAGTTACAGCAGCAAATTACTGTAAAAGTGTTGGAGGTTGATATTTCTAGAAAACGGATTCAGTTAAAATTAGAAAACAAGGTTTAAATATCTTTTATAAACACCTTAAGCGATTCTCCTTTTGGTATTTGCATTTTCTTGCGTAGATTATATCTGTAATTATCTACACTAGCAGAGCTAATGCCCAGTTGCAAGGCAATTTGCTTAGAGGTTTGTCCTAGACGCAACATGGTGGCCACCTTTTTTTCCTTCTCGTTAAGGTTGGTGTACAATTGATCTATTTTTGCTCTAAAAGAATCATTGGTCTCACTCACCTGTTGATACAATTGTATCTTTTCTCGGTTTTGATCCATATCACTATTGATAAAATGAATCGTATCTTGAACTACGCTTTTATGAGAGTCATTAATTACTTTAATCCCCTTTAAACGCATTTTTATCTTGTCGAGTAAATCATTTTTTTCTGAAATGTGAAGGGCAAAATCTGTAATCTGTTTGTTTTTAAAAGCAACTACATCATCAAGGGCTTTCTGCTTTACATTAAGCACCTCTTGTTTGGCGAGTAAATTCTCACGCTTAACTTTACTTAGGCTTCGTTGTCTAAAATAAGAGAAAATAAAGAACGCCGCGATAAGCCCACCAACAGCAAAAATGAAGAAATTACGCTCTTTAAGACGTTGTTTTTCTCCTTCAGAAAAGTTGATTTGAGCTTCTTGACTTTCTAGTTTTGAATTTAACTCGTTATAGTTAAACTCAGATTGAAGTACACTAAATTTGTTGTCTGCAAGGGCTTCGCTCAAGCTATCTTTTAAGGTATTATACCTTTTAAAATACATGAGTGTTGCGTCTGTGTTGTTACCTAGCTCGTGCAATTCATAAAGGGCTTTGGTAATCTCTTTTTCAGATTCTACATATTCTTTGATTGCTACAGAATTTAATAACTTGCCTAATTCATCAATAGCTGCCTTGTTATTATTTTGCGCTTTATAAATCTCTGCTTGTTGACGTCCTATGTTTATAGGATGTAAAAGATTACTCGACTCATTTGAGTACGTTTTAGCACTATCTAAATATTTTGTAGCGATTTTGACAAGACCCATTTTTGTGTACACATCACTAAAAAATAAATAATCATCTACAAGTGCAAAAGGCACACCTTGCTTTTTATCTTCTATTAATAATGGGGAATACGTTTTTATAGCAAGGTCATATTTTTTTTCTTTGAGGTAAATATTTGAAAGGGTTTTATCCATGTTCTGCACTCCTTCCAGATAATCTGCTTTGTTGTACATTACTTTAGCGCTATCTACATATATTTTAGCTCTATTATAATCCTTTTCTTCAAAGTAGTAATTAGACAAAAAATCATAAGCTTCTCCTACTTCCCACGAGGCTTCTATAGGTTTAGATAAACGTAAAGATTTGTTGATACAAACTAATGCTGTTTTCTTGTTGTCAGTTTCTAAATATAATGTGGCTAGATCGTAATAGTTTTCTGCTAAATAGCCCTTGGTTGCATTGTCTTGATTATCTTTTAATAAAAACTTATTTGCTTCGAGGTATTTTTCTAATGCGAGATCATTTTTTTCTTGATAGTAATTAGCTCTAGCCTGCAATTGATAACTATACGCAATACTGGCATAGTGCTTTTGGTTTTCTCTATTTGCATAACTAAAAGCACTATCGGTAAATTTTATCGCGGTGGGATCATCTTCATAGTACATCTGCAAAACAGCCATTCTATTATAAAGAATCATTGCATAAAAACTATCTTTTACTTTTTTACTCAGTAAAAGACCTTTATTAAAGTAATAAGCAGCAGAATCATTAGGATCATCCATATAATATTGTCCTAACATCCTTAAGTTGTTAATTCTATCTTTTGGAGATAGCTCCTGCTGGTCTATGAGCTTTAAAAGTTCTTTTTTAGTGGGGTAACTTGTTGCGTTTTCTTGCGCGAAGCCACTATAAATAAGGCTAAAGCAAAATATAAATAAGTAAAAATATTTTGTGCTCATGAGATAATTTAATGAAAGGTTAAAGATAGAAATCTAAGTGATAAATCTCATAAAGGATTACATATTTTTCTCACATTAATATTTTTAGACAGAAAACGGGGCTATTTTTACATCAGTACGATTAAGACGAGGTTTTTGTCCCATATAATTTAAGGTTAATAAGGTTAGTACGATTGCAATGACCGCGAACCGTTTTAAACATTACTATGAAGAAGAAATTACCGCCTAGTGAGAACTTGGCGGTTTTTTTATAGCTTATTTTTCGGGTAAATAGAGGCCTAGTTTTATAATCCTATATGGTATCTGCTCCTTAAAATGGTCAAAATATACTTTAAGACCGTCTGGATTCTTTAGCTCTTTTTGAGCTGTTTTTACTTTATGTATTTCGTCTGAAGTAATCAATTGATATAAATCAATGGTAGTGCCTTCATCGTGTATTTTTACCAGATGAGTATAAACGGTGCTCTCCGTTATTCCTCTTTTTAATGCTATTTCTTTTACCGTTTTTCCGTCCTTAAATAGTTGATGCGTTTTTTTATGGGTCGCAATTTTTGTGCTACCTGTATCTAAATGTTTTAGAATTACCTTTAAAAAAACAGCGGCATATTTATCGAGCTTGGCTTGACCTACACCACTTATTTCAGAAAACTCCTGGACGGTTCTAGGTTTTTTGTCTTCCATGGCCTTCAAACTCGCATCACTAAATATCACATAAGCAGGAACACCTAAGTTTGAAGCAAGGCTTGAACGAAGCACACGTAATTTTTCAAAAAGATCTTTAGGGGATCGAGTACTATTTTTAGTTTTTGGTTTTTGTTCTTCTGTCACATTTTGAACAAGATTTGCTAATCGTATTTTTTTACCTTCAAATAAAATTTGCTTTGCTTGCGGAGTAAGTACTAATCGTCCTTTTTCATGAAACCAAATTTGAAGAATTCCTTGATTTAATAATTGGATTATATACTGTTGTAAATCTTTCCAAGAGATATCTCTTGCGGCTCCGTAGGTTTTTATTGTTTGATACCCTTTCTCTAACACTTGTTGGTTTTGGGCTCCTCTTAGCACATCAATTATGGTACCTATTGCTTCTTGCTCTTTCATTCTAGATACGGCAGAACATACTTTTTGAGCGATTACGGTGCCATCAAAATATTTAGGTGGGTTTTTACAGATGTCACAATTGCCGCAATCTTCGGCTAGGTTTTCTCCAAAGTAACTGAGCAAGGCTTTCCGTCTGCAATTAAGTGATTCAGAAAATTGTTGCATTCGTTCTAGTTTGGCCAGTTGAAAATCTTGAGTGGGTGTTCCGTCAGCAAATTTCCGAAGCATTATTACATCTGCATAGCTGTAAAACATGAGCGCTTGTGCTTTGAGTCCGTCTCGTCCCCCTCTCCCTATTTCTTGATAATACCCTTCAATGTTTTTAGGCATATTATAATGAATGACCCAGCGCACGTTGCTTTTATCAATTCCCATCCCAAAGGCAATTGTGGCAACAATAATAGGCGTTCTGTCATTGATAAAATCTTCTTGAATCTGCGTGCGATCTTCTGCAGATAGGCCAGCGTGATAAGCCGCGGCATCATACCCTTTTGTCTTAAGTTTTGCAGCGATGTTTTCCGTGCTTTTTCTACTTAAACAATAGATGATACCACTCTGCAGTCCTCTAGCGCTTAAAAATTTATAGATATGCTTTATTCGATTTTGACCAGGGCGTACATCCAGATAAATATTAGGTCTGTCAAAAGAAGAAACAAACTTTTTTGCTTCGCTTATTCCTAATTGCTCTAAAATGTCATCTTGAGTAGCACGATCTGCGGTTGCCGTTAAAGCAATAATTGGCGTGCCTGGAAATTCGCTTTTTAGTCTATTTAATTGTATGTATGCAGGTCTAAAATCATGACCCCAAGAAGAGATACAGTGTGCTTCATCTACAGCGATAAGATTAATCTGTATTTTAGATAGATAGTTGGTGAGCAGCCATAAACTTTCTGGTGCAACGTAGATCAATTTTAGTTGCCCAGTAATTAGACGTTCTAGAATTACTGATTGCACTTCTTGTTCTTGTGTACTATTGTAGTATGCTGCCGCAATACCATTTGCGTTAAGCGCATCTACTTGATCTTTCATTAGGGCTATTAATGGTGATATTACAATAGCAGTACCCTCGAGTGCCAATGAGGGCAATTGAAAACAGAGGGATTTTCCACCTCCTGTAGGCATAATAGCCAATGCATCTTGACCATTTAAGACGGTATTAATTATCTCCTTTTGATTAGGGCGAAAAGAATCATACCCGAAATGGGTTTTTAATAAAGGTAAGATTGTGGCGTTTTGTTGTGATTGCATTGTTGTAAAGTTACTCGTTTCGGCGCTACAGAACAATGAATTGTATTTTAAAACGTGGTTTAATAAATGATGTCTTAACTGGCAATTGAATACTTTAATTAGAAAATTATCTTTTATCTTCGTATGCCATAAAAAACACCTAATTAAGTGTTTATGCCGAAAACCTCACCTTATGAAAAAATTACTATTCATTGCGTTTTTACTAAGTTCTATGTTTGCCTTCTCGCAAAATAGTTCGCTGTGGGAAAAACAAACTCCGGTAAGCTTGTCCCAAGTTAAAGAAAGTAGAAAGCAACTGCCAACAAAAGAAGTGTACTCCCTTAATATTGAGAGCTTAAAAGAACAACTGTCGTTAGCTCCTAAAAGAGGGGATTTAAGGAGTCAAACCAAAGTGGTAATTTCTTTTCCAAATGCAGATGGAACGTTTGAGCGATACCGCATTATGGAGGCGTCTGTAATGGAACCAGCTTTAGAAGCTAAATATCCTGGTATTAAGTCTTATGCAGGTCAAGGAGTTGATAACACTTCAGATAGAATTCGATTTAGTGTTTCTCCATTAGGATTGCAAAGTATGCGCTTGTCTTCAGATAAAGCTGCATCTTTTATTGAGCCTTACAGTACAGATTTATCTCAGTATACGGTATATAAAAGAGCAGACAAAGAAGAAATTTATGATGATTTTGTTTGCGAAGTTACAACCGACGCGAATAAAATCTTATCAGGAAATGGTGCTGCATCAAAAAATGCAGATGATGGACTGTTACGTATATATAGAATTGCAATTTCAACAACAGGAGAGTACACAGATTATCATGGCGGAACAAAGGCTCTAGCTTTAGCAGCGATGAATACTACAATGACAAGAGTAAACGCTGTATTTGAAAATGATTTTAATGTAACGATGATCCTTATTGCAAATACCGATGATGTTATATATACCGATGGTGCAACTGATCCTTATACGAATGGTGGTTATAATGGGCAATTACAATCTACATTAACAAGTGTTATTGGTGAAGCTAACTATGATGTTGGACATTTATTTGCAAGAGCTTCAAATAATGGAAATGCAGGCTGTATAGGCTGTGTTTGTGTAAATGGAAGTAAAGGTAGCGGGTTTACATCTCGTCAAGATCCAGAAGGAGATCCATTTGATATTGATTATGTTGCTCATGAAATTGGGCACCAATTTGGAGGAAATCATACGTGGACTCACGGAGGCAATGAAGGTAGAAATGTACAAATGGAACCTGGAAGTGGTTCAACTATTATGGGCTATGCTGGGATTACAGGAGCTAGTACAGATGTACAAGATAATAGCGATCCTTACTTTCACGCCATATCAGTACAACAAATTACAAACTATGTAAAATCGACAAGCTGTCAAACAAATACTAATACAGGAAACGCAGTGCCAACTGCAAATGCAGGTGCGAATTATACCATTCCTAGCGGAACAGCTTTTGTGCTAATAGGAGCAGGGTCTGATGCAAATACACAAGATGTATTAACGTATTGCTGGGAGCAGATGGATGAAAATGATTCGGCAACGCAGACACCAAGTACAACTGCAACTGGAGGACCAGTATTTAGATCTTATTTGCCAACTACAGACACTAAAAGATATTTTCCGAGATTAGAGACGGTTAAAACCGGAGCAACATCTTGGTATTGGGAGGCAGTTCCGGATGTTGATCGCACACTAAATTTTAGGCTAACGGTCAGGGATAACAGAGCAGGTGGTGCTAATAATAACAGTGATGATATGAGTGTTGTAGTAAATGAAGCAGCAGGGCCATTTATTGTAAACACACCAAATACAAATGTGATATGGTATGCTGGTTCCTCTCAAGCTGTAACTTGGAATGTGGCAGGAACAACGGGTAATGGAATTAATGCGTCCAACGTTGATATTTTTTTATCTACAGATGGAGGTGATACCTATCCAATTACCTTAGCAACTGGAGTTGCAAATGATGGCGCTTATACTGTTACGGTGCCAAATATACTAGGAACACAAAATAGAGTGATGGTAAAAGGAGCTAACAATATCTTTTTTGATATTTCTAATGCAGATTTTACCATTGGTGAAGCAGTAGATTGCGTTGCAAATGTGCCAACAGATTTATCAGCATCAAATATTCAATCTTCTTCTGCAACTTTAAGTTGGACGGCAGTGCCTGCAGCAACATATGATTTGCGTTATAGAGAAGTTGGCGAGACCACATGGATAACTAGCGATGAAGTAGGAGTATCTTCTAACCTAGAAGGTTTAACTATACAAACACAATATGAGTCGCAAGTAAGAAGTAAATGTACAGATGGAAGTAACTCAGCATATAGCGCTTTAGTCAATTTTACAACTACAGACGTGCAATTGATTTATTGCGATTCTATGAGTACAAATACTAATGATGAGTTTATTAGTAACGTAACATTAAATACCATTAATAATACATCAGGCGCTTCGTTTTATACAGATTATTCTCCAACAATATCAACAGATTTAACAGAAGGCGATACG
>CALIAF010000031.1 GCA_938041335.1 uncultured Ulvibacter sp. | reverse complement strand
GAACCGTTAAAATCTCCAAAGGCTGGAGCTTGACCTGCCTCTACAGTAATAGGCAATTCTACTGTAGGTGCTACAGGTATTACTTGCTCTAAATTATCCCAATAATAGGTTTGGTTTGCACCATCTACCATATTAAAGTTCATAAACACTGTTACAGACTCAAAAGTTATGGCTCCTTCTGTACTAAAATCAAAAGTTATTGTTTCCCAAGCACCAGTTACAGTTGTACTAACCGCTCTTTCTGCATTAACTCCAGTAGTTGCATTTTCTAATTTTAAAAGTACTGGCGTATTAGGTAAAGGTGACCATACAGACATGGTAAACATTTTATCTGTAGTAATATCAATTTCTGTAGTGACTGGAAAATTTACTCCAGCAAAAGCTGCTCCACCTGGCACTGTATTCTCCACAACATTTGCTGTAGTATTATCACCAGTCGCATCTGGATTTGCGATGATTTGAGTAAAAGAACCATTAAAATCTCCAAAAGCTGGGGCTTGACCTGCCTCTAAAGTAATAGGTAATTCAATGGTTGGTCCAGCAACTTCTGGTGCGAAAGTAATATTGTCAAAATAAATAACATCATCAGCTGTTCTGGCAATGAAGTCAGGAAAAATAATAATTTGATCTAGTCCTGTTGTCTCTCCTAATCCAATGTTTCCAGAAAAATCAAATGTGATCATTTCCCATTGATTCACGAGTGTATTCGCTACTTTAATTTCTCCTTGTGCGCCACCTGAAGGTGTTGCAAATTTGATACCTACATCACTAATTTTAGTTTTGTACACCATTATATTTACAGTCGCGTTATCTGAAGTAAGGTCAAAAGTACCAAGATCTGCGCCGTGCATTGACTCTACACCAGCAAAAGGTTGTCCTGTTGCTCTAGCTGTAAATTGAGCTACAGTTGCAGAAGTGTTGATACCAGAAGGGTCTGGATTCGCAACAATCTGTAATGCTGGATCATCGTCATTTTCAAATACATTCCAAGTCCAATTTGCACCTTCGCCACTCGCTTCAAAATCAATTGGAGCATTTGGACCTAATGGAGTATTACCTCCTACTTGTTCTAGGTTATCCCAATAGTATGTTTGGTTTGCACCATCCACCATATTAAAATTCATAAATGTGGTAACAGACTCAAAAGTCAACGCACCTTCTGTGCTGAAATCAAAAGTTATTGTTTCCCAAGCACCGGCTGTTGTTGTACTAACCGCTCTTTCTGCATTAACTCCTGTAGTTCCATTTTCTAACTTTAAAAGTACAGGCGTATTTGGTAATGGTGACCAAACCGTCATTGTAAACATTTTGTCTGTAGTGATATCAATGTTAGTAGTTAAAGGAAAATTTGCCCCTGCAAAAGCAGCTCCCGCTGGTACCGTATTCTCTACAACATTTGCAGTTGTATTATCTCCAGATGGATCTGGATTAGTGATTATCTGTGTAATTGAACCATTAAAATCTCCAAAAGCTGGGGCTTGTCCAGCCTCTAATGTTATCGGTAATTCGACGGTTGGACCAGCTACTTGCGGTTCAAAAGTGATATTATCAAAATAGATAATATCATCTGCGGGTCTAGCGATAAAATCTGGAAATATAATGATCTGATCTAATCCAGTAGTTTCACCTAACCCAATATATCCTGAGAAATCTATAGAAATCATCTCCCATTGATTAACCAATGTGTTGGCTACTTTAATTTCTGCTTGCGCACCACCAGAGGCAGTAGCAAACTTTATACCTACATCACTAATTTTGGTTTTGTACACCATAATGTTTACGGTAGAATTTGCAGCAGTAAGATCAAAAGTACCTATGTCACTTCCGTGCATTGACTCTGCACCAGCCCAGGGGTTTCCTGTGGCTCTTGCTGTAAATTGTGCAACTGTCGCAGAAGTGTTTATTCCAGAAGGATCTGGATTAGCTACTATTGCCACACCAGGATTATCATCGTTTTCAAAAACAGTCCAAGTCCAGCCTGCGCCGTTACCTCCTGCTTCAAAATCAACAGGTGCTACTTGGGCAAAACCTATCGTTGTAAGCAATAATGCGAACAATAATGTAATTATCTTTTTCATGATTTTTAATTATTAATTAGTAAACACTTTTATATAATCTATTAAATACTATTGCGGTAAAACACTTTCATCTGCATCATGGCCTCCAAAACCTGCTTCTATTACTAGGTTGGCTAAAACCTAAAATGTATTGTAAATACACCTAATTTTTATTTATAACTTCCATGTTATTGGCTTACATTTTCTTCTTATTGGTATATTCTTACATAATCAACAAACAATGAAGATTCTGTGAATGCAGGATCGATAGGGCCACCAAAAGAACCTCCCATGGCTACATTAAAAATTAAGAAAAAGTCTTTATCAAAAGGAAGGTTACCGCTATTTGGAAACACGTAAAAGGCAGTCCCATCAACAGCAAATCTTATCTCATCTACGGTCCAGTCCACACTATAGACATGGTAATCATCTGATGCTCCTGGGATAATTGTAGAACTACTCATTGCATCTCCACCTGACGCTCCAGGGTAATGAAGGGTTGCAAAAATCTCATCCTGACTGTTCCCAACATGCTCCATAATATCAATTTCTCCCGCTGCAGGCCAAGGATTTGTTTCAAAATCTGCACCAAGCATCCAAAGGGCCGGCCATGTTCCACCTCCAGAAGGTAATTTTGCTCGCATTTCAACTTTACCAAATGTGAATTCAAATTTATCCTGGGAGACAATTCGTGAAGATGTAAACTCGCTTCCATTAAAATCTTCTCTCTTAGCTGTAATTTTTAGCTCTCCATTTTCTACTACAATATTTTCCGCTCTGTCTGTGTAAAACTGCGTCTCTCCATTACCCCATCCGTTGTTTCCAGTACCAGTATTATAAGACCAGTTACCAGAACAAGGCTCCCCATCTATATCAAACTCATCTGCCCAAACTAGCACATCATTGTTCCCGCTTCCAGTTGCGCCAGTTGCGCCAGAATCACAAGCCGTTGGTGGTGGATTATCACCGCCCCCTTCTGGAACAAATGTGTGGTACCATGCTAATAGACCACCTGATGGATCAAAAGGTTCTTGTAATCCTCTTACTGTTAACTTGTTTGCTGTTAACTCAGTAATTACATATTCCATAGATCCCGACCAATATGACATTGTACTATTCTCAACATCAAAATCTAAGGCCCCAGTTTCTGGGTTCTCAATAATCACAAAGTTGGTCATTAGTTCTATTTGGTCTTCAATATCAAGACACTCATCTACAAACTCTTGTGGCGCTGCATCTGGAAAAAATCTTTTTACTTCTGCCCAATTGATGTAGGTAGCATCTTGATCTTGTAACTCAAAAGTATAATTTGCATCATCATCGTAACTAAAAATTAAAACATCATCATATAAACACGGGTTCAATTCATTAGGTCCTGCAGAAAAGAAATTTGGAAAATTTTCAATTGGGTCTCCTACTCCAAAATGTCCTGCATTTGATGCATCCCAAACCCAACTCTTTGAGCCATCGCCTGCAATCATAGTTAAAATTGCTGGATCTATTGTGAGTGTTACATTTAAATCAATAACAACTGTCTCACTAGAACTAACGCCACCTCTGCCATAAGCTATTACTTGAATGATTTGTTGGTACTGTCCAGACTGTGTGTATCTATAGTCTGCAGTTTCTCCCGGTATAACCACCACCGGATCTCCATCTTCTACAAAATATACGTGATAGTTAATTGCATTATCGGCAACTGGTGTAACTGTTACATTACCAGAATTGTCTTGTTCAACATCTACATTAAGTATTAAATTGCTTGGAGCTACAATGTCTCCTATTGTTGGGTCGTCTATTTCACAACTGCTAAAAAAGATTGCTATTGCTCCGATTATAAATGTGATTCTTTTCATCGTTATCTTTTTAATTTAAAGTAATATCATCAAAATAATAAGTAGATCCATCTCCAGGAAGGTCCGTTACAAACTCAAAAAAGATGACCGCTTTTGTGTACAAATCATTATCTGTCATTCCTGAAAAATCCCAGGTTAATTCTTCCCACTCATTTACTAATGTCGTGTTTACAGCCAACTCAACAAATGTATTTCCATCTGGGCTTTCTAATTTTAAGAGCACCGGGATTCCAGCCTTTGGCGAATATGTTTTAACTGTAATTATTTCGGAAGTCGAAAAATTTATAGGAGTATCAAGATTCACTACTGTTCCGGCCCACCACATTGACGCATCTGCTTTAAGAGCTCTTCCTACTGTTGCACTGGTGTTAATACCACCTGCTACAGGATTCGCTTCTACTGCTGCTTCGCATCCACCAAATCCTTCAAGGTTATAATTTAGGTTCATATCCTCAAAATCAACAGGTAATGTTACACCATCTCCTGTGTTTGGCACACCATCAGATAACTCAATATTATCAAAGTAGAAGGTATCTCCGTTCCCGACATTTCCGAAGTCAAAAAAGATAATTACTTTAGAATATTCTTGAGTAAGATCTGCTCCACTAAAATCAAAGAAGAGTGTTTCCCACTCATTTGCTACTGTCGTTGTAGCATCTATTTCTGCTGAAATATTAGGATCTGTGCCATTCTCTAGTTTTAATTTAACCGTTGCTCCAGCTAGTGGAGACCAAGAATTGATACTAAAGCTCTGTAAATCTGTAAAATCTATTGGTGCGCCAAGTTCTATTACTGTGCCGGCAAACACCTCTGCATCTGTTTCTTTGAAAAATTGTGCAACGTTATCACTTGTATTCTCACCTGTAGCATCAGGATTAGCAATCAAGGTAGTTATTGCACCTCCAAAATCTATAAATGCATACTCTATTGAAGTAGACTCAAAATCAATAGGCAGTAATAGCGGGTTTTCAATAACCACATCCACCGTGTCTTCTATTGTTGCTGCACCACCTGCTAGGGCAACTACACGCAATTGGTAGGTTCCTACTTCTGTATACGTATGCGATATGGTTTCTGCTAACATAAGCGGCGTTGGCAGTTCGTCTACAACATCTCCAAAATACACTTCAAAACCTACTGCAAAATCTGCTGTAGCAGAAACATCAATAGAAAAGGCATCACCTGAAACTGGTGTTACAGAAATTTCTAAATTTTCTGGTGGAAAAAATGATACCATTACTTCTCGAGTAACAGAAGTAGACTCTCCGTTTAAATTAGTACCTGTAACTGTAACCGTATAGTTTCCTTCTTCATATGCATGAGAAGTTGACTGTCCAGGAACGATTTCTACTGGTTCACTAGTGTCACCAAATTCTAATGTAAACGTAGCAACACTATCTCCAGAAGGAGTGAATGTAACAATACCAGTATTGTCTTGCGTTAAAGTAACCTGTACCTCAAGATTAGCAGGAACTGCTATATCATTGACATATGTTGTATCACGATCGTCTTCCTCACAACTAGCAAAAAGTGCTGTTATTAATAGAAAGACATAAATAAATTTTGTGTTTTTCATAGTTATTTAATTAATATCCAGGATTTTGTTCCCATCTATTTCCTGCTAATTGAATTTCAATAAGTGGGATTGGGAAAATTTCGTTTTTACCATTTATAAAGCCATCAATTTCTTGCGCCGCTCTACCTGTTCTTACTTGATCAAAAAAGAAATGTCCTTCTCCTACAAGTTCTCTTTTGCGCTCATCATAGATTGCATTTGTTAATTCTGATCCAGAACTCATTATTTCTGGTTGCGCTGCACGAAGTCTTACTCTGTTTAAATATAATCTTGCCGTAGCGTCCATACCTGCACCTCTATTATGAGCCTCTGCAGCCATTAAAAGAACATCTGCAAAACGTATCGCTCTATAATTATTTGGATTAGTCAGGTTCTGATCTCCCGTATTTGCATCTCCTTGCCTTGGGATATATTTTCTATTAAAAAACCCAGTATGTTCGTATCCTTCTGTGTAAGTGACTCCAGCACCATTGTTAAAGTCTGTATTGTCCTCTGCAAATTTTACGATATTTAAAATCGCGATATCTTTTCTTAAATCGTCATCTTCAAAGATGTCATATGCTTCTTGTGTTGGAACATTAAAGCTAAAACCAGATTCAAATAGTGGACCGTTATAGGTTCTTGGCCCATTAAAACCAACAGCGACATTTCCTTCACTACATTGTAAACATCCAAAACCTGCTCCCTCAACATCTGTATATTGCACTTCAAATACAGACTCAATATTATTCTCATTATCGTTTTCAAATAAAGTACTGTAATCTGCAACTAAATCATAGTTCATAGACCCTATTACATTATCAAGTACTACTGCTGCTTGTCCAAATTTATTTTGATATAAGAATACTTTTCCTAGTAGTGCTTGAGCAGCACCTTTAGTAATTCTTCCTGTTTCACTTTGAACTTCTGGCAAATTATCAATTGCAAACTGCAGGTCAATTTCTATTTGCGCATACACCTCTGCTCTTGGAGTTCTATCAACTGTATTTTGATCTCCAAAAAGTAAACGCTCATCAACTGCCAATGGAACATCACCAAAAAACTTGGTTAACTCAAAATAATAGTATGCTCTTAAAAAGGTTGCTTGCCCTATTACATTACTCCTGTTAGGAAAATCTGTTTTGTCTTTAAACTCTAAGATATAGTTTGATCTATTTACACCTGCAAACATCCAGTTCCATATATCTCGAAGGTTATCGTTTTGCGGAGTATGCGTCATATCATCTATTTGCTGAAAACCAGGCACATCTATGGCACTCTCACCACCACATAATGTATTACTAGAAGCAATCTCCCCTAGCATTACATTAACGTAACTTGCTTGCAACAAATCATATGCACCAATAAGTGCTGCTTGATAATCTGCTTCGCTGTTAAAATAGTCTTCAGAGTTCTCATCCTGCGAATTTATATCCACAAAATCATCACTACAAGCACTAGTTATACCAACTAAGGCAAGTACTACTAGAATAATCTTAATATTTTTTTTCTGAAATATCATAAATTAAAATTTTAGATTCATACCTAATGAATAGGTTTTTGGTGTTGGATAAAACCCTACATCAATACCGCCACCAATAGGAGCACCATTTGATGTTGTTGGATCATAACCTCTATATTTTGTAAATGTGAATGCATTACTCACTGATGCATACAGTCTAAACTCATCCATCTTCCAAGATTCTATTAGTTTTTCAGAGAAGGTATATCCTAATTGGATATTTTGAATTCTAATAAAAGAACCATCTTCTACAAAAAAGTCTGAAAACAAGGTGTTATTTGACGCAGCAGTTGTAAGACGAGGAAAATCTGCAGAAGTACCAGATCCCGTCCATCGTCCTAGATACGCTGTTGTTCTGTTTGTTAATGGTTGAAAGCGCTCATAGTTTCTAACGATTTCGTTACCTAAAGAAGCAAAAGCATATGTAAGGAAATCGAAATTCTTATATGTAAATCCGATGTTCATTCCAAAAGTTGCTTCGGGAATAGGGTTTCCTAAGTCCGTTTTATCAAGATCATCAATAATACCATCACCGTTCACATCAACAAAACGAAGATCACCGGCTTGTGTACCATCTAATGTTGGAGATGCATCTACTTCTGCTTGACTTTGAAATATTCCATCTGTCATAAACCCTCTAAAATACCCCATTGCAAATCCAGCTTCCATACGTGCTGGCGCTTCTTGCCCAATACCAAAGCCTCCGCCGGGTATAAATCCATTATCACCGCTAACAAACAACACTTCGTTTTTTAGGGTAGTAGCATTTACGCTAAAATTGTATTTAAAGTTTTCTGATATGGTCTCACGGTAATTGAAACTTAGCTCAAAACCTTTATTCTCAACAGTACCTGCATTTACTGTAGGTGCACCAGAACCTGGAGCTGCTCCTCCAAGAATACCAGACACTTGCGGTGTTAATAGTAGATCTTCTGTTCTTCTATTAAAATAATCAAAAGTTACATCCAGTTTATTGTTTAAAAACTTAGCATCAACACCAATATCTAGTGTTTTTTGTTCTTCCCATTTGATTTCTGGATTTGAAAGACTACCTAATGCAGAACCTATAACAAGCTCATCACCTATTACATAAGCACCTTCTCCATTAATTAATGATTCAAAACCAAAATCGCGAATTCTATCATTTCCAATGATTCCATAAGAACCACGAAGTTTTAGGAAATTGATACTATTGCTATTAGACAGAAAGTCTTCTTCACTTAAAATCCAACCAGCAGATGCTGATGGGAAAAAGCCAAATTTATTATCAGGACCAAACTTAGTGGAACCATCACGTCTTACTACCCCAGAGAACAAGTATTTCCCTTCATAATCATATTGCACTCGTGCAAAGTAAGAAAGTAGTCTAGCGTCAAATGTGTTCCCGCCATTAAGGTTATTGTCAAAAACTTCACCAGCGTTATCTATACTAGCATTTCCGCCGAAATCACCCGGAATATCAAACCCAGTAAAAGACCTGAACCTTCCCGTTGTTTTAAAAACCGAATTACCTAGTGTTACGTTTACGTTATGCTTATCTGCAAAACTGTTTTTATAAGTCGCATAAGCATCAAAAGTATAATCACGAAAAAGATTGCGCGCTTCAAACACACTGCTACGTGCGATGTTAAATACTTTTCCTGAACCATAAAATTGAGGTCTTGCAAAGTTATATTCATCAACCTCTGCATAATTACCTTGAAATCTTGAAGTAACAGAAATATGATCTGTTACATCATAAGTAAGTCCAAAACTACCGCTAATCTTATGTACATCTGAGTTATTGTTAGCATTAGCTATTTGAGCTAGAGGATTAATCACCTCGTTTCCTAAACCTTCTGCCAGTGTAAAGTCTCCATTGGCGTCACGTACAGAAAAAGTAGGTGCATTATTTAACGCATTATAAAGCACAGATCCAATTGCGTTTTCAGCAAGAGCTTGTCTATTGGTATGTGTTAGTAAAATCGAAGAATTAAACTTGAGCTTTTCAATTATTTTACGGTCATGATTTAATCGAGCTGTAAATCTACTAAAGTTTGATTTATCTCCACCTACAATACCGTCTTGCGAAAGTGTTGAAAGTCCAAAAGATGTTTTAGAATTGTCACCCCCTCCGCTTAGTGTAAGATCTGCACTATATATAGGTGCACTTTCAAAAACCTTGTCTTGCCAGTCTGTTCCTTGACCCAAAGAACCTACATCGTTAAATAATGGGGCTTGCCCTCCATTTGTTCTAGCCTCATTTACAAGTAGGGCATACTCTGTTGCATTTAAAACAGGTATTTTTCTTGTCGTTTCTTGGATACCGTAATTGACTTTAAAGTCTGCCTTTAACTCAGAATTATAAGATCCATTTTTAGTAGTTATTAAAATAACTCCGTTTGCAGCTCTTACTCCATATATACCAGCTGTTGCATCTTTAAGAATATTTATCGATTCTATATCTGCAGGATTAACAACACTTAAATCTTCGATAACATTACCATCTAGTAATATAAGAGGTCTGTTATCTCCATTTGTAGAAACTCCTCTAATCGCTATATTTAAACCGCTACCAGGTGCACCAGAACCAGATGTAATATTTACACCTGCCACTTGACCTTGTAATGCTTCTTCAATTCTTCTTGGTTTTAATGCCTCTATTGTTTCTGCACCTATAACTGCAACAGCACCCGTAACTTCTTTTTTACGTTGTGTTCCATACCCTACAACAAGTACCTCATCTAATTGTGCTGCATCTTCAAGCATCTGAATATTAAGTGCACCGAGAGTTTCTCCAGTATTTATTTCTTGAGTTATAAATCCTACATAAGAAATTAAGAGAATACCATTTTGCGAAACATTGTTTAGACTAAAATTTCCGTCAAAATCAGTTATTGCTCCATTATTAGTGCCTTTTTCTGAAACGGTAGCCCCACCAAGTGGTAGTCCGCTTAAAGATTCATAGACTGTTCCGGTTACTGTTTTATTTTGTGCCAAAAGCGACCCTGTAAAAAGCAAAAACAGAAATAGAAATGATGTGTACTTCATGTTGGATATAATTAGAGTATCAATATACCATATTATCGTTGTTAAGTTATAATGAAAACACTATACAATTATCATACAGGTAAAAATACTACTAAAAATTATCGATATATCATTCATACCACGCTGTTTTTCAGAATATTACAATAAGTTAGATTGTATCGTTGAGAATTGACCTCGCCATTATATTTCGGTTGTATTTACTTATGTTGTAGTAATGATGTAGTGATAAACCTCTGTGTTGTAGTTGTATAAATTCTATAAAGTAGCTAATTAAGTTCACTTCAAGAAGTAGCACTGCACTTTTGGATAGTAACTGAAGCTTTATTTACTTTTCCACGTACTAATAATATTTCATTAAGTACTCGATATTTCATCTATCGTTTAAAATTCTAAAAAAATATGAAAGCTGCAACACTATCGGTGCAAATGTCAAGAATTAATATTTCCGAATAAGAAAAAATAAAGAGCGTAAAAAAACCCGAGACAAAATGCCATCGGGTTTATTAAAACATAAAAACTTCTCATTAGATTTGAAAAGAAAGATTCGTATTGAATCCCAAAAAATGATTTAAAATTTTAACTTCTCGTGCTTATCCCATAATCCCCAAAAAGCTCCAACATCTCCCTCATCACCTGTTTTCCATTGCTCATCAAAAGAGGAGAAATAAAACATCTTAATATTTGCTTTGTCGGACCATGCTTGTGCGTTAATAAAATACTTAAGTGCATTCTCTTCGGTAGCATGTGCTCCTTTTAAACTACCCCCTTTGCTTGGCCAGCCGGTTTCAGTGATGATGATTGGCTTGCCATTTGCTGCAGCAATCACTTCACCGTACATTTGTTGCATATGCCCTAAGGCCCCATCAATATGGCATCCTTCCCAATAAGGATAGCAATTGCTTAATATTACATCAGAAAATTCTACTAATTCTGGATGCCTTGTAAATTCGTAATATGCATCTACATAGCCTACAGGCGTATTTGGTAACGCCTCTTTAACACGTTTCATATAACCCAATAATTCTTCTAATGTTAATTCATTTCTGTACAACACTTCATTTCCTACTGCAGCAATATCCACATAACCTTCTTTTGCCAATTGTATTAAGGCTTCCATTTCCTTTTCATTGGCTTCTTTGTCATCGCTTAACCAAGCCCCAACTAAAGTTTTCATACCGTGTTTACGTGCAATACGAGGAATGTGTTCGTTGCCTTCAATACAAGAAAACGAGCGCACCCATTGTGAATAAGGCTTCAATATTTTTATACGTCTTTCAACCTGAGCTTCCGTTATAATATCACCAGGCTCTTGTCCTTCTTCATACATACTAAAACCTATACCGTGCATACCGGCTTCTAGGGTTTTTCTCCAAATATTCTTTAAATCTTCAATTTCATGTTTACTGAAATCAATTCCAGAATGTTCTGTAAAATTTAAACCGTTATATGCGTGATATTCTTCTCTTCTGTAAGACATGGCTAGTTGATTTTATTTTTTTAATTCTCTTTAGTAATCTATCAGCTGTATTTTAATTCTTCATCTATATCCCATATACCCCAACGTGCCCCAAGCTCGCCCTCAATAGGCACCTTCCAAGATTCGTCAAAAGATGAGAAATGAAACATCTCTATACCTTCTTTTGATGCCCATTCATGAGTTTGGATAAAATATTTCATGGCATTTAAATGTGTTGGTTGCGCTTCTTTAACCGTTTCACCTTGATTAGGCCAACCCGTTTCTGCGATAATAATTTTCTTGCCATTTGCAACGCCTGCCGTAATAGCATACATCTGTCTTAAATGTGCTAGGGCATCTACGATACCAGAACCTTCCCAAAACGGGTAACAGTTTACTAAAATAACATCGACGGCTTTGACAAGACTTGGTCGGTTGTGATATTCATAATAGGTATCTACATAACCTACAGGAATGTCTAACCCCACTAGTGCCTCTTTAACTCTTATAATGTATCCAATTAAGTCATTTTCACTAATATCGCCACGCAGCAATACTTCATTACCAACTGACGCGATATCCACAAAACCATCCTTTGCGAGCTTTATTAATGCGTCAATTTCTTTTTCATTTCGTGCTTTGTCATTACTAATCCAAGCACCTACCATTGCCTTTTTGTTATTATTGTGTACTATTTCAGGAACAAGTTCATTTCCGTGCGTACAAGAAAAAGATCGCACCCACTTTGTATAAGGCGAAATAATTTCCATGCGACGACAAATTTGCGATACTGTTAATGTGTCTCCAGTATCTTGACCTTCAACATAAGGACTAAAGCAGAATCCGTGAATGCCTGTTTGTAGACGATTAGAGAATAAGTGGCCTATTTGTTTTTCATCTTTATTACTAAAATCTATTTCAGAATAAGCTCCTAATTTTAAATTACTAGTCAATGACGTTAAGTTTCCAGCACTATAACCCGAAGATAGTTTTCTTGAGTTTTTCTCCAATTTTCTCTTTGCTAGGGCCGCACTAATTACTAATGCCCTCTTTTCTGTAAGGTCATAATTACGCATTATCCACATAGCTGCAAGTGTACCAAATATGGGTAAACCTGAGTAGAATATTCTTATCCCAGTAATTGACGCTTCAGTATTTACAGTGTCTGGTACAAACCCCACAAACGTCATAATAGCACCTGTTAATAATCCTGCAAATGCAAAACCAAATTTTACCATCCACCAATAAATAGCTCCAAATACACCTTCTCTTCGTTTTCCTGTGTTTAATTCATCAATGTCTATTACATCTGAAGTCATTGACATCATTAGCGTAAATAAACCTCCAATCCCAAAAGAGAAAAAAGGCAATGCAAATAAAAACATATAGGGTTTACCAGGAATAAATAAGAACCAAAGCATAATATAGCCTATAATAGAAATTCCTTGCGAAATCATAAACGCCTTCTTTTTTCCTATTTTCTTAGACATTCTTGTCACAATAGGTATTACTACAAAGGTTGTTGACAAAGCACCTATACTTCCTAAAAGTGTTGGCCAAAGACCTGCTGCTGCTGCATCACCATTGAACAAATAATACACTACAATAAAAAATGAAAAACCTGCAACGACATTAAATGCATTAAAGATTAAAAAAGTTGAAAAACACAATTTTCTAAACTGTTCAATTTTAAAAGCTTCTTTAAAATTATATCCAATTTGTTTTAAACTCCCACCTATTGTTTTTAAAGTTAAAGGCGTTAAACTTTCATCATCTTTAGTTGATTTGCTTTTAATAAAAAGAGCAGGTACCATTGCACAAAGAGCAAAGGCAACACCCACCCAAATACCCAAAGTTCTAGTTGTTTCTGTTGCAACACCAAACCAGCTGTCGTCGTACATAACCACCCAAAACCAAGGAGCAATTACCCAAGCCCATTGCCCTATCCATTGTGCTACAGCCATGATGTTTGTGCGCTCATGAAAATCATCACTCATCTCATAACCCATCGCTACGTATGGAACAGAAAAAATGGTGAGTCCTAAATAGAAAACTAAAGACCATATTAAGAAATATACAAAGTTATAACTCACACCATCTTCTATATACATTTGCCACAGCAAAGCAAAGGCAACTCCCATAATCACAGCTCCAATAAGCACATACTGCCTTCTTCTACCCCAAATAGATCTTGTATTATCAGAAATAAAACCCATAACAGGATCTGTAAATGCATCAAAAATACGTGGAAGAAAAAATAAAATTCCCCACATCCACGTTGGAAACTCATAATCTTGCACTAACACCACCATAAAAATAGCTAATGCAGCAGGAAACATTTGGTTAGCCAACATACCTACTCCAAAGGCAATTTTTTGACCCATTGGCACCTTTGAAGACACATTTGTATTAGACATAATTTTTGGTTTTAGTTTTGAGCTAGTATCATTACAGTTTGCAAGGCTTGTGCCTTTATATTTATAGTAATTGATTGCTCATTTAATATTAAATTAAAGCTTTTTGGTGTTTCACCTTCATTAAAAACGACCACAGCAATAGTACCATCAGGGTTTTTTGCAGCTGTAACTTGTAACTCTTTATCTGTTTTATCTAATTCAAAAACTTCGGCACCAGGCCTAATGTATTTACTAAAGTGCGCCATCGTAAAATAAAGTGGTGTAAAATACACTTCGTCTGCATCTGGATCTACAATTATCGGTGCGGCACACCAATTTTCAAACCAGTTAGGCCCACCTTGACGATCCAAAACCATATTCCAATCTACCCAGCCATCTACCCAGTTATTAAGGCAACCTATAATATCTCTAGCATAGCGATTTACAGGCGCGTATTTTGGGTGTAAATATTTCTGTTCTTCTGGAGCCCAATCCCATCCCCAATCTGTAGATTCTTTACTCCAATACCACATATCATCTTTCCAAGCCGGAACTTGAGAATCAATGCAACCTTCCGTCTCTATTAAAAGTTTATTAGGTGCTTTATTGTGAGCATATTGCAATTCTTCTGGGAAAACTTCATATGTACTTTCATACCAATGTATTGCTGTCCCATCAAAATATTTTGATGTTTCTTCTGTTGCATACATAGAATCTACCCATTCTTTTATGCCTGCTCTATTTTGATCATAGCCTAAAATTATTTTATCACCGTGACCATCTGCTTCTAGTTTTGGACCTAAGTGGTGCTGTACAAAATTGGTCATTTCATCTGGTGAGAAAAGCATACTTTCCCAATTGTCCCCATTACCGTGCGGCTCATTTTCTACCGTAAAGCCCCATATATCAATTCCTTCTGCTTTATAAGCATCTACGTATTTTGAAAAGAATAAGGCCCAAGTGTCATAATATTTCGGAAGTAATTTACCACCTACCCATTTATTATTGTCTTTCATCCAGGGCGCTGCTGTCCAAGGAGATGCAAAAATTTTAAACCCATCCTCAGATACTGCCATGGCATCCTTAATCATTGGGATTAAATCGTCTTTGTCATCTTTAATCGTAAAATGCTCCAGTTCCATATCATCTTCTACCGGCGAATACGAATACTGAGATAGTGAAAAGTCACAAGAATTCATATGAGTTCTTGTTAATGAATAATTGGCACCGTCTTTTGCGAAATACGCTTGCAAAATGGTGTCTCTATTTTTCTTGCTTAATTTATTTAATAAATAGGCAGAAGACTCTGTAAATGCGCCACCAAAACCGGTAATGGTCTGTAATTTTTTCTTCGGAAATAATCGTATCGTGTCCTTTGATACCATTTCTGATGAAACAGTGATAGGAGTTAATTTATTTCCACTAGCCGAAGTTTCGTAAACTTCAACTTGCAATGGTTGCTGAGTTGTGCAGGCTGTTAGCATTACTGATAGCGTTAGTATTATAATTGTGGTTTGTAATTTCATATCACTGTTTTACGATAATTTCACTTTTTATAGGAGGCAATTGTACCTCAAGCAACAAGTTTTCTATAGCACCATTATATGTTTTAGTTATGGGCTTTCCACCGCGCGTTAATCCTTCAAAAACTCCTTTATCTACTTGGTCCCAGAGTGCATATTTGGCTTTGCCTTCCGCAGTAAATAGACCGAAGTAATTTTCAGAGCCGCCAGCGTTTTGAGCATCTTTCCAAGGTTCATCAAAAGCTTCAAAATAGAAACAAGACATCCCTTCACTTTTAGTCCAGTCGCGCATATTCTTATAAAAAATAGCCGCCTTATATTCATCTGTTGCCTTAGATCCCTTCGCGCCGTAATGTCCATTTGAGGCACTTGCCCAGCCTGTTTCGCCAATATGTATAGGCTTTTCAATGCCTAAACTTTTTATATAACTAGCCACGCTATCTCTTTGAGAAATGGCATAATCTTGTGTGCGCTTCATCGCGACATTAACTTTTTCTATGCCAGTCAATTTTACTTCATCCCCAAAAACACCCCAAAAAACTGGGTTATAATGTGTATCATGCATAGGATAAGTGTGTACAGAAAGATAGTCTACCGCATTAATAAGCTTCTCTAGATCTTCTGTATGGTATAAAGGATCACCTCCACCCCAAGACGCAAAATTATCTGAACTTGTGACCCAGAGGTTTTTAGACAATTGACCTTCTTGTTTTAATTGCTGTAAATGATTTACCCATTTTAATATAATATTTGGCTGCACATAATATGAGGTTGCCCATTTTACCATAGACTCATTCCCAACTGCAATTATTTTAACAATGCCCGGGTATTGGTTTGCCAAGGCTACCGCAATATCTATTTCAATAGCATTTCGATCACTCTCCTCATAGTGATTTACAGGTTGATCTGTCCACGCATTTTTACAATCTATCCAAGCACCTAACATCACGTACATTTCAAACGTTGGGTCTTCTTTTTTTAATTGATCAATAGCTTTTAACAAATTTGAGGCATGTGCTAGGTGCACATTATAGGTTCTCAATACTCTTATATCCATCGCATAAAGAATTTTCATATCTTCTTTAAGCTCAGCTATTGTAGGCTGCAGGTCTCTAGATTTTTTACGATATCCTCCATAAGACAATGCGAGATAATTAGGATTACCTAGAATATCTTTTGCTGTGACATTATTTTGCATAGTTTGTTCTTGGGTGTTTTCTTGGTCCTTTTGTTGTTCTTTACACGCTACTATACCAAAAACCACCAATAACATAATTAAGATGTGTTTTAATGTTCTCATGGCAACGTCATCTTATTTTAAAAATTCTTTTTTAATATGCACTTGTATGTTCTGTACCTCGCCAGAACGACTAAAAATTACTTGACTAGTCTTCTTATCAAGGCTTAAGGTTTCAAAAGTCTTACTGTTTCCATCGTTAAACGTTACGCATAACTTTTCTTCTTCGGAAATTTTATACATAACAGGCACTTGGCAATAGGTAAAACAAAGGGAGTCTTTTGGCACAAAAATCTCTTGCTTTTCTTTTGAAATATTAACGTAATTAAATGTCCTAGGTTCTTTTAAAAATTCTTTTTTCCGAAGTAAACATGGATTAAAATAGAGTTGACCTTTAGCTACAAAAACTCCTAACTCACCAAATCTACTTAAAACATCTTCTTTTACTTGTCCTGTCATACCAGGTTGTTGCGCCCCTTTTCCTGCTGGCGTATGTGAATATGGGTCTGTAGGAAATGCTCCATATAATGAAGGTGATTTATGAACACCAATACCGGCATTTATCTCATAATAATGATCTAGTAACTTTCCAATAACAGCGTCAGATTCATTATTCTCAATTGCTTTTAAACAACACTCTTGCACCGCAAGTAGTAGCTTAGATACCATATGCCAGTAAATAGACCCTAATCCTTCATAGCCGTAAAATGTTCCTGAGCGTCCCGTAAAAGCTTTATGATTAAATATGTTTTCAAATTCTTCAAGCACCTGTTGCATATCAGTCTTAACTAGCGATCCATATTTTTTATCTGGAAGCGATAGTATGGCCACTTTTAAATCATTTGCATTTTTTATATAGCCGTTAAAATGATATTCGTTATTAATATCTTTTTCTAAAACTTGAATATTCTTATCTGCTACTAATTGTTGTAATAATGGCGACTGTACTACCACTTTTTCTGAAATGGTATTGCGTTCTAAAAACCCTTTTAATTCTTTGTTTGGGTATAACAGGTAACTGTATTGATCTGATCTAAAGAGTTTACTCTTCTTCATTGCATCTAGCACATCCAGTACATCCTTAGACGGTAAATACTCTGAACTTAAAACAGCCACTTGACCTTCTAACATCTCGTCTAAGTAAGAAATAGAAATACTATCATCCTTATTAACCGTCATCAAGTTATAGGCATGATATAAATTATCTGAGCGCTTGTTTGCTTGTATAGAATGCTCTAAATATTCAATACTTATAGTAATTAATTCTTTTATTTCTTGAATAGACACACTCGTTTTTCTACCAGAAAATGCGTGGGTATATATTTGAGTTCTATAATCGCTTCCCGCTTGGCCTAAACCATCTAATATAATTTTTCTTTCTATATCGTTAATGCTACCAAATAGCATATTTTTATTTGCCGTAAAAGTTTTTGTAACGGTATGGAAAAAGTCAACTAACTCTGCAGATACTTGAACCGACTCCGTAGTAGTTTCCGTAAAAATCTGCTCAAAAAATGTTAGAAAACGTCTTAGATAATTAAGAGTCACCATAGACACTCCATTACCTACTAGTGCATTATTTGCATCGTTCCATTCTGGACGTTGTGTACTCATCCAGATACCAGCTTCTGGTATAAAATTTGAGAGCTTAGCCAGTGTAGTTGCAAGTATTTTTTCAATAAAATTGACTTTAATAATAAATCTATTCTCATCGCGCAGCAAAGCCCCATCTGCTCCTAATTCTTCTCTTTGCTCACGAATTTTTCCGTCTAAAACTTCGTCAAATTCTATGGTGTCTTTTGGATCTTTTAACAGGTCTTTATATTCCTTTATTTTATAAGGAACATTCGCATATACAAACAAGTCTTTATTAAAAAACCCTTCTAGTTTTCCTGGTTTATGATTTTCTATTAATTCTAAAAACTTGAGTAAATATATAATTTGATGATCTCCCCAATATCCTATATAGGACCAAGGATCATCTGGCTCAATGGTCTCCCAGTCAAAACCATCTTTAGTCACACGATATGGATTATAGCCATCAAAAGTTGTTGCATTTAAGAACTTATGGATCATACTCTCAATAAACTCAGGATATGAGTGCGCTAAAGCTTCCCAGTTTTGAAATATATCGCGCCAGTTACCTTCGTAATCTAATATTTTAGAGCCGTCTATTTCACTTTTTGTGTTAATAGAAAACTTGTTCCAAGGCCTACTTGGGTCTCCATGACGACGACTAAATTTTAATGGCATATACTCTAAACATAAACGTCTAAAGTTTTTATCTTCACTACCATAAGCAAGCCTGTGTAATGCAGAAAGTGTTATTAAATCTGGTAAATCTTCAACAATATCTTCTGTTGTTCTTGCCACTTTTTTATTGGCATTTGTGAGGTATTTCTGAAAATCCCATTTTTCGATGTTGTAGTTATTATCAAAAATTCCGCCACGCATAATATTAAATAACGTGTTAGAAAAATGGCGTGTATCTCTTAATTTATCTGCAGAAAGTTGTAAGCCATCTGACGCTGCATTTAGAGCTATCAAGCGTGTTGTGCCTAACTCAACTTTATCATTAATAAGCTGACGTAGGTCCTTATCATTCTTTATTCTATGTATTATTTTTGCAATGGCAGCGTGACTCTTATTCACGTCTGCAACGATTAACCATTCTTTGCTTTCTTTTGGAGCCATTAAAATTTCCGAAGAAATAAAATAAGCCCCTTTTTCTCCTTTAATATCTGTTTCTTCTTGAAGAGGTTGTTTCTTTCTGAAATTTTTAAGCTGTAAAGAAGATAGTAAGTGTTTTGGATTATCTAGACCTAAAGACCAAGCGATATTTGCTTTTAAGGCCTCACTAGGCTCTGCTTTATCCACAATGATAGCACTCAAAGCAAAAACACCAAGCCCAGCACTTTTTTCTAATTCGCTACGCTTATAAGCATCCACGAGATTACTTGCAGCATTTTGAATATCGACGCCCACTCCATAAGGAAGTAGGTTTTGTATACCGTCTAGAACATTAATCTTTACTTGAGAGTCTGACGTGTTAATAAGCTCAGATTTTTTTACGAAACCAAATGTATTTGTAGCATTCCATTGGTATCTAAAAGTAAGCTCGAGGTCGTGGTTTGTTTCTTCAAAAAGTACTTTATTACCAAACTCGTTTTTATATAGATTTTGAGTGGTTTTGTACACTCCTTCAAAACGTTCTGAGAAGGGTTCCCATAAATGGACTTCGCCATTTTTATGCACATGAAAAATGGATTTACTTCCTGTAATATCTGCAGATTCTGTTATTTTATCATCTGTATAATATGGGAATAAAGAGAATTTAGCTGTCTTACGACCCGCCGTCAAACCTCCATTACTGGATATAAACATCCAATGATTAGAATCACTCACAATGCTCATAAAAAAAGGACGCATAGTATTGCTATTCTCAATTTTATAAAAACACTCCTTATTAATTAAAACGTGCTCTACAGAAGTACTCTTTTGTGTTTTTTTGGTTAGAATATTATCCACTTTATATGTTTTGTTATTGATTTTTATTCTTTTTAAATTTACTCTAACGGCATTGAAATTATGATTTAAAGCTTTTTTTACTTCATTTTATATTCTCATTCTACCTGTTGCATTATATCGTCAATAAGATATATCGCGCCAGTAGTAACTGGCACTTGATTTGTATCATCAAAATCTGGGAAAATTGCTATCTTCTTATACGTAAATGAAGAATCTACGTGATTTGTAAAATCGAACGTTAATGTTTGCCATTCATTTGCAGTATTAACCGTTTGATCAACAAAATAAGATGGTTTTCCAACACCCGCATCGTCCTTACCTTCTATCTTAAAACGAATATTGACGCCAGCAATTGGAGAACATATTTTGAGTGTAAACTTTGTTCCATTTGCAAAATCGATTAATGGTGTTGAGGCGGCCGTATCATCAAAAATAAACCCAGAATACCAAGCAGAATTTTGAACTTTATTAAACTCTAAAACTCTTTTGGAGGAATTCTCATTAAGATCTGGATTATTAATAATCTCAATGGTCGCACCATTATCAAAGGCTACAAAAGGATTTGCTGCTCCTTCTTCAAAACTAAATGGCAATGCAACGTCATCTCTTCTAACTTTTAAAGCCGCGTCTGTTAAATTGATATTATTAAAATAATTATTAATAAATTTTTGATCAACACCTTCTTCATAGGGATTTAATTGATGTACTTGCTTCAAGGCATAATAAGCAGCCCTGGGGTACAATTTATAAAGACCTCTTGCGTCTGTCGCTCCTTTTGCACAGATACCAAACCACTCTTCATTCATATTATTATCGCTCTCAACGATCTGGTCTTTACTATAACCTCCATTATTCCATGTGGCATTAGTATCGTGTATATCAAAATTTTTAGTTTGATTCCATTTCCACCATCCATCAGAAAATTGAAAAGTAAAACCTCCTATAGAATTCCCGGTCTTACTGATACCCGCTACGTTTTGATAAATGTCTTTCCAATTGCCTACATTATAGTAAGCTTGCATTAGTTGGTCCTCTTTATTATCTCTTGCGTTATATGCATCTGAACCAAACTCTGCAAACATAATAGGCATATTGAGTTGATCTTTAACTCTCTGGAAGGCATCAACAAAAGAAATACCACGATACATATTTGTGCCGTAGATATCAATATCTGTACATTCTTCTTTTACAAGGTCTAGATATAATAAATCACCATTGCATATAGAAACTGGGTGCGTCTTGTCTATTTTTTTAATTTCTATAGTTGCGTCATTAAAGGCTTTATAGAGTGCTCTTGCAGCGGCCTTTTTACTAGTATCTTCTGAACCTTCAACAGGAATAGCTTCAGTCTCCGCACTTGTCCAAGAAAGGTGGTAATTGTTTTCATTACCTAGCATATAAAGTAATAAACCAGGAGTATTTTTATATGTATTGGCTAAATCTCTAGCTTCTAACATTAGTACTTCTTTTGATCCTGGGTCAGCATAATCTGTTTGTGGTGTCCAAGTCCCATCTATCACTAACCCATAAGCTCCAAAGGTCACATTAAGCATTGTATAGATGCCATACTTCTCGTAAATATATGTAACCCACTTTGGCTCTAAATTATAGGTTCTAATCGCGTTAACACCCATGTTTTTTAACAGTAACATTTCAGCATCTAAAGCGGCCATTATTATATCGTCAGATTTGACCCAGATACCAGGGTCAGTAATTGTTGAACCTCTTGGCACATAATCCCAATTCATTCCATTAATTATAAAATTTTCTCCATCAACAATTAATTTCATGCCTTGACTATTTTTCATGACCGAAACATGGTTCGATTGTGAAAACAATAAAGTCACACTAAAACAAAAGGTTAGTAGTAAAAAGTTATTTCTCAATTTTTGAATTTAAATTATACAAAACCAGCATAATAGATAGAATTTATAAAAAATATATTTAAAAAATCTCATCGGTATTTACAATTGTAATTTAATTTAAAACAATGCAGATTTGACAAAAAATAGCCCAACAAAATACATACAACATAAAAAAAAGCGATTTTTCACTCTAAATATCTTATTTAATAGCAGAAAGTCAATGTTATAAATAGGCGATAGACCTATCGTTACGCTAAGCAAAAGCAAGGCATGTTGTGGTAATGTATTGCTAAACTATTTCTTTTACTGAGACTTTAGATTTCTAGAATATAGTTAGTTAAGCTGGATTCGTGCGGTAACTCCATTTTTTTTCGTAATCTGTACCTTTTTACTTCTACACTTCTAGGGGATATATTTAAAAGTGGTGCAATCTCTTTTGAGGATAAGTTTAACCTCAAATAAGCACATAACCTTAAATCATTTGGTGTAAAAGACGGATGTTTTACCTTCATTTTTTTAAGAAAATCCTTATCGGCATTATTAAAAGCTTCTTCAAAAAGTTTCCAATCATCTGTATTGTTAAGATTCTTGTCAATAATCTTAATAAGGCCTTTATTAGCATTACTTGAGTTACTGTTCAGCTCTTTTTTAAGTGAACTTAAAAACTCATTTTTCTTTATTAAACTCATCGTAGATATTGCAAGTTCTCTATTCTTGTTATCAATATCCTGTTGTAGTTTTTGATTTTCTAAACTTATAAGTTGTTTTTGATTTTCCAACTCTACTAGCTCGAGTTCTTTTTTTGTTTGACTTAAAAGCAAAGTTTCTTTGCGCTTATAATATTTTTTATAAAATGTGTGAATCCTTATTGATGCCAGGATAGCACAAAGAATATATAAAGCAATCATCCAGTTAGAAAAGTACCAAGGTTTTGCTATAGAGAATGTATAGCTTTCTATATTTGTATATGCACTCTCTCCAATTTTGCCTCGTACATTAAAAGTATACTCACCCGGAGATAAGTTTTTAAACAAAACATTTGATGCTTCTGACCAATCACTCCACTGGTCATAAATGCCAATCAATTGATATTGATAATTGGTTTTGATGTGCTTGTCAAATTCCGTGACACTATAAGTAAAAGACACATCATTTTCCTTGTTACCAAGCGCGGCTTGTTCCTCTTTATTCAATAAAGTATGTTCTGTAGCGTCAAAACTTTTGCTTGCAATCGTGTTTATTGAGATATTATATTGCTTTTGCTCAAACCGATTGACATCCATTATTATATAACCAGTAGACGTACCTATTAGATATTCTTCATCATTAATCTCTAAAAGATTCTCATAACCAGCGATACTTTTTCGTATTACTAGCGGTAAAGAGAACTTACTAATAACGGGCACATTGCTTAATTTTCCTGGAGATGCAAAGCAAATGTTTTCTTTTGAAAATGCCCAGAGTCTATTATTTACCTCATCTTTAATTAATACCCCAGAAATATAATTTTCAGGAGTATAAAACTTGCTATATATTGTGTCTTTGGTAAATTCTTTTATTGAAGAATCATATTTAAACACGCTTTCTTCATTCGCATAAAATAGTTGTCCATTATATTGAACAATACCAGATTTTAATTCTTGAGATACATTCATTTTTTCGATGTTTGTAGCTTCTGAAAAGTCACGATCTAACAAGATTCTAAAAAGCCCTTTGTACTCGTGATTTACAAAAATTTCGTTAGAATGATACAACTCAAAATATCTCGATGAAATATTAAAATTTTCGATTTTGTTTCTAAAAGTCCAGGTAGCTCCAATTTTTTCTAAAATACTAAGTCCATTATAATTTCCTTGAAGCAAAATATCAGGCTGGCCTTTTATGGCTTTAATTGACCAAGTTCCTTGAATACCAGGAATTTTAGTTGCTTTATCTTTATCTACGGTAAAAGTCCCCAAATTATGCCCACAAAACAACTCATCATTTATAACATTTAAAGACCACACTTGTCCCTGAGTACCCTTTATAAAAGTAAAGTCGGTTGATGCGTTTGTAGGTTTAAAAAACAAGCCCTGATTAGTCCCTAGATAAAGGTTGTTTTGATATACCGCAGATGCATAAACGGTCCCTAATGTTCCTTTACTATCATGAAATATTTTAAACGGAGAATGCACATTAATACTGTTTATACCATTATCAAGCGCTAACCAAATATTACTATTATTATCTTCAAAAATAGACAACACTGTATTATTTGATAATCCATTAGAGGAATCTATGTGATAGACTACCTCTCCTTTTCTATTTAATTGAATAAATCCATTTGAAATAGTCCCTAAGGCATAATCCCCATTTTTTAGCTGTATTGCGCTGTAAACACTCATCCCACCGGGAAGTGCATTGTTTGGTTCATCTAATTTAGATAATTGATTATTGCGTAATTCATAAAAACCCTGGTTTTGAGATAATAACAATAAGTTTCCATTATCATCAAACATGTTAATGATGATGTTATCCCTTAACGCGGAGTCATTGGTAACTAATTTAGGGAGTCCATCTTCAATTTTATAAATTCCATCTATTGTTTGAAAGTAAATACTGTTATTTACCAAATATATTTTAACTATAGTTTCATTAATACTTACTACATTAAAAGAGCTATCCTTGGTATTAAAAATATAAATTCTATCCAAAGATTGAAACAGGACATAGCCATCAAGGTGGCTTATATCCCAAAATTGCTCGTCTTCAATTAAGGGCTTTGCGATACTTTGAGACAATGAGGTGTATTGTAATTGTCCGTATTTGTCTTCTTGCCAATAGCCAAACTCCATGTAACAACCCGTGTAAATCTTATCATCTACAACAGTTACAGATCTAATAATGGTATTGTTTGGTGAATTATAAAACTGCCAATGCGCACCATCATACTCTAATAAACCCTTATTATTAGCCACATAGATTTTATCATTTGATGCTTGAGAAATAGACCAATTTTGATTTTCGCCGCCATATTCTTGCGGTGTGAAAACATGTATAGGAGGTAACTCTTGTGCAACTATTACCGAAGAACAAACAAAGAGCGCCCAAATAGTCAAACCTGCTTGATGTATTACCGAAGTCGAAGTACATCTTATTTTTTTAAAACAATATCGCATATCTTTTTTTGATTTTCTACCGCTATTCGAATATGAAAGTGCTGTTTTTTTTGAACAACATCACACTCTTGTAAAGGCTAGATGTGTACTTAAGCTCAACAAAATAAGGAATATAAATTACTATGTATAGTAATAATGTAGTTTATTAACGAACCGATTTTTAACAATACATTAATTTCTAACAGCCATACGTACTCTAAGGCATTAATCCACATCTAATTATAGGCTTTTAATTTAAAACTTGTATTTTTGTAAGTGGCAGTTTTGCCTAAAATCACACCCCATTATGAAAATCTATTTTTATTTTCTTACCATTTTGCTCATTTCTACTTCTACGTATGGTCAAAACCCAGTTTATGAACTAATTTGGGCCGATGAGTTTGAAGGAAATGGAGTTATTAATAGTGACAACTGGTTCCACCAGACACTACTCCCAAATGGCAATAGTTGGTACAATGGTGAGATTCAACATTACACTAACCGTGAAGAAAATTCTTTTGTAAGTGATGGCACCCTTAAGATTGTAGCTAAAAAAGGATTCTTTACTGATCAAGGAGTAATAAAAGAATACACCTCCGCTCGATTAAATTCAAAATTTGCATTCACTTACGGTAAAGTAGAGGTTCGTGCAAAGTTGCCTTTCGGCATTGGTACTTGGCCCGCTATTTGGACATTAGGTCAAAACATCACAGAACCTGGAGGTTATTGGAATGATACAAATGGTACGACATCTTGGCCAGCTTGCGGTGAACTAGACATCATGGAGCATTGGGGAAACAACCAAGATTTTATACAAAGCGCCATACATAGTCCATCAAGCTTTGGAAACACTTTTAACAAAGGAGGGCGATCTATCCCTAATGTTTCTAATGAATTTCACATTTACACTATGGAATGGACTGCCGAAAAAATGATTTTCAGTGTAGACAACATAGTTCATTACACCTATGAACCAGCTGTTCAGAACGCAGAAACGTGGCCCTTTGATGCTAACCAATATATATTACTTAACGTTGCAATACAACCTGACATAGACCCTTCATTTACAGAAAGCAGCATGGAGATTGATTTTGTTCGTGTATATCAAGAAGAGATTCTTACTATAGATAACAACCCATTAAATGGGATAACAATCTACCCAAACCCTGCAAAAGACATTTTACATATAGAAGCGCCAGCAGATTATTTAGGATCTGAAATTACCATCCATTCAATGATTGGTCAAACCGTATTTTTAAAGAAAATTGACGTAGTAAAATTTGATTTGAATGTTTCAGAGTTAGAGAAAGGGACCTATTTTATTCGTTTAATCAATGAAAGTAATTCTCATTCACAATTATTCATAAAGCAATAAGCTCGGAGAACGTTTTTCTAAACTACTATAATTCTGAGCATTGGGTTTATTTGATACGTTTACCTTTTAAATAATAGTAACAATAAATGCTATCTATGGCAAAAATACGTGTTTATACGTATATCCAGTTTAGGCCAGTACCGTATATTTGAAGTATGAATTAGTGAAAAAGTTTGTCACTCTATCTTTTTTGTGGGGATAAAAAAGAATAGAAGGAACTTATAAAATTTACTAAGTTAGGTTTGTTAAGAGCGTTGCGAAAGTGACGCTCTATTTTTTTTGCAAAAAAAAGCCGCTATTAATTGCGACTTTCTAATTTAGAACCAACCCTCAGCTTTATTCAATTATAGTAAACTCAACGGAAGAGTCATTAAATATTTTATGGGTTTGTTTTACATAGTCTGATTCTTTTGCCTTAAAAATATTTGGAACAAACGTTTGCGGATTTAAATCTATCAATGGAAACCAAGTGCTCTGCACCTGTATTTGAAGCTTATGGCCCTTTTTAAAGGTATGATGGATGTCTTGTAACTTGATCTGCACTTCTGTTTTCTTGTTAGGCTCAAAAGGCTCTGGATTTTCAAAACTATTTCTGAAACGTCCACGCATCACTTCACTTCTAACCATCATATGATAGTTACTCATTTTAAGATGGTCTTGCGTCTCTTCAGTATTTTTTGCATCTGCCGGAAAAACATCTACAACTTTTACAATCCAGTCTGCATCTGTACCGGTAGTCGCCACCTGTAATTTAGCTACTATTTCACCTGCTAAGGTCATGTCTTCTGTAAGTACTGGTGTTTCAAACACAACCACATCCGGTCTATTTGCTGCAAAGCGTTGATCATCTGTCATGTATTTGCGGGGTGTAAAAACCATTTTTACATCTTCAGTATAGGGTACTGGTTTTTTAGGGTCACTTACAAATTCTGCAAATGTGAGACTCTTTTGCATCATTGTGTTGAGCTGTTCACCATCTTGTAGCCAAAACTTCTTTTTCTTACTATTCGCAGGCGGCCATTGATCATAAGACTTCCATGCCAACGAGCCAGAGTCAAACATATATGCTTCAGGCAAGCCACTGTCACCTTTACCTCCATTCTTTAAAAAATGTCTAAAGAATTTAGATTCTACATCACGCTGGTAATCTTTTGAAATATTATCACCAAAATAAACATTACCAATAGCAGTACGCTCCTTGCTTCTAGCCCAATCTCCATGGCTCCATGGCCCAAAAACCATCGTGTTATAATTTTTACTTCGTTTCTCTATGTTCTTATACGTCTCAAATGGTCCGTACAAATCTTCTGCATCAAAGAGTCCCCCAACCGTCATTACCGCTGGCTTAATGTCTTCTAAATGCTGTATGATGCCTCGTGACTTCCAGAAGGCATCATAATTAGGATGCTCTTTTAATTGCGTCCAGAAGATATTATCCTCTTTATAATAGGTATCAAGGTTGGTTAAAGGTCCAACATCTAAGAAAAATTGATATTGATCTTGAGAACCTAGATCTGGAAAGGAATACCAAGCTTCTTTCATTGGTTCTGTTTTCATATAACCAAAAACTGAAGTCGCTCTCCAATAACTCAATAAATAGGCACCATTATGGTGAAAATCATCAAAAAAGAAATCGCCAATACAGGCTTGTGGTGAAGCTGCTTTTAAAGCCGGATGCGCGTCTAATAAAGAATAGGTCGTGTAAAACCCTGGATACGATATTCCATAAGTACCCACATTGCCATTGTTATTTTTTACATGGTCTACTAACCAGTCTATGGTATCGTAGGTATCACTAGCTTCATCAATTTGCTTTCCTTTTTTATTAGGAATATACGCACGCATATTGTCATAAAGACCTTCACTATTCCATCGTCCACGTACGTCTTGATATACAAAGATGTAACCTTCTTCCATCGTAAATGGATTTGGCCCAAGTTTGGATGGGTAGTTATTTTCGCCGTAAGGCTTACAACTATAAGGGGTGCGCTTTAAAAGTATTGGGTATGTTTTACTTTTATCTTTAGGTGAATAAACGGTGGTATGTAATTTTACACCATCACGCATGGTGATCGTTAATTCTTCTTTAGCATAATTAGCCTCAATATCATATGCTTTTTCCTGTCCCGTTACTGAAACAAAAAAACATATAAATAAACCCAATACAAATGTTCTCATAGTTCTAATGTTTTTCAGTTTCGCCTATATAATTATTCAGACCTTCTTGAAGCCATAATAAATATTCATCTGCATTTGGTGTATACCCAACTGGTTCGTTTAACACTTTATAGTCTGAATCCATTAATATATAGTACGGCTGCGAGTTGTTTTTAAAATTAACGGTCTGAAAAGTAGCCCATTTATCACCCACTGTTTTAATACGTTTGGTACCACCTGTTGGTTTTAAGAAATTAAAACGCTCATCTTCCGTGAGTTCTTTTCTATCATCTACGTATAAAGACACTAAAACATAGTCTTCATTGATTACCTTAAAAATATCCTCACGTGTCCATACCTGTTCTTCCATCTTTCGGCAATTAACACAAGCCCATCCCGTAAAATCTATCATAATAGGTTTTCCAGTAGCTTTGGCTTCTTCAAGCCCATCATAAAAGCTTTTATGCCCTGAAATTCCCATATCACCTTTGTCATATAAACTATAGAACATAGGCGGCGGGAAACCACTTAATAATTTTAAGTTTGCATATTTTGTGTTTGTTAAACCCGGAAGGAGATATAAAAAGAATGCAATAGCAGCTACTCCAATAATAATATTACCTACTGGTTTTTTCTTCTTTTTAGGGCCATCGTGTGGAAATCGAATAAACCCAAATAAATACAAGGCCAAGCCAAGAGAACAAAGTGCCCATATACCGATAAACACCTCTCTTTTTAGAAGTCCCCAATGCTGTACTAAGTCTGCATTAGATAAGAATTTAAATGCCAAAGCAAGCTCAATAAAACCTAATACTACTTTTACCGTATTTAACCATCCGCCACTTTTAGGCAATGTATTTAACCAATTAGGAAATAATGCAAATAGCGCAAATGGTAAGGCCAGCGCAAGACCAAATCCTCCCATACCCATAGTGAGCTGCATCGCACCTCCATCACTAGATAATGAACCTCCTAATAAAGACCCTAAAATTGGTCCCGTACAAGAAAAGGAAACAATGGCTAAAGTTAATGCCATAAAAAAGATTCCAATCACCCCACCAATACTGTTGGCTTTGTCATCCATTTTAGCACTCCAAGATTGTGGTAGTGTAATCTCATAATACCCAAAGAAAGAAAATGCAAAGGCTATAAATATGATAAAGAATATCACATTTAATGTCACATTGGTCGATATATTATTGAGAATTTCTGGATCTAAAGAATCCAGTAAATGAAAGGGTAAACTTAATAACACATAAATACCAAAGATGAATAAACCATACAGTATAGCATTACGCATACCTGTTTTCTTATTGCTCGCACTTTTAGTAAAAAAGCTAACCGTTAGAGGGATCATTGGAAAAACACAAGGTGTTAATAGTGCTATCAAACCTCCAATAAACCCTAGAAAGAAAATTGTTAAAAACCCTTTTTCTTCTGTTTCTTCTGTTTTAAGTATTTCTGGATTAGGTATAGGTATCGTCAAAGCAGCAGATTTTTCTAGATCATCTGCTGTAATTTCAGCCACTGACTTTTCTGCTTTTCCTTTGCTCAGGTCTACTTCAAAAACCTTAGATTCTGGCGGCAAACATTGTTTATCATCACATACAGAATAATAGATATCTACATTAATCTTTAAATCTTTCGGATTGATCACTTTCACCTGTTGAAAGAATACTGCCTTGTTTTCAAAAAACACAATGTCCATATCAAAGATAGGATCAAAATAGGGCGGCACTTCTGGTTCTATAGTTTTACCAACTAGAGTATACGTATCTGGCGAGGCGTCATAGGTAAATTCTGTTGGGATAGGACCAATCTCATCAGGTCCCATTGCTGGTTCAATCTGACTATACAAATGCCATTTAGTTTCTATTGTTGCCTCCATTCTAATATTATAGAGGTCGCCAGATTCTTTTTCGATACTCACATCCCAACTTACAGGATCTAAAAACTCCTGAGCAGAAGCTGGTGCTAAGTAAGAAAGTAATACTACTATTAAAATTGCAAATTTTTTCATTGGTGGGTTGTAATTTTTAAAATTTGTGTTGTTTTATCAGTTACTTTGTAGCGATCATCTGCGCGCATTCCTATGACCCAGACTATGTTTTCGCCACTACATAATAGCCACGATTTTTCTTTAGCCGCTAAAGATACCTTTTCATCTTTAAAAAACTTACTTATTTTCTTATTTCCTTTAAGTCCAAACGGCTTAAAAGTATCGCCTTCACGCCACCTTCGGACGATTAATGGATAGATTAATAAGCCCTCATCCACGTAAATCACACTGCTATCAACATATCCTATTTTATCTGTAGGTAATAAGGTTAATGGCAGCGGTTCAACGATTTGACTTTCATTTTTATTAATTACTATTTCTTCTGAAATGTGCTCACTAGTACCTCTAGTCGTCAAAATCAATTTTGTCCTGTCTTTTAGTAGTCTATGCGTTTCAGAAAAAACTTGCTTCCCGCTTTGTGCAGTCGCTAATGTCTTGATATCATTCCAGGCGGTAAAACCAAAAGGTGATAACAACTCATACAATACCGCACCTTGATTAGGCAAATCACCTAGTTTAATAAGATTAATTTCATACCCATCATCGGTCTCAATTACCAATAAATTATATAACAAAACCATATAATCTTCTACCAACTGCTCCGTAGCTTGTAAATGTGTGATTGTATTCTTAACCCCTTTTAATACATTTTTAGACGCATTTTTATAGGCAGGTATTACATGGTGCCGCAACTCATTACGCAGATAGTTTGATGTAGCGTTACTACTATCTTCTCGCCAGAAAAACTCAGACTTCTTGGCAAACTTCAATACCTCATCTCTTGAGAAAGGCAATAAAGGCCTTATTAAGGTGTCGTTTTGTTCTGTGATGCCTGTGAGACCTCTTATGCCTGTACCTCTCGAGAGGTTAATCAAAACCGTCTCAAGCACATCATCTGCGTGATGTCCAGTTGCGATTACATCATGACCAATCTCGTTACGCAAACTTTCAAACCAATGATATCTTAGGGCTCTTGCCGCCATTTGTGTAGATAGCTTTTCATCTTTTGCAAAAGCTTTAGTATCAAAAATCTCTTGATAAAAAGGCACCTCTAATTGAGTAGCTAAGTTCTCAACAAACGCTGCATCACCATCACTCTCTTCACCACGCAACCTAAAATTACAATGCGCAAGACAAAAAGCAAACCCTAGATTTTTCAGCAAATGTGCCAGCAAGACACTATCTAAACCACCGCTGCAGGCAACAATAATTTTCTTCTCATTGAGATTTGAAAAGGTTTGTTCTATGTGTTTCTTAAATTTTTTAATCATGTAAAGCACTCATTTTTACTACAATTGTTTTTGCCCAAATATCGCCTACGCGTTGATTTTTATCCGTGTTACTAATTATAACAATACCTACAAGACCTAAAAGTGACATATCAACTGGGTCTAAAACATGTCTTTTTAATGATTCGCCAAAAGTCAATTTTCTATTTATTCCTTGCATTGGTATTGCCTTTAATCCCACTATTGAGTTTCCTAAAGTTCGTCCTAAACCGGCTTCTAACCCGACGGTCATTAGCAACCAAAAAACTACGGGTATCAGCACCTGAACTCCAGTTATTGAATAAACACCTTCGCTATTAGGAGTACCAATAGTAAAAATTAGAAAGAAGGTAAAACCATATATTATTGAATAATCAATGAGGCAGGCCACAATTCTTCGTCCAATGTGAGGTTTCGTAAAATTAATAATCATCTAAACATTTTTAACAAGCATCTAAAATACACTCTTTTAGACAGTCTCAATTAGTAGCGTTCTAAAACTTCGCGCATTGCTTTTGCTTTAAGCAAACATTCTTCATATTCTTTCTCAATCACAGAATTTGCCGTAATGGCACCTCCTACAGAAAAACTAACGTACTTTTCTGCTGCATTATATAAAATGCTTCTTATGATTACATTAAAATCAAAATCACCATCTGGTTTAAAATAACCCACTGCTCCACTATACAAGCCTCGTTTTGCATCTTCAAGTTGTTCAATAATTTTCATTGCAGCAACCTTAGGAGCACCTGTCATACTTCCCATGGGGTACGTATTTTTAATAATTGTAATAGGTGATACATCTGACGCTACTTCGCACGTAATGGTAGAAATCATCTGATGCACTTGTTTAAAAGAATACACTTTACAAAGTTCCTCAACGCGCACAGATCCTTTTTCTGCAATTCTAGAAAGGTCATTACGCACTAGGTCTGTAATCATAATATTCTCGCTGCGTTCTTTAGTATCATTTTGTAATTGGATCACCATCGCCTGGTCCTCTTGAGGGTCCTCTAATCGTTTTGCGGTTCCTTTAATGGGTTGAGACACTACTTTGGTTCCCGTCTTTTTTAGATAACGCTCCGGAGAAGATGATAAAGCAAAATGATCATTTAATTTTAAAAATGTGGCAAAAGGCGGTGTCGAGATTTCATTGAGGTGAATAAAAGAGCGCACGGGGTCAATACTTACATTTTCGGCAAAAAACTCTTGACAGAAATTTGCTTCATAAATATCACCTCGATGTATGTGATCGAGCATCTTACTCACCTTTTCTGCATAGGTGTCTTTAGAAGTTCTTAGTCGTATTTTAATGGTTTCTGAAACGTCACTGGCATCGCCCACTGGCATTTGCATTATAGCTTCCCAGTCGCTTTCTACCTCATCATCTACCATATTTAGGTATTGAAAAGTTACTTCATTTTCAGAAAAAAGAAACACTTTCTTTGGCTGAAAAAAATATAAATCTGGAAATCCAAGGCCATCATAATTGGCCGAAGATAATCGCTCCACATCATTTTTAAGGTCATAAGATAAATACCCGAACAACCAGTCGCTGGCCAATTTCTGGTATTCTTCCAGCTTCTCAAAAGCTTGCTGGCTATCTGTTTTTATAGCCGTAAACGCATCTACGGCGAGTATGGCTTTGTACGAGCTGTTTTCATCTAGATGATCATTAGAGTCTAGCCACACTACCTCTTCAAACTGTTGCGCCCATTGTAACAAACGCGTCTTTAGGGGAGCATTGAGTTGAATTTTTTTAGTTCTAATGTGGCGCATTAATAATTCTATGATTTAGTTTTAATATTTGGATCATGTTAATCTAAGAGCATCCACTAATATTAAACCTAGGTTTGTTTTATTGATTTCTAACAACTACGTTGGGTATTTTCAAAATACTAAATCGATTTTTCTAATAATGCTCAATCTGATATTTCAATTTTTCGATTTCGATTTCCAACAAAGATATTGAAAACAAAAAAACCATTTTGAAAGATTCAAAATGGTTTTTTAAAATTGTTGTTTAATTTTAAATATGCAAGGCTCTGTCTCCAGTAGCTGCTAATGCTGCTTCTTTTACTGCTTCTGCATACGTAGGGTGTGCGTGACTCATACGAGCAATATCTTCTGCACTGGCTCTAAACTCCATTGCGGTAACAGCTTCTGCAATTAGATCTGCAACTCTTGCCCCTACCATATGAACTCCAAGCACCTCATCTGTAGTTTTATCACTTAGTATTTTTACAAATCCGTCAGTATCACCACTAGCACGACTTCTACCTAATGCCCGCATCGGGAACTGCCCAGATTTGTACTCCACTTTAGCCTCTTTTAATTGCTCTTCTGTTTTACCAACACTCGCCACTTCTGGCCAGGTGTAGACCACACCCGGAATTAAGTTATAATTTATGTGCGGTTTTTGACCCGCTAATATTTCGGCAACAAGAGTACCTTCTTCACTTGCTTTATGCGCTAACATCGCTCCTTTAATTACATCACCTATGGCGTAGATATTTGATATGTTAGTCTGTAAATGATCATTTACTTCTATTTGACCGCGTTCTGTAATTTTAATTCCCGCCTTATCTGCACCTAGTCCATCTGTGTAAGGTTTACGACCTACAGAAACCAAACAGTAATCTCCTGTAAAGGTTACTTCTTTGTCTTTTTTATCTGTTGCTGTGATGGTTACCTCTTCTCCTTTTCTAGATACTCCGGAAACTTTATGAGAAAGAAAGAATTTCACGCCTTGTTTCTTCATCGCTTTCATTAATTCTTTACTTTGAGCGCCATCCATTGTAGGGATAATACGATCCATATATTCTACTACAGAAACTTCTGCACCTAGACGTCGGTACACTTGACCTAATTCTAGACCAATTACTCCACCACCTATCACAACCATGTGTTTAGGGATTTCTGGGAGCTTTAACGCCTCTGTAGAAGTAATTACTCTTTCTTTATCTAATGTGATAAAAGGTAAGGTAGATGGCTTACTACCAGTAGCAATAATGGTGTTTTTCGCCTCAATAGTTTGTGTTTTATCTCCTTTTATCTCAATGTGCGTTGCATCCTTAAATGAGCCCATTCCGGTAAAAACATCAATTTTGTTTTTGCTCATTAAAAACTCGATTCCCTTTGTAGTTTGATCTACAACAGAGGCTTTACGCTCCACCATTTTCTTAAAATTGATTTTTACTTCTCCAGGAATCTCAATTCCGTGATCTTCAAAATGCTTGATGGCATCTTCATAATGATGCGAAGAATCTAAAAGTGCTTTACTTGGTATACACCCTACATTAAGACAGGTACCGCCTAAAGTGTTATATTTTTCAATAATGGCAGTTTTCATACCTAATTGTGCACAGCGAATAGCTGATACATATCCTCCGGGACCAGAACCTATTACTGCAACGTCATATGTAGACATAATCTTAATTTTTATTGTTGAAATTTTATTTGTTTGATACCTTTTACAATCATGTAAAAAGTACGGCTACAAAGGTACAATAGACTTTACAAGTTTAAAAGATAATGGGCAACAGTTTATAGAGTCACCGCAGTGTTATTCTTTACTTCTTGAATAGTAAAAGAACTCTGGGTACTTCCTATTTCTTTTAATGAAGTGAGCTTAGACACCATAAAGGTTCTAAAATGTGCCATATCTGTCACAGCCACTTTTAGGAGATAGTCATACTCACCACTTACGTGAAAGCATTCTAATACTTCTGGCAATTGGGTTACCTCGGCCTCAAAATGAGCAATAGACTTTTGCTCGTGTTTTGTAAGTTTTACATGACAAAAAACAATAAAGCCCAGATTTACCATTTTTTTATCTAGAATCGCGACATATTCTTTTATCACACCGCTACGCTCTAGCTTTTTTATTCGCTCAAAAACCGCCGTCACTGAAAGATTTAATTGCTGTGAAAGTTGCTTATTAGTTTGTTTACTATCGTGCTGAACTAAAGTAAGTAGTTGTTTATCTATTGCATCTAATTTCATAATTGAAAAATTTTCGGGTTCATACCCATAATCCTGTTTCAAAAATAACAAATATTCTATATTATATACATTAGTCCGATTTATTAACTAAATAAATCATTCATGATTGATTTAAATTCTATAAAAACATACTTTTACCGAAATAAACAAAATAAACATGGCTAACAAAAAAAACTTTAAACCAGCAAATAACATTCAAGATCTTCAATATTTTGGTGAGTTTGGAGGCGTAAATCCTTCTATATCAGACTCTTCTACTTATACATTCTTGTCTGCAAAAACAATGTTTGATACCTTTGAAGGAAACGCAGATGGTTGTTATTTATACTCACGCCATTCTACCCCGTCAAATTTGTACTTGGGCGAAGCCCTAGCAGCAATGGAAGGAACAGAAACAGCTAATGTAGCTGCCAGCGGTATGGGTGCTATCACTCCTACCCTCTTACAGTTTTGTGAAGCGGGCGACCACATAGTGTCTAGTAGAACAATTTATGGAGGTACTTATGCCTTCTTAAAAAACTTTGCCCCACGTTTAAATATACAAACCTCATTTGTAGATATCACAAAACTAGATGTTGTAGAAGCAGCAATAACGCCAGATACCAAGGTTCTCTTTTGTGAGTGTGTGAGTAATCCATTATTAGAGATTGCAGATATAGAAGGACTTGCAAAAATTGCAAAGAAACACGACATCCCTCTACTTGTTGACAATACCTTTTCCCCTTTATCTATTTCTCCAGCCAAGTTAGGAGCAGATGTGGTGATGCATAGTTTGACTAAATTTATTAATGGTGCCAGCGATACCATGGGTGGTGTGGTTTGCGGAAGTCAAGAATTGATAGACACATTACGTAATGTTAATGATGGCGCGTGTATGTTGTTAGGAGCCTCCATGGATAGTTTACGTGCAGCAAGTATTTTAAAAAATCTACGTACGCTGCACATACGCATGCAACAGCATAGTAAAAACGGTCTATTTTTAGCGCAAAAATTTGAGGCAAATGGCTTGCGTACTGTGTACCCTGGGTTAGCGTCACATCCGGGTCATGAACTCATGAAAAAGCAAATGAACCAGCAATATGGTTTTGGAGGCATGCTTACCATAGATGCCGGTAGCCTTGATAAAGCAAATGAATTAATGGAATTGATGCAAGAACGCAATCTAGGATACCTTGCCGTTAGTCTAGGGTTTTACAAAACATTATTTAGCGCTCCGGGTTCTTCTACTTCTTCTGAAATACCAGAAGATGAACAAGTAGAAATGGGATTGACAGATGGCTTAATACGTTTTTCTATTGGGCTTGACGCAGATATTGAACGTACGTATGCGATGATGCGTGAATGTATGATAGAAGTAGGAGTATTATAATTCCTGTAATAATTAAAACCGAAAGCTGCACATGGTGCGGCTTTTTTTGATTTGCAAACTACCTCGCAAAATCGTAACATTACATATCTAAAAAACCACACCCATGCAAGACGACAATAATTTGTCAGATATTGACATTCAAGACCAGAAAATAAAAGACAACAAGGAGTTAAGCTTTGGTGAAGCTATGATTCCTGTTTTAATTCTTATGGCGTTATTAGCGTATAACATTTTTGGAAAAGATGGTGCTTGGTTAGGAGATTATTCTAATCAATATATTTTATTAATTGGAGGTGGTATTGCTGCTATAGTTGGTCTTTTAAATAAGGTCTCTATAGAAGTAATGATAAAAGAAATATGGGAAAATCTAAAAAGTGTTTTAGTTCCTATTATGATTTTATTACTAGTAGGAGCGCTTGCAGGTACATGGCTTGTAAGTGGCATTATACCTGCTATGGTATATTATGGCTTACAAGTATTAAGCGCAGAAATATTTTTACCAGCCTCTGTAATTATAGCAGCAATAATCTCTATCGCAACGGGTAGTTCTTGGACCACCTCTGCAACCGTAGGTATTGCTTTAATAGGTATTGGGACCGCATTAGGAATTAATCCAGGTATGATTGCTGGAGCCGTGATCTCTGGAGCATACTTTGGAGATAAAATGTCTCCATTAAGTGATACAACCAACTTAGCACCCGCAATGGCTGGAACAGATTTATTTACACATATAAAATATATGGCATTCACAACAGTGCCAACTATTGTGATAACGTTGATTGTATTTACCATAATCAGTTTTAATATTGAATCAAGTGGAAATTCTGACACTACATTCATTCTCGAAACTATCGATACTTATTTCGTGATCACTCCTTGGTTATTTCTTGTTCCTCTGGCCGTTATTGTTTTAATACTATTCAAAACCAAACCTCTTATTGCTTTAGCTTCTGGTGTAATACTAGCCATTATATTTGCATTTATATTTCAACCAAAACTGTTAAGCACTATCACAGATAGTTCGACACAAACTATAATTAATTCCATTTTCACGGATACTAATGTAACAATAGACAACTCGGAATACAAAAATGCATTTACCCAAGATGATATTGATAAAATAAATAATGACGAGGGAAGGCTAGAAAATCTATTTTCCGATGATGATTTGAAAGGTGTTTATACAATATCAAATCTTAGCGAATTCTTTGCTTCATCCTACCAAGATAAAACTGTTATTATCAACAAAGCAGAAAATCTAGATAAGCTTATTACAATTAAAAGACTAAAAAAACTATTTGGCTCAGGTGGAGTTATGGGGATGCTATGGACCATTCTTTTAATCATGGCTGCAATGGTTTTTGGTGGTATTATGGACGGTATAGGTGCGCTGGCGCGTATCACAAAATCACTACTAAAAATGGCTTCATCTGTTTTTGGTTTATTTGCAACAACGGTGGTAAGTTGTTTTGGGCTTAATGTTATAGCAAGCGATCAATATCTAGCTTTAGTGATTCCTGGAAAAATGTTTAAGCAAGCTTATGAGGATAAAGGCTTAGCACCGGAGAATTTATCTAGAACCTTAGAAGATTCTGGTACGGTAACTTCAGTTTTAATCCCGTGGAACACTTGCGGTGCTTACCAAAGCGGCGTTCTTGGCGTTGGTGTTGGCGAGTACTTTATGTTTGCTATATTTAACTGGTTAAGCCCTTTTATGACCCTTATTTTTGCTGCATTTAGAATAAAAATAAAGCTGCTAGCTAGTTCTGAAATTAAAAACTAACTTTCATTAAAACATTTGGGGTGATACCTAAAGCGTATTTATCTATTACTTTTATTGGGTCGTTAAGGCCATTGTTCCCAACATACTCCTTACTTAATAGATTTTTTTGATTGTATAAGTTTCGTACAGAAAACCCAATAGTGCCTTTTAATTTATTACTACTTGAAAAGAAAAAATTGTAGGTACTCGATAAGTCTAAACGATGATAATTTGGTAAATTTTCAGTATTTATTTTATCAAAATAAATACCGTTATCGGGATTAAACAAGCCCTTAGTATATGGCTTTCCGGTTCGCCAATTCCAAGAAATAGCTACATTAAATTGCTTTAACTTATATGCTAATGAAGTTGATAGGGTTTGTTCAATACTTGTACTCGAAGTAAATGACTCACCATTATTGATACCGTTAAATTTACTATCGGTATTCTGCAAAGTATAACTTAGCCAAGCTTTTACATTATTGATTTCTTTTTTTGCATAGACATCAACACCTTTCACTCTTTTATTTCCGATATGATACTCATTATCCAGCGGATTTAAAAACCCTAATGATAATGTAGTAAGACCGTCTATCATTTTATAATAGCCATCTACATCTATGGCCCATCCATTATTACTATATAAAAATCCAATAGATGCTTGTTTACTTTTAATAATGGGAAATGCCATATTATCAACCAAACGCCATAGTTTATTTTCTAAAGAAAAGTCACTCGCTACAGACTCTTCAATTTCCGAAATAACTTGATTTTTAAGCTCGCCAGATGCTTGTAATGTTATGTTTTTTAGGAGCCTTTTATATACTATCAAGCGTGGTTCAATCTTGATTTTTTCCAACTCAGGAAAATAATTTGATCTAAAACCAAGGCTATAACCAATCTTTTTTTTATTAGAATAACTATAATTCCCAAAAAGAGCGTGTGTTTTCAATTTACTTTTATCCGCATCTAAAATAAATGAAAGGTCTGCAGATTCTAAAAAAGCATAACTCACATCTTTTAAATTATAACTATACCCTATGGAAGCTTTTTGCTTGGTAGTAATATCATAGAAAAACTCAGTAGATAGACCAGAATCAAAAACTATATTTTGTTTTTTAAAATCTGAAACAATCAAATCAGCATCAAATTCTAAAAAATTATAATTAAGCCTGTACTTGGAAACATAGGCTTTTGTATTAGACTTCCATTTATTATTCCAACCACTTTTCCATTGAAAGCTATACCCTTCATTATTACTATTAAGCTTATCAAATAAACTTGCCTTACTATTAGTGCTTTTCACTTCATAATCTAAGTTATTATCAACGTAAAAAGCGCTAATCGCTAAGTTGTTCTTTTCGTTTAACAAATAATTAATTTTAACATTTGTATCAAAAAAATAAAAGCTGTTTGCATTAGTATTAGCGTCTAATATCCTACTATCTTGAAAGACTTTTTCTGCGAGTTGATCAAAAGTTACAGATTGATAGAGCTCATTAAAGCTCCTGCTAAACGAGGTTTGAATTCCTAGTTTATTCTTAATAATTGGCGCTTCAATGACTGCATTTGCACGTATTCCATTAAACCCCGCGCTAAATTTAGAAGTATTCGAAATTTTGTTCGTTGTTTCTATTTTCACAATGCTAGAAACACGTTCTCCATAACGTGGGTGTGCCCCTTTATTATAAAAAGAAATTTTAGCTACAGCGTTTGGATTAAAAGGAGAAATCATACCAAAAAGATGCCCTTTGTGGTAAATAGGAATTTCATCAAAAAGAATACTATTTTGATCATAATTTCCTCCACGTACAATCATTCCTGAGGCAGTTTCGTTTGGGCTAACAACACCCGGTAATTGCTGTATACTTTCTAGTACATCTGCTTCGGTAAGGCCAGGTAATAGCCCTAATCTTGAAGGCTCAATTACAAAAACCCCATTTAGTCCTTTGTTAATTCCTTGTGTTAAATACCCTTTAATTAATACACCCTCTAGTTGTTCTATTGGTCTATTTTCAAGACTTCCTTTAACTACAAATATGTAACGCTCATCAATGAAGTTAAACTCCATTTTCGTCTGTTTTGTTATTTCAGTTAATACTGCTTTTAACTCGGAATCCTTTAAATCTAAAGATATATTCACTTGCTTAATAGTTTCGTCATTATAAGAAAAACGAACCTTATAACTATCTTCTAAATCTGTTAAAACTGCTGAGAGCGGCACATTATTATATAGAAATGAAAAAGTAGTCTCTTCTTGCGAAAAGACTACCATAGTAAAAAAGTAAACTATTAATAGGATAAATTTTTTCATAAATTAATAAGACAACACATACATCCCATTATCTTCTTTTTTATATTCAATTTCTAATGGCTTAAAAACTGCTGCTAAGGCCTTTGATACATCTTTATGAGTAAAGCTACCAGTATACATAAGGGAAGTATCAATTTGAGAGCTATCAAATGCGACTTTGTATTTGTCTTTTAATGAAGTAATAACTTGATAAAGAGGTACACTTTTAAAAGAACTCTCACCATAAATCCACGTAGGTTCTGGGGCTAAATTATTCTGAATCTTCTCGTCCTTTCCACTTGCCTTACGAAAAACAGAATTTGGAGTTAGCACATATTCTTTTTTATCACAAATTACTTTTACGCTACCTTCATAACAGGCAACTTCAAAATAATTGTCGTTAGTAATAATATTAAACTGTGTGCCGAGAACCGTAATTGTTCCATTTTCGGTTGTTACGGTAAACTTCTTTCCTTTTTTAACTTTAAAAAAGGCCTCTCCTTTTAAATTTAATTCTCTATTCATCAACCAATCTGTATACGTATAACTAACATCAGAATTTGAATTGATAATCACTTCAGAATCGTCTAATAATGCAATTGTCATTTGTTGAGAGAACCCAACAGAAGTATTGTTTGTATTAAAGTAAAAACCTCCGGCTACACTTAACAAAACTATAATAACGGCTGCGATTTTCATCATGTTACTTGAAATTAGTCTTCGCTTTGCTGTAGGCTTTTTCGGCACTAATTTATGGTTAATAGCCTTAAATGAATCATCTAAAGGTGCCTGCAGGAATTCAAGAACATCAACACCTTTTCTAATTTTTAAATATGAAGCGTAATGCTCTTTACTAACCAAATTTTTAAAATCTTGATCAGATATATCACCTTCTATCCATTGGGCTAAAAAAGTCTCATTATTTGTATGTACGTCTTCTTGTTTCATGCTTCTATTATATAAGACAACTTAAAAGTAAAATACCCTACGCTAATTTCTAAATTAAACATTTCCAATTTTCTTTCGCATTACAAGTAATGCGCCGTGCATTCTTTTTTCAACAGTTTTAACAGAAATATTAAGCTGGACAGCAATTTCTTTATACTTCATTTTTTCGATTCTGTTTAACAAAAATACTTCCCTTTGTTTATCTGGTAAAGAGGCAATTGTTGTTTCTATTTTATTCAAAAATTCTTTTTCAATAAAAACAAATTCGGGAGTTTCATGAGATACATATGTACCTGTTTGTGCCTGATGTGTTCGTACAACTTTTTCATGCTTTATATGGTTTAAAAAAGTATTGTTAGCTACCATATATAAATAAGACTTCACTTTAGCAAAATCTACCTTTCCACAATGATCCCAAAGCTTAATAAAGGTTTCCTGTAGAATATCGTCTGTCAGATCAGCATCTTGGGTTTTAAAAAAGACAAAACGCTTTATATCCTTTCCGTATTTATTGAAAATGTTCTCAAAAACTACTTTATTACATATATTTTTCAATCCTATTGCCATTAAAAAAATTCATAAATTACCCCTCAAATCTATGTAAAAAATAAATTAGGTTTTTTGTAGGGTTTTTTGGTTTACAGTTGTCTTAGTTATGATTAATCAAAAAATACAACCATATTAATTTTAAAAAAAATACTATGAAAAAAATAATATACCTCGTTTTGGTAAGCTTTTTTACCTTTTTATCGTGTACAAACGATGATACCCTTGTTGATAATACCGATTCAAACGAAAGTGCATCTTTAATCAAAGTTGTAGAACAAATTGAATTTAATATTAACGCAAATGAGCCAAATTTAAATAAAGGTCTTGCCTTTACTTTTGAGTTTCCGACTTCTCTATTTTATAATAATGATGCTATTGTAAAAGTGACCACTTTTCAAGAATTCACCAATGTAATTGAAAGTTCTACTGCACAACTATTTTTGAAAGGAATTTCATTTCCATTTAGCATAAAAACAAATGGAGACGATATAATAGAAATAATTAATAATGAGACAGAGTTTCTGAGTCTGCTTGAATCAAGTAGATTTAATGATTGCGATTGCCCATTAGAAGCAGACCCGGTCTGTGTAGAAAGTAATGGAGCAATAATTACTTACTTAAATGCTTGTTTCGCATTTTGTGATGGTTTCACTCCTAACAACTATGTTCCTTGTGAAAACAATGGATGTAACTGTACAAATGAATATGTACCTGTATGTGTAACAAGTCCTAATGGTGTTATAGTAGAATATGACAATGCCTGTCTCGCAGAATGTGACGGTTATACTCAGGCAGACTTTGTAGAGTGTGAGGTAAATGGATGTGAGTGTTCAGATGAATATGTTCCTGTATGCGTTACAAATCCAAATGGTGATACAATTGAATATGACAATGCCTGTCTCGCAGAATGTGACGGTTATACTCAGGCAGACTTTGTAGATTGTGATGCAAATGGTTGTGGGTGTTCAGATGAATATGTTCCTGTATGTGTTGAAAACCAAAGTGGTGATGTTGTAGAATATGATAACGCCTGCCTCGCAGAATGTGACGGTTATACTCAGGCAGACTTTGTAGATTGTGATGCAAACGGCTGTGGGTGTTCAGATGAATATGTTCCTGTATGTGTTGAAAATCCAAGTGGTGGTGTTATAGAATATGATAACGCCTGTCTTGCAGAATGCGACGGTTATACTCAGGCAGACTTCGTAGATTGCAACAATAATGTTTTGTGCTACGAGTTTGTATTTCCTATAACACTTTCTGGCCAAGGAACGACTATATCAGTGCTTACTAATGAACAAGTAGATGAATATTTAGCTGATGGTTATGAGTTAGAATTTCCTCTAGACATTATTGTCGATGGAGAAACCATAACTATATTCCAACAAGGAGTTCTAGATAGCGGTTTATATGGACCAAGATGTGATTAATACAATTCATTATTAGATTTAATTATAAATAGTTGGAAAGAGCGGTTACTTTATGTAATCGCTTTTTTTTTAATTGTAATGATTATAATTAAAAAAATAAAAAATTGTACAATTATATTATTTTGAGCGTGTGCTTTTCTTTTGCTCGATTCTTATCAAATTATTGCTACGGTATCCTTATTTTTATCTTCGGAAATATTAAACAAAAAAACAATGGCTCATATCACATTAGGAGGAAACGCAACAGAAACTATTGGCGAACTTCCGCAAACACATACCACTGCACCAAGCTTTATACTCGCTGCAAATGATCTAACCGCTAAGAGGCTTTCAGATTATAAAGGACAACGTAAAATATTAAACATCTTTCCTAGCGTGGATACAGGTGTTTGCGCTGCTTCTGCTAGAAAATTTAACGAAGAAGCAAGTGCATTAGAAAACACAGCAGTTATTTGTATTTCTAGAGATTTACCCTTTGCTCAAGCCCGTTTTTGTGGCGCAGAAGGCTTAGAAAACGTAAGCATGCTTAGCGACTTTAAAGATGGTAGTTTTGGTGTAGACTACGGCGTTACTATTAACGGAGGCGCATTTGATGGCTTACACTCAAGAGCTATAATTGTTCTAGATGAAAATGACAAGGTATTGTATACAGAACAAGTGCCAGAAATAGGACAAGAACCTAACTATTCATCTGCATTAAAGGCGCTATTATAATGTGGAATTCATTTCTGGGTAAAAGACTAAAAGGATGCTTTTATGCTACTAAAGGTGCGCTGTTGCTTCTTAAAAATGAAGCGAGCATCCAAGTTCAATTTTTTATTGCAATAGTGATTACAATTGCTGGTTTCTACTTTGAAATATCTAGCACAGAATGGATGTTCCAGATTTTTGCAATAGGTCTTGTGATGACTGCAGAAGGCTTAAATACTGCTGCAGAAGAAATAGCAAATTTTGTACATCCGGATTTTCACAACAAAATAGGCTACATAAAAGATGTAGCGGCAGGTGCAGTATTCTTTGCAGCAATTGCAGCAGTAATAGTTGCCTGTATTATTTATTTTCCAAAATTTGGGTGGATTTAAATGGAAAACGCTCATCACAATTTGAAATTTCAGTTTCATTTCGACGAAGCGCTATTTAAAGAACATACGACACTAAACTGGGATACCGCATGGGTAACAAACATTAAAAAGGTAAAGACCAATTTTATTTTCACATTACTCGCAGGTGTTTTAGCAGGTTTGTTTATTTACGACTACAACCCATTAGGCTATGCAATGCTGGGAATCTGCTTCTATAGTTTGATCATTATTATCAACTATTATTTCATGTACAAAAAGAAAAAGAAGACGTACGACACTGCAGTACTAAGTGAAATTGATAGTTTTATTAATGATAATGAAACAATAGTATGGGAATTTAAACCAGACGCCTTTTATTACAAAGACCATAGAATTGAAACCACTATAAAATGGACTGTATTTAAAGGATATCGACTTATTGATTCCAAGTTATTTTTAGACTTTTCAGAAGGCTTACATAGTAGTTATATTCTTGCCGAAAGCGAAGTAGGCAAAGAAGTTTTTGATAGGATTGTTTCTTTTGTAAAAGAGAGAATTGAAGAAAGCTCCAAGCAATGATTTCGTTGCAAATTTGACTTTTACTAAAGCGTTTTGTCTCGATATTATTTTTGGTACCTTTAGGTAATAAATAAATCAAAGATGAAGCTTTTACTCTTGAGATATATTGCAACGATTCTTCTTCTTTGTTTGAACGCAATTGCAATTGGTCAAGAAGTACCTTTTCTTAATTTTGCGATAAATGAATTTGAACAAGTCTCTATAGAGGTTGCTTCTACACCAAATCATTACTACATACTAAAGGTGAGACATAATCCTGGCGCAGACTTCACCGAAAGCACTTCTATGACTATAGGACAAGAAGGTACAACGATCATTTCTGAGCCTCTTCACAACTACCCAGAAAGTCATTATAAAATATTAGAATATTCAATTAATAATCCAAATGATACCGATATCGATGGTTTGGATGACATTTCAGAGTTCAATAACACTCCTTTACAAAGCCCCATTAATTCTGCCACAGAGATGGCTATTATTAATGGATTGACCAATCTTACAAACTTAGGAGTCTATAATGAAATGTCTGTAGAAGGTGTAGAAATACCTTGGGCGCCTTTTTTAGATAATAGAGAATTTGTAAAGTTTGGTATTATAGATGTTCTTTCAGAAAAGCCAAAAATCTACTTTATTAATACAAACACACATCCATTGCACTGGCAATTTTATGATGCAATAGGTATAAATATTTCACAAGAAGATCACGTTAATGGTGAGATCATTTACTATCCCAATGTAATTGCAGAAAATGGCAATACTGGAGTTTTTAGTTTTGCTTATAGCCAAGGCTTAGGAAAGCCTTTTGAGGTAATACAAAGAACTAATGAAGTACTTGCAGCTAATATGCCATTTCTAAAGAACAACCTTACATACTTAATAACCGAAAATAGCGAAGAAGACTATTATGAAGAGCAAGAGGCTTTTGACAATTCTAGAGTGAAAATTTTACAGGAAAACGAAATATATGCAGACCTTGAATATTTAGCATTGCATGAATCGCAAGGTTTTGGTCTGTTAAGGGTTATGGACTTAGAAGAAACGCCTGGAGCCCGAGATATTGTGATTTATGAAGCCATCCCTAATAATTTACCGCGAGTAGGTGGTATCATCTCATCATTTACCCAAACTCCGCTATCTCACGTTAATTTACGGGCTATTCGAGATAATATTCCAAATAGTTATATAAAAAACCCTTTAGATATAGAAGAATTGCAGCTTCTCGTGGATCGCTATGTATATTATAAAGTAACGCAAGAACAATATTTTATTAGAGAAGCAACGCTAGAAGAGGTAAATGCTTGGCATGAAAGTCTAAGACCGCAAGAAGAACAACATCCTCCTTTAAATTTATCTTACGAATCCATCATACCCTTAGATGATATCACATTTGATATGTCTGATGGCTTTGGCGCCAAGTGCGCGAACGTAGCTACGATGAGAACTTTTGGTTTTCCAGACCAAACGATCCCAAATGGCTATGGAATTCCCTTTTATTTTTATCAGGAGTTCATGAAGTTTAATGGGTTTTTTAATCAGATAGCTTTGATGATTCAAAATCCAGATTTTATAAACGATCTCGATACCCGATTAGCCATGCTGGATACATTAAGAGATGATATTAAAAATGGAGAAATGCCGCAATGGATGCTTGATCGACTTCAAAGTATGCATGGTAGTTTTCCTCCAGGAACTTCAATTAGGTGCAGATCCAGCACGAATAATGAAGATTTACCTGGATTTAGTGGTGCAGGCTTATATAGCTCAAAAACGCAACACCCCGATGAAGGACATATCTCTAAGTCCATAAAACAAGTATATGCAAGTATGTGGAATTTTAGAGCCTTTGACGCACGAGATTATTATAGAGTAAATCATTTTGAAGCTTCTATGGGTATACTCTGTCACCCCAATTTTAGTGATGAAAAAGCGAACGGAGTAGGTATTAGTACAGACCCGATTTTCAATACAGAGAACACTTTTTATCTTAATACGCAAGCAGGAGAAGACCTTATCACTAATCCAGAAGCTCAATCCATTCCAGAAGAGTTATTATTAAATAAGATGGAGCAATCAGAAAATGATTATACCATAATCAGGTATTCAAATCAAGTACCTAATGGCGTACTTTTATTAAATAAAAATTACAGAAACCAACTTCGAGAATACTTAACTACCATTCACGATGAGTTTGCTATTTTATATGATGCAGTTGGTAATGATACATTTGCTGTGGATATCGAATATAAAATAACGAGTGACAACTATTTAAGCATTAAGCAAGCTCGCCCATGGGCATCGTTTTGGGCAGAAGTTAATCCAAGAGTTGTACTTAGACCTTCTGAAATTTTAATAGTGCCTAATCCTGCAACTATAGAAACTACCGTCTATTGTGATTGTGCGGCAACTTCCATTCGCATTGTAAATCTTTTAGGCCAAATTATACTAGAGCAACCTGCAGATTTTGAAAACTTACAGTCCACAATATTAATTGACGCCTTATCCCGTGGCCTATACATTATTGATGGGCTCTCTGACGAGAATGAGATTGTATTCTCAAAAAAACTTTTAGTTAATTAATTGTAGAAATTTTAAAATCTAAACCCAATCTTAACGTTTACAAAATATGTATTTTTGTTAATAGACAAATCACGCTAAATGGCGAAAGCAAAAAAGAAAACAACAACTAAGACAAAAACTCCTCGTAAACCTATTACGATGGCACTCTCTAAGCAGCAAAAAATACTGTTAGGGAGTTTTTTACTATTGCTTGGTCTTATCCTTCTATTCTCATTTGTTTCTTATTTTTTCTCTTGGCAGACAGATCAAAGTGAACTTACAGTACTTGGAGATCGTGAGGCCATAACAAAAAACTGGCTCAGTAAAGGGGGTAGTTGGTTGGGTGACCTTTTTGTATACAAAGGTTTTGGAGTGGCAGCATTTATTCTGGCATCTCTTGTGACACTTACAGGTATCTATTACTTTTTTGATTATGCGAAAAAAGGCTTAAAGAAATTTTGGTTCTGGGGAATGCTATTAATGATATGGCTTTCTGTATTCTTTGGTTTCTTTTCAAATACGAACTCATTACTCTCTGGAGTGATAGGTTTTGAAATAAATGATCTACTGCAAGATTATTTAGGGCTTATTGGAGCCATCTTAGTAATGACGTTTCTTGCGATTGTTTATTTAGTATTAAGATTAAAACTAACGCCGCAAAAAGTAGCTGCAGCTTTTAAAAGTAAAAAAGACGAGATTGTTTCAGACTTTAATGATAATGAAGAGGGGAACGCAACACCAACAACTGCGACTATAAAAGAAGAAAATGCACTGGTAAAACCCATTATTAAAACTGCAGTGAGTCAACCCTTAGAAGTCACGACACCTAAGCCACCTCTTGAAAAAATTATAATTAAAACTAAGACAGACGATGTAGCTATGGAGGTAGAAGCTCCAATAGAAGAAACCGTCGAAGAAAAACTAAGTAATAAACTAGTAGAAGATTTTGGGCAATTTGACCCAACATTAGAATTGAGTAATTTTAAATTCCCTACCATAGATCTCTTAAAAGACTATACGAAAGGACAAGGAATTACAATCAATCAAGAAGAATTAGAGGAAAACAAAAATAGGATTGTTGAAACCTTAAACAATTATAAAATTGGGATTGCAAATATAAAGGCTACGGTTGGACCAACCGTTACCTTATATGAAATCGTGCCAGAAGCTGGAGTTCGTATCTCAAAAATAAAGAACCTTGAAGATGACATTGCACTGTCACTATCGGCATTAGGGATTCGTATCATCGCTCCTATTCCGGGTCGTGGAACCATTGGTATTGAAGTACCTAATAAAGACCCAAAAATTGTATCTATGCGATCTGCGGTGGCATCACCGAAGTTTCAAAACGCAGAGATGGAGTTACCCATTACACTAGGTAAAACCATTAGCAACGAGACTTTTGTGGTAGATCTTGCTAGAATGCCCCACCTTTTAATGGCCGGTGCTACAGGACAAGGAAAGTCTGTTGGTCTTAATGCAATCCTGACATCACTGCTGTATAAGAAACATCCTGCAGAAGTTAAGTTTGTTCTAGTAGATCCTAAAAAAGTAGAATTAACGCTTTTCAATAAAATAGAGCGTCATTATCTCGCAAAATTACCAGACACAGAAGAAGCCATCATTACAGATACTACAAAAGTGGTTCATACACTTAACTCCTTGTGTATTGAAATGGACGCTCGGTATGATTTACTTAAAGACGCCATGGTGCGCAACATTAAGGAATACAACACTAAATTTAAACAACGCAAATTAAATCCAGAAAATGGACATAAATACCTGCCGTATATTGTTTTAGTCATTGACGAATTTGCAGATTTAATAATGACCGCTGGTAAAGAGGTAGAAACACCAATTGCCAGACTGGCGCAGCTTGCACGGGCCATTGGGATTCATTTAATAGTAGCAACTCAAAGACCTTCTGTAAACGTGATCACGGGTATCATAAAGGCGAACTTCCCGGCGAGAATTGCATTTAGAGTAACGAGTAAGATAGATTCTAGAACCATTTTAGATAGTGGTGGTGCAGACCAATTAATAGGACGTGGAGATATGCTTTATACCTCTGGCAACGAACTTACTAGAGTGCAATGCGCATTTGTAGACACCCCAGAAGTAGAGGCCATAACAGACTTTATTGGTGCACAAAAAGCATATCCTGACGCATATTTATTACCAGAATACGTAGGTGAAGATGGTGGTGGCACACATCTTGATAATAACATAAATGAACGAGACAAACTCTATAAAGAAGCGGCAGAAGTGCTAGTGATAGCTCAGCAAGGAAGTGCTTCTTTATTGCAACGTAAACTTAAATTAGGATACAACAGAGCTGGAAGAATTATTGATCAATTAGAAGCTGGTGGTATTGTAGGACCTTTTGAAGGTAGTAAAGCGAGGCAAGTGTTAGTCCCAACCCTAGAAGCACTAAGACTGCATCTAGATAATGAATAAAATTTTTACTATTTCAGAATTAAGAACATTAATAAAGATGAAAAAATTAATAGTACTTTTTGTAAGCATTTTATGCGTGAGCTTTGCACAGGCACAGGATATGAAATCATTGTTAAATGAGGTATCCCAGAAGGTGAGATCTTATGATAATATTGAGATTGAATTTAAATACAATCTTTCGAATGAGAAAGAGGGTGTTAATCAAGACACCAAAGGTAATGTAACACTCGCTGGAGATAAATATGTACTTAATATGCTAGGTACATCACGCCTCTTTGATGGTAAAAACATTTACACCATCGTTCCAGAAGATGAAGAAGTGACCATCTCCGCATATAACCCAGAAGATGATAAAGAGATTACTCCTTCCAGTATGCTGACCTTCTACGAAGAGGGATTCACTTTTAAAAAGGACATTCTTCAAAATGTTAAGGGACGCAAAATTCAATATATAAAGCTCATTCCTATTGACCCGAATGCAGAGATAAAAAACATTCTTCTTGGAGTTGATGTGCAGACCAAGCACATTTATAGGTTAATCCAGACGGATACACAAGGGACAAAATACACCTTGACCGTAAACTCTTTTAAAACCAACCTACCATTGTCAAAAACGATGTTTACCTTTGACGAAGCAAAATATACAAAAGAGGGCTACTATATCAATAGATTAGACTAGTCCCGTTTTCTTTTGAAAATACTGGATAGATACATATTAGTTAGCTTTTTGAAGACGTTTTTTAGCGTCTTCATTATTTTAATGTTCATATTTATCTTACAAGGTATTTGGTTATACATCTCTGAACTAGCGGGTAAGGATCTTGACATTGGGATTATCTTAAAATTTCTTTGGTTCTACTCTCCACGTATTGTTACACTCGTATTACCACTAAGTATTTTAGTGACCTCCTTAATGGTATTTGGTGGCTTTGCTGAGCGCTATGAGTTTGCTGCCATGAAGTCCACTGGAATTTCATTACAGCGTGCTATGCGCAGTCTCTCCGTTTTTATTATTCTGCTAGGGATCACGGCATTTTTCTTTAGTAATAATGTAATACCATACTCCGAGTATAAATGGCAAAACTTACGTCGAAATATTCAACAGTTTAAACCTTCTATGGTTATTGCAGAGGGTCAGTTTAACCAGATAGGAGAAGAAATTAATATTAAGGTAGATGAAAAGTCTGGCGAAAATGGAGAATTTTTAAAAGGGGTTATCATTCACCGAAAGAACATGAAGCGCCCTTCTAGTAACCTTATGGTAACCATTGCAGAAAAAGGAGAACTTACCAGTGAAGAAGGGAGTAATACCCTTAGTCTCATTTTAAGAAATGGATATGACTATCAAGAATTGGTAGAGAAAGATTACAAAAAACAACAACGAGAACCTTTTGTTAAAACCTATTTTGAGGAGTATACTTTAAACATTGACTTGACCGCACTTAATAATCAAGATGTAGACCAAGAGAATAATATTAGTAATCAAAATATGTATAATATTGGGGAGCTTTCATCTTCTATAGATTCTTTATCTGATGCATACTCCAAGGATGTAGAGCGATTTGCAGAAAACATGTATTATCGCACAGGAAGCGTAAAGTTTAATGACGAAAAGACCAAAAGTATTCCAGTAAATGATACGGTTACTTCTGTTCTTGATGTTTTTCCGGGTCATCAACGAGCAGATATCATAGCCATGGCTGTTAATAATGCCAATGGAACCATACAAGCGGCTATAGGTAAAAAGACAGATTCTAAAAGAAAAGTGAGAAGGCTCAATAAATATGAGATTGCCTTGCATGAAAAAATTGTTTTAGGCATCGCCTGTATTATTTTGTTCTTTATTGGAGCGCCTTTAGGTGCCATTATTCGTAAAGGTGGGATGGGATTCCCAATGGTTGTAGCGGTTGTGCTATTTCTAACCTATCACTTTTTAGGCATCTTTGCTAAAAATAGTGCAGAAGACGGATCTATCCATCCGTTTATTGGTACGTGGCTGAGCACATTTATTATGCTTCCATTGAGTATTTGGCTCACCTATAGAGCTACAACAGATCAAGGTATTGTAGATTTTGACCAGTTTGGACAACGGATAGCGCGCCTCTTCGGAAAAAAAGAAAAAGATGCTGCCATATTGATTGGAGATCACGCTGCCCTATTGACGCAGCAAGAGAAAACTATCGTGCTTTCTAAAAATATTACAGAACTTATTGAAATTGTAAAAAACCCAGAAGCACATCACTTTAATGAAGAGATGCAGCGGGCTGCCGCCACAAGATTAAAAGATAATGGTTTTGACCAATCTAAGTTAGATGGATTAGAAGAAGATAAAAACTATAATTATAAAGAAGCAGAATCATCTTATTTGAGTTTTTTGAAAAACTCTAGAGTTTCATTATTATTTTATGTTCTTTCGTTTTTAATATTCATCGCTCTAAAGTTATCGCATTTTGCTACGAACTTCATGGAAATTTCACCTACCATTATTGTGATATCCAGGTTAATTGTGCTATTGCTCTTTTATATATTTATGGTAAAAGCAATTCTCAATTTTAATCGATTTGAAAAACAAATTGGGAAGAAGTCTGATACGTGGATTGGCGTTTTAATTCTTTTCTTAGGACCTATTATTTATGTGTTATTTCACTTTTACTATAAGAACAAAATGAAAGAACAGCTACAGATGTTAGAATAGTTGGCACTTTGATTCCTTTTCTATCTTTAGAATCAATAGGATCAAATGAGTCTATGTACTATTATTTTTATTCCCTTATGTTTTTTTAAACTTCAAATTTACAAGCCTTTTAATATTTCCGAAGTAAAAATAAGAACTACTAAAATACGCTTCAATTTCCACATGTAATCTCGTATCTTTGCACGCATAAAACGAGACTATGATTACGACGGTAAACGGTACCCAAATTGAGCTAAATACCATTGAAGAAGCCATTGCAGATATTAAAAAAGGCAAGGTGATTATTGTGGTAGATGATGAAAATCGCGAGAATGAAGGCGACTTTATCGCAGCCGCAGAAATGGTAACCCCAGAGATGATAAACTTTATGGCCACTCACGGTCGTGGATTAATATGTGCGCCATTAACAGAAGAACGTTGTAAAGAACTAGAATTAACCATGATGGTAGAAAACAACACCGTTTTACACCATACACAGTTTACGGTTTCTGTAGATCTTATTGGTCACGGCTGTACCACAGGGATTTCTGTGCACGATAGAGCAAAAACTATAAAAGCATTAGTTGATCAAGACACCAAACCTAATGATTTAGGAAGACCAGGACATATATTCCCATTACGCGCTAAAGAAGGCGGTGTGCTGCGCAGAACTGGGCATACAGAAGCTGCTATAGATTTTGCACGATTAGCGGGGTTACAACCTACTGGAATACTCGTAGAAATTTTAAATGAAGATGGTACGATGGCACGCTTGCCACAGTTAGCCGAAGTAGCAAAAAAGTTTGATCTAAAATTAGTAAGTATTGAAGCTTTAGTCGCTTATAGAATGGAACACGACTCGCTGATAGAGAAGAAAGAAGACTTTACCATAAACACAAACTTTGGTGCGTATCGATTAAGAGCTTATCAGCAGACTACTAATGATCAAGTGCACATTGCACTGACAAAAGGCACATGGAATGCAGAAGAGTCTGTGATGGTGCGCATGAACTCTACCTTAGTAAATAATGATATTCTTGGAACCTTAACAAATAGTGTGGACAAAAAACTGGAAGATATGTTTGCCGCACTTAACACAGAAGGGAAAGGTGCAATGGTTTTCATTAATCAAGAAGCACAATCATTTAATTTATTAAACAGGCTAAAGACCTTACGTGAAGTGCAAGTAGATGACCAGATAGCAAAAGCACCAAGCATCAAAATGGATACCAAAGACTTTGGTATTGGAGCTCAAATATTGCACGATCTTGGGATTCATAAAATTAAACTAATGACAAATACGCAACAAACTAAACGTGTTGGGATGATAGGCTACGGGTTAGAGATCACCGATTACGCGACGTATTAAAAGAGTACCAATTTTTTAACATTAAAAAAGCCCACTTCAAGTGGGCTTTTTCAATACTTTAAAATGGCAACGGCTTATTTAAGCTCTTGTGCTACCATGTAATAAAATGCTGGACGGCTTTTTTGCTTAATTCCAGACATCTTACTAGCTACATCATTTATAGCTTTCATTCCTTTATCCTTATTATCTACTCCTAACTTCTTTACTACGAAGTTTCTGTAAACTGTTTCTAATTCTGCTTTGTCAGTTCCAGATACTAAAAGTGCATCTCTATTACCTACCATAGTACGTAATCTATTTACATAATCATCTAACTGATCATTATCCACTTTAGTTACACCACATTCTTTTAATTGTGCTAATGAAGTTGCTTTTAGTTTTGCTAATTTTTCGCTTGTTTCGCTCATTGTAATTATAATTTAGGTTATTGTTTTATTTAACGTCATAAATATAGTATTTATTATTAAATCTAAATGTTAATTTTCGCATAAGATTTCTTCTCAGGTCGGATATAGACCGATTTTTCGACCATCCGCAAAAAACACCTCATAAATAACCGTTTCAGTAATTCCAATAAAACCCTGCACGAGTACTTAAGAGTATTCCGTATCTTTGCGTCTTTCAAATTTTAAGCAATTATGAGCCATCAAGCATTACAAGCAATCTCACCCATTGACGGAAGATACGCATCTAAAACTGCATCGTTAATCCCATTCTTCTCTGAAGAAGCCCTTATTAAGTATAGAGTCCAAGTAGAGGTTGAATATTTTATTGCTTTGGTTCTTATCCCATTACCTCAGTTAAGTGATTTTGATACATCGCTATTTCCTGCACTTCGGAAATTATATACCGATTTTACCAGTGATGATGCCCAAAAAATTAAGGACATCGAAAAAGTAACCAATCACGATGTGAAAGCGGTTGAATATTTTATCAAAGAAAAGTTTGATGGATTATCACTTCAGAAATACAAAGAATTTATCCATTTCGGACTTACATCTCAAGACATTAACAACACAGCGATACCGCTTTCTCTCAAAGAAGCAATGAACGAAGTATACGTGCCGCTATACTTTGAACTCAAAGAAAAGCTAAGCAGCCTTGCCGAAGATTGGGCAGCTATTTCTATGCTAGCACGCACCCATGGACAGCCAGCTTCGCCAACGCGATTGGGTAAAGAAATACAAGTTTTTGTAACCAGACTTGACGAGCAGTTTGATTTATTGAATAACATAAAGAGTGCAGCGAAATTTGGCGGTGCTACGGGTAACTTCAATGCACACAAGGTCGCATACCCAGCCATAGACTGGAAGGCTTTTGGATCTGAATTTGTACAAGGAACTTTAGGCTTACACCACTCCTTCCCTACTACTCAGATTGAGCATTACGATCATATGGCAGCCCTATTTGATTGTCTAAAACGTATTAATACTATTATCCTAGATCTTGACAGAGACATCTGGACCTATGTTTCTATGGAGTATTTCAAACAAAAAATTAAGGCTGGCGAAGTAGGGTCTTCTGCGATGCCGCATAAAGTAAATCCTATAGATTTTGAAAATAGTGAAGGAAACATAGGAATAGCCAATGCCATATTTACGCACCTTTCAGAAAAACTACCCGTGAGTAGATTACAACGTGATCTAACAGATAGCACGGTGTTGCGAAATATTGGAGTACCTATTGGTCATACTTTAATTGCGTTTCAATCTACCTTAAAAGGACTTAGTAAATTATTATTAAACGAATCCAAGTTTAAAGAAGACTTAGAAAACAATTGGGCTGTAGTTGCAGAGGCGATACAAACCATTTTAAGAAGAGAGGGGTATCCTAACGCTTATGAAGCATTAAAAGGGCTTACTAGAACTAATGAAGCTATCAATCAGACTTCTATTGCTAACTTCATTGAAACCCTTGATGTTTCAGAAGCAGTAAAAGCAGAAATGCGAGCGGTGACGCCAGCTAATTATACAGGAATTTAGCTTATAGCTGAAAAATAAAAAAAGTAGCAACGTAAATTCGTTGCTACTTTTTTTATTTTGAAATCGCATTATCCTAGCTATCTAAAGCTGGAATACGTAATACCTGACCTACATAAATTTTATCTGGGTGCTCTAGCATTGGTCTGTTTGCTTCAAAAATAACTGGATACTTCATTGCATTACCATACACTGCTTTTGCAATTTTACCTAAAGTATCTCCACTTACTACGGTATGGTATGTAGCCTCTGGCGCTTGTATTTCTACTTCCATATTATCGTCTACTAAAGCAATACCATTTGAATTTCCTACTACTAGCATCACTTTTTCTTTAGTCTCTTGGTTTGCTGCTTTACCAGAAATAGTCGCTTTGTCATCCTCGATAGAGATGCATAAATTTTCTACTTCAAACCCTAATGAGCCAATAGTATCAAATAAATGTTGTTCTGCTGCTCTATCTTCTGCCGCTTCTCTAGCTGCCTCGATTGCACTTGCTTCTGCTGCTTTTTCTGATGATGTTTTACCGCCAAAAATTTTTGCTCCTGCGTCTTTAATAAATGTAAATAATCCCATGGTTTTGTTGTTTGTTTTTGTTAAAAATTAATTTGTGTTAAAGTTATAAATAACCAGTATGCTTTTAGCATAATCTATGCCAAAAAATAATCGCATCATTTAAGCCGCTTTGACTGGTATGTTTTTTAATATTTCGATGACAAATTGCCAATATTTCTGTGCAGAAGAAATACTAGCACGCTCATCTGGCGAGTGTGCTCCTTTAATAGTTGGACCAAAAGATATCATATCCATCTCTGGATAGTTCTGTCCTAGAATACCACATTCTAATCCTGCATGACATGCAGCAACGTGTGGCTTCTCGTTATTTATCTTCGTGTACAATGCTTCCATTACCTTTAAGATTGGGCTGTCCATATTTGGTGCCCAACCAGGATACTTCCCAGAAGTAGTTACATTACAACCACCTAAAGAAAATACTGCCGTTAACGTATTTGCTAGATCATCTCTAGAAGATTCTACAGAAGATCGTGTTAAACATTCTATGCTTAGTTTTCCATTAGCTACTGTAATTTTTGCAATATTATTTGAAGTTTCTACAAGATCTTCAATGGCAGGACTCATGCGGTACACTCCATTATGCGCTCCATAAATCATTTGGAGTAAAGCAGTTTGAGCATCTGCGCTCATCATCTTATTTACCGCTGCTGCATCTTCAATTTCAACTTCTAGATTGGGCTCTAGCGTGTTGTATTCTTGCTTGATTAAAGTCTCCATACTTTTTACAGCTGCAGTAAAAGCAGCTGCATTGTTGTTTGACACAACTACCTGACAAACACTTTCTCTGGGGATGGCGTTACGCAAACTCCCTCCTTTTAATGCCGAAATATGAATGACATCTTTACAGGCATATAAAACTCTATTCATCATTTTATTTGCATTACCCAAACCTTTAATAATGTCCATACCACTATGACCACCATGTAAGCCTTTTACAGTAATAGTATATGTTTGCGCATCATTAGGTGCCGCCACTTCTTCATAATCTCTTGTTGCAGTGACATCAACACCACCAGCACAACCTACACCTATCTCATCATCTTCTTCTGTATCCAGATTGAGTAAGATATCTCCAGTAAGCACACCACCTTTTAAACCCATTGCCCCTGTCATCCCAGTTTCCTCGTCAATAGTGAATAATGCCTCTAGTGCGGGGTGTTCTATTGTTTTACTTTCTAATATTGCCATTATGGTGGCTACTCCTAGCCCATTATCAGCACCTAGCGTTGTCCCTTTTGCACGTACCCAATCTCCATCTATATGCATCTCGATACCTTGAGTATCAAAATCAAATTCGGTGTCATTATTCTTTTGGTGCACCATATCTAAATGCGACTGCATCACTACTTTCTTCCTATTTTCAAGACCTGCTGTGGCTGGTTTACAAATAATCACATTACCTACTTCATCTTTAATGGTTTTTAAACCCAGATTATTTCCGAAGTCCATCATAAACTGTATTACACGTTCCTCTTTCTTTGAAGGTCGTGGTACGGCATTAAGGTCTGCAAATTTATTCCAGAGTTCTTTAGGTTCGAGGTTACGTATGGCTTCGTTCATTGGTTTATTTTAATGTTATTGATATCGTCCTTTATATGGAACAAAGTTAAACATGTTTAGTATTTTTATCAGAATTATTACAAATGAATCCTAAGAGAAAAAGTATAATCATTAGAATAATGATTATTGAAAAATGAAAAAACATAAAACAGCGCTCATATTATCTATTTTACTTTTTGTTCAGATTGGTTTTTTACAAATATTAAAACACTTTCCTCAAACTGTAGAAACCTATTACAGTCTGGGTATTTATCCTGTAATATCAAAAGCATCAAGATTTCTTTTTGGTTGGGTTCCTTTTTCTGTGGGCGATGTGTTTTATACACTGGTTACCATTTATGCATTGCGATGGATGTATAAAAACATACGACGATTACGGCGAGAACCGCTCAAGTTTGTGCTAGACATTGCAGCAAGTGTGAGCCTTGTTTATTTTCTTTTTCATATGCTTTGGGGTTTCAATTATTACAGAATGCCTTTACATACTTCTATAGGTATTGAAAATGAATATACGACTGCAGAGCTAATTACAATGACAGAACGTTTTGTGAAAAAAGCCAACGAAATGCATCGCGAACTTGGCTATTCAGATTCTGTAAAGATTGACCTTCCCTATTCGCAAAAAGAAATTTTTGATCGTACTAAAAATGGGTATGACAACATACAAGAAGAATTTCCAATGCTTACTTATACACCTGTAAGTCTTAAAAAAAGTGGCTGGAGTTTAGGATTAACTATTATGGGATATAGTGGCTATCTCAATCCATTTTCTAATGAGGCACAGGTGAATAATCTAATTAAAACCTATAAGTTTCCTGTGGTAAGCAGCCACGAGATCGCGCACCAGATAGGTTATGCCGCAGAAAACGAAGCCAACTTTATCGCAACCCTTGCCACAACAAATAATGACGATGCTTTTATACAGTACTCAGGCTATATTTTTGCTTTGCGCTATTTAGTAAATGAAATTGCCAGACGGGACATGGACACATATCATGAATTAATTTGCACCATTAACCCCGGTATTCTTGCCAGCTATAAAGAAATGCGTGATTTTTGGAATAGTTATGAAAACCCGCTTGAAGATCTTTCTAAATACTTTTATGATGGCTATCTACAAGCAAATAATGTACGTGGCGGGATTAAAAGTTATAGCTATATGGTGGCGCTAGTGATTAATTATTTTGAAGATAAGGAGCTTTAAAAAACAATTAAAACTTATATGGTATTCAATGAAAAAATAGCAGCCATTTTAAAAGATACTGAACACCCAGAATTAATACAAAAAGCCAATGCCCTTCTCGATAATAGCGCTCAAAAAAATACACTACATCTTAGAGCATTAAATTTAAAACAGAAGAATATTATTACTATCGCTAAGGTTCTTAAACTAGAAAAAGATAATGAAACCCAGCATCTAAAATCTATAAGCTTTAGCTACAATCATTTACTTGGAGATGTAGGTGCAACGGTATTATTTAATAGTCTTCCGGAATCAATAAGAGAAATTGGCCTAGTCCACTGCGGAATTGGAGATAAAGGTGGAATAGAAATTTTAAATTGGATAAGAAATGCACCCCATCTAAGGATGATTTGTATAGAAGGAAATAATTTTTCTGAAAAGCTAAAAAACCAATTCAGAGCATTTCAAAATAAAAATACCAAAATATTGGTGGTCATTTAAGATTGATTTAAAAACACTAAAGCTATATTAATCACTTCTTTGTTAAGCGTAATCACCTATTGTGAAGAAAAAAACTTTTTACAATGTATAGGTAAATCGGAGCGTTAAAAAACGCGGTTGTATGAACGTCTCGGAAGTAAAAACGGAAACGTTATTTGCATTGTTTCTTACTTGAGAATCTATATTCAATAGATTGGTTGCCTTTATTTCATACTCCCATTTTGCATCTCTGTCTTTTCTATAAGAAAGCGTTGCATCCCAGTTTTGAAAAGACTGTGATTCACCTGTACCAAGATCTTGATTTGTATAACTGTAATTGGTACGAAATGTAATCCGTTTCTTAATATAAGCATCAAACTCTATAGATGGAGCATTAGTCACAAAAGTTGTCTTTCGGCTTCCTTGGTTATTATTTGTAATGCTGTAACGGTACCTAAAATTTACATTAGGTGCTATTTTAAAATTAGTCCGTATCCCTGGAGTGTAAGTCTGGGTATACCCCTCGTTGAGAGACTTTTCTCCTTGAATAAACTGATTGATTTTATTATAATTAAAACCGGCATTTATACTCGCCCTTATTTTACCAAAGGTACGCTGCACCCGTCCCGAAACATTTACATTTTCATCGGCAAAATTAGAATTGAAAAAAGAACTTGTTTGTATTACATTTTCAAAATTTGTTAAACCTCTTATTTGATCTATATTGCTTGAATAAGAAGCTCTGGCAAAAACATTTGTATAATTAAAGAGATTAAAACTACTGTAAAACAAACTTACATTGTTTGACAAAGCATTTTGAAGATCTGGTGATCCAAATTGAAGACTGTTATAATCATTAAGAACCAAACCTTGCGCTAAACGCGTCACGTCTGTAAATTGATTACGCATATCATATCGCAGGGTCAATGCTTCACTTTTTTTAAACTGAATACGTGTTTCAAAATCGGGTAGTATTCTAAAAAAATTATTTTCGTACGTTTCTCCAAACTGGGTATTTCTATTGCCGTAAGCGTGCAAAGAAAAACCAGGTGTTACTGTGAATTTTCCACTTTTAAATCTGTAATGAACCCCCATGTAAATGTCACTAAAATTATATTCTGTGTCATTGATTGCGCGTCCATCATTAAACGTTGGTGTTGGTTCAAATTGAGACCCATTATCTAAAAACTGAAATATATTTGAATTAAACTCTTGTTTGCTTAAAATGGTTCCAAGGGTTAAATTCACATTACTTTTTGCATTAAGAATATTGTAGTAATCTAATTTTGCATCTAGCTGATTAGACTTAATTCTTCTATTTTGACCCAAATTATAGGTGCTCAGCGAGGTGTCTAGTCCAAGTGCATCTGCTGTGGTATCAAAAGCATCTTCACTTAAGGGGTCATTGTCCAAAAGTGCATTATAGAATGGATCTTCATTCTTAATTAAATGCTGCGCTTCGAATGCAAAAATATTGGTTTCGTTTAAGGTGTAGTAATAATTTAAATTTTGATTGATACTAAAAGGTGTTACTTCATCTAACTGCGCTGTGTTACCAATAACAGACGAAAAAATATTCTGGTCTTGCGAATCATTTGACACGCGACTCAACACATCATAATCTAATTGATTATTTGGGTTGGGTTGATAAGATGCACTCAGTTTTAGCAAACCCTGATTAGAACGTTCTGTACTTGACTGCTCAGTGAGTTCATCTGGTATATTCAAATCTGGATTTGTGTATTGTACAAATCTCATTTCTTTGGAAAGAATTCGACTACTATTAAAAATTGCAAACCCACTTAAATCTAAAGCAGCATTAGGAGAGTAACTAAAATTACCAGTAGCTAATTTGTTTTCAATTTCTAGGGCATTAGCTTGAGATGTCAGAAAATTAAGACTGTTATCCCCTAAATTAATACTTGTCCCACTGCTGCTGCTAGGGGCTCTAAAACCTCCGCCAAAACCTCTAATGTCTCGGCGTGTAAGTGCAGCTTCTCCCGTATTATTTAGATCTCCAATAAAGTTTAGGCTATACTTAGGGTTATAATAGAATAGCTTAGGTTGTAATAAATAGAGTTCATTTTCGGGTGCAAAACCTCCACCTCCAGTTACTGTGCCAAACCAAAAACTTTCTTTACCTTCTTTAAGTTTAATGTTAATAGCAACATTATCTTGGTTGTTTCTTACACTACTCATCTGTCCCACTTCCGAGTAGTTGCGGAGTACTTCAATTTTTGAAACTGCATTTGAAGGAATGTTTTTGGTCGCTAATTTAGTGTCTCCATCAAAAAAGTCTTTTCCATTTACCATCAACTTATTTACCACCTTACCCTCCACTTCAACCTGTCCATCTTCGTTAATTTCTACACCAGGCAAATTTTCTAGTACATCTTCTAACTTTCTTTCGGTTCCGTCTTTAAAGGAATCAGCGTTATAAACAATGGTATCGCCTCTTACAACAACGGGCATCTCATAGGTGAGCTCCACGGCATCTAAAGCATTGTCTAAAAACAATGTGTAATTTTTAGTGATATTAATTTCTTTAGATTCAAGGAGTTCTTCAAAAGTTTTCATCCCTACATAGCTCACCTGTATTTTATAGCTTCCATTTTCTCCAAGATCCAGAGAATAGCTACCTTTTTCATTAGTAACACCATATGCCTCTAAGCCATTTGTGGTCTTATTTATAGCCACTACGTTTGCTAATTCTAAAGGGACGTTAAGGCTATCACTAACGATACCTTGAAGTTTCACTTGCCCATAAGAAAAGCTCACAAAAAAGAGGAGAACAATACAACCTAGGTGTTTCATTTAAAGTAATTTAGGGAGCGATTAAAAAAATCTGATGGATAGGCTAGTTTCTTCTTCTTCCTCGATTATTCCTCATTTCGGTCATTTTCATTTGTATGGTAGACTGATACTCACTTTTAGTAATTTCTTTTCCTTTATCTGAAGGCTCAATTTCAAGTGTCTCTTCAGGATTTAGTATTACTTTAGAACAAAGCATGGTAGTATTACCTGCACTTACTTCTAGAATAAGACCTGGAAGACCCCAATATTCTGCAGGTCCGTGACGGACTGGAATTTGAAGGGTATACCACGCTTCAACTTCGGTCATTTTTACCTCAGGCACTTTAACTTCAGCAGGGATAGAATCTGTTTTCACTTCTGTTGTCGGTCTACTTATATCACTCCAAGAAAAGTCATACCAAGTCAACTCAGACGTTGGTATAGAGGCCGTTGCCTTGAAAGTCATATATTGTCCTATTTGTTTTGATTCTGAGCCCATCTTCCAATCAATTGCTTGAAGTTCATCTTTAACTAAAAACTTTTTACCGTAGAACTCTTGGTCTTGTACTAGCTTATTTTCTTTAACATTTTTATATTGATCTCCTCGAGAAAAATTATTTCCCCAGCTATCTGTAGCTCCAGCTATGGCGTCTATTTGGTCTTCTTCTTTAAATACTGATGCTTCTTTGTTAAAACTCAAAACATATGTTTTTTGCAACCTATTCTTAAGTCTACTTTGCACTTGTTTTTTTTGTGCTTCACTCATTCTTGCTCCCCAACTACCTAAGTCCATTTTGGATTTAGAAAAATAAAAAGCTTGCCCTTGAAATTCCTGCACGGCAGGTTTGAAGGATACAAATATTAAAAATGCGAGTATTAGTGCAGAAAATGTGATGGTAAAAGATTTCATAATTGAAAATTATAATAATGTTTGTTTAACAAAAATAAACGAAAGCTAGACACTTTGTTTTCCAATTATCAAAAAATTAACAGAATGGAACTGTTAAATATATTAGAAAAATATATTTTTATTTACCACTATTAGAAATGAATAGATGTTAATTACATCTCAATCACAACTTGATCAATGCCGCGCCTCACCTTCTTCATATCTGCAAATAGATCATCTTCTGCCCGATGACCAACGGCCAAGACGAGCACAGACTTTAATCCTAATTTTTTAAGGCCCAGATAGTCATCGTATTTAGCGGGTACAAAACCCTCTATAGGACAGGCATCAATATTCTCTAAGGCACAAACAGTAAGTAGATTACCCATTGCTAAATAAGCTTGCTTAGACATCCAGTTTGAAATTTCTTCCTCGGTTTTTTCTGAGAAAGATGTCGTTAAAAAAGACTCAAAAGGGGCTAAGATTTCTCTTGGTGTCTTTCTGAGGTCTTCCACTTTATTAAAGTATTTTTTAATGTATTCACTTGTCATTGCAGCTTCTATGCACAAAACCAATACATTAGAACAGTCTTTTACTTGTGCTTGATCCATTGTCAAGGGTACTAACGCTTCTTTCATTTTTGCTTCGGAAACAATTACCATTTTTAAGGGTTGTAAACCATATGAAGTTGCGGTAAGATTAAAAGCCTCCTTTAAAACGCTTAATTTTTCATTGGTCAATTTCTTATTAGCGTCAAACTTTTTTGTTGCATAACGCCATTGTAATTTTTCTATAATTTCCGAAGCCATAATCTGTATCTTTGAAATGCAAAAATAATGCTAATTAGTCATCATACAATTACGATTTTGATTGTTAGTCTTTATTTAACAATCAGCTCCTATGGAAAAACTAGAATTACTTAAAAAACGAAGCGAAACCAGAATTTTCAAAGCAGTGTTTCCTAACACTACTAATCATTATGATACGCTTTTTGGCGGTACTGCACTGCATATGATGGATGAGGCTAGTTTTATTTGCGCCACACGTTTCAGTAGAAAAAAAGTAGTGACGGTATCTACAGATAAAATAGATTTTACGTGTCCCATCCCACAAGGCACCATAGTAGAATTAGTAGCACGAGTGACTAAAGTAGGACGCACCAGTTGTGTCGTGCAGGTAGATATTTTCATGGAAGATATGTACAGTTATGATCGTAGTAAGGCAGTCACAGGCTTGTTTACTTTTGTTGCGGTAGGTGATGATAAAAAACCTATTGCTATTATTGATTAAATATGGGAATGATAATGAGTGAACAGAAAGTGTTAATCTAAATATTTTCTGCGACTTTTAATCGTATTATAGCGCTGTCAGAAGTTTCCTTTTTCATAAACACATTTACAATCTTAGTGGTGTGATAGGAGTTTTATAGCGAGTTATCATATTTCCGAAGTCATTGAAGTCCGTGATGGCTTCTGTTTTATCAATAAAACCATACCCTTGATATTCTCCATTCTCTACCAAAATAATGGCAATTTCATCTTCTGTTCTTCCCTTTTGTTTAATGATAAAGGTGTCTTTCGTATTTTGTAGTTTATCTAAGGCTTGAAATACTCTTTTATTGTAATCATTGCCTCTTTCATGCAAGTTTCGGGCAATGGAGAATGCCCAAAACTAGTTAATGAAGTCCCAATGTGTTATCTTTCATTATTCATATTCTTATCCCTTATTTTATTGAAATTATTTTTATTAAAAAACACCAACAAAAACCAAACCTAATGAATATTTTAAAAAGCTTTAAAAGAAATTGCATCTATTTTTTCTTGTTTGCCAGTTCCGTAGTTTTGGGACAAGAAATTGATCAATCATTTTATTTAATTGGTAATACTGGTTCGTCAGATCAAAATGATGTAATGTCAGAAATTATAAAAGATTCTAAAAACTCTGATAATTCAATACTATTATTATTAGGCAACTCAGTGAATGAAAATGTTCAAAACAAAAATTTCAAAAACACCCTTGCGCCTCAACTAGATAAGTTATCTTCTTTTATGGGTGACACTTACTTATTACCTGGAACAAATGAATGGAAATTTGATGGGCATAAAGGTGTTCAATCTATTGAAAACTATGTTCAAAAAAATAGTGATTCAAAATTTTATCCCGATGGAGGCGAGGCGATAAAACATAAAGATCTGTCAGAAAACATAGTTCTAATCACCGTAGATACACAATGGTTTTTAGAAGATTGGAATGAGGACAATTATATTAATGAAGATAGTGAGATTCAAAATAGAACTTTATTTTTCTTAGAATTTGAAAGTAGGATTAAGAAAGCCCAGGGCAAAATAGTTATTGCGGCCTTGCACCACCCTATTGAAACAAATACAAAACAAGGGTTACTGAGCAATGTAGGTGGGATTAAGGCACAAGATTTTCGTAATAAAGAATATAGAAAGCTAAGAAACAGGTTAAAAACAATTGGTCGATCTGTTGATAATATCATTTTTGTATCGGGAAAAGATAAAAACTTACAATACATAAATGATGGAGTGCCACAAATTATAAGTGGAGCTATTGGAAAAACTAGAAGCGTTTCTAATATTGGTGAATCTGGTTTTGGATCAGCCGAAAACGGTTATGCAAAATTAGAAGTTGATACTGCTGGATCTGCAGTAGTAAAGTATTATAGCGTAAAAGATGGTGTCTCTACTGAAATCTTTAAAACTGAAATCATACAAGGTGATAAATCTAATGAACCAGTAACTTATACCTTTAACGACAGTTACCCTAAAAGACAATCTGCTTCTATTTACACAAAAGAAGAAATAGATAAAAGCGGTATGTACGAAACACTATGGGGTAAACATTATAGAGCATCTTATGGTACTGATGTAAATGTTCCCGTTGTTCTATTGGACACATTAATGGGTGGACTTTCTCCTGTTAAAAGAGGTGGAGGTCAGCAATCAAAATCACTGAGATTAGAGGATAAGAATGGGAAACAATTTGTAATGCGTGCTATAAAAAAGAGCACCACTAAGTTTCTCCAAGCAAATGTCTTTCCTGATGCCTTTATAGACGACAAACTTGATAATACTGTCATAGATAAATTTTTATCAGATTTTTACACAACATCAAATCCTTATGCCGCATTTGCCATTGGTGGTCTATCAAGCCCAGTAGGTATTAATCATACAAATCCAATTTTGTATTATATTCCGAAGCAAAAAACATTAGGAAAATTTAATAAAGATTTTGGGGATGAGCTTTATATGATAGAAGAACATGTAGGAGGCACACAGATTGGTTTAGAAAGTTTTGGAAAACCTAAAGATATACTTAGTACGGCAGACGTTATACAAGAGATCCATAAATCTGGAAAAACTGTAGTTGATGAACCTTCTTATATAAGAGCAAGGATTTTTGATATGCTATTAGGAGATTGGGACAGGCATATGGATCAATGGCGTTGGGCTTTATTTGAAGATGAAGATGGAACATCATATTGCAAGCCCATTCCTAGAGATAGGGATCAAGCATTCCCAAGATATGATGGTACATTAATTTCTTTTTTAACACGTGCGGTTCCAAGTTTACGTAAAATGCAAACTTATGATGAAGAGATTAGAAGTGTAAGATGGCTAGCGGACTCTCCATATCATATAGATTTAATGTTTATTAATTCTTCTGGTATAGATGAGTGGAAAAAGCAAGCTAAACATATTCAAGATAACTTGACTGATGCAGATATTGATAACGCTTTTGAGTCTTTCCCTCCAGAAATAAGAGGAGAATTAATTAGTGACATTAAAGAAAAGTTAAAAGGAAGACGCTCTAATTTAATGGATATAGCTGAAGCATATTACGAATATTTAAATAAATTTAAAATTATTGTTGGAACTCAAAAATCTGATGAATTCACCATAACACGCCTTCCTAATGGAGAGACTAAAATAAAGATAGATCGTAAAGATTTAGGTATTTTGAATAGAACATTTACTCATGATATTACCAAAGAGTTATGGATTTATGGCTTGGATGGAGAAGATACTTTTGTTGTAGAAGGAGAAGGAAAAGACCTTATCAAAATCAGAATAGTTGGTGGGAAGAAAAACGATACGTACGACTTTAAAAACACTAAAAAAGTAAAACTCTATGATTATAAGAGCAAAAAAAATACAATCGTAAACAAGAAGTCTAGAAAATGGTTAGTTGATGATTATGAAATAAATAATTACGATCACAAAATGGTCAAGCATAATTTTAATCAAATATTACCTTTGCTAGGTTTTAACCCAGATGATGGCTTAGAGGTAGGAGTTATTAATAATTTTACATACTACGGCCTTCAACGAAATAAGTTTACCTATAAGCACAGTATAAGCGCTGGGTATTATACGGGTAATTCTGGTTATGATCTCTCATACAAAGGAGAATTTTCTAACATTTTTCATAAATGGAATTTTGGAGTAGAAGGTAAATACACGAGTCCAAATTTTGCTCAAAACTTTTTTGGCTTCGGAAATGAGACAGCATATGATTCTGAGGTGATGGAACTTGATTTTAATAGAGTAAGTATAAGAGAATTAAGTGCTGCGGTTTCATTAATATGGAATGGTAGAGATGGGGGTTCATTTTATTTCAAGCCAATAATAGAGACTTTTGAAGTTGATAATGATGAGCCAGGAAGGTTCATTGATACCCTACCCGATACTACTACCATTTTTGATCAACAAACCTATGCAGGTGCTGAAGTAAACTATAGTTTTAAAAACAAAAATAGCCTTGCTTATCCAACAATGGGATTAGATATGGGTATTACCGCTGGATTTAAGGATAATGTAGCTGGAGGTAATGAAGCTATTTCTTTTGGTTATGTACAACCTCATTTAGCCATAACACATAGATTAAACAAGAGCGCTAGCCTAGTGTTTGCCACAAAAATAGGCGGTCAAGCTATTTTAGGCGATGAATTTGAATTCTATCACGGCGCCCAATTAGGAGGAGCTAGCAACTTGAGAGGATATAGAAAAGAACGTTTTATAGGTAAGTATTCTGCATTTCAAAGTTCAGATGTTAGATGGAAAATTGGTGACTTCAGCAGTGGTATTCTTCCTGGCACTTATGGTATTAGCGGTGGGTTTGATTATGGACGAGTATGGTTAGAAAATGATACTTCAGACAAATGGCATAATGATTTTGGTGGGTCTTTTTGGATTAGCGGTTTAGAAACATTCACATTAAATGCGGGTTATTACGCGAGTGATGATGGAGGTATTATCTCCGTATTATTTGGTTTCGCCTTTTAATTAGATTTTAAAACAGTTAAAAAAGAAACTTGCAAAAGTAGCTCCAAGGTCTGAAAGAGGGGTAGAAACGTTATTTAGGTTATTGTCTAAAAACCAATATACCTTAAACACTATGATTGATACAAAATCAAATATTCTAATTTCAATTAACGCCTTAATTCTATCATTAATACTAGGAACGGTTATGAGTCAATTAAGCGCAGACCCTCATCTTATCTATCCTGTTATTATGATATTGGCTACCAATTTAGTCTCTATTGCTTTTGCCATTTTTGCAACACGACCAGAATTAGTACACGGAAAAAGTGAAACTAATAATCTAATGTTCTACGGAAATTTTCAAGATATGGAAGAAAGTGAATATGTAGAAAATATCACTAATTTAATGAACGAAGGTGACGAACTTTATAAGACTATTGCAAAAGACACCTACTACTTAGGAAAAACAATTGATCGTAAATTTAAGCTACTCCGTAAATCGTTTAATATATTTTTAATTGGTATTATTTTATCGGTTATTGCCTTTATAGGATGTCACGCTATGTTTGGTGATTTAGTTTAGTAGAATAATAGGAGGATAAATATGTGCTCTTAGCATTTAATTATAAACCTCTTTTAAAGATCTAACAATAGATCTTTCAGAAGTTTCCTTTTTCATAAACACATTTACAATCTTAGTGGTGTGATAGGAGTTTTTATAGCGAGTTATGATATTTCCGAAGTCATTGAAGTCCGTGATGGCTTCTGTTTTATCAATAAACCCATACCCTTGATATTCGCCTTTTTCTAACAAAATAATGGCAATTTCATCTTCTGTTCTTCCCTTTTGTTTAATGATAAAGGTGTCTTTCGCATTTTGTAGTTCATCTAAGGCTTGAAATACTCTTTTATTGTAATCATCGGGAGCTTCATGACCAGAACATACTCCGCTACAATCTGTTATTTTATAATGTGAACAAGGTTCATTTGTGGTCTGTAAAGCACAGAACTTAGGACACAGATTATATTTTTTACATAGGCTTATTAAAAGTTCTATTCCCGAAATTTTATTATATAAAGTATATACAGAATTTGTAGCATTTCGGCTTTCTCCAATAGCAATTTGCTCTACTCCTATCCTGTTTCTGTATGATATCACTTGATAGGTTTTTACAGGCCGCTTTTGGGCTTTGTTATATTTTGGGTAAAATTGTCTTATATAATCTGCCTCTAACAATAAGGCGCATAATTCATTTCCTGTTGCCACAAAATCAAGATGATATGTCTCTGCACACATGTCTATTGACTTCTGAACTTTTGCATAGATATGAGAGAGCACTCGTTTCTTTATATTTTTTGCTTTTCCCACATATATTATTTTGCCTTTTTTGTCTTTAAACAGATACATTCCGGCGGCTTCTGGTAACGTATTAAAATCTTCCGAATTAATATGTGGTGGTAAAGTTGCTTCTCGAGATGATTTGTTTAAAAATTTTGAGAATACCTCAAAACTGGCATCTGCATCTTTCTTTAATAATCTTAAAAACAATATTGTTGTGGCCCTAGTGTCAGCTTCTGCCCTGTGCGCTCCTACTAAGGAAATCCCAACAGATCTACATAATTTACTTAGGCTATACGAAGGAAGCCCAGGAATAAGTTTTCGCGACAATCGCACCGTACAAAGCTTCTTGCGTAAAAAAGTAGCGCCTATTAATTCAAACTCCTTTTTTAAAAATCCGAAATCAAAATTTACATTATGAGCGACAAAGATAGCATCGCGTGTTTTTTCTTCTATAATAGCAGCTATATCGCAAAATCGAGGAGCATCTGCCACCATCTCATCTGTGATACCTGTAAGCGCTGTAATATTGCGGGGTATGTAAGATTCTGGATTTATTAATGAAGACCAGACATCTGTAATCACCATATTATCAATAGTAATAATACAGATTTCGGTCATTCTACCTTGCCCAACACCACCTGTTGTCTCCACATCAATAACCGTATATTTTGCTGTTTTTAAATCCACTGGTCAAAGATAGTAGATTTAGGACTAATTCCTAATTTTAGGAAATAATCCTTTCGAAATACGTTTGTTAAAAATAGGATTATTCATCAAAAGTTTGAATCCGTTTTCCTGTAGTTACAAATGAAATTCCCTGCTGTCCATAGGTACTAATCATTACAGCTTCAAATAAGGGTTCACTCGTTTTTGTTTTTATTCTCCAATTAAAAACAAAATTCGCTCCTGTCCCACCCTCATTATCAACGCCATCTATCACTATCTGAACGGTTTCAATAGGTCTAATAAAAATCGCTTTGTCAAAATAAGTGCGAATTGGCTCCCCGTGAGTATTATAATACACCGCATTATCAATATAGATTTTATCTTTTATATTAGGGTTATGCAAGCTTACTGTTGCTGTTAAGCCTGCTTGATCCTGATCGTTTCTCATATAGATTTGCGAATAAATAGACAGAAACGTACTCCCTGTTTCTAAAGAATCTAAGATAGGAGTAGTTACAGCTCGCTTATCCCAATTTACTTGGTCTGTTGAGCTTAATTTTCGGGGTTCTATACATGAAAAAAGCACTAAGGTAAAGGACAATAAGAATAGGAATCTAATCATAATAAAAACGTATAAAATGCCTCGTGAAAATAATTCTTTTTAAGGAATAAAGCTAATTTTTAGCTAGTTCACATTATTTTTTGAAGTCTTTCTCGTTTCTATTCTAATACTGTTTTTTTATGAGATTTTTCAGAGCATAAACTTTAAGGAGTTTTCTATATTTGTTGCTTCTGATAATTGATATATATGCACCTACTCATTTTTATCGCTGTTTACCCATTCATCTGGGTGCTATCTCGGTTTCCGTTTAGGATATTATACGTAATATCTGACGTGGTATATATTCTAATATATCATATTATAGGGTATAGAAAAGAGGTAGTGAGAAAAAACATTAGCATTGCCTACCCAGATATTTCCGAAGAAAAACTAAAAACTACGGAGCGTAAATTTTACCACCATTTCTGTGACATTTTTGTCGAAATGATCAAAACATTGTCCATTTCAGAAACCGAAATGCAAAAACGATATACGTTTACAAACATAGAAGTGGCGAAACAGTATTTAGATACTAATAGAGATATGTTATTATGTCTTGGTCATTATGCGAGTTATGAATGGGTGCTATCTATGCATACACATTTAGAGAACGAAGGGTACGGAATTTATAAAAAAGTAAAGAACAAATATTTTGACAAACTAATACAAGACATTCGCGGTAAGTGGAAAACAACATTAGTAGTAAATAAAGAGGCAAAAGTAAAAATTGCAGAAGTATTAAAACAGAAAAATGAGAAAGCCGTGCTATTCGGTTTCATTATGGATCAATCTCCTTCTAATCCTAAAAAAGGCCACTGGTCTAACTTTTTTAGCGTAAAAACACCTTTTTTTACGGGAGTAGAGAGCATTGCAAAAGAACATAATCTTCCAGTATTATTTTTAGGAACTAAAAAAATTAAGAGAGGGTATTATGAGTCTACATTTACCGTTATGACAGAGAATCCTAGAGAACATAAAGACTACGAATTGACCGATTTATTTGCTCAGTTATTGCAAAAACAAATAGAGATAGCCCCAGAATTTTATTTCTGGACCCATAAACGCTTTAAGTTTGTGAAGGGGCATGATGAATAATCATTTAAAAGCTACTTATTGATTCTTGAGGCTTTTTAAATTAAAACATACACTAGGAGTAAGGATTTTTACCAAAATCAGACTAGAAGAATACTTAGAAATATAGAAAACGAACTCAAGGATTGTTTTGGGTAATTTAGAAACTAGCATATTAACCCTAATGCAAGGGAACGCATATTTGATAGATTTGGATTTATCACACCTAAAAAAACACGGTTAAATATACACCTGCAAAGCTCTTATCATTATATAATGAATGGCAATATGATATTAAACCCTCAGATTGGATTAACCCTAATCCGGGTGAACTACTTACAGCTTACAAAACGCCTTCTCACTTACAGACAATTTTGAACGAGAACCTTAATTTAGTTCGAAGTTAGACTTTAAACTTTTGTTAATAAAAACGCTTATAGTTATTTTTATTTATCTTTACTTACTTGATGAAACAGGCTTTCCATAAAATAATGTCTTTTTCAATGGCTTTAGTAGTGTTATTCTCTACCATGTCGTTTACAATTGATATGCACTATTGTGGAGATAAATTAGTAGATACTTCGATATTCCAGAAAGTAAAAACTTGCGGCATGGAAATGCAAAAACCATCAGCCAAAAATTGTTCTATTACAAAGAAGAATTGCTGTAGTGATAAACAGGTAATTGTTGATGGTCAAAATGAATTACAACTATCTTCTGATACACTTTCTTTTGAACAACAACAATTTGTTGCTTCTTTTATTGACACTTACATCAATCTTTTTGAAGGTGAAGAAAGAAATACAATTTCATTCTCAGAATATCCACCACCTCTCATTGTCAGGAGTATCTACAAACTTGACGAGACATATTTAATTTGATTTTTAAAAAATAGACTCTATTATCCTATAACTGCCATGTTATAAGGATGATTTCTTGTATTCGGTATTGTCTTAAATACCAATGTCTAACTGTTTAAAAAACAAATCAATGCTAAATAAAAGCATCAAATTTTTAATAGAAAATAAGCTCGTCGCAGTCCTATTACTAGTACTATTTATAGGCTGGGGAATCGTACACGCACCGTTTAATTGGGACACAGGGTTTTTACCAAGCGACCCCGTTGCTGTAGATGCCATTCCTGATATTGGCGAAAATCAACAAATCATATTTACTAAATGGGATGGTCGTTCGCCACAAGATATTGAAGATCAAATTACCTATCCTTTAACAACATCATTGCTTGGTATTTCAGGGGTTAAAACGATTCGTAGCTCTTCTATGTTTGGCTTTTCAAGTATCTACATCATTTTTGATGAAGATGTAGATTTTTATTGGAGCAGAAGTAGAATACTCGAAAAACTAAATTCTTTACCTAACAATTTATTGCCTGATGAGGTTAATCCATCGTTAGGCTCTGATGCAACAGGTTTAGGTCAAATATTTTGGTACACTTTAGAAGGGCGTGATGAGCAAGGTAATGTTACAGGCGGTTGGGATTTGCACGAAATACGAAGCGTACAAGATTACTATGTTAAATACGCACTTTCAGCCGCAAGTGGAGTTTCAGAAGTCGCTTCAATAGGTGGTTATGTGCAAGAATATCAAGTGGATGTAAATCCTGAATTAATGCGACAATACAATATTGGTTTGCACCATATTGTAAAAGCTGTAAAAGAAAGTAACAAAGATATTGGAGCACAAACTATCGAGATAAATCAAGCCGAATATTTAGTAAGAGGATTAGGCTATGTAAAATCCATTTCAGATATAGAAAACGCGGTTGTTACTTCAGAAGACTTTACATCAATTAAAATAAAAGATATTGCAAAAGTGACCCTTGCTCCAAAAGCAAGACGAGGAATATTAGACAAAGAAGGTGCAGAAGTTGTTGGCGGTGTTGTAGTAGCAAGATATGGCGCAAACCCATTAGAGGTGATTAACAATGTGAAATCAAAAATTAACGAACTAAGTGCAGGTCTACCTTCAAAAGTACTGCAAGATGGTACAACATCACAACTTACCATTGTTCCTTTTTATGATAGGTCAGAACTTATTAAAGAAACTTTAGGCACACTCAAAGAAGCATTGACATTAGAAATATTAATTACCATTTTAGTCATACTTCTTATGATGTTTAATCTCCGTGCTTCTGTCCTTATTTCAGGCTTACTACCTGTAGCAGTTTTAATGGTGTTCATCGCTATGAAACTCTTTGGTGTAGATGCAAACGTTGTGGCATTATCTGGGATTGCGATTGCTATTGGGACTATGGTTGATGTAGGCGTCATTCTTTCAGAAAATATTATACGGCATTTAGAAGAAAACAAAGACAAACTATCTGTTAACGAAGTAGTATATAATGCTACAACCGAAGTTTCAGGTGCAATTATCACTGCTGTTTTAACAACGATCATCAGTTTTATTCCTGTATTCACAATGATAGGAGCAGAAGGAAAATTGTTTAGACCACTGGCGTTCACAAAAACCTTTGCATTAACAGCTTCTATTATTGTTGCATTATTTTTAATACCGCCTTTTGCTGCATATTTATTTAAGAAAAGAAGCATCAAAAAAGCTTCAAGGCATATCATCAATAGTATTCTAATTTTACTGGGAATAACAGCACTAATTTATGGGTATTGGCTCGGTCTTATACTCATTGCTTTCGGTATTACATTTATCTTAAAATCACAGCAAAAAATTACAGAAAAACAAGCAAATTATTATAACATCTTAATTTCTGTTTCAGCAATAATATACCTATTGGCAGAGTACTGGAGACCATTAGGCGTGGATAAAAGCATTTTTTGGAATCTTATTTTTGTCGCTATTATTTGTTTTGGATTATTAGGTGTTTTTACGTTATTTAGAAAGTACTACACTCGAATTCTAAATTGGGCTTTAGCAAATAAAATACTATTCTTATCAATTCCAACAGCAATAGTTATTTGTGGATTTTTAATACTAAAAAACACCGGTAAAGAATTTATGCCTTCACTTAACGAAGGTTCATTTCTATTGATGCCAACATCTTTGCCGCATTCAGGAGTTGAAGAAAACAAACGAGTTTTACAACAGTTAGATATGGCTGTGGCAACTATTCCTGAAATTAAAACCGTAGTTGGTAAAGCTGGTCGGGTTGAGTCGTCTTTAGACCCCGCGCCTTTGTCAATGTATGAAAACTTAATTCAGTACAAATCTGAATATATGTTGAATGAAGACGGAGAACGACAACGCTATAAAACGGATAACGAAGGCTTGTTTGAATTAAAAAACGGAGCATATATAGATAATCCAAATAATTCTGAAGGCGCTGTTATAGCACCCGAAATAACTGCAGACAAGCTTATTGAAGACAGCGATGGTGAATTCTATCGCAATTGGCGACCTCAAATAAAATCTGCAGATGATATTTGGAACGAAATTGTACGGGTAACAAAATTGCCAGGTGTTACCTCAGCACCAAAATTACAGCCTATTGAAACACGTTTAGTGATGTTACAAACTGGTATGCGTGCGCCAATGGGGATAAAGGTTAAAGGTCAAGATTTAAAACAAATTGAAGCTTTTGGATTGCAACTAGAAACTATTTTAAAGCAAGTTGAAGGTGTTAAAACAGAAGCTGTTTTTGCAGATAGAATTGTAGGTAAACCCTATTTACTTATAGACATTGATAGAGAGAAAATTGCACGTTATGGTATTTCCATACAAGATGTACAAGACGTTTTAAAAGTGGCCGTTGGTGGTATGGAAATAACACAAACAGTAGAAGGTCGAGAACGTTATGGTGTTCGTGTTCGCTATCCAAGAGAATTAAGAGCCAATCCAACAGATTTAAAAAACATTTATGTACCCGTTTCAAAAGGCAGTCCGATCCCATTAGGCGAATTAGTAACAATTAGATACGAACAAGGTGCGCAAGTCATTAAAAGTGAAGATACTTTTTTAATAGGCTATGTACTGTTTGATAAGTTGAATGACTATGCAGAAGTTGGCGTTGTTGAAAATGCACAAGCCTTGATTCAATCAAAAATTGCTACTGGAGAACTAGTTGTTCCAAAAGGGATAAACTATCAATTTACAGGGACATATGAGAACCAAATTAGAGCCGAAAAAACATTGTCGGTTGTAGTACCATTGGCATTACTTATCATTTTCTTAATCCTGTACTTCCAATTCCGTTCCGTAGCAACATCATTAATGGTATTTACCGGCATTGCGGTGGCATTTGCGGGTGGCTTCATAATGATTTGGCTGTATGGGCAAGATTGGTTTTTAAACATCAATTTCTTTGGTGAAAACCTACGAGAGTTATTTCAGATGCACACTATTAATTTAAGTGTTGCTGTCTGGGTTGGTTTTATTGCCTTGTTTGGTATTGCTACAGATGATGGTGTTGTTATGGCAACCTATCTAACACAAACATTTGACAGAAATAAACCTACAACCAAAACAGCCATTAGAGCATCTATTGTTGAAGCAGGGGAAAAACGTATTCGCCCTTGCTTAATGACAACAGCTACCACCATTTTGGCGCTACTTCCTATTCTTACATCAACGGGTCGTGGTAGTGATATAATGATTCCAATGGCGATACCAAGTTTTGGCGGGATGCTAATCGCTTTAATAACCTTATTTGTTGTTCCCGTTTTGTACTGTTGGAAACAAGAAATACAACTTAAAGAAAATTAAAATGAAGCAATTATTTTTTATATTATTTGGTGTTTTGATTTTTAATATCTCAAACGCCCAGCAATTAGAAATACTAATTGAAGAAGGATTAGCGAGCAATCCGGAGATTGAAATCTTTGAATTAAAACATCAATTGGCAAAGGAAAAAGTAAACGAAGCAAATACACTTCCTAATACTCAAATAGGTGCTGGATACTTTATTAGTGAACCTGAAACACGAACAGGAGCACAACGTTTTAAAGTTTCTGCTCAACAGATGCTACCATTTTTTGGTTCAATCACGGCAAGAGAAAACTATGCAACTTCTTTGGCAGATGCGGTTTATGAAGATGTTGTTATTGTAAAACGAAAATTGATAGCATCCATATCACAATCCTACTATAATTTATATGCGTTGAACGAGAAAAAAACTGTTTTATATGAAAACATAACATTGCTTAAAACCTACGAAATTTTAGCCTTAACCTCCGTCGAGGTTGGTAAAGCATCGGCAGTAGATGTTTTGCGTTTACAAATGCGACAAAACGAATTAGAGCAACTCAAACAAGTTTTGGAACAAGATTTTTTAGCCGAACAAACGGTCCTGAATAAGTTATTAAACAGAGATAAAAGCATATCAGTATCAATTGACAATGAATTTATAATACCTTCTGAAGGTGTACTTTTTACTTCGGAAAAATTAGCGGTTCATCCTGAATTATTGAAATATGACAAACTCTATGAATCTGTCGAAAAATCTGAATTATTAAATCAAAAAGAAGCCAATCCTATGTTTGGATTTGGATTAGATTATATTGCAGTTTCTGAACGCCCAAATATGAATTTTAGTGATAATGGGAAAGATATTATAATGCCAATGGTTAGTGTTTCCATTCCGATTTTCAATAATAAATACAAATCGAAAACAAAACAAAACGAATTACTTCAAAAAGAGATAAACTTTCAAAAGCAAAACAAATTAAACCGATTAGAAACGGTGCTTGACAAAGCATCTAAAAAGAGTAATTCGGCAAGAATAAGTTATAACACACAGGTGAAAAACTTAAAGCAAGCAAAAGACGCTGAGACTATTTTAGTGAAAAATTACGAGACAGGAACGATTGATTTTAATGATGTTTTAGATATTCAAGAGTTGCAATTAAAATTTCAAATCAATAAAATAGAATCTATTAAAACGTACTATTTACAGAGAACAATTATTAATTATTTGACTAATTAAATCATGTTTAAATCAATATATAAAATAGTATTTGTTTTTGTTACAATTCTAATTGCTTCTTGCGAATCTAAAGTAAAGGAAGATCACAAGATTGAAGTAAAACATGCTGGTGCATTGAAAACAATAATGTCTGGTGATATTCAATCCGCAATTAGTTTGGATAGTCTATCAAATAAGAAAAACCTATATGCGCTGGGAGCTATGGAAAAATTAAAAGGAGAAATTCAAATATTCAACAGTAAACCAAGCAATAGTCGTGTAATCGATAGTAGTCTGCAAGTTAATAATTCATACAACTTAAACGCATCATTATTGGTTTATGCTGAAGTTGAAGCATGGAATGAATTTAGAATTGAAAACATAGGATCAAAAGAAAATTTAGAGATGATCATTTTTGAAACTGCCAGAGCACAAGGTATTAATATAGAAAAACCATTTCCGTTTTTATTGAAAGGTGTTCCTGAATATTTAGATTGGCATGTGATTGATTGGGTCGATGGAGATACTCTTCATACCCATAAAAAGCATAAAGAGTCTGGTTTAAATGACCGAATAACTAAGGAAGATATAGAAATAGTAGGTTTTTATTCTACCAAACACAAGGCGGTTTTCACTCATCATTCTACCAACATACACATGCATTTCAAAACGACAGATAATTCTGTTGCGGCTCACATTGACGATTTGGAGCTAAATACGGTAGTTCTTAGTTTGCCTAAATAACAAAAATTAAAACTCAATTATTATTAACTATAAAATCAATTAAAATGAAGACAGTAAAAACAATTTTCGGAATAGTAGTATTAGGATTAATGCTAACTGTAGTATCATGTAAAGATGCTAAAAAAGACGATGCCACAACCAAGACAGAGCAAGTTGAAAAGAAAGAGTACGACTCTGCATATATATGTCCAATGCACTGTGAAGGTAGCGGAAGTGATGCAGAAGGCGAATGCCCAACATGCGGAATGGCTTATGTAAAAAATGCAGACTTCGACGCAAACAAACACGAGCATTAATCACTACAGTATGTGGTAATATGTATCTGATGTTGCCACATACTATTTATAGTTAACACGCTTATTGAATTTAAAATTATAAAAATGAAACATATTTATAAAATATCTGGAATGACTTGTGGCAGTTGCAAAGCATCAGTCGAAAAGAGTTTAAATGATTTAGATGATGTAACTAACGTTATTGTTAATCTTGAAAAGGAAGAAGCTATAGTTGCTATGAATAGTCATATTGAAATAGAAACATTACAAAAAGCATTGCCTTCTAAATATACAATTTCAATGAAGGAGCATAAAAACGTTTTCACTTCTGCACAAAATTCAAGTTTTGAAATAGAAGAAGAAAAAAGCAAGTTTCAACAACTAAAGCCATTGATACTTATTCTGTTTTATATCACAGTTGCAAGTGTATTATTACATTTTAAAAATTGGAATTGGAGCGAAGCCATGTTAGACTTCATGGGCTTATTCTACATCGTATTTAGCTTCTTTAAAATGTTAGATTTAAAAGGGTTTACAGCGTCTTTTAAAATGTACGACCCATTAGCGAAACAAATTCCTTCCTATGGTTGGGTTTACCCTTTTATAGAAACTGCTTTAGGTTTAATGCTTTTAATGCGATTTGAAGTAAATATAGCACTAATCATTACGGTTGTCGTTTTAGGGATAACCACTATTGGAGTAACAAAAACATTATTAGATAAAAAGGCTATACAATGCGCCTGTTTAGGCACTGCTTTAAAACTACCTATGACAGAAGCAACGTTTATAGAAAACGTTATAATGATTGTAATGGCGACACTAATGCTAATCGGTATTAATTAAAAATAAACTATGAGAAATTTAATAATAGTACTTGTGTTAACAGCTGGATTTTTAAGTTGTAAAAATGACACAAAGCAAACAGAAAAAAGCGAATCTGAAAATCAAATTACAACATCAGACATGGATGAAGCGCCAAAGAAGAAAATACTTAGCCCGCATACATCAACAATGAAAATGATTGGAGATGCTCATATTCATATTGATTATTCTTCCCCAGGAGTTAGAGGTCGAATTATTTTTGGCGGATTAGTTGGCTATGACAATGTATGGCAAGCAGGAGCGCATAATGCTACTTGGATAGAAACTAATAAGGACTTAATCATAAATGGTGAGATACTACCAAAAGGGAAATATGGATTTTTTACAATTCCATCAAAAGAAGATTGGACTATAATGATTAATAGAAATTGGGAACAACACGGAAAAGATGAGTATGATGAAAAAGATGATATAATACGTTTTAAAGTGACTCCAACTATTAATGAAATTACGGAGCATTTAGAATATAAAATAAATAAGATTAGTGAAACGGAAGGCACTATTTCTATGGCTTGGGAAAAGGTAACTATTAGCTTTCCTTTTATGATGAATCAATAAATTGTTTGAGATGAAAAAGATTTTAACTTATACCGGAATATTAACTGTTGGATTATTAATAGGTTGGGGCATATTTGGAAATACTAATGAGAAAGAGGCTACTCATAATCATTCTGAAACCATAGAAGCTAATCAAAAATGGACCTGTTCTATGCATCCTCAAATAATGCAACCCGAAGCAGGCGATTGCCCTATTTGTGGAATGGATTTAATTCCTGCTGAAACGAGCGCAGAAGGATTAAATGCCAACGAATTTAAGCTTACTAAAAACGCAATGGCATTGGCTAACATTCAAACCTCCACTGTTGGTAGTAGCACCAGTAAAGATGCCACTATTAAATTGTCTGGAAAGATTGCAGAAAACGAAGAAGCTAACGTTGTGCAAGCAAGTTATTTTTCAGGTAGAATAGAACGATTAAATATTAGTTCAACAGGCGAAGAAATAAGAAAAGGGCAATTATTAGCCACCATTTATTCACCTGAACTATTTTCTGCGCAACAAGAGTTAATTACTGCTTCGTCATTTAAAGAAGCACAGCCTGCATTATATAAGGCGGTCCGTAATAAATTAAAACTTTGGAAAATTTCTGATAGCCAAATTGACCAAATTGAAGCATCTGGAAAAGTGAAACAAAATTTTCCAATATATGCTACAGTTTCTGGAACAGTATCCGAAAAGTTAGTGGAGCAGGGCGACTATGTGAAACAAGGGCAAGCCTTATTGAAAATCACAAACTTAAGTACTGTTTGGGCATTGTTTGATGTTTATGAAAATCAGATAGAATTATTTAAAAAAGGGCAAGATATTACGGTTACTGCTGCTGCCTATCCAAATAAAGAATTTAAAAAGAAAGTAGATTTTATAGACCCTACATTTAATTCAGCTACAAGAACAGTTAAACTTCGAGTAGTATTAAATAATAACAATCGAGAATTTAAAACAGGAATGTTTGTTGAAGGCAATATTGTAAACACTTCGTCAAATAAAGAATCAAGTTTAATGATACCTGCAACTGCCATATTGTGGACAGGAGAACGCTCTGTTGTTTATCAAAAAACAAATCCTGATGAACCCATTTTTGAAATGAAAGAAATAACAATAGGAAATCAATTAGGAGAACAATACGAAGTTATTGATGGACTTAAAAGTGGGGACGAGATTGTAATCAATGGTACATTTACTGTTGATGCTTCGGCACAATTACAAGGCAAAAAGTCTATGATGAATAAAGAAGGTGGAAAAACAATGACAGGACACGAAGGACACATTGGAATGGAAATGTCCAATACCACAAAAAATGAGCGACTAAAAGTATCTGCCATATTTCAAGAACAGTTAAAAATGGTTTTCAATGACTATATTAAACTAAAAGATGCTTTAGTTAAAGATGATTTAAATGGTGTAACTAAAGAAGCAAAAAACATATTAAGTAGTTTAACTAATGTTGATATGAAACTACTAAAAGATGAAAAAGCACATACGGATTGGATGGCTTTAGAAAAGGAAATTAAATCTTCCGTTGGTTCTATTTCAAAAATAGCAGACATAAAAGAACAAAGAAGCCACTTTAAGCATTTATCAATACATTTAACAAGCGCCATTGAAACCTTTGGAATAAACGAAAAAGTGTACAGTCAATTTTGCCCTATGGCAGATAATGATAGCGGCGCATATTGGTTAAGCAAAGAAGAAAAAGTATTGAATCCGTACTTTGGCGATGCGATGTTAAAATGTGGTAGTGTGAAGCAGGTGATTGAATAAATATACCGTTAATATTAACAGAATTGTCAACTATTCTGTCAGCTCCAAAAAAAAAGTCCCGCTATCATTAAGATAACGGGACTTTTTTTTTGAAACCTTTTGCTAAATAAAATGGGATTACAGATCCCTAACGCTCCACACCTTAAAATAAAGCACAATATCGCTATCGCGATATGCGGGCTTTTTGCATTTCAATGCATTTACAAGAGGCACCGTCATTGGGATTACAGATCCCTAAGGCTCCACACCTTACAATAAAGCACAATATCGCTATCGCGATATGCGGGCTTTTTGCATTTCAATGCATTTACAAGAGCTGTGCTCTTGACATTTCTTGAAATGCAAAAAGCCCGATTTCTAAAAAGAAATCGAGCTTTGCTCTAAGCGGAGAGTAAGGGATTCGAACCCCTGGAGGTGTGACCCTCAACAGTTTTCAAGACTGCCGCATTCGACCACTCTGCCAACTCTCCAAAGTATCTATCCAAGCTATATACCTGAATGCGGCTGCAAATATAATTAGTCTTTTTAAAGTATGAAACAAAAAAGCGATAATAATTAAACTTTAAATATCTACCACTAAGTTTTAAGCTTTTACCCCGGCTCCTGCTCACTCCCACTCTCCAATTTCACTAGTCCTTTAAAAGCATCTAACACTGTATTACCTTCATATAACACCTTATACACCTCGCGTGATATGGGCATATCTACATTATAATCTTCTGCTAACTCCATCACTGCCTTGGCCGTCTTGACCCCTTCTGCTACTTCATTCATTTCTTCAATAATCTGATCTAAGCTTTTACCTCTTCCTATCTGGAATCCTACATGATGGTTTCTAGATTTTGAACTAGAACAAGTAGCCACTAAATCTCCCATACCAGCAAGACCTGCAAATGTTCGTTGCTTCCCTCCCATGGCTGTCCCTAATCTAGTAAGTTCAGATAAGCCTCTTGTAATTAATGCGGCTCTTGTATTATCACCTGCATTTGCTCCATCTCCCATTCCTGTTGCGATTGCCATAATATTTTTTAATGCACCACCTAACTCACATCCTATGACATCTGTATTGGTATACACTCTAAAGAGTCCAGAATTAAAGATACCCTGCAACTTTTTACCTATGGTTTTATCTACCATCGCAATTACAGCAGCGGCAGCTTGACCATTATGAATTTCTTTAGCAAGATTGGGTCCGGTTAAAACACCAGCGGGATGTCCCGGAAGTTCTTCTTCAATGATCTGAGTCATTCTCATTTTTGTTCCTAGTTCTAGTCCTTTTGCCAGGCTTACAATAGGAATCCACGGTCTTATAAAAGGTCTTGCATCCCGCAATACTTGCCTAAAATGTTGAGACGGCACTCCCATAATCAACACATCTGCATTTTCAACCACTTCTTGGATAGAAGTAGATGCCTTTAAGTTTTTATTGAGCTTTGCACCCGGTAAATACTTTGAGTTTGTATTGTGTTCATTAATCTCGTTTACCGTTTCCTTATTACGGGCCCACAAGGTGGTTTCGGTATTCTTTGCGGTAATTGAAGCAACTGTGGTTCCCCACGAGCCACCTCCTAAAAGTCCTACATTTAATTTCATCTGTTCAAATTATTTGATAAACGTGAAGATGATATGCCCAAATATGCATCTTCGGTTGGTTCATAAATTGGTATTGGGCATTTCAAAACTCTAGTATTGGTTGGTTAAATTTCTGTTTAATTTGTCAATTCTTTTACATACATATCGCGTACATTTTCAATATGTGTATTTAAATTTTTTAATTTCCATAAAGAGGTATCCACGGGATCTAGGACCACAACCTCAATATGCGTAGGGCGCAGTACTTTAGTTCCTTTAGGCATTGCCTGATAGGCATTTTTAATAACAATAGGAATAATAGGCACTCCCGCTTGCATTGCCAGATGAAAAGCTCCTTTCTTAAAACGACCCAATTCAATGCTTCCGCTGCGTGTTCCTTCTGGTGCGATTGCTACGGAAATACCACTGCGTAAAGCCTCTACTGCTGGTTCCATCGCTTCAATAGCTTTTTCTTTGTTGCTACGATCTACATAAATAGCCCCCAAAGCTTTAAATATTGGACCTATAGGTGTTCGTTCTAGTTCCTTTTTTGCCACACCTGTTATATCGTTACGAAGTATCTTCATTATAATAAAGAAGTCTGCCGCACTCTGATGATTAAAACAAAAAACGGCAGGTCTAAATTCTTCTAAGTTGTGTCTGCCCTTTACAGATATCTGTAAGCCTGCGAGTTTAGTCCCTAAATCTCCAATGCTTGCAAATGTTGCATTTGCCGCTTGCTGCTTAGACATCGTCATTAATCCAGTGAGTGCACCTTTTATAGCAGATGGATAAATGCTTGCCACGGCTAGTCCTGTTCTTAATCCATTTACAGCTGGTTTAGTTACCGGCTCTTCAAACCGTAAGATGGGCCAATTGTTTTCAAATGCGACTTGCGATAATCTAGAATCAGGATTTGTAGCAACTGGTTTTCCTACTAATTCAAAAAGTGGGAAATCATCAAAGCTGTCAGAATAAAAGTAACTCTTAGATAGATCGGTTTTATGTTTTTTAGCATCTTTCCTGGCTGCTCTAGCCTTTCCTTCGCCCCAGCACATTTCAGAAATACTACCCGTAAACTTACCATTGCGTACTTCCATATTGGTACTATACACATCCTTGATGCCTAATTCTTTTGCAATAGGTGCTATCTGGTAAGAAGTTGCCGCAGATATGATAACCACACGATGTCCCTCAGCTCTATGTGCCTTAATGAGTTCTCTTGATTCAGGATAAATGGTTGCAGCAAGATGGTCATCAAAAACAGACTGACCCAAGTCTATAAATGCTTTTTCTGCAATCCCTTTTACACCTAAGGTTGCAATTTTTGTTAAAATCTCAAAATCACGATTCCCTAAAGCAAACACAAGCGCCGTCATAAACTGTGTCAGATATTCTTTGACTGTTGTTTTACCGCTAAATAACCTTGTGGTCATAAATTTCTTAGCAGAAAAATCATTAATTAACGTTTTGTCCATATCAAAGTAAGCTGTGATATGACTTCCTTCTTCTGCATCTTCTACTTTTTCTGGAACTAGTTTATTCTTTGAGTCTGGCACCAAATCTGTTGCTTTTTGCTTCTTAATCATCTTAAGACTAGGAGCAACTTCAATTTCTTTTAAATACGCCAATCTTTGAGAAAGATCATCCAACTGTGTCATCCAATTTTCTAAGCCCTTAAAATTTATCTTTCGGTCAATGGGTGTAAGTTTTGCGTTTTCTGCAAATCGTAATGCATTGCTTAAAAAAGGTTTTGACACGCTGTCTAAACGTGTAATTCGCGTTTGCCAGTGCAGCTCTTTCCCTTTAAACATGCAGAGTTCTAAAAATTCTCTTTCTCTAAAAGCATCGTCTTGGTCCCAGTTGTTTAATGTATGACAAACTACTTTATCTGCCTCTAGATAAGTGAGTAATAAGGAACGAGAAACGAAGAGGTTTTGGTTCTTTAATATTTCGGAGACATCCTTATTTGGATTTGTAATAATAGCGCGCCAGTTCTTGTCAAATCGTTCTAATTCTGTCTCTATCTCTTTACTAAACTGTGGTTTATTAGTATAGAAAAATTCAAACTTAAAAAGATCGCGCAATCGCATAATCTCTTCCCAAAATTTCACAATACGATCTTTAGATGTATCGTCTTTAATTTTCACCAATGCCATTTCAATAAATGCAGAATGGTATAAATGACCAGCAGCCATATTTGCATAATACGTAGCCGGTAAATACTCTGTAGAAACTAAACTATATTGAGCACGCTGGCCTGCTCTACTTTTCTGTACAATACCCGCACTCTGCAATAAATTAAGTGATTTCTGTATCGTATTTGCAATAGGGTTACCCCGATCTACGAGTACATCCTCTCGTTTTGTGCCTATATGAGCCATTAATTTACTCACCTTAAATTCTAGCTCCTTTTTTGTCAAAGCAAAATCATTAAGTAACACATTGCATATTAGTGATACCGTAGAAACTGGCGTGATAGCTGTCGCTCTGTTGATCAGCTCAAAGGCAAAACGAGGTAAGCTGTTTTTATCCTTGTATTGGTCTTCTTCCATATGAGGAATCACCGCTTGATGACTCCCATCAAATTCTACAGGATTCCCAAAACGAATTGCGGCACGGCCAAAATCGTTACCCAACTTTCGCACATAATCTATTCCTTCTTTTACATTCTCAGATTTTTTAGTAAGTCCTTTTCCTTCCTCTGTCATTTGCTTCACATCTGGAATCAAATCATAGGCAATAGATACCGGAACATATTTTATATTCTTGGTACTTTGTTGCTCTGCTTCATGAATGTATTTTAAAATCCCCATTTGTGGGCGCAATATTTTTCCCGTTCGAGATCGAGTTCCTTCTATGTTCCAAGTAAGATGTTCCCCTTTATCAATTATGGTAGCAATGTAATGACGTAATGCCGCTTTGTAGATAATGTCGTCTTTAAAACTACGCCTAATAAATATTAGCCCTGCATTTTGACCTAACTGTTTTAAACCCGGAAATGCCAGATTATCACCGCCAAAAGAATACGGTACTGGCATTCCGTATCGCGCTAGAGTTGACATTAAGACCAAGGTGTCCAAATAGGTTTTGTGTGTCATTATAAAGGCGACAGAGTGCTTACGCATGATTTTCATCAACCTTGTTAATCCGTCGGGGTCAACGTCTATTTTATCACTATATGCCCTTGACAAGATGTAATCAAAACCACGAACACTTATCATTTTTGCTATAGGGTGCTGCGCTGCATATAGTTCTTTAATACAACTAGCAGCTTCCTTTTTCACCTTGCCTAGGTCCATTTTTTGTTCTGTAGCGATGCGTTTGAGCGTCTTCTGAAATGCTATGTTATTGATTATTTCTTCCATATGATAATGTCTCTCTTAAGAGTTTTTAGCAAATAAATTTAGCTTCTTGTTTCTCCAATAGTTAGGGTATAATACGCGTTCAATATTTGATGTTGTGTCATTAATGGTTTGACCTTTTATATTTGCTATCAAAGCATTTGCCGTCATCATTAATACACTCGCATTTGCACCTAGCCCAGAATGACTGCCAAAGACTTCAATGTTTTTTATATTTCCTCTATAGCTTTCTGCTTCCATACAGTGTTTCCAAGGCACGAGACCATCTGTCTTAGTATATAAACAAGTCACTGGAACATCCGGAATAGGCTCTAATTCTGCTAAAAAGCGTTTGTTACGTTCCTTTAAAGATTTTCCTCTAAAGAACTCTAAAATGCCATACACTGGAGTTTTCATTTCCATCACGCCCCATATTGGCGACGCAATAGTAATTATTTGCTCTACTTGATTAGGATGACGGTTTGCCATTATTTTAGCAAAGATACCACCACCACTCCATCCTACGATGCTTACTTTCTCCCCGTGCTTTTGATAAATATCATCCAGCTTTTCTTCTAACCTAGGAATATAATGTGACTTTACCATATTAAAACCCATTTCCCATTTATACGTTTTAAAACCCAATGATGTTAAATATCTACGCACAAAAGAAGTAGAATAGTCATCACCTAAATAAGGCGGAACTAATAAAACAGGCCTACCGTCTCCTTTTATTCTTTTCGGTATAAATGGATAAATAGCATAAATAGAAGCCCATTCTATGATAGAGCGAGTTTCTAAAAGCATATTAAATAAAGGTGGTTTTGGTATTTTCTGGTTGATATGTGCAATCTCTAACTTAAATTTTTCAATTACCGATTGTGTAATATGATTCTCCTTCAGATTATCTGGATTTGCTACAACATCACCTATACTTTGTATTATCATTAATAAGGTAATATACTCTCGACTAGGTCCCAATTCATCACAGATTCGAATAGTTTCATTAAAAAGGAACTTGATATCCTCGTCCTTAGCCAACTCCATCTTATTGATATATGGTATAATCAGTTCACTTTCTGGGTGTATATTAAAGTTTTCTACGAGTAAGGTTTTTGCATCCTTCTCTTTAAGGCCATTAAGGAGACCTAAGGTGGTTGCAAATTGTGAAAAGGTTTTATATAAATGTAATTTCTCGTTCATTATTATTTGGGGATATGCATATCTAGCCAGTCTATAATATCTTTTTCTACTTCTTGGCTATTTATTTCATTTAGCATTTCGTGACGTCCATTTTTATAAAGATGGAATGTCAATTCTTTATTGCCATGTTTTTTAAATTTTTTTACTACTTTTTTTACTCCTTTACCCATTTCTCCCACTGGGTCTTTATCACCAGAAAAAATGAGAATTGGAATTTTATTGGGTACTGTTTTAAACGCCTCTTCCTTATTAATCGTTCTCGAATTAGAAATAATATCTGCAAAAACACCTAATGAGAAATTTTCTATTCTATAGGGATCCGCCTCAAAAAGATCTACCGCTTCTTCATCTCTGCTTAGCCAATCAAGTTTTGTGCGATTTGGTTTAAACTTTTTATTAAACTCATCAAAAAACATAGCCCTGAGTGCTTCGTTTCCTTTCACCCTGCCTTTTACAGAGGTAACAAGTTTTGTTGCCACAAGACCAAAATGCCCTAAACCCTTAATAAAACTTGCTGTTCCAGAAAGTATGAGCCCATCTATATCATCACCATACATCGTAGCGTATTTTCTACTTAAAAGCGAACCCATACTGTGACCAAAAAGTATAAATTTACTAGCTGGGTTTTCTTTTTGCATTAACACTCTTAAGCTGTGCATATCATCTACAGCATCCTCAAAATAGTCATCTCCATCATAATGACCGTATAACCTTTTAATTTCTGCTGTCTTGCCATGAGCTCTGTGATCATTTGCGTAAACTACAAAACCAGCTTCCACTAAACGTTGCGCAATAGCGTCATACCTAGCCGCATGTTCTCCTATCCCGTGAGCAATCTGAACGGCACCTCTTAAAGATACATTTTCTTCTTTATCCCACTTATAATAACAGATCTGCTCCCCATCACTTGCTGTAAACGTATGTGTTTTATACTGCATTATCTATCTAAAAAAGCTTTGATTAACTTAGTGAATTTATTTTTGTTTGCTACCGTACCTGTCAGTATAATGCGACGTTGCACTTTTAACTCATCAAATAATAATTTGCCCTTATACATGGCATATAAATTTGCATCTTCTATTGCAATCATCGTATCAGGATCAAGATCTTTTGTCTTTTTGACAACTGCTTCTTTACCTGTTAAATCTATCACCCAACACTCTGCGGTATCTCCCATATCCAGCTCTATGTGGTATTGACCTTTAAATTTAGTGATTAAGTCTGGTTCTTTTTTTAGATGACGTTTCAGCGTATTAAAAAACACGGTACTCTTACTTTTCACACTAGAGGGACGTACAACTGTATTTTGGCTTTTTTTAGTTTCCTTAACAAGTAACTCTAGTTCATTTGCGGCATCTCTTAAGTAACGCGCAAATTTATCTGCATCTGGCATCGTCTTCGCATCACTTGTAGCGGTTATCGTAAGCTGTCCATTGTAACTAAAAGCTGCAATAATTAACCCAAATCCATCAACAACAGGTGTCAGTCCAAACATAGAAACAACCTTATGACCATTAAGATACAAAAGGCTTCTTGGCCCAGGAACATTTGTAATCGTTACATTAAAGGGAGGTCTGTGTAAGTCTTTGATATTATACTTACTGTATAATCCTGCAGCAAGATTTGCCAAGCCAAAAGGCACAGCATCTGCCATTTTACTCAACGTCTTTGCACCCATAGTCTTATGTCTTGATTTACCAAGCATGGTCTGCTCCATTATATATTCTAGACGTTCTAATGGGTCTTCAATATGAGTTGCCAGTTGGATCATCATATTTGCAATCTTGTTTCCCGTAGATGTATCGTTCTCACTTCTAATAGAAATAGGAACGTTTGCAACTAAAGGCTGTAAAGGCAACTTCTCTTTTTCTAATAAATATTTTCTAATGGCTCCTGCACAAATGGCGACAATAATATCATTGACACTTCCGCCACTTTTTTTGCGTAAAGAATTTACTCTATCAAATGATAAAATGGCTGTACCCCAGGTACGTCTCGCAGATATAGAGCCGTTAAAAATAGTAATTGGTACGGGATACCGAGCAGTGGTAAATTCTTTCTGAATGCTTAAAGTCTTTGATGCTTTATTTTTCATAAAAGCATAAGCCGTTTCTGCAATGGTCTTCGGTATTTTAAGAGGGTTCTTTATAAATCCATATCCGCTTTTAAGCAATAAACTCAAATCATCTGGTAAAGGATCTGGCTCATACTTCACCGGCTTTTTCATTTTATCAGCCTTCACACCTTCTTCTTTATCAAATAAAACACCCATAAGACTTACCCCAGAACTCCCATCAATCATCACGTGGTGCACCTTACTCAATATAGCCACAGAGCCTTTAGGCACTTGTGCAATCTCATCAATCCCTTCAATAAAATGAACAGACCACAATGGACGACGTAAATCTAATGGCGCACTAAAAATTGTAGATGTCATTTTACGTAGCGTTTTCCAGTTTGCAGGATCTGGTAACTTAATACGCGTGAGATGCAAGTCAATATCAAAATTAGGATCATTCACCCAGTATGGATAATCGAGGTTCATGGGTACGTTCATTAAACGCTGTCTAAACTTAGGGATCATATGCATTTTTGACTGCACAATACTTCGGAAATCTTCAAACTTTAAAGATCCCTCTACAATGTTTAATGTTGCAATATGCATCGGGCTTGTAGGTGACTCTGCATATAAAAATGCCGCATCAGAACCTGATATCTGTTTTATGTTTCCATCAAAAGCATCTTGCATGATGTCTTTTAAATCCATTTTTGTTGCCATATAATAATATAATTTGTCTATTTCCTTGAAAAAGGAAACCTCTCAATCGCTAATTAATCTGTTTAATATACTTCTTATAATTATCAATCTTTACGTTATCTGCCTTCAATTCAAACATCAAGCTAAAAAGACCAAAAAACGTGCGATTCATATAAACAATATGTCGTGACCCTCTATTTCCGTTTAGTTTTCTAATGTTTGTATTTTTCATGTAGCGCTCTCCTAACTTTGATATTTCATCAAAAAAAGTAGCATTACTAAAATCAAAAGTATCGTGCTGAAAAGGCGTTGTGAATAAATCTAAAACCTCTCTAAACATATTCTTAAAAAAGATTAAATCTTCTTCTGTATCATCATCACGCAATACTTCTAATGCTAATAAGTTTTTCTCAAAAGAAGCTTCGTCAGTAATCACTTCTTGACTAAAAAGCTGGTAGTAAGGCTCGTAAAACTCTAGCGGAATCTCTTTCATACAACCAAAGTCCAATGCAATTAATTCTTTCTCTTCAGAAACTAAAAAATTACCTGGATGCGGATCTGCATGTACCTTTCGCAATACGTGCATTTGATACATGTAAAAATCCCACAAAGCCTGCCCTAACTTGTCTGACGCTGCTTGATCTGTATTTATCTGGGTGAATTCTGAAAGATGAATCCCAGTCATCCAGTCCATGGTAAGGATCTGTTTTGAGGAGTATTCTGGGTAATACTTCGGAAAATTTATGTGTAGAATATGCTCGCATCCTTGCACTACTTCTTGACTTTGGGCCAGCTCTAACACATAGTCCGTTTCTTCTAAAAGCTTCCCTTCTATTTCTTTAAAAAACTGTTCAGAATGTTCCCCTTTAATATTGAACATCTTCATCGCAATGGGCTTTACCATCGCTAAATCACTCTGCACGCTATCTGCTACTCCCGGATATTGGATTTTTACCGCAAGTATTTTACCTTCTTTTTCTGCGCGGTGTACTTGTCCAATACTTGCCGCATTCACGGCTTCTGTATTAAAGGAATCAAATAACTGATCTGGAAATTTTCCGAAAGATTTTTTAAATGTTTTTAGAACTAACGGAGCGGACAATGGTGGTACAGAAAATTGAGATAAAGAGAACTTTTCAACGAATGCCTTGGGCATAATATTCTTCTCCATGCTCATCATTTGAGCCATTTTTAGCGCGCTCCCTTTTAAAGTTTTTAGGCTATCATAAATATCTGTGGCGTTGTTCTCATTAAGACGTTCTTTTGCATCCTCTTCAGAATTCACCAATTTATCCCCATAATACTTTAAATAGTTAACACCTACTTTTGCTCCAGTAGATACAAGCTTAGAAGCACGACTTAGCTTTGATAATGGGATGTTTTTTGCGGTTTTCAATGCGTATTTTACGATTTAAATTTTTCAGCATACAAAAATTTACCCAAATCTAAGATGTTATGGAAAGATTGTGTATTGAGTAATTCTATGCTTGTATTTAATGATTTTTCAATAAATATATCGGTCTTCTGGAGGTCTATTGACTCATCTGTCATCCAGAATTTAATAGTAAGTAACAACTGGATCCAAGCGCCTTCTGTAATAGATGTTTTCTGAAGGCTTTCTACCTTTTCAATACTTAAATTTAAGGTATTAAAATCAAGTACTTTCATAAAGTTAGAAAAGCTAATTTTCATATCTGAAAAAACAGACAATGCCTTGAGTTGATTTCCGTAAGTATCAATTACTACCAAAACAAAATCTCTATTAAGTGTTAGATTTTCAAAAAAGGTGTAAAATAAACTTAACAGCTTATCCTTTCTGCTAAACGAAACATAATCTGGACTTTCTCCTAATGTATCGACGGAGGTATCAAAAAGGATTTTAAAAATAGCCTGATCTATTGCTGCAAAACTTTCAAAATGTGAGTAAAAATCATCTTCTTCAAAATCATATACTGCTCCAAAAGAGGCAACATCCACAGGTTTTCCCTGCAATCTAACCACCTCACCCATATATAAATCGATGAGACTCGAAGCCGTAATTTTTTTCTTTTTTGCCATTATTGAATCTCTTGTAAAAATACGTAATTAATAGTCCATTTGCACTCTTAAAAGGAATCGAAACCGCACAATTAATGAATGTTTAACATTCCAAAAATCACATTCGTTTTATCTATAAACCAAATTGGAGTATTATGCATGCATAACACGTAAATTTAAACATTAAACATGGTAATCTCAAGAGATTATTTAATAAAAAAAACGAGCCATATCTCTCGATACAGCCCGTTCATTTTCTAAACTTAAACTTAAAACTTACTATGCCACAAGCTTGGTAAACTTTTTCTTACCGTCTTTGTATTGTTTCTTTACAGATGTTAGCAAATCAAATACTAAATCTTGTTGCGCAGATGCTAACTTAAGACCACCTTTAATCGCTTTTTCCGTTACTGTTTGCCATTGTGAAGTGATTGCTATTCCTTCTGTCACAACAGTCTCTGTTGTGTCTAGCGCATACTCATTTGCATTTACAACCGCTTTTTTTGTAGTCTTCACCACTTTAGAGATCATCTCTTTAGGTGCAGTTTTTTTTATGTTTTTTTTCATCTTAATATCTTTAATGCTTTTATAAAAAAGCGATTAGTCATTACGCTTTAGCTTCTTCTTTCTTCACGTCTGCAACTTTATTTGTCACATTAGTTTTGATGTCTTTTGCTGCTTTTTCAACTGTTGCAACTTTCTTAGTAGCTACTTTCTTTGCTGCTGCTACTTTTTCTGCTCCGTCGGTTTTGATTGTCTTTACTGCTTTTTTAGCTGTGGTAGTTGCTTTCTTCGCAGCAGTTTTAGTCGCAGTTGTCTTTTTTGCTACCACTTTTGTTACTGTTTTCTTTACTGCTGCCGTTTTTTTAGCAGTAGTATTCTTTGCTGCAGTTGCTTTTTTAGCTACTGTCTTTTTAGCTGCCTTTACTTTAGGAGCAACCTTCGCTGTTACTTTCTTAGTAGTTTTCTTTGCTGTTTTCTTAGCTACTTTTTTTGGCTCCTTTGCATCTTCTACAAACTCTTCTCCTTTTTTAAGGATTTTAGTCGCTTGCTCAAGAACGTCTTCTTTAACGTCGTTGTATTTTGCGATGCTCATTTTTTTGATTCCGTCAGTAGTTTTTTCTACTTTCTTCACCATTGGATTTTTAGTTACCATTTCTGTAACATCCTCAGCAACATCCATCACCTTTTTGCTTAATGGATTTTTAGTTACAAAGCTCATTGCTTTGTCTACAACAGATGCATCATAACCTACTAGATCCATCATTCTTTCTGCTCCAGTTGTAGCTTGCTCTTTTACTGCTGTTGCAGTTTCTAGAACCATATTCATTTGCTTTGTGCGCACTGGCTCAGACTTCTTGATTAACTTTTTAGAAAGTTTTTGCCATTTTTCGCCGTTTGCTACTGTTGTATTGATTGCTGCCATAGATGCATTTATCAATCCTTTATTTACTTTAGTTACTGTCTTTTTTACTTTAGTTGTCATAATATATGTCTTTAAGATTTTTATTTACTTTTGTTGGTGCAAACATACTATCTGCTAGTTACAGATGAGTTGCAACCTTATTTTCAAGGTGTTATCCTTATTTTTTTACTACTTTTTTCTTGATGCTGCCAAGTACATCAAACACCATATCTTGTTGTGATGCAGAAACCTGTAGCCCTTTCTTCATTAGTTTACCCGAAAAACCAATACACTTTTCTGTCATTGCAAAAGATGTCATTACTGCTTTTTCTGTTTTAGCTAAAACAAATTCATTTGCCATTGTTGCAAAACCTAATACTTTATTAGTAGTAGTTTCAATGATCGTTGCTTTTGCTTTTTTACTTTTCTTAGTTGCCATAATATATATGTTATTATTGTTATTTTAATTTGATGCTGCAAACATACTTATGTCAAGTTACAGCTCAGTTGCAAATAAAAGTCTCCAATAAATGGTTCTCTAAATATTTACGCTGCAAACGTACGATTGGCTAGTTACAGCCGAGTTGCAAAAAAGAATGATTTCGAAATAAATTTTACTAAAAGCAGTGTTAACAAGGGTTTAGCTGCGCTAAAATTTTATAAAAATTTTTAACTGAGCCGTTTGATTGGAAAAAAAATAATGATTGGAAATTGAAGGCTGAAGATTTTTGAAGTAGAAATGGAATATGGAAATTAATTCCCAACCCCAAAATGAGGTGTACAACTTTTACGACAAACTATTCACTGATCACTGTTCACTATTCACCTATTTTCAATCTCCTTCAACAACGCTTTTGTTTCAGGCAATGGATCAATGCCATATTCTTCTTCCAAAACATCAGCACATTTTTGGTAGGCCTTTATTGCGTGCGGCCGGTTGCCTTTTGCTATGTACGCCTTCATTTGTATGCGATAGGCATCTTCCCAGGTGGCGTCTATTGCAATAGCATGTTGTGCCAGACGGACACTTTCCATTGGGTTTTCTCCAACTATTAGTTCAGCAAGTGTAACGTATGCGCCAAGGATTAATATTTGGATTTTCTCGCGTTCTTCTGATGACCAGTCTTCAAAGATTCTATTTGGTAAATACATACCTTGATATAAATCTATGGCAGCTTTGTACGCTTTTATAGCCAAGTCCTCTTCATCTGCTAGTGCTTCGTTACCTAGAGCAATATATTTTTCAATCGCCTCTACATCAATCCAGACTTTTTCTAGGTCTAATTGGTAGGTAATTCCTTGTCGCTGCACATAAATAGGCTCTGTTCGCGAAGCGCGATCTGGCTCAAGAGCTTTATTAACTCCGTGCAGTGCTACTTTAAAATCACGATCATCACCTTCTTCCCATAAATGCTCCATCACACGCTCTTTATGCAAAGCATGGCGTTGGCGATAGGATATAAAGTATTGTATTAATTGTAAGGCCTTGTCTCTTCCCCATTCTTTTGAACTTACTTTCAAACCATCCCGCCATAAATTAAAACTCCCTAAAGTCTGAAACTTAATAGGAGCTTCCCTCTGGAAGGTTTTTAGTATGATAAATTGTTCTGCGAGGTCTGACATTGACAGCGACTATTTCTTTGTTGAGTTTATAGACTTTGCTTTTACTGATGTTTTCTTTGCCATTGGTTTTTTTGCAGTTGTCTTTTTAACAGGTGTTTTTTTTACCGGCGTATTAGTAGGTACAACATCTGTACTCAAAGCATCTACCTTCTTATTGATTGCTGCGACTGCCTTTGTCAAGGCTTTAATAGATTGTTTGATGTCCTGAAAATCGGATTTAGAAGCATTACGCCATTGGTCAATAGGGACTTTCTCCCACATCTCTTCTCCAAGATCACTTAATTGATCTTGTAACTGTGCTACTTGCTTTTTTGGATCTTTAATAGTATCCATTAATACCTTATTCCCTGTGGCAGCAACAGATTTAAACAATGAAAAACTCTTTTGTAAAATACCTTCTTGCTCTTCATCCGTTTTGTGTTTTGTGGCCTCCATCGTTAAATCTGCAAGACGTTCTTGAATAAAATTAACAGCCTCATTAAAGTCTGAGAAGCTCTTTTCTTCTCCACCTTGCACGTGGCTCACTTTACCACGCCATTGAACTTTAGACTCCCCTTTATCTTCATAAATCTTTTGGTTAAACCGTACCATGAAAGATGCTGTTTGCGCTGCTTTTTTAGTCATAATCAATCTTATTTGTTCTTAAATATACATCAGAATTATTAGCGAAAGTACTAAAAAGGAATTTTTGTTATAGTGATCATTACTTGTTTAATTAATGACCTTGTCAATCTGAGCGCAGTCGAAGATAATAGGCCTCACTATTTACAAGAAATCACTATCCATTTATTTTAACCAAACTACAATATAATTAATTGGTTTTCTATATCCACTTCGACCGCGATCAGTGTGACATTTGAATAAAAATGACAGCACAAAGAGTAAACATTACTATAATGAACTGCCATTGTTTAATCCCTGCCCAAAATGTGCATATTTCATTGATAAAATAATTTACTATGCACGCATAATAAAAATGAATACCCTAATTTTGCAGCAGACCATCTTATCATGAAACCAAAATACATCATCGCTTTTGACCAAGGGACGACAAGCACAAGAACCATTCTTTTTAACGAAGCTGGTAAAATTGTGGCAGTCGCACAAAAGGAGCTCACCCAGCACTATCCTAAATCTGGTTGGGTTGAACATGACCCCATCCAAATCTATAAGGACCAGAAAGCAACATTTGAAGAGGTATTGCTAACTGCTAACATTTCCGAAGAAGAAATAGCGGCTATTGGTATTACCAACCAACGCGAGACAACGGTGGTTTGGGATAAAGAAACGGGTATTCCTATATATAATGCCATTGTTTGGCTTGATAGTAGAACAAAATCCTATTGCGAATCTCTTAAAGGAAAGGGCTATGAAGACTACGTGCGTAATGCCACTGGTTTAGTTTTGGACGCCTACTTCTCTGCGTCTAAGCTCCATTGGATTTTAAATAATGTGCCTGGCGCTAAAGAAAAAGCAGCAGCTGGACAATTGCTTTTTGGCACTATAGACACTTGGCTTATCTACAAATTTACAGCAGGTAAAAGACACGTTACAGATGTGACAAACGCGTCTAGGACGATGCTCTATAATTGCAAAGACCACGCTTGGGACAGCAGATTATTAGACATATTTAATATCCCAAAAGTGATGATGCCTAAGGTACAGGTATCCTCTTCAAATTTTGGAAGTATAAATCACGGTGCTACAAGCATTCCAATTTATGGAGTGGCAGGTGATCAACAAGCAGCACTTTTTGGTCACGGAGGTACTGCTCCTGGAATCGCTAAAAACACATATGGGACGGGTTGCTTTATGCTACTGCATACAGGCCAAGAATTTATTTCTTCAAAAAATGGATTGCTTACCACAGTAGCATGCAGCTTGCCTAGTCAAGGCGCTCAATATGCACTTGAAGGCAGCATTTTTGTGGGCGGTGCTGCTATACAATGGTTACGCGACCAACTTCAAATTATAAATACTGCACAAGACACCGAAGCGATCTGTAATCGTATTCCGCCATTAGAGGATGTTTACGTTGTACCTGCATTTGCTGGACTTGGCGCTCCATATTGGGATGCCGAAGCAAAAGGCGCAATGTATGGTTTAACGTTAGATACAGGTAAAAATGAGATTATAAAAGCTACGGTTGAAGCCTTGGCATTTCAGACCAAAGACGTGCTAACAGCGATGCAAGAAGACGGCAATATGAAGCTCTCAAAGCTACAAGTAGATGGCGGTGCTAGTAATAATGGTTACTTAATGCAGTTTCAGGCAGATATGCTTGATGTGCCCGTAGACAAGCCAGAAATGATAGAGGTCACCGCACTGGGTGCTGCTTTATTAGCAGGATTAAAAGCTGGAGTTTGGACAGAAAATGATTTAATAACCCTCCGCAAAACAGAACAAACGTACCTCCCTAATATGACTTCGGAAATGCGCCAACAAAAATATTTAGGCTGGCAACAAGCTATTAAAAGGACAAGAACCATTTAGCTGCATGACCGAATCAATCCCATTTTCAATTCTAGACCGCGCTGCTCAATTAAAGCGCATGCAACAAAGCAAGTTTGACCTCATCATTATAGGTGGTGGAGTTACTGGTGCGGGTATCGCACTAGACGCCTCAGCTCGTGGCATGAAAGTTTGCTTAGTAGAAAAGAATGACTTTGCCTCTGGTACGAGTAACAAGTCTACAAAGTTGATACACGGTGGTCTTCGGTATCTCAAACAATTAGAAATAGGTCTTGTTAAAGAGTCTGGACGCGAACGTGCCATTGTACATAATCTTGCGCCTCACTTAGTGATTCCAGAAAAAATGCTCTTACCGTTAACAGAAGACGGGAACTATGGCGCATTAATGACAAGTATTGGCCTAAAAGTATATGATGTGCTGGCAAATGTAGAAGGTGAAGACCGAAGACAGATGCTCAATAAAATAGAAGCTCTAAACCAAGAACCATTATTAAAAGAAGGCACATTATTAGGTGGCGGTTATTATTCTGAATATAGAACAGATGATGCAAGACTTACCATTGAGCTTTTAAAAACAGCCGCAACCTACGGCGCAGAAGTAATCAATTATTGCGAAATGACAGATTACATCTATAGCGAGAAAGGCAAAGTAAAAGGAGTAGTTTGCAAAGACAATAACACTGGAGATTCATTTACCATTAATTCTAAAAGAGTGGTTTCTGCTGCTGGACCATGGGTAGATATACTTCGGAAAAAGGATGGGCCATTAAACCATAAGCATTTATATTTAACCAAAGGAGTCCATTTAGTATTTCCGAAGGAAAAATTACCAGTAAAACAATCCATTTATTTTGATACCCCAGACGGAAGGATGATTTTTGCCATCCCTCGTGGTCGCGCCACTTATGTGGGTACCACAGATACGGCATATACTGGATCTTTAGACCGAGTTGTTGCAACTAAAGCAGATGCGGCATATCTATTAATTGCCGTAAACAACGCGTTTAATGGTATTTCACTAACAGAAAAAGACATAGAGTCTAGTTGGGCGGGGTTACGTCCTCTCATTCATGAAGATGAAAAATCACCATCTGAGTTGTCGAGAAAAGATGAAATATTTGTTAGTGACAGCGGATTGATTTCTATTGCTGGAGGGAAACTTACAGGGTATCGCAAAATGGCACAACGGGTTATAGAAAAAGTAATAAGCACTTTAAAAAAGGAAGAGCGCTCAAAATGGCCCAGATCCACTACGCGTAATATTCCATTAACTACTCCTGCCTTTTCCAATAGTAAAGAAGTAGAACAATATCAAGAACAAATACAGTCAAGATTAGATGCAATAAACGTAACCTTACCACTTTATGGTTGGCATCTTGTCAATACATATGGTAAAAAAGCAGATATGATAATTAATCAAGCCTCTGGACTCTTGGATACCGTTAATGAAGAAACACTAATCTTAGCAGAATTCTGGTATTGTTTGCATCATGAAAAAATTAATTCACTGTCAGACTTTTTTGTACGGCGAACAGGAATGCTATACTTTCATATCGCTGGCGTGATAGATCATAAATATCTTATTTTAAGTGCATTTACAGAAAACTTAAAATGGGATGTAGAGCGTCAAGAAAAAGAAATGTATACTTTAGATCTAATGATCAGAGATGCTACTACTTTATATGAAGAAGAGTTTTAAAATTCTTAAAAAGCAGTAAAGCCAAATTACAACTTCACAGAAAGACTTAAAATAATCTGGTCTGGTCTGGTGTCAACTCTACTGTCAATTACCCCAGTAAGTTCGGCTTCATTCTCAGAAAGCCCTCGCTCGTAACGGATATCGATACCAAACTGTTCAAAGTTAAGTCCTAGACCAAACTGTGCCCCAATGGTAAATTGGTTTTCAGGGTTATCAATACTCAAATCTCCAAAATCATTAGAGAGAATGTATTGTAAATCTGGCCCTGCAAAAACACTCAATGGCCCAATAATATCAAGCCCAACAAGAATGGGAACATCTAATTTTGAGATAATAAGATTTTCTGCGGTGTATTCACTTGATGTTCTTGTGAATACAAATTCTGGTCTTAAGTAAATTGGTCCTGCATCTAACTTTGCGAATAGACCCAAATGAAAACCGATGTTTTTTGTTGCACTTTCTGCAGCAAACTCATTGGTAAAATCTCCATTACTGTTGTAATTAAGACCTCCTTTTAAACCAAATGCGTTTCCATTTTGGGCAAAAGTTATTGTTGTAATTGTCAAAAAGCTAATAAAAAATAAAAGTCTCATAGGATATCGGGTTTTCATTAAACGAAATCTTTTTTGGTTATTTAACGTTTCAGAAATACTATACATTTAAAACTCTTTAATTGAAATATTAGTATCTAAAAAGTTAAACTACAGTTATATTGGCTTCTTTAATTGCTTTAAAACCACCTGCCACATCGATAACATTATGAATACCGCGTGCCTTTAAAATAGAAGCCGCAATCACAGAACGATACCCGCCTGCGCAGTGTACATAAAAAGGTTCATCTTCTGGAAAAGCATCTAGATGCATATTAATAATTTCTAGCGATGTATGCGTTGCGGTTGGGATATGGGAATTTTCAAATTCGGCATCTTTACGAACATCAAATACGGGTGCCCCTTCTGCCATTTTCTCCTTTAATGTTAAGGCAGAAACGGATTGAATACTAGCTACTTCTTTTCCGGCTGCTTTCCAGGATTGCATCCCGCCTTCTAGATACCCTAGCGTATTATCAAAACCTACTCGCGAAAGTCTGGTGATCGTTTCTTCTTCTCTACCTTCTGGAACTATTAATAAAATAGCTTGCTCTGTATCTGCAATCATAGAACCCACCCAAGGAGCAAAACCTCCATCAATACCAATAAAAATAGCATTTGGAATATGTGCCTCCATAAAATCTTTTTGTTGACGTACGTCTAGTATTACTGCTCCCGTGTCTGTGGCAACCTTTTCAAAAGCTTCTGGACTTAGCTTTTCTGTTCCTTTTTTTATAATGTTATCTAGAGAATCATACCCTTCTTTATTCATCTTCACGTTAAGTGGAAAATATTGCGGAGGTGGTAAAAGTCCATCTGTAACCTCAGCTACAAACTCCTCTTTTGTCATATCTGAACGTAAGGCATAATTTACTTTTCTTTGATTGCCTAATGTATCTACGGTTTCTTTCATCATATGCTTACCACAGGCAGAACCCGCTCCATGTGCTGGGTACACAATTACATCATCGTCCAGTGTCATTATTTTAGTACGTAAACTGTCAAATAATATGGCAGCTAAATCTTCTTGTGTAATTTCTGCACCTTTCTGCGCCAAATCTGGACGCCCCACATCTCCTAAGAACAAAGTATCTCCGCTAAAAATGCAATGGTCTTTTCCGTTTTCATCCTTTAACAAATAGGTGGTACTCTCCATAGTGTGCCCAGGAGTATGTAACGCAGTGATGGTAATTTTACCTACTCTAAAAATTTGACCATCTGTTGCGATCGTTGCGTTAAAACTTGGGTCTGCAGTTGGACCAAAAATAATAGGAGCTCCAGTTTCTTTAGATAAAGACACATGACCACTCACAAAATCTGCGTGAAAATGAGTTTCAAAAATATATTTTAACGAAGCACCATCGCGCTCTAATCTTGAATGATATGGTTTTGACTCTCGCAATGGATCAATAATCGCTGCTTCTCCATCACTCTCTATGTAATAAGCACCTTGTGATAAACAACCCGTATAAATTTGCTCTATATGCATAGTTAATTTATTTTTTGGCAAAGATAGTAAATGCCTATATGGAGCAGCTAAAGGTTTCTAATAATTAATTAACAAAATAATTAGAAAATGGTTTTTTAGTCTTTGTATATTTACCTACTGAAAATTTGACAAAATGAAATGCCCTTAAAACTATTATTAAATTCACCGGAGATTCATATTAGGGTATACAATCTTCCAATTTATTAAATATTACTTAAAGATGAAATATCTAGCTTTCCTTACCATTGCAGTATTAATGAACGCATGCAATGCGACAAAAACAAAAACAAACGATGTTGATACAGCCTCTGGAGATGTTTCTGTAAAATATGCCAACACTATTAGAGCAAAAGACTTAAAAGAACATTTATATGTCTATGCTGGTGATGCCATGGAAGGCAGAATGACTGGAAGTAAAGGTCAAAAACTGGCGACAGAATATCTACGTAATTATTATCAAGACTTAGAAATCCCTTCACCAATAGAAGAATTAAATTACTATCAACCTGTACCAGCTTCTTATTTTAAAAGAGTAAAAGATGCTAAAGATTCTGAAAATGTAGTCGCCTTTATTAAAGGAAGTGAATTTCCAGATGAAGTGATTGTCCTCTCTGCACATCTTGATCATGTTGGGATGGATGACGATGGAAACGTTTTTAACGGTGCTGATGATGACGGTAGTGGTACTGTTGCTTTACTTGAAATGGCAGAAGCATTTAGGCAAGCAGTAGTAGATGGAAAAGGACCTAAACGTTCTATCCTGTTTTTACACGTTACTGGAGAAGAGTTAGGCTTATACGGTTCTGCTTACTATGCAGAAAATCCAATCTTCCCTTTAGCAAATACAGTAGTGAACTTAAACACAGATATGATAGGACGTATTGATCCTGACAAGGCAGAAACACCTAATTACATTTACCTAATAGGTAGCGATAAACTAAGTCAAGAACTGCACGATGTATCTGAAGAAGTGGCTGCAAAATATAGTAGTGACCTCGAGATAGATTATACCTATAATGACGAGAATGACCCAAATCGTTTTTACTATAGAAGCGACCATTATAACTTTGCTAAAAACAACATTCCTGTTATCTTTTATTTTAATGGTGTACACGCAGATTATCACAAAATTTCTGACACTCCAGACAAAATAGAATACGAACTAATGGAAAAAAGAACACGATTAATTTTTCATACCGCTTGGGAGATAGCAAATCGGGAAGGTAGAATTACTGCAGATAAGTTGTAGTCCTCTTCGGAAATATTAAAAACTAAAAAGTGTCCTTCTCTTTGAATGGGCACTTTTTTTATGTATTTAAGTATGGTTTGATAAAAAAATCAATCACATTTTTTTAATCTAAAAGTGACTCTGAGTCTTTTTTAAGGGAACATCTGGATTTAAATTATTTATTTAAGAATGCCCTTCGACAAGCTCAGGGTGACAAAGGTGTATCATATACTTATTAATTTAAGGTCACCCTGAGCCTGTCGAAGGGCAACAAAACATGGATACTCAAGAAACCTTCAATCCATTCTCTACTTTCAATCCTGGATGCAATAAAGTGACATCTTTTCCATCAACAGCACCAAGTACAAGGCACTCACTCATAAAAGTAGCAATCTGTTTCTTCGGAAAGTTTACAACGGCGACAATTTGACGTCCTATTAAATCTTCTTTACTATATAAGGTAGTAATTTGAGCAGAGGTCTTTTTTATGCCAAGTACATTTCCGAAGTCTATATGAAGCTGATAGGCAGGATTACGTGCTTCCGGAAAATCTTTAACTTCTATAATTGTGCCTACGCGCATATCTATTTTTGTAAAATCGCTCCAAGTAATCTCCATTTTGTAAATTTGTAACTAAAATAGCCATTTTGCGACATATCTGTTAGCATTGCTCCTTAAAAAAACCGCCTTATGTCACTTACTCCTTCTACTATGTTACCTCTTGGAACTGTCGCACCAGATTTTACTCTAGTAGATGCCGTTACTAATAAACCTGTTTCTTTACAGAATATAAGAGGTAAGAAAGGTACCGTTGTACTATTTATCTGTAATCATTGTCCTTTTGTAAAGCATGTAAATGAAGAACTCGTGAGACTTTGTAATGATTATCGCGTGACAGGTTTTGGCTTTGTAGCTATTAATAGTAATGATGTAGAAAAATACCCAGAAGATAGTCCAGAAAACATGCAGAAAGCAGCACGTGAAGAAAACTATCCTTTCCCTTATTTGTTTGATGCAACTCAAGAAGTGGCAAAAGCATATGATGCGGCTTGTACACCTGACTTTTATCTTTTTGATGAAGCTTTAAAATTGGTATATCGTGGGCAGTTAGATAATTCTAGGCCTGGCAATAGCATTCCGGTAAATGGTCGTGACCTTAGGGAAGCGATGGACAGAATTTTAAATAATACGGCACAACTTAAGGATCAAAAACCAAGTATAGGTTGTAATATTAAGTGGAAATGAGTTTAATGTGAGACTCAATAAATGATTACTTATAAATAAATATTTAGTTTTGAAAAACAAATATCAAAACTATGAAAACGCTATTCTCCCTTTTATTTTTAATTAGCCTCTCAACTTATGGCCAGCACACATTTTCTATTGTTGCGGTAGATACAGAAACTGGAGAGATAGGTAGTGCAGGTGCAACATGCATAGGCGCAGAAGACGGTGCACTGGCTATTAGTGATATCGTGCTAGGTGTTGGTGCAATTCATACCCAGTCTTTCTGGAGCCCCACAAATCAAGTAAATGCTCGTACAAGAATGGAAGCTGGTGATGCTCCACAAGAAATAATGGATTGGCTGGTTGCAAATGATATACAAAACAATCCTTCTGTAAGGCAATATGGCGCTGTAGACCTTAATGGTGGTGACCCAAGAGCGGCGGCATTCACTGGAGCCAATTGCTTTGAAGAATTTATTCACGTGACAGGACCTAACTATGCCATACAAGGAAACATCTTAATTTCTGATGCTGTTGTTACAGACATGGAAGCTGCTTTTCTTGCTGAGACGGGAACACTTGCAGATAAACTAATGGCTGCTATGCAAGGCGCAAAGCGTCCTGGGGCAGATGTGCGTTGTTTAGATGAGGGTGTGAGTTCTGCTTCTGCTTTTATTAGAGTGGCAGACCCTAGTGACACAGATAGCAGTTATGGCAACTTGTCTCTAGATCTTAATGTTTGGATCACCAATGAAATATTTGAACCTATTGATGCGCTACAAGATATGTACGATGCGTCACTTGGTGTTAACGATTTTGAAACGGCCTCTTTTTCAATGACTCCTAACCCAGCGCAGCACTTTACCACAATTAATAGCTACAAGCGAACTTTTAACGCGTATGAGTTATATGCACTAGATAGCGGGCTTATAGAAAAGAATACCTCAACTACACTAAACACCAGTTTAGTTTTAGACCTTTCTGGTCACCCTAGCGGCGTATACTTCTTAAAACTAAAAGAAAACGGTTTGCTTTTAACTACCCAAAAACTGGTAATAAAATAAACTAGAGTAGCCCATTTTTAATTTGAGTATAATGGTGCATACTATGCCAAGCATACATGCACGCCGTCTGCTCCACCGTCATTACTTTTTTAGTTTCAGGATGTATCCATTGTTTTTTCCAATCCTGGTTTGACAATGATTCATAAATGTAGACCATTTTATAATGTAATACCTCAATGTGTTTTAGACTCCAATCTATAGACATCGTTTTATAATCATCCATGGTTGCAAAAGCATCTTGATCATAGGCCTTAATTAGCGGACTATCCTCTGTGAGCGCCCATCTAATGCGATTATAGCTGTGGTTATGAGAATCTGAAATATGATGTACCAACTGTCGTATCGTCCAACTACCATCGCGATAGGGTCTATCTAATTTTGCATCTGGCAAGGCATGCAGGAGCTCTATAAGCATTTCAGGAAACTCCTTTAGTGTTTGCACTGCTTTATCTCTTTGACTTTCTGTAACTACTTCCGGGATCTGTAAAGGTCCAATAGGATATTTCGGTTTACTCATAACTTCTGAAATTTTCAAGATTTAAAACGTGATAAAACTAAAAAACGCCCCTATCAAATAAGAGCGTTTTAAATAAAATTTGTAAAAGGGTTATTAACTTTTAATGTCCATTAATTCAACATCAAAAACCAAAGTTGCGTTTGGTGGTATAACACCTCCGGCGCCTTGAGCACCGTAGCCTAATTCACTTGGGATTACAAAACGAGCTTTATCTCCTTTGTTAAGCATTAAGATACCTTCGTCCCATCCTGCAATTACGTGTCCCATTCCTACTGGAAATTCAATTGGATTTCCTCTTTTATAAGAAGAATCAAAAGTGGTACCATCAGGTAACATTCCTTTGTAGTGCACTGCCACTGTATTACCAGATTCAGGCTTAGGCCCATCTCCTTTTTGAATAATCTTATGGTATAAACCGCTATCCGTTTTATCAAAACCCACCACAAGATCTGCCATGGCTTCATCTTGTGCTTTTGCAGCTTCTGCTTGGGCTTTTACAGCTGCCGCTTCTCTTTCTGCTTTCGCACCATTAAAGGTTCTAAAAGTCTCTACCGCATTAAATGCTTTTGCATCTTCCCCTTGACGAATGATTTCCATTTTCTGGATGGTATGCCCTTGCGCAACACTATCAACAACGTCCATCCCTTCGATTACTTCGCCAAAAACGGTATGTTTTCCATCTAGCCAATCTGTAGGTACGTGGGTAATAAAAAATTGAGAACCGTTTGTTGCAGGTCCTGCATTTGCCATTGAAAAGATTCCTGGCTTGTCGTGCTTTAATTCCGGGTGAAACTCATCATCAAACTTATAACCTGGTCCACCAGCACCTGTTCCGTCTGGATCACCACCTTGCACCATAAAATCTGGAATGACACGGTGAAATGTTAAACCATCGTAATAAGGGGTTCCTTGAGGTTTTGCTTTATTTTCTAGGTTACCTTCGGCTAGTGCCACGAAGTTTGCTACCGTTCCCGGTGTTCTTTTGTAATGAAGTTGTCCAAGGATTTCTCCTTTTTCTGTTGTGATCTTAACGTATATTCCGTCTTGCATAATTCAGTTTATTAAATTTTTTGCAAAGATACGGGATAAGAACACTTTAAGCAATGCTTAGTCCTTTTTCTTAGGAGGCATTGGTCCTCTTAAATGAATGATCAATCCATTCAAGAAATTACGAAGAATCTGATCCCCTACTTCCATATACTTAGGGTGTGTCTCGTTTCTGAAAAATGCATTGAGCTCGCTTTTAGTCACACTAAAATCTACTAACTCTAATATCTTCACGATATCATCATCACGCAGCTTATGTGCAACTCGTAGTTTTTTAAATATATCGTTGTTATTTAATGGCATAGTTTGGTTTTAAGGCAAAGGTAGTTTAATGTTACTATTTCCGAAGTAAATAAATTTCTAATCTACCTTCTTCCCATTCAAAGACTCAAACGCTGCGATAATCTCTTCTACAATCTGAGCCGCAGGTTTTATATCGTGAATCAATCCAGCAATTTGTCCAATTTCTAACTCGCCATCTTCAAGATCTCCCTCAAACATACCACGTTTAGCTCTTGCCCGCCCTAGTAATTCTATTAAATCCTCTTTAGTTGGATTTTTAGTATACAGCTCCATTACATCATCAAAAAACTTGTTTTTCAGTAATCTTACGGGTGCTAATTCTTTTAATGTCAGTAAAGTATCACCTTCTTTTGCAGCAACAACCATTTTCTTAAATGCAATGTGCGCGCTACTCTCTTCACTGGCAACAAATCGACTTCCTATTTGTACAGCATCTGCTCCTAATATCATTGCTGCAAGCATTCCTCTTCCTGTGGCAATACCACCAGCCGCTATTAATGGAATGTCTAATGCTTCTTTTACCATAGGTATCAGCGTAAAAGTTGTAGTCTCATCGCGCCCATTATGCCCTCCAGCCTCAAAGCCTTCTGCGACCACTGCATCTACACCTGCGTCTTGTGCTTTTAGTGCAAACTTGACACTACTCACTACATGAACCACAGTAATTCCGTGTTCCTTTAATCTTGCCGTATGTGTTTTTGGATTTCCTGCAGAGGTAAATACAATCTTAACGCCTAGCTCAATAATAATCTCGATAATCTCTTCTATGTTAGGATACAACATAGGTACGTTAACCCCAAAGGGTTTATCTGTGGCAGCTTGACATTTTAAAATATGTTCTCTTAAAACGTCTGGATACATAGATCCAGCACCAATGATTCCTAATCCACCTGCATTACTCACAGCACTAGCTAATCGCCAGCCACTGTTCCAGATCATTCCTGCTTGGATGAGTGGGTATTCTATACTAAAAAGTTGGGTGATTTTATTCTGCATTATTCTTTAATAATCTTAAAACTGTTTGTTTTCCCTTCTGCAGAAATACTTGCTAAATAAACACCAGACTTTAAACTTGATATTTCTAAACTGTTATTTGTTGCAGAGATATGATGCTCTATTACTTTTGACCCTAATATATTATACATAATAATGGTAGCATCTTGCACTTGCTCCGGAAAAGAAATATTCAATTTATCTTTTACAGGATTGGGATAGACTGCAAAGTTACTTTGTAACAAGTTATCCTCTACAGATAATACCTGAAGCGCTAAATATGCCGTCTCAAAATTAGGAATTCCATAGCCCATTTCATTGGTTGGAGCATCAAACAAGTGCGCAGACTCCCTAATTATTTGCATTAATTGTCCATTAGGCGTTCCTGGTCTAGATTGCCATAAACTTGCCACGGCACCCGCTATTATAGGGCCACTAAAAGAGGTCCCGCTATTTGTTGTTACATTCCCGTTTTCACTCACAACTGCCGCACTCGCTCCTTTTGCCATCACATCTGGTTTAATACGACCATCTACCGTTGGGCCTCTAGAACTAAACGAGGCATAATTCCCATCACTATCTACGGCACCAATGCTTAATACTCCTGGAGCATCAGCTGGTGATGCCACCGTTCCAAAACCATTACCATCATTCCCACCAGAAGTAACTAATAACATCCCTTTATCAAAAGCAAGGTTTGCTCCTCTACTTCCAATGGTGGTTTGTCCGTCTAAATCTTCAAAACTATGGTCATATGCAGGAGTATCATAATCTTGATATCCTAAAGATGTATTTACGACATCTACTCCTAAACTATCTGCTCTTTCTAGCGCCTCTACCCACCACGCTTCTTCTACTGGATTTTCTGATGGTCCAAACTCTGTTCTGAACAAATAAAAAGAAGCATCTGGAGCAGTACCTACAAATTCGTTTTCTACAATTGCTCCTATATTACTTAATGTTCTTGCTCCATGAGATCCGGTTCCATCAACATTGGTTTGTCTTAACGCGAAATCATAGGTTCCTAAAAAACGATTGTTATCAACTACATGGCTAAAAGCAGGATTGGTCATTACATTTGGAAAACCACTATCCATTACCGCTACAACCATACCTTCACCCGTAAAATCTTGTTCGTGAACAAAATCAATGTTGATCATTTCTGTTTGATTGGTAGCGTCACCATAATTATACACCGTTCTCGTCAATGCATTTTCAGTTTCAAACTTATCATCTATAGTAAATGGTGCTGGAGGTGCAAAATTTAAAGACTTGTCCATAAACTCTACTGCATTCACATATTCATTGCTCACTAGGTTCTCAATATTAGTTTGTGATCCGCGCACGTAAGCCGCATTCATCCATTTAGACTTGGCATGCACCGTGATCCCCGCCTCTGCTTTTAACATTGTGATGTTATTTTCATTTACTGGAACATCTCTCTCATCAATGGCAACATTATGCAGCGCCTTTCTGTCTAAGGCGTCTTGCGTTAAAATGGTTAAGGGATTTGCAAGTGCTTCTCCAACTCCTGCTTTAGTCTCAAAGAAAACTAAGGCATCTTGTTGTGCCCATCCTACTTGTGCTGCTAGCACCATTATTAGTATTAATAATATCTTTTTCATCCTTACAAAATTTTTAACTTATTACTCCACTACCAATGAGCTCCTCACCCAAGTACCAAGCGGCAAATTGCCCCTCTGCTATAGCAGACTGTGCACTCTCAAAGATAACATATAAACCATCGGCTACGCGATGCAAGGTTGCCTTTTCTAATGGCTGTCTATAGCGTATTCTAGCGTTCACTTGCATAGTTTCTCCTAAGCCAATTATCATATCTTCACGTACCCAATGCATCTCATCTTCTAGTATAAATAAACCTCGTCTATACAAACCTGGATGGGATTTCCCTTGACCTGTGTACACTACATTTTCATTTACATCAGTGTCAATAACAAAAAGCGCTTCTTTTGTTCCGCCCACGGCTAGCCCTTTACGCTGTCCTTTAGTAAAATAATGTGCTCCTTGATGGGTTCCTACTTTATTACCTTCAGAAATGCTATAGGTTTGTTTAGAAGACAAATATTCAAGCCTCTGCGTTTCAGAAGTAAAAGAAGATGGCTCTTCCTGATATAAAATACTATCTGCCGAAATTTCAACAATCACTCCTTCTTTAGGGGCCAGTTTTTGTTGTAGAAATTCTGGCAACCTCACTTTACCTATAAAACAAAGCCCTTGAGAATCTCGCTTCTCTGCTGTAACTAGGTTTTGCTCCATAGCGATTTTACGCACTTCTGGCTTTACTAATTCGCCAACAGGGAATAATGTTTTTGATAACTGCTCTTGTGACAATTGACATAAAAAATAGCTCTGATCTTTATTTGGGTCTTTACCCGCTAGCAATTGATAAATAGGTTTGCCATCTACAGAGATTTCTGAAGCAATCCCTTTTCTGCAATAATGGCCTGTCGCCACATAATCTGCTCCAAGCGCTAAGGCGATCTTTAAAAAGACATCAAATTTAATCTCTCGATTACACAGTACATCTGGATTAGGCGTGCGCCCCATCTCATATTCTCTAAACATGTAATCTACTATCTTCTCTTTGTACTCCACGCTAAGATCTACCGTTTGAAACGGAATATCTAAAGCTTGAGCCACTAACATGGCATCATTACTATCATCGAGCCAAGGGCAGTCATCACTTATGGTCACAGAATCATCGTGCCAGTTCTTCATAAAAAGGCCAATGACCTCATAGCCCTGCTCTTTTAAGAGGTAGGCGGCTACACTAGAGTCTACGCCTCCACTCAAGCCCACAACAACTCTTTTATTTTTCATAGTTTAACAAAGATAATAAACAAACATTGGGCGATGCCCAAGTGCTTGTAAAATGACAAAAACAAAAATATCAAAAAACAAAAAGAGTCCTCAAACTGAGGACTCTTTCGTGTTAGACTTCTGTGCTCAATTTAGTTTTTCTTATTCTTTTTATATGGCTTCGGAAATGTTTCTTCTTTTTCAAACTGTCCATTTTTATAATATTTCCAGATGCCTTTTTTGCGATCATTTACATAGTTTCCTTCTATCAACTTCATCCCTTTTGCGTCATAATACACGGCTGGGCCTTCTAGTAAGTCGTCTTTATAGATTAGTTCTTTCAATAGCTTGCTGTCATAACTAAAATATAAGCTAGTTCCATTTAATAAACCATCGCTATATGAAGCTTTTTCTGCCACAACGCCGTTACCGTAATACACGTATTTTTTACCGGCGAGTTTACCGTTTTGGTAGAGCTCTCTGGTCATTACCTCACTACTTTTTTTGTGAAAATAGACCCACTCTCCTATACGAAGTTTACCGTCCATCCTTCCTTCACTTACTAACTTCCCTTTAGCAGTGTAAAACTTTACATCGGCAATAGCATTATCTGCGGTAAACTCTTTGATTACGGATGGCTGTTCTTTACAAGCTTCACAATAAAACTTAAAGGTCCCTACTTCTTTACCATGCTCAAAAGTCCCTTCATAACGAAGCTGCTTTGTGCCTTCAAAATATTTTTTCCAAACACCGTGTCGTTTGCCGTTGGAGTCCATTTGGTTTATTTCTTGAGCATTTCCGAAGGAAAAAACCAATAAAAATAGGGGAATTAAAAAACGCATATGTTTTACTTTATAGTCTAACGTGAAAATTGTTCATCTATTGAATGTGATGTCCATATTTCAAAAATAGTGCCATTTATGTGCTGGTAGCAATAAGCATTAAGCTATATGCTATTGGAACAAATTAACAATAAAAGTAAACGACTACTCTCCCTCAGGGAGAGTCCAACTTTTCAAGTCGCCTTTTCAGCGATGCAGATAAAGTTGGGAGAGGGACTACTTCTTTTTCCCAGCGTTCTTTTGCTGCTCCGCCTGCTCCATCATATCTGCCATTTTTTTCTGAAACTTATTTTGTTTCTTTGGCTTTGCTTTTTTCACATTAATTTGCGCTTTGATCTTATCTTCATCAAGAATTACATTTTTAATGACAAGCATTAATCCTATTGTAATCAAGTTAGATACTAAATAGTATAATGATAATCCACTCGCGTAGTTGTTAAAGAACACCAACATGAATAGTGGCGATAAGTACATTAAGAACTTCATATTTGGCATACCCGGCTGCTGCTGTGCTTGCATACTTTGCCCCATAGTCATGGTCATATAAAAGAATATAGCTACAGAAGCCAGAATAGGAAATAAACTCACGTGATCCCCATAAAATGGGATTGAAAAACCAGATGGGAATTCATATATCGTATCATAACTGGATAAATCATCTGCCCATAAAAAAGACTTTTGTCTTAAGGCTATCGCTGTTGGGAAAAATGTAAACAAGGCATAGAAGACTGGTATCTGCAATATAGCGGGTAAACATCCTTTTAATGGACTAGCGCCGGCAATGTTTTGCAGCTTCATTGTTTCTTGCTGGATCTTCATCTTATTACCTTCAAACTTCTCCTTGATGGCATCAATCTCCGGTTTCAACACTTTCATTTTTGCTTGTGCTAAATACTGCTTGTACTGCACAAAAGAAAGTAATAGTTTAATCAATACCGTCATGACGATTATCGCAATACCAGCACTTAAATATTTACTCAAGAAACCATACAGTGGTATAATAAAATACTTATTGATGATTCCAAAAATCCCCCAACCCAAAGGCATAGCTTCATCTAGATTACGGTCATACTCTTTAAATATTTCATAATCTGTTGGGCCATAATACATATTCATATCATAAGCCAGGCCACCACTTTTAGGCGCCAATAGCATTTTTGCACCATAATGCTTTGTAAAAACTGTATCTATCTCTTCATCCTCCACAAGATCAACAGAAGTTAATTTCACCTCTTTAAAAGGCTCATCTGTTAATAACATGGTACTAAAAAAATGTTGACGGAAATTCATCCAACTCACATCCTTTTCTGTCTCTTCATCTTCTCCTGTTGGGTCTAATTTAGAGTGTTTACTTCCTTCATACTCATAGGTTAAACGCGAATATCTATTTTCATAAGAAATACTCTTTGCATGACGGTATCCTTTTAATTGCCAGTCTATTTCCATAGGTTGGCTAGTATCTAATGTTCCGTTTAAACCTTCAGAACGAACACCAAAATTAGTCATGTATTCTCCCGGGATCAATTCATAACGGTATTCAATAAACTTATCTGCTGCAGCTTTTAAGCGCATCGTTAACACTTGGTTCTGACCATTCTGCGAAAGGGCAGGTTCAAAATATAAATCCTTTGTATTAAGCGTTCTATTTTCTGAAGTGAACTTTAAATTAAAGCTGGCATTTCCATCTTTTATAAGATATACTGGAATCGAGTCGTAGGTATTAAATTGTTTTAAACGAGCTTCTGTTACATACCCTCCTTTGTTACTTACTTCAAGATACAAAACATCATTCTCAATAACTGTTGTAGCATCTGTCGCAGAAGGCAAACCTCCAGAATAAGAAAAAGAGCCTAGCTTATTGTTTAGCGCTATCATACCAAGTGAGTCTGTTGGACTCACTTTCATTTCTTCTGTAGCAGCTGTTAATGTTGTTGTCTGTTCTGTTTTTTTATCAGCCTCCGCTTTTGCTTCGGCTTGAGCCTTTGCTTCTATTTTAGCTTCTTCTAAAGCTAACTCTTCTTCGCTGGGTTTATTTAAATACAGCATCCAGATAAGAATACCACCTATTAATAAGAAACCAATGATTGAGTTTAAATCAAATTTACTATTTTCCATATGCTTGCCTCTGGGTGAGGTTATTAGTATTTCAGCAAAAAAATGCTGGGTTATTTTGTATTACTTTGTCAAAAATCTAGCCTTTACTATCAATGTGCCAGATTGTCTGTTATTTTGAATGTTGATGCGCCGCATTTACAAATGAAACGAATAATGGGTGTGGATTAGCCACCGTACTTTTATATTCTGGATGATACTGTACACCTACGAAAAATGGATGTTCAGGGATTTCGATAATCTCTACCAGTCCTGTTTTAGGATTGACACCAGTTGTTGCTAAACCAGCCGCTTCCAACTGTTCGCGATACGCATTATTATATTCATAGCGATGTCTATGACGTTCATCTATCGTTTCTTTGCCATAAACTTCGTACACCTTGCTTCCTTTAACTAGGCTACATTCCCACGATCCTAGACGCATTGTACCGCCCATATCTGTAATATTCTTTTGATCTTCCATAAGATTAATCACAGGATCTGGTGTCTCTGGGTTCATCTCAATGCTATTGGCATTTTGCAAGCCTAGTACATTTCGGGAATACTCAATAACGGCCATTTGCATCCCTAAACATATCCCTAAAAAGGGTAACTTATTTTCACGGGCATAGCGTACGGCTTCTATTTTACCTTCAATACCTCGTTCTCCAAAACCTGGTGCTACAAGAATCCCATTGAGCCCTTTTAGTGCTTCTGAAATGTTCGATGCATCAATATGCTCACTATGAATAGATCGCACATTCACCTTCACCTCGTTCTCAGCACCGGCGTGAATAAATGACTCAATAATAGATTTATAACTATCCTGAAGCTCCACATATTTACCTATAAGCCCTATGGTAACTTCTGCTTTAGGGTTTTTGTGCCTTTTTAAGAACGCATTCCAATGCTCTAAATTAGGCGCTGTAGTGTTTGATAATTTAAGTTTCTGAAGCGTGATCACATCAAGCCCTTCATCTAGCATCATATTAGGCACATCATAAATCGTTGATGCATCTATAGATTGTATTACTGCCTCTTTCTGCACATTACAGAAGAGTGCTAGTTTATTTTTTAATTCTTGATTGAGTTCGTGTTCGGTTCTACACACCAAAATATCTGCTCTGATACCACTTTCCATTAAGGTTTTTACAGAGTGCTGTGTTGGTTTGGTTTTCAACTCTCCAGCTGCAGATAGGTATGGAATTAGCGTTAAATGGATAACTAAAGCATTATCATCGCCTAGCTCCCATTTTAATTGACGTACAGATTCTATATAAGGTAAAGACTCAATATCACCTACGGTTCCGCCTATTTCTGTAATCACGATATCATAATCCCCGCTTTTACCTAAAATCTGGATACGTTCTTTAATTTCATTTGTAATGTGTGGGATTACCTGTACCGTTTTACCTAAAAACTCGCCACGACGTTCTTTTTCAATAACGCTTTGATATATTTTACCAGTGGTGACATTGTTTGCTTGAGAAGTAGGTGTATTTAAAAAACGCTCGTAGTGGCCTAAGTCAAGGTCTGTTTCTGCACCATCATCTGTCACATAACACTCCCCATGTTCATATGGATTTAAGGTTCCTGGGTCCACATTGATATATGGATCTAATTTTTGAATGGTCACCCTATACCCTCTAGCCTGAAGTAATTTAGCTAGTGATGCGGCGATAATACCTTTACCTAATGATGATGAAACTCCTCCCGTAACGAAGATATATTTTGTAGATGTCATGGATACCTTTTCTTGATGTGCTTACGGGATTCAAAGATATACAATTTGCTACTACATAAAGGAACGAATGGATAAATAATTCCTTCAAATTAATATTGCAAAAACCCTCAAGTTTAACTCTTGAGGGTTTTTGTTACTATGAAAAAAAAACTTAAACTTCTAGTTGATAATAATGCGTCCTGGTGCTTTTTTAGTATGCTTTAAAAGCATCCATATGGATGCAAAGCCTGTAATGCCTAAAAACAACAACCCTCCTAAAAGCAATGTTAACCCTTCTGGGTAAAATGACTCCATCTTAATTATATCTGAAAAAAGCGCTAAGCTTAGATACAAAGTGGCTGTTATAAAAATAGCGGCTGTAATAACACCTAAGGTCTTATTATTCCATAAAAACAAAATGGCCAAGGGTATTAATAATGCAATCGCTATTGGATTTACTGCAGTAGCAGTCAAGGACCAATAATATAAAACAACAAGGGTTAGCAATACTTCCGGAAAGAATCTAAAGGCCGATTTTAGTACAATTAACTTCATAAGCTTGGTGTTTTACAATAGTAAGATACCAGATTATAAAAGGGGTTGCGTCACGGGCAAATTATTTTTTTATAAATTTTCTAATTAAGGGTTCTAGCCCATTAATTTTTATCTCATTCATCTCTGTCATGAGCCTTCCTAGCTTTCCTTCTGGAAAACCACGTTGCCTAAACCACGTGTAATAAGGTTCTGGGACATCTACAAGGTAGCGCCCTTTATACTTGCCAAAAGGCATCTTATAGTTTGCTAATTCTATAAGGTGTTTTGGGTCTGGCGCTATGGGTTGTTGCTGTTGTTTATTTGTAGGCATCTAGAGCTAATAAAAGGTCCGCAACTTTTTGTTCCCATTCACGTTCTACATCTGGAAAATTAGAATGTTCTGTTTCTACGTCAAAAGTAGATTGAAACAGCGTGCGATCATATTCGTTTTGTCTGTAGATGTTTTCTACTTTACTTTTAAAATCCGGATCTAATTGATCTAATGCAGCTATTTTTTTACGCAATTTTCTTGCAAATATTTCTGAAATATCAAAGTGTGTTTGCTCATGCTTTAAAATATAAGCGCTAACATTTCCGGGTCTGTACCAAGAATGATTTGGGTAAAAATAGCTCCCAATTTCTATATTGTACGTGGTAACACCATTGCTGGTTTGACTTGCAAAACCAAGTGAAATTCCAGAATTTGTAGTTGCAACGTAATCTTGAGTTTTATTAGGAGTTCCTCTAAAATCCTTCCAAGTGAGGGGGCTACCTTCATCCCATTTCATTTTTTCCTCTTGAGAAACAACAGTTGTTGAAATCAAAGAAAGTAGTACAATATGTAGTGCTGAAATTTTCATAGGATGTTTAATAATCTTACAACGAAAATGATGCCGTTTTGTTATCCCCAATTAAAAATGATATCTTTTTCAATATCTGGATGTAAGCTATAATGCACAGGACAAGTATTTGCTGTTCGTTCTAGAATCGTTTGTTCTTTTTTGGATAGTTCCGAAGGGAAGTGAAGCACCACTTTAATTTTTGAAATGCGACGCGGATCACTCGCCATCGTTTTTGTAACTTCTGCCGTAGCGCCTTCTATTTCCACCTCCATCTGGTTTGCTTTAATACCCATAACTGTGAGCATACAACTTGCAAGACCAGTAGCTACAGTATCTGTAGGAGAAAAAGCAGCACCTTTTCCGTTATTATCTGTGGGTGCATCTGTTATAAAACTAGCACCAGATTTTATGTGAGTAGATTCTGTTCTTAATTCGCCTAGATATTTAACTTTTGCTGTGCTCATACATTGAAGTAATTTAAACTTTATCCGTTTGCTAAAAAATTGCTCTTTTTTGTCTGTGTTTCATCTTTTTCTTCTTCCGTAGTGTGATACTATGCAACTCAAAAAAGCTATCAAACAGACAAAATATAGCTCATTTTCGCTTACACGTAGAAAATCTAAATCACTTCATTAGTCTAAAACTTCGAATTGTAATTTTTCCGTATATTTTAAAATATAAACAGCAGTATTCTCATAGCCCGAGAATGTTTTTTTCTCATATCTAAATCTGTTCTCAATATACTCTGTCATAAAATCTCTGTCGCTCGCTCTGTAAACATCATCTTCGTTTGCCAACCTTAATAAGACATCATAAGTAACATCAAAACCACGAACAGCAAAACGATTAGGCAGTACCCCATATTTATTCTTGTAACTGATTAAAAATGCATTTTTAGACTTATAATCATAACTCTTATTTACAGATGGGAAAGTGAAATTTAAGTTTGCCAACTGCACATTAGAAATATCATTAGACTCATACGCATTGTTTTTATCCATTGCAAAAAGACGGATAACATAGTCGCCCGGAATACCATTTAACATAGGTACCACATTACTTACAATGATTGGGTTTTCACTTGCCAATATCACCCAATTTTCTTTACCCGTAATCAATTGTTTATCTACATCTGCTACATAAATATATCCTTTATTATCTCTTGGGCCAGTCACCTTTGCATCAGGGAAGGCGGCCATTAATTTGGCTTTCTCTTCAGGGCTTTTACCATCTGTAATTATAATCACATTTTTGTCTGCGGCTAATGGCTTCATATAATTTAGCAAACGATCTGCCAACATTGCATCACTAGGGATGGTCTGAAATAAATTTGAAGTCATATTTACAGCGCGATTACTAATAGGAGAAAATACCGGAATGTTATCTCGTTTTAACTCTGAAGCAGCCTTCGCTACTGTTTTACTTAATAATGGACCAACCACTGCGTCCACATTGTTAAAATTGTTAGCATTAATAATACTAGAGACTGTAGCTTCACTTCCTTCTGTATCATAAACATCTATAATAGTAGAAATCCCTTTATCTTTAATAAATTCTGTTGCCATCATCGCACCGCTATAAAAATCTAGTGCCACCCGCATTGCTGAACTCTTTTTTAATACTTCTTTATTTAAATCTTCAGATTCCATTTGAGCTTTTGAGAGTTGAAAAGGAAGCATCAATGCTATTCTTCTTGTCTCACGATTACGTATTGTTGAAGACAAATCGATAGGCGTAATACGATCTGAAGATTCAATACCGGCTATCCCTTTTGGGATTTTAAGAATCATCCCTTCTTTTAATCCATCTTTAGCATAAGGATTCAATGCGACAATTTCCTCTTCTGTCAATCCCAGGTTTTTTTCTAGCCTATAAAAACCTTCTTTTGCCTTTACCGTGTAAAACCCATAACGATCATCATCGATGTTTGCAGTATCAAGTACTGTATTTCCTGGAACATTAAGTACCGTCCCCATAGGCAAATCTGCAGTTAGCCCAGGATTCATAGCAATAAGCTCATTTATAGTAATACCATACATTCTGGCAATACCGTATACCGTTTCTTTAGGTTGTACGGTGTGCTTATCTGTTGATGCCACTGTTGTAGTGGTACCATTTGTCGTTGTCCCTTCCGTTCCAGCAGTAACAACTGGCGTCCCTTGTGGGATTTTTATTTTATCGTTTTTACGAAGGCTCTTAGCGTATAACTGTTTGTTATATTTTTTAATATCATCTATAGTGACATTGTATTTTTTTGAAAGACTAAAAAGCGTTTCTCTTTTTCTTACTTTATGAATCACAAAGGACACTCCAGATCCCTTTTCCATGATAACACCGCCGTTAGGCAAAATAATAACAGCGTTCTCCCTCACACCATCTTTAGCATCAGGATTTAATTTAATAATAGCCCTTTCAGAAACATTATACTTTTTACTAATTGTGGCTATTGTCTCACCAGACTGCACAATATGGCTTCTATACTTTTCTTGGGCAATCAATGTACCACTCAAAAAGAACAGCAACGCGATGGGGATGATTAGAATTTTTTTATACATATCTTTTAATTGTAAAAATCAATTTCTCTTTATAAAACAAGTACTGTACCAAGTGTTAAATAAGTTTTCCGTTATCAGTCTGAATTGGCGATACTCGCAGTAGTAAGGTATTAGGTATTAGGTAAAAATAAATTTTCTCACTAAAAACTTTCAAGCACACCATTCATTTAATAAAAAAATACGCTCAACTGCATTCTCCTTAATCCTACTCTCAACATCAAACTCCCTTCTACTCCCACTCAATTGTTGCGGGTGGTTTACTGCTAATATCGTATACTACTCTATTAACGCCTTTTACTCTGTTTATTATATGGTTACTGGTTTCTTGTAAAAATTCGTAGGGTAAATTTACCCAGTCTGCTGTCATACCATCTGTGCTTTCTACTGCTCTTAGCGCTACTACCTTCTCATAAGTACGTTCATCTCCCATTACGCCTACACTATTTACTGGCAATAAAATAGCACCAGCCTGCCACACTTTATCGTATAAATCCCATTTACGTAAACCATCTATAAATACAGCGTCTACTTCTTGTAAGATCCGTACTTTTTCTGGAGTGATATCGCCAAGAATTCTAATCGCTAGTCCTGGCCCAGGGAAAGGATGTCTGCCTAATAATTTTGGATCAATACCCATTTGAGCTCCTACTCTGCGCACCTCATCTTTAAACAACATTCTAAGCGGCTCTACGATTTTAAGTTTCATAAAATCTGGCAAGCCACCTACATTATGATGCGACTTAATAGTCACAGAAGGTCCATTTACAGAAACACTCTCTATCACATCTGGATAGATGGTTCCTTGGGCTAGATACACCACATCTTTTATTGCGGTTGCTTCATCATCAAACACTTCAATAAATGCATTACCAATAGCTTTACGTTTTTCTTCAGGATCAGAAAGTCCTTCTAGTGCTTTCATAAAACGTGCAGAAGAATCTACACCTTTTACGTTTAGACCCATATCTTCATATTGTAACAATACGTCACTAAATTCATTTTTCCGAAGCAATCCATTGTTTACAAAAATGCAATAGAGGTTCTTCCCTATCGCTTTATGTAATAAAATAGCAGCAACGGTCGAATCTACACCGCCACTTAAACCAAGTACTACTTTATCATCTCCTATCTTTTTCTTTAAATCTGCTACCGTAGTCTCTACAAAAGCTCCTGGTGTCCAGCTTTGCTCTACTCCTGCTAAGTGTACCAGAAAATTTTCTAATATCTGTTTGCCATCTGTCGTATGATAAACTTCTGGATGAAATTGTATTGCATAGGTTTCTTCACCGTCAATTCTATAGGCCGCATTTGCTACATCTGCTGTACTTGCAAGTCTAACTCCTCCAGTTGGTAAAGTCGCGATGGTGTCACTATGACTCATCCATACCTGCGTATCTTGTTCCACTTTATCAAACAAAGCTTCATCTTCTTTAATCATATTGAGCTTTGCACGACCATACTCACGTATGTTAGATGGCGCTACTTCACCACCAAAATTATGCGCCATAAACTGAGCGCCATAACACACCCCTAAAAGCGGCAATTTTCCTTTAATGTTTGATAAGTCCGGCGTAGGCGCATCTTCTGCTCTTACAGATGAGGGGCTACCAGATAAGACCACAGCCTTAAATGAGGATAAATCTTCAGGAACTTTGTTATAGGGATGGATCTCGCAATAGATGTTTAACTCGCGTACACGTCTAGCAATTAGCTGTGTATATTGTGATCCAAAATCAAGAATTAGGACGTTGTTTTGCATAGGCAAAAATAATTTATTTATTGTTTTAAGTAGTGCCGCTTCCCATTAATTTTTCAGTAATTAATAAACAATACCATAGCATTATAAATAAGAGGAAAGATCGCTGCGCCAAAAGAGTAAAGAACAAAGACTTACTTTTTTATACACCTCCTAGTCAGCTAGTTCCATTTTAAAACGATAGTATAGAACAATGTCATTACAAACGGATAAAAAACTATAAATGAATAACAGAAAATTGTAAGTCTAAAGGTTTCAATTCATTCTTAATCTCTTTTATCAAATCTGGACCGTATTCTAAGTAAAAAGCCGCGAAGTTCGTATTACGTTCTTGCAGGGATTGCTTCGGAAATAGCGTGTCTTGTAGTGCTGTGACTTTGTTAAGTAAACCTTCGTGCTTTCTTTTTTGCGCTTTCAATAACCGTTTTTCTAGATGGTCTAAGCCTTTTAATTGCTTTTTTTCTTGTGCTCCTACCGCACCAACAAAAGAGGCATCTGTCTGTTTGGCCAGATCATACATCGCCCTAAACTGCTCTTTAAGATGATCACGTTGTTCAGAAAAATCAATAACAACAGTAGAGATTTTCTTTGTATAATCTCTTTGCATGTCGTGTTGCTTTTTAAACAACTCACCCATGGTGAGGTCTAATTTTTCTAATTGACTCCCCGCTTTTTCTGAGACTAAAAGTCCAGAATTACGAAGCAATAGTATAGGAAAAGGAATCGCTACACTTTTAAAGTAATCTTTTAGTTGAAACCAATATGCCAGTTCTCCACCTCCACCAGTGTAACACAAATTAGGCAAGATTACTTCTTGATATAAAGGACGCAGCAATGCATTTGGAGAAAATCGTTCTGGATTCGATTGCAGTTCTGCTAAGATTTTTTCTTTTGTAAAATTGATTTCTGTATCATTTATTGCAAATGTTCCATCTGTCTCAATAATACGCTCTCTAATTCCTTTTGTCAAATAGAAAAGATTAATCTCTCTGGGGTGTACCTGCTCGTTATACCCCGCTTGCACTAAACGCTCTGTAGTTGCAGATACCTCTTTAAATGATAATTTTTCTGTAAGTTCTTTCTCTGCATAGGGTATGAAAGCGCGCTTTAACTGAGCATCATTTCCATCCACGATAACAAGGCCATAGGCTGCAAAAAGTGCATTACCTAGATATCTAGTAGCTTCGGTTAGTGTGCCGTGATCAAGATAAGCTTGTTTAAAAAGTTTTAATAATTGTTTTGCATTATCACTAAAGCCAAAACTCGATTTTAATGCGCCTTCAAACGCTAAAAAAACTTGTTGTAGTCCTTCATTACTTAATTCACCAACTGCTCCGCCAGACGGCCTATCCCAGGCCACTTTTTCACCTTGAAAATTAAAATAATTGATTTCGTCAAAATCGTGATCCTCTGTTGCCATCCAATACACGGGAACAAAATGATGATCAGGATATGTTGTGTTTAATTCTTCTGAAAGGTTAATCACAGAAATAATCTTATACAAAAAGTATAAGGGTCCTGTAAAAAGATTGAGTTGATGTCCAGTAGTAATTGTAAATGTATTCTTTGCTGCTAATAGATCAATGTTGTTTTGTGTGGTTTCAGAAATATCAACCCCTTTATATTGTTGTTTCAATTGTTGCACTAGGGTTTTTCTGGATGCCAATGAAAAACTTTTAGACTTTTGTTCCATCTGGTTCTTGAAATTCTCCAAGCTTGGAAAATTTCCGTAGAAATCTTTTAACGTATCTTTTTGAGAAAGATAATCGCAAACGGTTTTTGAAAAATAGCCAGTATCGGCGTAGGCAATATGTTGGGTTGGCATAGATTGAATCGTTCAACTCCAAAAAGTTTAAAATATCAGACTAATTGGAATAACAAAAATAAGCACTTTTTAATTGTTAGGTTTTAAAGTATTGTTAATTCATAGAACCAGAAAAAAGACCGTAATTTGCAGCTATGAAAACCGCAGTGGTCATACTCAACTGGAATGGTAAAGATTTGCTCAAAACCTATCTTCCAAGCGTAGTAGCTTATTCTAACGAAGCTACTGTTTATGTAGCAGACAATGCTTCTACAGATGATTCGATTGCTTTTATTACAAGTGAGTTTCCCACCGTAAAGATTATTAAAAACGCTACTAATGGAGGTTACGCAAAGGGATATAATGATGCTTTGCAAGATGTAGAAGAAGACCTTTTGGTGCTTTTAAACAGTGATGTGGCGGTGACAAAAAACTGGTTAAGCCCTGTTGTTATGGCATTTCAGGAAGACAAAAACCTAGCTGCCGCACAACCAAAAATACGAGACGATAAAAAGAAAACTCATTTTGAATATGCTGGTGCAGCTGGCGGGTTTATAGATCGCTATGGCTATCCTTTTTGTAGAGGGCGCATATTTAATACGGTAGAAGAAGACAAACAGCAGTACGATGATACTGCAACTATATTTTGGGCAACAGGCGCTTGTTTGTTTATTAGAAATACAGATTTTAAAGCCGCTGGTGGTTTTGACGAAACGTTTTTTACACATCAAGAAGAAGTAGATCTATGTTGGCGTTTACAAGGGCTAGGAAAAACCGTAAAATGTATTGGAAGCTCTACCGTGTTTCATTTAGGTGGCGCTACGCTTAACACGCAAAACCCTAAAAAAACATTTTACAATTTTAGGAACTCCTTATTAATGTTGGTTAAAAATGTACCTGGTTTTAGGGTGTTACCTATATTATTTATTAGAATGTCACTAGATGGTATCGCAGCACTACAGTTATTGTTGCAGGCGAAACCATTACATTTTTTTGCCGTCTTTAAAGCGCATTTTAGTTTTTATGTGATGCTCCCAGGATGCATCAAAAAACGACGAAACATTAAAAAACAAAAAGACTATGCCTCTCAAAATAGTATCGTTTGGCAATACTTTTTAAAAAGGAAACGTTCCTATACCGACTTAGTCAAGTAATAAAGTATTGTTAATACGACCGTAAGTTGGCTAAAAATGATAATTTTGAACAACATTAATAACAATCTATATCTCTAATTATGAAAAAACTTGTATTAATTGCCCTATGCGCAGGATTGACACTTACCTCTTGTGTGTCTAAAAAAGAATTTGCAGCATTACAGACAAAACAAAAGCAAACAGAAGATTTACTAAATACTGCAACAGTAAAACTAAACTCTTGTTTGACAGAAAGATCTGCTGCCTTAGCAAAAGCAGAAGGTTTACAGGATCGATTAAATGACTTAAAAGATTCTAACAAGCAATTGATAGAAAGCTCAAAAGATTTAACCGTACTTACAACTAAAGGGGCTGACAATCTAGAAAGATCGCTAGAAAGCTTAAAAGAGCGCGATCTAAAAATCTCTCGATTACAAGATGCGTTGACCAAAAAAGATTCTGTGACTTTAGCACTTGTGTCTAGCTTAAAGAAAGAAGTTGGTATGAATGATCAAGACATTCAGATTAATGTAGAAAAAGGAGTGGTATTTATCTCATTAAGTGATAAGGTATTATTCCAGAGTGGCAGCTATAACTTATCTTCTAGAGCCAATGAGATTCTAGGTAAAGTAGCCACTGTGATTAACGGGAAGCCAAACTTTGAAGCTTTGGTAGAAGGACATACAGATAACGTATCTTACAGCAGTGGAGTATTAATTGACAACTGGGATCTAAGTGCAAAGCGCTCAACAGCAGTAGTAAGACAGCTAGTTAGCTTAGGAGCCAATCCAGCGCAGTTAATCGCTGCGGGACGTGGTGAGTTTGTACCGCTAGTACCTAACACTAGTGTAGAAAATAAATCTACTAATAGAAGAACAAAAATTTACATCTTACCTAAGATCGATCAGTTCTATGAAATGATAGAAACAGAGATGAAAAATCTTGAAGACGGAGGGCAATAGTCCTTACTTCTGAAATATTAAATTTTAAAAGCCCCTTAGTTCGTTATGAACTAAGGGGCTTTTTAATTAGTTCCATCATCATCGTTCTATAAAAACAAGACCATCTTATATCTCCAAACTCCCTTTCCCCTCTCTAATTAACACTGGCTCGCCGCTAGTCACATCAATAATAGTTGATGCCACGTTATCTCCATAACCTCCGTCTACAACCACATCTACTAGTTTTTCCCATTTTTCATAAATAAGTTCTGGGTCTGTAGTGTATTCTAACACTTCATCCTCATCTTTAATGGAGGTAGACACCATTGGATTGCCAAGTGCTGCAATAATTGCTTGAGTAATGCTATTGTCTGGCACTCTAATACCCACTTCTTTTTGCTTCTTGAAATAGCCAGTCAATTTGTTATTACTAGGGAGTATAAATGTATATGGCCCAGGTAAAGCACGTTTTAGCAATTTAAAAGTCGCGCCATCTATTTGCTTCACATAGTCTGAAAGGTTACTTAAATCTTCACAAACAATACTAAAGTTTGCCTTTTCTGGTTTCACTCCTTTTATTTGAGCAAGTCTCTCATAAGCATTTTTATTATTTACATCACAGCCCAATGCGTAAACCGTATCACTGGGGTAAATGACCAAGCCCCCTTTTTTAATGATATCTACCACTCGTTTTACTTCCTTCTCATTAGGATTGTCCTCGTATATTTTTATAAATTCTGCCATAAGTATTTGTATTAATTTAAAGGATCTTCAATCTATAAAATTTCAGAAATAGTATTGCAAAAATACATAAAGACGGTATTATTGCGTTATCTAATAAATCTACGATATGCATTTTAACAAATTTCTTCTTCTTGTATCACTCGTGCTAAGCATTTCTGTTACCTCATGTGACACTTCAGATGATAGCACAGACGATGCTATGGGGATGGAAGTCGCGGCTTTAACAGCGGCAACCCAACTAAATGTCTCTTATGGCGACAGCGTAGAGCAAGTTTATGATCTTTATCTGCCCGCAGGACGTCTTTCTACAAAAACTAAAGTGGTACTTTTAGTACACGGTGGTGGTTGGATAGAAGGTGATAAAGTAGATATGACTTCCTTTGTTGAGCTTGTTCAAAACAATCACCCAAACCACGCCATTGTTAATATGAATTATAAGTTAGCAACGGTTACTCAAACCGCTTTTCCAAGCCAATATTTAGATGTACAAGGTGTTATAGATCATCTTATTGAGAATGCAGCTGAGTATCAAATTAAAACAGAGTTTGGTCTTATAGGCGCGAGTGCAGGAGCACATCTATCTTTAATGTATGATTATGTGTATGATACAGACGACCTTGTGAAGTTTGTGGGTGATATTGTAGGACCATCAAATTTTACAGATCCGTTTTATAGTGAAAATCCTAATTTTCCATTCCTTTTAAGTTTATTGGTGGACGAATCTGCCTACCCACCTGGCACGGACTTCGCGGTGGCAAATAGCCCAGCATTATTAGTGACTAGCACGTCTAGTCCAACGGTAATGTTCTATGGTGACCAAGACCCTTTAGTGCCTTTATCTGGAGCGGAATCTCTTGACGCAGCATTAACAGCACAAGGAACAACACACGTATTTAACGTTTATGAAGGAGGACATGGCGATGACTGGTCTGATGCAGATTTACTAAGTTCACAAATACAATTAAGTAATTATATCAATACGTATCTAGGTATAGATTAATTTTTCTAAAGTCTTTTTCTTCAACTAAAGATGTACTTACTGCGGGAGGAAATTTTCAAGATTCAAATTAACTAATCGTATTGCGATATTGACTATGATTTAGATGCGCTATACTTTTTTCAAATTCATCAATTAGGCCTTTGTATAAATTGATGGTTGGTTCAATTACCTCTGTCCAATTATCAAATTCTAAATGGTATTTTGAAACAATGGTATGTTTTTCTGTATCACAAACCATCCAAGGGCTATAATTCTCCTTTTTAGCAATCGCGCTTAACTCTTTTATGGCTTTATTGTGTGTCAAGAAATAGGAAATATTTTCATTCTCAGCTTTTACTTTAAGCCTGCTTTTCTTTCTTAAAAAAAGGTTTGCAATATGCGAGATAGTAGTAATCTCAAAAGCAATAGACTGCAGATTCTTTGCCAGCTTACAGGTGATGTTTCCTTCATAAGAAGTTCCTGTTGTATTTAATATCGAGAACTCACAATCTTTGTATTCAAACTTGACCAGATAAATAACTTTTGGGCTTCGTACTCCCCCGCCCACAAGTAAATCTGAGTCTTGAAAATGAAATTTTCCATTTTCTTTTTCAGCAATCTTTTTAAATATGGCTCTTCTCATCTGTTATCTTTATATCTCCCACTCACAATTCACCGTTGACCGTTGACCGTTGACCGTTAACCACTCACTAATCCAGAACATTCAACTTAGCAAAACGCAGCAATAACTTCTTCAAACCTCCATTAGAAAAATTGATTTCTGCTTTTGTATCTGCTCCTACACCTTCTATTTTAACAATCCTACCTTTTCCAAATCGGACATGTTCCACATAAGAACCCACTTTAATGTTAGCGGCTGCTGGATCAAAATCTTTAGACGAATCACTTTTTACGGGACGCAAGCGTCTTAATTTTTTTAACTGATCTTCTGTTGGCCCAGATGGTGCGTTACCCGCCTTAGGTTTTTTAAGGCGTAACTTGCTTTTATCTACTTCCCCAAAAATATCTGAATCTATTAAAGGTCTATAACGCTGCTCTGTCATAGGAGTTAAATATTCCAAGAACGAGTCATCAATCTCAGCAATAAAACGACTAGGTTCTGCGTCTATTAGTTTTCCCCATCTATACCTAGATTGCGTATAGGTTAAATAAGCTTGTTTTTCTGCTCTGGTTACCGCTACATAAAACAAACGGCGTTCTTCTTCCAGTTCGCTTCGCGTATTCATACTCATCCCACTCGGGAACAACTCTTCTTCCATCCCTACGATATACACATAAGGAAATTCTAAGCCTTTTGCTAGATGCACCGTCATTAGGGCCACACGATTTTCTTCTCCTTTATCGCTATCTGCATCGGTAGCTAGCGCCACATCTTCCATAAATTCTGACAGTGAACCTTTGGTATCTGCAAGTTCTTTTTGTTCTTCAACAAAATCGCTCATACCATTAAGCAGTTCTTCAATATTTTCCATTCGGGCTATGCCTTCTGGAGTTCCATCTTTTTTTAGCTCTGTGACAAGCCCGGTTTTCTTTGCTATGTGCTCTGCTATCATGAAAGCGTCATAGTCAAGATTGAGCACTTGAAAGCTCTTAATCATCGTCACAAAATCTTGCAGCTTACCACGTGTACCCGCATTAATTTTAAGGTCTACTTTGTCTAAAACTTGCATCACCTCAAACATGGAGCGCTCATAATGATTTGCAGCTACAATTAATTTTTCAACGGTGGTCTGCCCTATTCCTCTTGCTGGATAGTTAATTACGCGCTTTAATGCCTCCTCATCTTTTGGGTTTAATACTAAACGCATATAAGCGATGACATCTTTAATCTCTTTTCTTTGGTAGAAACTAAGGCCACCATAAATGCGATATGGAATGTCTTTTTTACGCAAGGCATCTTCCATTGCGCGTGACTGGGCATTGGTACGATATAAAATAGCAAACTTGTCAAATGGCAACTGATCATTCATAGCATTCTCAAAAATGCTTGAAGCCACAAAACGCCCTTCGTCACCATCCGTCATGGTACGATTCACTTTAATCTTAGCGCCATCATCATTTGCGGTCCAGACCACTTTATCAAGTCGTGTTTTATTCTTTTCTATGATACTGTTTGCCGCGTTTACAATGTTCTTCGTAGAACGGTAATTTTGTTCCAATCGATAGGTCTTCACATCGTCATAATCCTTCTGAAAATTAAGAATATTATTAATATTTGCTCCCCTAAAGGCATAAATACTCTGCGCATCATCCCCTACGACACAAATGTTCTGAAATCTGTCACTCAGCGCTTTTACTATTAAATACTGGCTATGGTTTGTATCTTGATACTCATCTACAAGTATGTATCTAAAACGATCCTGATACTTGGCAAGCACCTGAGGAAAACGTGTTAAAAGCTCATTAGTTTTTAATAACAGATCATCAAAATCCATAGCACCCGCCTTAAAACATTTATCCACATAACGCTGATAAATATCTCCCAGACGCGGCATTTTTGCCATCGCATCTGCTTCCATCAATTCTGGGTTATTAAAATATGCTTTTACGGTCACTAGACTGTTTTTGTAACTAGAAATACGAGAATAAACCTGCTTGTATTTATAGATATCTTTATCCAGTTGCATTTCTTTAATTACAGCACGAATCACACTCTGCGAATCTTGCGTATCGTAAATCGTAAAATTTCCTGGATACCCTAATTTGTCTGCTTCAAAACGAAGAATTTTGGCAAAAATACTATGAAAAGTTCCCATCCATAAGTTCTTACCTTCGCTCGCTCCTACTATAGAAGTGATTCGCGATTTCATCTCACGTGCTGCCTTGTTTGTAAAGGTTAAGGCCAAGATATTAAAAGGGTCTACACCTAACGACATCAAATAGGCTATACGATAGGTTAACACACGGGTCTTTCCAGAACCTGCTCCTGCTATCACAATCATCGCTCCGTCTTTCTGTATGGTAGGCGCTAATTGGGCCTCATTTAATTGATCTAAATACTGTTGCACTTTTTTCTTCGGAAATTATAAGCAATTGAAACTTGTTTAAAACATTGTAAAATGCTTCGGTTATATGCTGCAATTATTGCTTTTATGAATCTATTTTAAGGACTGTGAATTTACGCAATTTAAGAGGATTGAAATGGTTCCTATTTCCGAAGTTATAAACAGTTTGAAATCAAACTCGAATTCGAAATCGAAGCATGAATAAAATGTTTGACACAATCAACACAATCGATAAACCCATCATAATAAACAAAAGCTTCAGTGAACAAGCATTAATAATTTCTAGTTCAAATTCAAGTTCAAATTCGTTTTCCTTTTCAGTACCTTTAGCAGACCAATAACACTTAACATTTCCGAAGATGAAAAACTACGTATTACTGCTACTTATTACGCTCACTGTATACGCGACAAATGCTCAAATGAATGCTGACATCCTTAAAGATATTGAAAAAATAGAAGCGCAGGTCATAGATTGGCGTCATTACTTTCACGAGAATCCCGAACTTTCTAACCGCGAATTTAAAACTGCCGAAAAGATCGCGGCGCATTTAAAATCTTTAGGGATGGAAGTACAAACAGGAATTGCAATCACTGGGGTTGTGGGATTATTAAAAGGAGATAATCCAGGAAAAGTAGTGGCCCTAAGGGCAGATATTGATGGCTTGCCGGTTACAGAAAGAAACGACCTCCCTTTTAAAAGTAAGATCACAGACACGTTTTTAGGCACAGAATCTGGCGTTATGCACGCCTGCGGCCACGATACACACATCGCCATCTTAATGGGTGTTGCAGAAGTAATGAGTAAGCACAAGGATAAAATTAATGGAACCATTAAATTTATTTTTCAGCCAGCCGAAGAAGGTCCTCCACCTGGAGAAGAAGGCGGAGCAAAATTAATGATTAAAGAAGGTGTTTTAGAAAACCCAACCGTAGATGCCATCTATGGATTGCATATTAATTCTGGTACACCGGTAGGTACAATTACACTTAAACCAGAAGGTATCATGGCGGCTGTAGAACGTTTTGTGGTAACCGTAAACGGAAAAGGATCTCATGGTTCTGCTCCTTGGAGTGGTGTGGATCCAATTCTTATCTCGGCAAAAATTATTGATGGATTTCAAACTATAATCTCAAGAGAGTCTAACCTAGTAGACGCTCCAGCGGTTATCACTGTAGGTAAAATAACGAGCGGGACACGCTTTAATGTGATACCAGAGACGGCAGAGTTGATTGGAACGGTACGTACATTAGATCCAGATATGCGTGATCATATCATTAAAAGAATGACAGAAATGGCTGCAGATATTGCAAAGGCCTATGGTGGGACAGCAACTATAGAATGGCAAAACAACACCATAGTTACCTATAATGACCCAGCCTTAACAAAAAAGGCAATAAAAACCTTAAAAAATGTAGCTGGCAATGATCAAGTAAAAAATATGAAGGCGGTTACTGGTGGGGAAGACTTTAGTTACTTCCAAGAAAAAATTCCTGGTGTGTATTTCTTTTTAGGCGGAATGACTCCTGGCAATATAGAACCATTTCCGCATCATACTCCAGATTTTAAGATTGATGATGCCGGTATGCTTCTTGGAATAAAATCTTTGAGCCAATTAGCATTAGATTTTTTGAATGAATAATAAAATGAATAATAATGTTGTAAAATCTAATATTTTACTGGTATTTGCAATGGTAACTTCGATGGTCTTTTCTCAAGAAGACATCAATTTATCTACTGGTCCTCTTTTTGAAGGAGAGCCATATATTAAAGCAAACCCAGATGACCCAAACCATCTTGTTACAGCTTGGATGGGTTTTGTCAATGCAAATGAAAATCTAAAAATAAAAACAAGAACCAGTTTTGACGCCGGCATAACTTGGTCACCAATTACTAACTTAGAACATGTAGGCACAGATTACACTTCTGCAGACCCATCTATTGGCTTTGCTCCTAATGGAGATGTTATTATAGCTTATATAGATTGGACTGGATCTGACGTAGATATTCTTACTGGAGGTATACAAATTAGTAAATCTACAAATGGAGGAGTCTCATTTAATACACCCATAGAAGTAGTTAATCTAGATGTAATGCTAGAACAAAAAATTATAGATAGACCTTGGATTGCTATTGACAGGAGCGCAACAAGTACAGCAGGAAACATCTACATCACTTCTATGAACGCTAAGGATTCTGAGCCAGAATATCATCCTTATATCTCTATCTCTACAGATGGTGGTGATAGCTTTATTTTTAAAATATTAGATGGTGATGACTGGCTTTCTGGAGATTTAATAACCTCTCCTATGCCTACACCAACAGTTCAAAATAATGGCGTATTTTATGCAATTTTCCCTTCTTTTGTTTTTTCACAGAATACGTTACCACAATATATTATTGCTTCAAGTAATGATGGCGGATTAACTTTTAACTATCAAACTGTATTCTCTTCGAGTACTACATTTACAGATAACAACCCCTTACCAAAAAAAGGATACTTGTTACGAGAAGATCCATCAGACTTTAATCATTTAGCATTTATTTTTCCTTCAAATCAAAATGAAGATTTAGACATTTATTTTACGGAAACTTTTGATGCAGGAGAAAATTGGACTCCGCTATCACGTATTAACGACGACCCAATAGCAAATGATAGAATGCAAGATTTAATGTGGGGAGATTTTAATGAAGAAGGTGACTTGATTCTTGCGTGGCGAGATAGACGTAATGCTCCAGAAAGTGGTTATGAAACAGCTTCTGAAATATGGGCGGCATTTAGACCCGCCGGAACGAGTACTTTTGAACCTAATTTTCAAATTACCGATGAAACTGTCGCTTATGATGATATACTAGCGCTCGCTGGCAATGATTTTATGAGTGTTCAACTTATTGGTCAAGCAGTGCACACTGTATGGGGAGACACTAGAACAGGCACCTTAAAAATATGGTATCAAAGATCTGATACAGAAGGAAATATTTTGTCTAAACAAGACTTGGCGTCAGTTTCATCAAATTTTATGTATCCAAATCCCGCAAGAGATTATATTACTTTAAGATCTCAAGATTGGTTGACAGTCACTATGTATTCTTCAGAAGGTAAAAAAATAGAAATCATTGACAACAGATCAAATAACAATGGCCAGACTATTTCGGTTGCGCATTTAGCCAAAGGAACTTATATTTTCGTAGTAGAAGCCAGTAACGGGATTTACGAGCAAAAAGTGATAATAAAATAATGCAAGCCAGGTTTAAAAGTTTTAAACGCGACAAAACATTTTATCTCTCTACGAGAAATAGTATTGCATTAATACTGTTGCTAATTTTTCTTTTGTTGATGTGCATAGCAGGTACAACTGGCTTGGCCATTGACGGGTGGCTATTTTTAAGCGGAGCGCTTTTAGTTATTTATTTAGTCTATTTGAAAATACATAACTTTTTAACCATTGAAAATCCTAGAGGTACATTCAATTCAGATTTAGTATTTGAAAACGAGCAAATAAGTATTAATGGAACCATTTATCCTATTTCAGAGATAACAAAAATTGAATTCTCCAATTTTAACGATCGCAGAGGAAAATACAAAATGCACAATAGTAGTTTTGAGTCTTCCTTTTCTCACGGACTTGATAATAAACTTACGCTTTATATTAAAAACAAAAAGAAAGTGTCTACTCATTTTTTACAAGAAGGAAATAGATCACTCAAACAGCATCCAGATCTATTAACGCAATATTACAAAAAAGGGATACTCCACTTTTTAAACCTTATTGATATACTTGAAATCTCAAAATACGATGAAATTCAAAAATTCAAAAAACAAGTCAACGGTTTAGATTAATTATCTTTGCTCAAAACACGATCCATATGTCCATGCTCCACTTAAAACTAGAAACAGACCCTAGATGGGTCACAATCGTAGAAAGTAATCTAGAAGAAATATTAACGGATCACGCTTGGTGTGAGCAAAAAGCAGCGACCAACGCCATTACTATAATTACACTAAATAGTGAGTATGAAGAACTTGTGACAGAGTTGCTTAAACTAGCGCAAGAAGAGTTAGAGCATTTTCAGATGGTGCACGACATTATTAAAGAACGTGGCTATACTTTAGGCCGCGAACGTAAAGACCATTATGTAAATCAGCTATTTAAGTTTACTAAAGCTGGCGGAAACAAAACAAGAACAGAAGCCATGGTAGATAGATTGCTTTTTTCTGCTATGATAGAGGCTAGAAGTTGCGAGCGATTCAAACTCTTGAGTGAACGCATTAATGATGAAAAACTTTCTAAATTTTACCGCGAATTAATGATTAGCGAAGCTGGGCATTACACCACATTTTTAGGCTTTGCCCGTAAATATGGTAAAGACATTGACGTAGAAAAACGCTGGCAAGAATTGGTGACTTTTGAAGGAGAAATTATTAAGAGCTATGGTAAAAAAGAGACCATACACGGTTAATGTTTTATTAAATACTTTCTAGTTGCCGCAATAGTGAATACTTTTAAACTATGAAAGCGTTATTCATTTTCTCACTCTTTTTTATGAACACTCCCCTATTTGATTTTACAACAAATTGCGATCTCTCAAACTGGTATGTGGTCAATGATGGTGTGATGGGCGGAGTATCGCAAAGTTCACTTGATATCAACAATGAAGGCCACGCAGTATTTAGTGGTACCGTGCGGTTAGAGAACAATGGAGGTTTTGCTTCTATTAGACATAATTTTAAACCCATTAAAGTATCAGATAAAACAGCACTTCACATCACATTAAAAGGAGACGGAAAGTCGTATCAGTTTAGAGTGAAAGATGAAGGAAACACCTACTACTCTTATGTTTTTACTGTGGAAACATCAGGAGAATGGGAAACGATTACAATTCCATTACAGGACATGAAACCACAGTTTAGAGGCAGAAAATTAAACATCAATAATTTTGACAAAAACACTATTTCAGAATTTGCAATCTTGATTGGGAACAAGAAAAAAGAAACATTTAAATTACTAATCGATCATATTGATTTGAAATAACAATTAAATGTTAAAAATAAGTTTAGCATTATTTCTTTAAAAAAAAGCAGTAGGTTTGTACCTCAATAAAAAACAATGAATACTCAATTACATCATCATCATTTACATTCTGGACAACAGTCGAGCAATAAGTGATATGTGTAATTTATAACAATATTATTAAAACCCGTCTGAATAATGAGACGGGTTTTTTATTTGCTTAAACTTCCAATTCATTATTCAGATTATTAAAATCTAAATAATGACCCCACTAAAAATAGCCATTCAAAAAAGCGGAAGACTCAATCAGGATTCTCTTCAACTCTTAAAAGCTTGCGGCATTTCTGTTGACAACGGAAGAGATCAACTAAAAGTAAGCGTACAAAATTTTCCATTAGAAATTTTCTATTTACGCAACTCAGACATACCGAAATATCTAGAAGATGGTGTGATTGATATCGCCATTGTCGGCGAAAATCTCCTCATAGAAAAAGAGAAGAACGTCTCAATTGTAGAACGCTTAGGATTTTCAAAATGTCGCGTATCTATAGCCGTACCTAAAGAAACAGCTGTCACGGACCTTTCATATTTTGAAGGTAAAAAAATCGCTACCTCCTACCCTAACACGCTAAAAACATATCTAGATAAAAACAAAGTAAAAGCAGCTGTGCACGTGATCTCTGGCTCTGTAGAGATTGCTCCAAACATAGGCCTCGCAGATGGAATTTTTGATATTGTAAGCTCTGGAAGCACACTGTTTAAAAACGGATTAAAAGAAACGCAAGTCGTTTTAAAATCTGAAGCTGTATTAGCAAAAGCGCCTTCATTAACTCAAGAAGCTCAGCAACTTTTAGACACCTTATTGTTTAGAATCAAAGCCGTACAACGTGCCAAAAATTCTAAATACATTTTACTCAACGTACCTAATGAAAAAATAGAAGCCGTGAGTACTATCCTGCCTGTATTAAAAAGTCCAACTATTCTCCCATTAGCAAAAGTAGGCTGGAGCTCCTTACACAGTGTGATAGAACAAAGCCAGTTTTGGGAAGTCATTGACCAACTTAAAACGGCAGGTGCAGAAGACATTCTTGTAGTTCCCATCGATAAAATGGTCTTGTAATGAAACAGTATATCAAACCACCACAAAAAGATTGGGCTCGCCTTTGCAAACGACCTATTACAGGCAATAAAGAGATTGTTCCTGCTGTCGCAGAAATTTTAAGCACCGTTAAAATGTTAGGCGACGAAGCACTTTTTGCATACACTCAAAAATTTGACAAGGCGCAATTGTCTGAACTAAAAGTGACATCTCAAGAAATTTCCGAAGCCATTGAAAAGGTTTCAAGTGAACTAATAGAAGCGATTAAACTAGCAAAAAAAAACATCACCGCCTTTCACAAGGCTCAAGTGCTGACACCTAAAAAAATTGAAACCACAAAAGGTGTGACTTGCTGGCAAGAAAGCAGAGCGATTAGCAAAGTCGGATTATATATTCCAGGTGGTAGTGCCCCTTTATTTTCCACCGTGTTAATGCTTGGTATTCCTGCGACGATTGCTGGCTGCAAGGAGGTGGTATTATGCACTCCGCCAGATCGCGACGGAGCGATACACCCAGCAATTTTATACACGGCGCAGTTAGTAGGAATCACAACGATTTTTAAAATAGGCGGCGCACAAGCCATCGCAGCAATGGCCTACGGCACAGAAACGGTACCGAAAGTGTATAAGATTTTTGGCCCAGGAAATTCGTACGTGACCACCGCAAAACAGCAAGTACAACAAGAAGGCATCGCAATAGATATGCCTGCTGGCCCAAGTGAAGTATTAGTCATTGCAGATGAGACAGGAGTGCCTGCGTTCATTGCTTCAGACTTGTTATCGCAGGCTGAGCACGGCCCAGATAGTCAAGTGTTATTACTCACTAATAGCAAGCGCATTGCTTCGGAAACGTTACAAGAATTAGAAATACAGTTAGCCGCATTACCACGCAAAAATATTGCTACAAAAGCATTAGAAAATAGTACCTCACTTGTTTTTGAAACAATTGAAGAGTGCATCGAGTTTAGCAATCAATACGCACCCGAACACCTAATCCTAGCTTCAGATAAAGCAGATGATTGGTTCTCGCAAATAGAAAATGCAGGTTCTGTTTTTATAGGCAATTATAGTTGTGAGAGCGCAGGAGATTATGCCAGCGGGACCAACCACACTTTACCCACTGCTGGGTTTGCAAAGAATTACAGCGGTGTTACTTTGGGCAGTTTCACTAAAGAAATCACATTTCAGAAGCTATCAAAAGAAGGAATAAAAAACATAGGCCCAGCGATAGAAGTAATGGCCGAAGCAGAAGAACTAATCGCGCACAAAAACGCAGTAACATTAAGATTAAAAGCCTTAGAAAATGAATAATGTCAAAAAATTAGTCAGACCAAGTATCGCCACTCTCAAAGGGTATTCGAGCGCCCGCGATGAGTTTACTGGAATGGAAGGAGTTTTTCTGGACGCCAATGAAAATCCCTTCGGAAATTTAAACCGCTATCCAGATCCTTATCAGCGTCAATTAAAAAGACAGATTGCCCAATTAAAGCACGTTTCCGAAGAAAACCTTTTTATAGGTAATGGGAGCGATGAGATTATTGATATTACGTTTCGTGTGTTCTGTGAGCCGCAAAAAGATAAAGCTGTCATACTCATCCCTACTTACGGAATGTATGAAGTATCTGCCGCGATTAATAATATAGAGCTAATTAAAGTGCCATTAACGGCTGACTTTGACATTGATCTTTCTGCCACTAAAAAAGCATTAGCTAGTGAAGATGCAAAACTTTTAATCCTTTGTTCTCCCAACAACCCAACAGGTAATTTATTGAACAGAGGCGCAATGAGAGAAATCATCGAGACATTTAATGGTATCGTCTTAATTGATGAAGCCTACATAGATTTTAGTGATGAAATTTCGTGTAACACGTGGTTAAAGGAGTATCCAAATATCATTATAATACAAACCCTTAGTAAAGCCTACGGATTGGCTTCAGCACGTGTGGGTATTGGGTATGCAAGCCAAGAAATCATACATTATTTTAATAAAGTGAAACCACCTTATAATGTGAGTGGTTTAAATCAAGCAGCAGCAATTAAAGCATTAGTAGACAATGAAACGTATCTATCTCAAAAAGAAATGATCCTTTCAGAAAGACAAAAACTGAGAACGGCCTTAGATAAAAACCCATTGGTTTTAAAACAATATCCATCTGTAACCAACTTCATATTAGCCAAGGTTACAGATGCTAAGGTCATCTATAATGCATTAACAAATAAAAAAATAATCGTAAGAAATCGATCAACACAAATTAAAAACTGTCTGCGATTTTCTATAGGAACACCAGATGAAAACGCACAATTAATACAAGCCTTAAACAACCTATCCATATGAAAAAAGTACTTTTTATAGACCGCGACGGCACCCTCGCCATGGAGCCGCCCATAGATTATCAATTAGACAGTCTAGAAAAACTAACCTATTATCCAGGCGTGTTTGCAAACCTTTCAAAGATAGCAACAGAGTTAGATTATGAGTTGGTAATGGTCACCAATCAAGATGGTCTTGGCACAGCTTCGTTTCCTGAAGACACCTTTTGGCCGGCCCAAAACAAGCTAATAGAGGCTTTTAAAAATGAAGGAATCGTCTTTTCTGAAATTTTAATAGACAAAAGTTTTCCAGAGGAGAACGCTCCTACCCGCAAACCAAGAACGGGACTATTAAATAAATATATGTATGGAGACTATGATCTTGCCAACTCCTTTGTTATTGGAGATCGTACTACAGATATCGAGCTAGCAAACAACTTAAAAGCACAAGGAATTTTTATTGGTGATACTCATGAAGATGCCCTATTAAGTACTTGGGACTGGGCAGAGATCTATCAGTTTTTAAAAGAAAGACCCAGAACGGCGACGGTGATAAGAAGTACTTCAGAAACGCAAATTTCCATCACTTTAGACCTTGACGGTAGTGGTAAAAAAGACATTAATACCGGATTGGGCTTCTTTGATCACATGCTAGAACAACTGGCAAAGCATGGTAATCTAGATCTTATGATACGGGTAAAAGGAGATTTACATATAGACGAACACCACACCATTGAAGATGTTGCTTTGGCCTTAGGCGAGGCTTTTAGAAAAGCACTAGGTGCTAAAAAAGCAATACAACGTTATGGTTTCTTGCTGCCTATGGATGATTGCCTCGCGCAAGTAGCCATTGACTTTGGAGGTAGACCTTGGTTGGTATGGGAGGCAGATTTCCGAAGAGAAAAAATTGGCGATTTACCTACAGAAATGTTCATGCATTTCTTTAAAAGCTTTAGCGATACTGCCCAATGCAACTTGAATATAAAAGCAGAAGGTGACAATGAACATCACAAAATAGAATCCATTTTTAAGGCCTGGGCAAAGGCAATAAAAATGGCCATTAGTAAAACGGAAGATTTTAGCATTCCAAGTACAAAAGGAGTTTTATGATAGCGATAGTAAAATATAATGCAGGCAACGTGCGGTCTGTTCAAAATGCGATAACACGATTAGGGTACGAGAGCATCATAACGGACAATCCTGAACTCCTACAAGCTGCCGATAAGGTAATATTTCCTGGTGTTGGTGAGGCGAGTACGGCAATGCGGTATTTAAAAGAACGTAAGTTAGATCTTTTCATTCCACAATTAAAGAACCCCGTTTTGGGTATTTGTTTGGGCATGCAATTATTGTGCACTCATAGCGAAGAAGGTGACACGACCTGTCTTGGTGTTTTTAATAATAGGATTAAGCGATTTCCTGCGACAGACATCGTCCCGCAAATGGGGTGGAATAACTTTACTAGCATCAAAGGTGATTTATTCAAAGATGTTACCATTGAAGAGGATGTTTATTTTGTGCACAGCTTTTATGCAGACATCAATGAAAATACGATAGCCCAAAGTGAATATATTTTGAACTTTTCTGCGGCATTGCAAAAGGATAATTTTTATGCGACACAGTTTCATCCAGAAAAATCTGCCAGCGTAGGTAATACAATACTTAAAAACTTTTTAGAATTATGCGAATAATCCCAGCTATAGATATCATTGACGGAAAGTGTGTGCGCTTAACAAAAGGCGATTACAATACGATCAAAATATACAACGAGCACCCACTAGAGGTTGCAAAACAATTTGAAGCCCACGGCATCAAACAGCTGCATATGGTAGATCTGGATGGTGCAAAAGCAAAGAGCATTGTCAATTATAAAGTATTAGAACTAGTCGCTAGTAAAACATCGTTGCAAATAGATTTTGGAGGCGGCATTAAAAGCGACGAAGATATTAAGGTAGCTTTTAATTCTGGTGCACAGCAAATCACGGCAGGCAGTATTGCGGTTCGTAATAAAGCACAAGTGTTACAATGGCTCGCCACATATGGCGCAGATAAAATTATTCTTGGGGCAGATTGTAGAGATAAAAAAATAGCTACTCAAGGGTGGACAGAAACCTCATCACTTGACGTGATTGACTTTATTAAAGAGTATGAACTTGCAGGTATCAATTCTGTGATTTGTACTGACATCTCTAAAGACGGGATGCTCGAGGGTGCTTCGGAAATTTTATATAAAGAGATTATGAAACAAACCTCAATTCAATTAATTGCTAGTGGTGGTGTTGCCCATATTGATGATGTGCATTCTTTAAAAGCATTGGGTTGTGAAGGAGCCATTATTGGTAAAGCAATTTATGAAGGTCGAATAACGATGAAACAACTAGAAGCCTTATGTTAAAGAAACGAATCATACCGTGTTTAGATATTCAAGATGGACGTACGGTAAAAGGGGTCAATTTTGTAGCTATTAGAGATGCTGGTGACCCAATAGAGCTCGCGCAACGCTATGTAAAAGAAGGTGCAGATGAGTTAGTGTTTTTAGACATAACCGCGACAGTCGAGAAAAGAAAAACACTTGTTGCACTTGTGACTAAAGTGGCAAAAGAAATCAACATTCCATTTACCGTAGGTGGCGGTATTAGTAGCGTAGAAGATGTCGTGGCACTTGTTAATGCAGGAGCAGATAAGGTGAGTATCAATAGCGCAGCGGTTAAAAACCCTGAATTGATTTCTGCAATTGCACAGCGATTTGGCAGTCAATGTCTCGTAGTGGCAATAGACACCAAATTTGAAGATGATGAATGGTGGGTATACACTCACGGAGGTAGAAAAAGAACCGAATTAAAAACCGTGTCATGGGCAAAAGAAATAGAACGATTAGGCGGTGGTGAAATTCTACTTACTTCTATGAATAGTGACGGTACTAAAGATGGATTTTCATTAGATATCACAAAGCAAGTTTCAGAAACTGTTAATCTTCCTGTAATTGCTTCTGGCGGTGCAGGTGATTCTGTTCATTTTAAAGAAGTATTTGAACAAACAAAAGCCACGGGTGGTTTAGCCGCGAGCATTTTTCATTTCAATGAAATCCCTATAGCAGAATTAAAGGCGTATTTGGCGAGTAATAACATTTCAGTAAGAGAATAGAAATCAAAAATTGTTTGCCCCAGCTCTAAAGGGTGCAAATTTTATCAGAAAAAATTATGACATTAGAATATAAAGACAACGGATTAGTGCCAGCCGTAATACAAAATGCGGTTACGTTACAAGTATTGATGGTGGGTTATATGAACGAAGAAGCGTATTTAAAAACACAAGCAGAACAGCGTGTGACGTTTTTTAGTAGAAGCAAACAACGGCTTTGGACAAAGGGAGAAACCTCTGGTAATTTTCTTGAAGTAGTCTCTATACAAGAAGACTGCGATCAGGATAGTTTACTTATAAAGGTAAACCCAAAAGGACCTACTTGCCATAAAGGCAGCAAAAACTGTTTTAATGATGACAGCGTGAATGGTTTTTTATATGAACTAGAACAGATTATTGAACAGCGCATTGAAGAGGGAGATGAATCATCGTATACTGTTTCTTTGATAAAGAGAGGAATTAATAAAGTGGTACAAAAATTTGGAGAGGAAGCGGTAGAACTTATAATAGAAGCAAAAGACGATAATGATGTCTTATTCACTAATGAAGCCGCAGATTTATTCTACCACTTACTGGTGCTATTTAAGGCTAAGAATACTAAGATAGGAGATATTGAGAAGGTTTTGAGAGAGCGGTCTAAATGATAGAAGTGATTATTTTTAGGTTTAAATATTATATATTGTTCAAGTTCAAAACTTGGCTTTAATGAAACAATCATTTTTAGTATTTTTTATATTATTTATGGGCACTACTATTGCTCAGATACCTGCTGAGATAACATTACATGATGGAGCTAAATTTGAAGGATTCGCTGACATTACATCAAAAGATAAAATAGAATTTAGAATAACCTTAGATGAAGCCCCAGAGACCTTTGATGGATTAGATATTATTAAAGTAGAATTTAGAAAAGAACCATTTGGCATATATGAATATGTCTATATGAAAAATAGATTCAAGTTATTAAAAATTGAATCGGTGGGCGAAATTATTGTTTATGCTCAATACCCAGAATCTTTTTCCACTCAGAAAAGTAAAGCCCAATTAAAAAGGGAAGATTATATAAACCATGATAACAAGTTTTTCCAAAATGGTGTACCACCATATCCAAGAGGAAGCTTGGGATTAAAAAAAATTAGATTTTGGATAAAGAAAAGCGGTGAAAATAAAGTGGATGATATCAGACTAAACTTTAGACAGGAAGCCAGAATTTGGTTTAAAAATTGTCCAGGACTTCTTAAAAAAATCAAATCAAGAGAACTAACGTATTTTGATATGATTGAAGTTATAGATTACTATAATGATTTTTGCGGCGAGTATTAAAACAACATCATTAAAAAAATGGGAACAAAACGTTTCAAGTTTTAGCTCCCATTTCTAATCAAATTCCTTCAGGGAGTATTATCTCGCGAAGTTCGACGGGTATTTTTTCTCAGCTGTTTTACTTAAGCACCCCGATTTAATGTATGATAAATATACAAGTTATATTGCATATAACTATGAATAATTTATGATTTTAACATTTAATACGTAAAATTCTTACAAAAATTACACTTATTAAGCAGTATTACAAAACACAAATCTAAATTTCATAAAAAAAGCATCCTAAAAAATAGGATGCTTTAAATTGTTTTAAAAAAGTAAGATTACAAAGCACCCCACTCCATTAATGACTTTTTATTTAATGCAACATAGTCTGCATTCCCTTCTTTTTCTGCAAGTGCCATAGAAGACTTCGCTGCTTTTATTGCACCTTTCTTATCTCCAGACTTCGCATAAATAAGTGATTGTTGTCTCTGATACCAGAATGCGTCTCCGCGCATTGCTACTGCTTTATCAATCCAAGTTTTTGCCTGGTTGATGTCTTTACCGTTTTCTAAATAGTAAACCGCTGCACTATAATAGTCATTTGCACCAGGTCCAGCCATTACTTTATCAATACTAGCAGAAACTGCTTTATCAGTCATGGTCTTTATAGGTAGTGCAACATATACATTATCCCACATCATTCCTAGGTTCGCATCGCTACCTTTAAAATCGTCAAAACTCATGGTAAAAGTCTCAATAGACATAGGCATAGGTTGTGCTGGAGCACTTACCATTGCTGCTACTTTACTATCATCCCATTTTTCTGGAGTTCCCCAGTTTTCGCTATCTGTATATACGTATATATCCCAGTTTGTTGCATTTGGCTTTGTAAAGATCGCGTAAGTTCCAGCTTTCACTTCTTTACCACCAATCATTACAGCATCACTAAAAGTGATCATGGTGTTTTTGTTTGCACCAGTACGCCACATCTTAGCATAAGGTACTAAGTCTCCAAAAATTGTTCTTCCTTTTTTAGAAGGTCTTGAGTACTCAACAGTAACATCTGTAAGTCCAATTTTTTGTTCTATTTTCTGAAATGGGCTAGCTGCCGGTGTTTCAATTTGAGCAGATACTCCCGCGGTCATTGCCACAGCAGCGATAAAAAGTATTACTTTTTTCATGATTTATGTTTTAGGTTATTACGTCACGAAAATAAATATTACTTACTGTCTTTAGAGTTAATAATTTCATAAAACCCAAACTAGTTCAAAAGGCGTATTTTTGTAGCATGAAAAAACGTCTCATTGCAGAAGCTATTGGAACTTTTGGTCTTGTATTTTGCGGGACAGGAGCGATGGTTATTAATGATTTTACTGGTGGTGTAGTCACACATCCAGGTGTTGCCATTACATTTGGACTCATTGTCATGGGAATGATCTACGCTTTTGGTGATATAAGTGGTTGTCACATTAATCCTGCCGTAACTATAGGTTTTGCTTACGCTAAGAAGTTTCCCTGGAAAGAAGTACCTGCTTACATAATCGTTCAATTAATAGGTGCCTTTGCTGCTAGTGCATTGCTGTGGTACCTCTTCCCTACTTCGGAAACGCTAGGAGCAACACTACCAGCGATAGCACATTTAAAAGTATTTATTCTCGAAGTATTACTCACCTTTTTATTAATGGTTGTCATCATTAATGTTTCTACCGGATCTAAAGAAATAGGCACAACCGCTGGTATCGCTATTGGCGGAATCGTTTTACTTGAGGCGATGTTTGCAGGACCAATAACGGGTGCATCTATGAATCCTGCGCGATCTATTGCCCCTGCAATATTGAGTGGACACCTAGAAGGACTTTGGATATATATATTTGCTCCTATTCTTGGATGCTTCTTGGCGGTGGTAAGCTGCCAACTTGTAAAAGATGAGAATTGTTGTTAAACTTTGTTTAATGTTAAGGTGTTTTTATTAAACATTATTTATTTTTACGGAAAGTTCACAACCACTGTAAATGAAAATATATACCAAACACGCAAAACAAAATCTACCCATAACAAAGCAGCAAGCATGGGACTTTCTCTCAAACCCATTAAATCTTGCGACCATCACACCAGACTATATGGGCTTTGATATTTTATCTGGAGCCGATAGGCCTATGTATGCAGGGCAGATAATACAATATATTGTAACACCGGTACTTGGAATAAAAACCAAATGGGTTACAGAAATTACACATGTAAAAGAGGGCGAGTATTTTGTAGATGAGCAACGCTTTGGTCCTTACGCATTGTGGCATCACAAGCATTTTATCAAAGAGATTGAAGGCGGTGTGGAGATGGAAGACATCATAGATTACAAAGTACCTATGGGATGGTTGGGTCAACTTGTGCATCCTTTTATTGTAAAACCAAAACTAGATGAGATTTTTGAATATCGAACAAAAAAACTTCATGAACTCTTCGGAAAAATGAAATGAACCAATTTACATGTTTAACAGAGCAGTTTATCAACACTATTAAAGTAAACGCTCAGAAGCCTAGCAAAGCATTTTGGTTACATGTTAAAAGTGAATCGTAAATTCCGAATACCTTTTAACAAATTAATTTTCGAACCTTTAAATTTTGAAACAATAGTAAGAGCTATTAATTCTTAGACAGAATCTAATAAAAACAAGCCTTAACGGGCAATACATATGAAAAACATACTACTTATTGGTGGTTCTTACGGAATAGGCCAAGCATTAGCAAATAGATTAAGTGAAGCACATAATGTACATATTGCCAGTAGAACAAGTGAGCACATTTCAGAAGCAATTACCTATCATACTTTTGACGTCATGGAAGATGAGATTGCTACATTAAAATTGCCAGACGCCATTGATGGCTTAGTCTTCTGTCCAGGAAGTATTAACCTGAGGCCTTTTGCAGCGCTTAAACTTGCAGAATTTGAACAGGATATGCAACTTAATTTCTTTAGTCTGGTTAAGGTGGTTAAAGCATTAATCCCGAAATTAAAACACGCAGATCAAGCCAGCTTAGTCTTTTTTAGTACCGTTGCTGTAAAGGTTGGGATGCCCTATCACACCTCGGTAGCAGCCGCAAAAGGGGCTATTGAAGGTTTTGCAAAAGCATTAGCCGCAGAGTATGCACCTAGCTTTAGAGTGAACGTAATTGCACCTTCATTAACAGATACACCGCTTGCATCAAAGCTTCTTTCTTCAGATGAGAAAAAAGAAAAGATGGGTGACAGACATCCCTTAAAAAGGGTGGGTACAGTAGACGACATTGCCGCTGTAGCCCAGTTTTTGCTTAGTGATGAATCTTCTTGGATGACTGGGCAAATTATTGGTGTAGATGGCGGAATGTCTACATTGCAAGCTAAATAGTAGGTAAAAAAAGTTAACAGTCATCCTGAGCCTGTCTAAGGAAAACAAATTAACTTGTTAAACGAACTTCGACAAGCTCAGTTTGACTAATTAGAAGAAATTAAATGGCAGATAAAGTAAACATATTTTGGTTTCGTCGTGACTTAAGACTCGATGATAATGTAGGGCTTTTTAAGTCACTAAACGGTAAGTATCCAGTGCTGCCCATATTCATCTTTGATTCTGAAATATTAAATGAGTTGCCTAAAAATGACGCTCGCGTTACTTTTATCCACGATAGCTTGCAAGCCATGTGTGATGCATTGCAGAAAAACGGAAGCGGTCTTGCAATGTATCATGGGAAGCCATTAGAAATATACAAACAAATAGTTCAAGAATTTGACGTCCAGAACGTTATTACTAATCACGATTATGAAGTGTATGCGCAAGATCGTGATCGAGAAATTAAAACATTTTTAGCAGAAAAAGATATCGGTTTTTACACCTTCAAAGACCAAGTAATTTTTGAAAAGAACCAAATTGTAAAAGGCGATGGTAAACCTTATGTGGTTTATACTCCTTTTAAGAACAAATGGAAAGTAGCCTTTAACGAAGGGGAACATTTAAAAATATATGATACTAGTGCACACATGGATGCATTACTTCAAAAACAAAAATTACCCCATCTTACTTTAAGTGCTATTGGTTTTACAAAATCTGATATCAAGGTTCCAGGTTATAACGTTTCTCCTCTTTTAATTCAAGAATATGAAGGCACACGTAATTTTCCTGCGGTCGACGGAACGTCACATTTAGGGCCTCATCTTCGTTTTGGAACTGTAAGTGTTAGAAATATGATGCGGAAAGCTATCGCAGAAGAGAATGAAACCTTTATGCACGAACTTATATGGCGTGAGTTTTTTATGCAGATTATTTGGCATTTTCCAAAAACACAATTTGACGCCTTCCGTAGTAAATATGACCGTATTCAATGGCGTAACAATGAAGAGGAGTTTGACAAATGGAAAATAGGCAAAACTGGCTACTTGCTGGTTGATGCTGGAATGCGCGAATTGAATGCTACTGGACATATGCATAATAGAGTGCGTATGCTTGTTGCTAGTTTTTTATGCAAGCACTTATTAATAGACTGGCGTTGGGGCGAAGCTTATTTTGCTGAAAAACTTTTAGATTATGAGCAATCAAGCAATGTAGGCAACTGGCAATGGGCTGCTGGTAGCGGTGTTGATGCGGCTCCATATTTTAGAATTTTTAATCCGATGACACAGGTGGACAAATTTGACAAACAAAAGGAATACATACAAAAATGGGTGCCAGAAATGAATACAGATGCCTACCCAGAAAAAATAGTCGATCATAAAGAGGCTCGCGAAAGATGTTTACGCGTTTATAAAGAGGCAGTAGCTTAGTGGTGCATATAGCGCGCATGCAATTGCTTTAACAATTTTAATTATACATAGTTAAGGAATTAAATTCCTACATCTCACCTACAGAAATATACTTTTAATCGAATAAAATTACCTTATATCGATTATTTTATTATATTTACTTCCTGCAACCCCCAAATTTGCACGTATGGAAATAGCTTGTAATGAATTTGCGAATAGTGAAATTACGGTAACTTTTACCCCAAGAAAATGTATTCACGCTGAAAAATGCGCGAAAGGATTATCCAGTGTTTTTAGAATGACCGTTATTCCATGGATCAATCTTGAGGGTTCAAATACCCAAGAAATTATAGCCCAAATACGCAAATGCCCATCTGGCGCTTTAAACTTTTGTCGTAACGATCACAACACCTTATTAAAGAAAAAATAATGTTATTAAAATAATTTTAGCATTCTTCTTTTGTTTTAGCAAGGACAAACTTACTTTTGCATCATGAAACATACACTATCCCTATTCTTTTTATGTTTACTGTCTTTTAGTGTTTTAGCACAAACCGAAACCGATAACAGTATTCAAGGTCAATTTATTGATGTTGTAGATAAGTCTAACAATTATCAAGAGTTTAAAGTTATTAAAAAAACAAAACTCGCCGCATTGCGTAAAAACATTCTAGATTCTATTAACAAACTAGAACAAACAATCGTTACTACTAACAAGACTGTTGATGATCAAGCTGCGCAAATCTCTAAACTAGAGAATACATTAACAAGTACAAATACAGATTTGACAGCTTCTCGAGAAAAAGAAGACGGCATTAACTTTTTTGGTGTACTTGTAAAAAAAGCCACCTACAATACAATCATGTGGAGCATTATTGCTGTGCTTATAGCTGCATTACTGTTTTTTATTTTTAAGTTTAAAAACAGTAATACAATTACAAGAAATGCGAATAATAAACTAGAAGAAACAGAATCTGAATTTGAAGCGCACCGTTCTAAAAAGTTGGAAGAAATCCAACAGATTAGACGTAAGCTTCAAGATGAAATTAATAAGAATAGAAAGACGAGCTAAAAGCAAGAATTCTTAAAAGTAAAAAATCCCAAATAACAAGCTAATTCTTGTGATTTGGGATTTTCTTTATTGGTAATTTATATGTCTAACTATCCAGTCTTGTAATCTTAGCTCCTATCGCTCGTAAACGCTCATCAATATTCTCGTATCCGCGGTCTATTTGCTCAATGTTGTGAATGGTACTCGTCCCTTTTGCAGAAAGCGCCGCAATTAATAAGGAGATTCCGGCTCTAATATCTGGAGAGACCATAGTGGTAGCCTTTAACTCAGACGTAAAATCGTGTCCCATAACAGTAGCTCTATGCGGGTCACATAAAATAATCCGTGCACCCATATCGATTAGTTTATCTACAAAGAACAAACGACTCTCAAACATTTTTTGATGTATTAATACATTTCCTTTTGCCTGAGTACAAACAACAAGTACGATACTCAATAAATCTGGTGTAAATCCGGGCCAAGGTGCATCTGCCACGGTTAGAGTAGAACCATCAATGTATCCTTGTATTTCGTAGTGTTCTTGAGAAGGAATATAAATATCGTCTCCTTTTTTCTCTAGTTTGATTCCTAGTTTTCTAAACGTGTCTGGTATCAAACCAAGGTTTTCCCAACTCACATTTTTAATAGTTAGTTCGCTGCGCGTCATTGCCGCTAGCCCAATCCAACTACCTATTTCAATCATATCTGGTAAAATGCGATGCGTGCATCCTCCTAATTTTTTAACCCCTTCTATGATAAGCATGTTAGAGCCAACACCTTTAATGTCTGCACCCATGGAGTTCAGCATTTTACAAAGTTGCTGTAAATAAGGCTCACAGGCTGCATTATAGATAGTAGTAGTCCCTTTTGCCAGTACAGCAGCCATCACAATGTTTGCTGTTCCTGTCACAGAAGCTTGATCTAATAACATATAAGCCCCAGTTAATCCTTTAGGAGCCTCTACGCCATAAAAACGTTCTTCTTTGTTATATCTAAAGGTCGCACCAAGATTAATAAAACCTTCAAAATGAGTATCCAGTCTGCGTCTCCCTATCTTATCTCCTCCTGGACGTGGAATATATCCTTTACCAAAACGAGCTAATAATGGGCCAACAATCATTATAGAACCTCTAAGTGAACTCCCCTCTTGTTTAAAAAGTTCAGACTCTAGATATGCTAAATTTATATCATCTGCAATAAAAGCATATTTACCTTTACCTAGCTTCTGGGTTTTAACACCTAAGTTACCAAGTATTCCGATTAATTTATTGACATCCCTAATATCTGGAATGTTCTCTATAATTACTTCTTCTGGAGTTAACAAGACAGCACATAAAATCTGTAATGCTTCATTTTTTGCTCCTTGAGGGTGTATATTACCTTTTAATCTGTGTCCTCCTTCTATTTGAAAAGTTCCCATAAATAAATCTAGTAGCGTTTACGGTTATTGTTTCTGTTATTGTTATTGTTGTTCTTCTTATGATTACTAGTACTCTTTTTATGTGTTGTGTTGTAACGCTTTTTATGTTGCATTAACTTACTTGATTCACGTAACACCTCATCACTTTCCTTTAGGTTTAATTTACCGTCAGAAAGTTCAAATAAATGATTAAAAATCACATCATCATCTACCGTGTCCTTGTTCCAGTTTAAGAAACATTTTTTCATGTGGTTTGCGATAGTCAAAACAAGTCCATCTTTCTTCTCACCATCTTCCCAACTCACAGCAACATCGATCATTCCCTTAATGTTATTCCCGTAAAAACGGTATTTCGGAAAATTTTGAGGATATTCTAGCGGGGCTGGTCTTTCGGCAAGCGCTTCTCTTGTTGGTATCTCATATGGAGACTCTACATCTAGTTTAAAATCTGCAATGATAAAAAGCTGATCCCAAAGCATATGTTGAAAATCTGGCACATCACGTAAATGCGGATTTAAATTTCCCATTACAGCAATAATTCCTTTTGCCATTTTGTTGCGCTCTATTGCATCTTCTATACTAATGGCTTGGTCTACCATTTTCTGAATGTGACGACCGTAATCCGGTATATTGAGCTTAGGGCGCTCGGTGTTGTATTCTAAATTATCTATCAATGTGTAACGTATTTAAAAGGAATATGTATCCTCGAGAAGTGTAATTGGTATTCGTACGCAAAATACATAATTTATAACGATATCACTCCTTCAATATTGGAAACTTCCACGTATTTTTTTATTACAGCTTCTGGAGATTCCATTTTAACGGTAATAGAAACGCTCGAATACTTGCCCTTAGCGCTATCGCGCGTTCTAATCTCTGCATCAAGCCCGTCAAATATCACTTCAATTTCGGCAATCTTTTCATTGCTTGCAGGTACAATAAATTTGTACAAATAAGGCGCGGGCCAATTGGTGTCAAGTGCCAATTGTTCTTTTAATCGTGCGTAAAATGCTTCCGTTTTTTTTTCGTCTGCCATTGGAGTATTAAATTATGTTACAAAGATACAGCGTTTGAAATCGAAAATGAAATCGAATAAATAGTTGGTAAACATGACACGGTTTGCAAATAATAATTACTTCAGAAATAGTAAACATCTCAAAACTGGTCTATGGCATTAAGCAACCCATTCTCCTATTTTTAAAAAGGTCTTGTTTCGCGCAGCAAGCTTCAGCCTGCGGTCTTGACTCAAACCGTCCACCAACAGAGCCATATAAAATAAAAAGTATTAATTAAATATTCCCGTACTTTGTATATTAATCACTTTTACTTCGGAAATTTTAAAGGCTTGATATCGAGTGATACTATTTCAGAAACAATGAAAGCTTTGAGCAATTTAAAAACAAGAATCTAGCTTGAATAAAACCACTAAAAGAATCGTACTTGCTGGCGGCCCATCTACTGGAAAAACCACCTTATTAAACCACTTATTATCAAAAGGATATGCCTGTGAAGAAGAAATATCTAGGCAAGTCATTCTTGAAGCACAAGCACAAGGAATTGAGCAATTATTTTTAACAGATCCGCTCTTATTTAGCCAGAAATTGCTTGAAGGTAGATTTCAACAATACAAAAATGCCATTGCAGGAGTCTCAGATCTACTATTTTACGATCGCGGAATGCCAGATGTGACTGCATATATGGACTATATAGGCGCTTGGTATCCCCATAATTTTGCCAAAACCATCTATAATAATAGATATGACTTAGTATTTTTACTGCCGCCTTGGAAAGAAATTCATGTTACAGATAATGAACGCTACGAAACCTATGAAATAGGAACCATTATTTATGAATACCTTAAAAAAGGCTACAAGCAGTTTGGGTATAAAACAATTGAAGTGCCTCATGGTACTGTTGAGAAGCGTATTGAGTTTATATTAGAATGCATTAAAAATCAAGATTGAATAGCCCAAATCACATATTAAAACAATATTGGGGTTTTGACGCCTTTAGACCCTTGCAATTAGAGATTATTGAGTCTGTAATTAATGGTCGTGACTCAGTGGCGCTGCTACCCACTGGTGGTGGTAAATCTGTTTGTTTTCAAGTTCCAGCTATCGCAATGGAAGGCATTTGTATTGTAATTTCGCCCTTAGTTGCGCTAATGAATGACCAGGTTTCTGGCTTAAAAGAAAAAGGAATTAAAGCCTTATCTATTACCGGTGGCTTGTCTTATGCAAACCTAATGACTACCCTAGATAATGCGATACACGGAAATTATAAGTTTCTATATATGTCGCCTGAGCGATTACAACAAGAAGTAGTGCAAAATGCGATAAAACAAATGCCAGTAAACCTCATAGCAATAGACGAGGCGCATTGTATCTCGCAGTGGGGCAATGACTTTAGACCTGCCTATAAAAACATCACTATTTTAAGAGAGTTAAAACCCTTAGCACCTTTTATTGCGCTCACGGCAACTGCTACTCCAGAGGTTTTAGAAGACACCATTGTCTCGCTTAAAATGGAATTACCAGCCATTTTTAAAAAATCTTTTGTTAGAGATAATCTTGCATATCAAGTGCTACAGGAAGATGATAAATTATATCGAATAGAACAACTGCTCAAAAACAATACAGGCAATGTAATTATCTATATTAGAAATAGGAAAGGAACGGTGCAACTTAGTGAAGAGTTAAATACGCTTGGTTTTAAAAGTCAGTTTTTTCACGGAGGATTACCTCCAAATGAAAAAGAAAAACGCCTTCGAGACTGGAAAACAGAATCTACTCCTATTATGGTGGCTACAAATGCTTTTGGGATGGGTATTGATCACCCCAATGTTCGGTTTGTAATCCATACACAACTTGCAGAAAGTTTAGAGAGCTATTTTCAAGAAGCAGGACGAGCTGGGAGAGATGGTCACTATGCACAGGCAGTACTAATATATAATGCTTATGACAAGACTGTGGTTAAAAAACAATATGTTGACTCATTAGCCTCTGTAGCAGACTTGAAACATATTTATAGAAGACTAAATAACTATTTTCAGGTTTCATATGGCGAAGGAGCATTTACAAAACACAGTTTTGGCTTTGCGGCTTTCTGCAAAATTTATAAACTAAATACACTAAGTACATATAATGGCCTACAGGCATTAGATAGATTAGGGGTTTTACAATTGTCTAAAGAATTTGGACGTAAATCTACCTTACATTTTACGGCGCATAATGACGTAGTGTTAGACTATTTTGCAGGAAACCCATTAATATCTGTTATTGGTAAAACCATTTTACGCATTTACGGGGGTGTTTTTGACTCTCCCACACAAATCAATCTTGATTTTGTACAATCTAAAACTGGGCAATCAATTCCAGCGATAGAGCAAGCATTACAAAAAATGGAAGGACAAGGATTGTGCACCTTAAACCTTCAACAGACAGATGCATCTATCACCTTCCTCCTGCCAAGAGAAGATGATAAAACTATTAACACGATTTCACGTGAAGCTAAAGCATTAAACGATAAAAAGAAAGCACAAGTAGCTTCTGTACTTCGCTATGTAGAAGATACAGATACTTGCAAGAGCATACAATTGGTCACCTATTTTGGTGAAACCACATCGACGCCTTGTGGGGTTTGTTCTGTTTGTACCAATCAAAAAACAGTAACTTCAAAAAAGGAACTTTTAATACTAAAAGATGCCATTTTACAGGAGTTGGAACTCGCCAACAAATCATCTCGAGAACTCACAGAAAGCCTTACTTTTGCTGAGTCTAAAATATTGCAAGTTTTGCGCTTACTATCTGATCAAGGTAGTATTGGCATTGATGCCAGGAATTGTTATTATAGAACCTAGAGATTAGAAGAAAAAAGTAACGATTAACAATTGGGGATTTTTGATTGCCAGAGTAAAAAAGTATCGAATATCGAACCGCAGAATGTTGAATGATGCAGTTTCATTATTTTAGACATGCATTAGAAACTACCTTCTCAGCGACAGAAGGGTTGAGGATGAAGAAAGCACGATATGATATCTTACTATTAAAAACAAACCTTTAATTAGGAATTACATATGAATAAAGATTTAAGAATTGTCTTTTTAGGAACTCCAGATTTTGCGGTAGGTATTTTAAAATCATTGATTGAGGCCGAACAAAACATCGTAGGTGTAATTACCGCACCAGATAGACCCGCAGGACGCGGCAGAAAACTAAGGCCTTCTGCAGTTAAAGAATATGCAGTATCACAGGAACTGCCAGTATTACAACCCACTAATTTAAAAAACAAAGATTTTTTAGCAGCGCTTAAAACGCTAGATGCTAATCTGCAGATCATCGTTGCCTTTAGAATGTTGCCTAAATTGGTATGGGCAATGCCAGCATACGGTACATTTAACTTACATGCTTCTCTCCTACCTCAATATCGCGGTGCCGCGCCAATTAACTGGGCAATAATTAATGGAGAGAAAGAAACGGGGGTTACCACCTTTTTTATAGATGAAAAAATAGATACGGGAGCTATTCTTCTGAAATCTTCTGTTAGTATTAAAGAAGACGAAACTGTTGGGAGTTTGCACGACACCTTAATGGATTTAGGGAGTCAACTCGTATTAAAAACAGTTGATTTAATAGCTACCGGTGATGTTGAGACATTTCCGCAGCCACTAAAAGGGGAGTTAAAAGAGGCGCCAAAGTTGACGCCCGAAAATATGCGAATAGATTGGTCTCAATCCGGAGAAAAAATTGAGGCGTTAATAAGAGGGTTATCACCTTATCCAGTGGCCTGGAGTGAACTGGTACAAGACGAAGAAGTTAGCAAAGTAAAAATATACGCCGCAGCTTTTGAAGCAGAACCACATAGAAAAGTAAATGGGCACATTATTACGACAAAGAAAACCTTGAAAGTTGCAGTGCAAAACGGTTACCTATATATTAAAGAGATGCAATTGCCTGGAAAAAGAAAAATGGACATCGTTTCTTTATTAAATGGGAATGATTTTTCTGAAAATGCAAAAATGTTGTAAAGCCCTATCAACACTCATTTTGTTAAAATTGACTGAAAATAGGCGAATCTTTGTTAATAACCCTCATAGTTATTAACAAACTGAAGTATTTCCCGCGTCATTGCTTGTGTTACCGATGTATCCTTCTATATTTGTTATGTAAATTAATCAATGTTTAACTGAAATTTAATTCAAAACAATTATGAACAAATCAGATTTAATCGATGCAATGGCAGCAGATGCTGGAGTAACAAAAGCAGCAGCTAAAAAAGCATTAGAGTCTTTCTTAGGAAACGTAGAAGGTTCTTTGAAAAAAGGAAACAGAGTTTCTCTAGTAGGATTCGGTTCTTGGTCAGTAACTAGAAGAGCTGCAAGAGAAGGTAGAAACCCTCAAACTGGAAAAACGATCAAAATCGCTGCAAAAAACGTAGTGAAATTCAAAGCTGGTTCAGATTTACAGAGTTCTGTAAACTAATCACCCTTACCGTTTTAAAAGAAAGCCTGCTTGTTCTAAGCAGGTTTTTTTTATGCAATTAATTCTGTCAATATTTCAATGCTATTTTTTTATATGAGATTTAATCGTTAGTTTTAAATAACCAACATCAAATAAATGATTTCTTTAAAACCAGAAAAAGGGCACTTACTCGTAGCAGAACCATCTATTATTGGTGACGTTTCGTTTAATAGATCTGTGGTTTTACTTGCAGAGTATAATCAAGAAAATGGATCTGTTGGTTTTATTCTTAACAAACCTCTAGAGTATAAATTAAGAGATTTTGTACCAGAAGTGAACTCATCACTTACCGTGTATAACGGTGGCCCTGTAGAACAAGACAATTTATATTTTATACACACTATTCCAGAACTTATACCTAACAGTGTAGAAATATCAAACGGTATCTACTGGGGTGGTGACTTTAATGCAATTATAGAATTGCTAGAAAACGATTCACTTACCGAAAAACAAATACGATTTTTCTTAGGGTATTCTGGTTGGGCAAACGAACAACTGGAAGAAGAGCTGTCTCTTAACAGCTGGAAAGTAGTTTTAAATAAAGACAAAGACTCCATTATCTGGAATTCTAAAAACGATTTCTGGAAAAAGAAAATGATCGAGTTTGGCGGAGATTACGTGATGTGGTCCAATGCTCCTGAGAATCCTAGTTATAATTAAATTACTCTTTCCGACCCAACAATAGCGTAATGCCGGGATATCAATAAATATCTAAATTATAGAATGAAGGAAGGAAAAATCTCTAAATGGATGTTTATCTCAATTGGGGCGATTATTACATTTCTAGTTAGTTTCACAATAATTTACGATTTATTAATTCCGGATGCGTGTTATTACCATACAAATGAAATGAATTCATTTATGAGTTTATTTTTTAGCGTTGGTGGAGCTGACAATGGACACCCAAGTCCGAATTTAGCAAATTTTTTAGTTTCACTTTCTATTGGAGGGAGTTTAGGTTTTATGGTTTATAAAATTTCAAGGAATAGAAGAAAAATTGAATGAAAATAAAACAGCACGCGTTTAAATTTGAGATTTCTTACTGAAATCTTGCCTTGGCATTCAATTTTCCTAACAGCTCCTTAGCTACCGTATTTCCATATTCTTTTTTACGGTACTTAGTAATGGGCTGTATGCCTGTAATCACATTAGTCACAAACAACTCATCTGCTTTCTGCAACTCAAAAGGAGAAATAGACGCTTCTTCTATAATATAATCTGGCACTGCGGTTAAAATTGCTAATATCTGTTTTCTAATAATCCCTTTTAGGCAACCATCTGTGAGTGGCGGTGTTTTTATACGACCATCTTTTACTAAAAATAGGTTTCCATTAAGGGCCTCAATCACTTGTTTTTTATCATTTATCATCAAGCAGTTCTGATACCCGTTCTCTTTTGCCCAAATGCTTCCCACCACGTTAATCACTTTATTTGTAGTTTTTAAAGTGGATAATAAAGAAGACATCACATAATGGTCTTTATACAACTCCACCTCATAAGGCGCTTCATTAAGCAAATAAAAAGGAGCCTCTATTTTTTCTGAAGAAATACTATACCCTACTTCATTATCTGAAGGCGTATACTTGCCTCCAGCCTCTCGCCATACTAATAGCTTAACACGATGTGTTTTTGATTGCTCAAGGTCTATTATTTTTAATATTTCGGCCTCCAAAAATTCTAGAGTGAAGGTTTGTGGTATCTCCATACGCAGTATACGCATAGATGCCATGAGCCTAAAGTAGTGGTCTTCCCAGAATAGTATTTTCCCTACTGAAATTTTAAGGGTTTCAAATACAGCATCACCATACTGCATTCCTCTATTGTGTATGCCAATCGTGGCATCTTTATCATTAACAAGTGTTCCGTTGAGATTGACCATAAAAAAACCGTCTCATTTTTAATAAGACGGTGCAAAGATAAGAGTATCTAATCTTTTATTTTATTTTGAACCAAGAATCTGTTTTAAATTCCCAATCATATTTGTCCATAATAATTTTCCTTCTTCTACCTCATCGTCTTCTGCATAATCTGTAATCATTAAGGATACGTCTTTTGTAATTTCGTCCACTTGAATACGGAGCTCAAAAAAATAATCTGTTCCTTCATCCTCCATCCATTGAAACTTAATACGTTCTTTACTTTTCTTGGTCAATAGCTTCGCTTTTTCTTCGCTACCTTCCCATATGAAGGTAAAAAACTCACCTCGAGAGTTCACATTGTCTGCATACCATTCACTCATTCCAGAGGGTGTAGAAATGTAGGTATATAGCATCGCTGGTGATACTTGTATCACAAACTCCATCTCATATTTAATCTTGTCTTCCATTGGTCATTGTTAGGTGCCACAATATAAATATTCTAAATACAAACTAAAAGGTTGGGGTACGATTTTTTTTGTAAGAATTGATGGTGTTAATTAGCCTTTGGATGATAGCCGTTTAGAGTACATTATGTTTATTGGAGTTTTCATGAACCCGACCATTGCTTAAGGCACTGCGCTTGGTATCTCTGCACTAAATGTGAGCAGACTATTTTGATTCAATGAAAGGCGAACTAGTAGTTTCACTATGTACTTTTAACCGCACAACACTTGATTAAAAATAATCCAGTAAGCAGACAAAAGAGTATGGGCCCGATTATTTCTCTTCGGAAATAGGCTCGGCTTGCAACTGTTTTACAAAACGATCAAATTGGGCTACAAACTCAGTATATTCTTTGCCCGTCGCTGGACCATTAAAACCCGTGTGTATTTTTCTAACCTTAGCCTTTTTATCAATAAATAGTGTAGTTGGGTAAGACAAAACCTGATTAAGCATAGGCAGTTTTTCTTGTGCTTCTTTTTTATCACTGCTCCCGTATTGGGCTAATAAAATAGGATATGGCACGTCTATTTTTTGCTTCAATCTGTTGATTGATTTAAATGCTTTTTCTTTATTTGGGGCATACTCAAATGCCAAAGAGACAAACTCTAGATCATCACTTTTATTCTTATGGTAATAGTCTGTGTAAAATTTAGTTTCATCAAGGCAATTAGGACACCAAGTTCCCATCACCTGCACAACAACCACTTTATTTTTAAAACGCTCATCAGTAAGTGCTACCATAGTACCATCTGTATCTGGAAAACTGAAGGTAAGCGTATCGTATCCTTCTTTTAGATACGTAAGAGAATCTGCAGATGGTAGCTCGTAGCCCTCATTTCGCTTTGCCGTAAATGGTTCTTCCCAGTGATTTCCGCTGTAAAAAATACCTTTTATAATTGAATCTTTTATTGCTGCTTTAAATAAGAACGCATGAGCACCGTCAAAAGTGGATAGCTTTAAAGAGTCACCTTCCACCACTCCTTCTAGATATCTATAATCTCCTGTTGTGGTTCTAAAAGTACCTGTAACTTTATTGCCCAATTGTTCAAATATTCCTTTTGCGATGTATGTATCTTCTTTACTTTCTGGGCTAAAAACAGTTTCCCAATTTCCAGAAACTAGAGATGTATGTGGTTGTGTGATTTTAAATCTAGTCGCCTTTTCTCGTATCATTTTAAAGGATACTGTTCTATTTAAACTAGGCTTAATAAAATCTCCAATAATTGTATTTGATGTAAAGGTTCCTTTTAAAACTCCTTCATAAACGGGCATTTGTATGATAATAGAATCTCCTTTTATAGTGACTTCATTTACTTCTATTTCTTCTTCGGCATTATATATAGTTAAGGTATTATCTGCGTGATAATCCACTAAAAACGGAAGTGTATTGCCGTTGCCTAAATCTAGCGTTGCTCTCCAATTGCCTGTACTAGGCCTGAGGTCTGTGGCGTTTTGGCAGGAAACTGCAACCACAATGGTCAATAAAAGCACGATATATTTCATAAAAAGGGTGTTGAAAAATGTTAGACATTCGTTTTTAAATATACTTACAAAAATTGTATAAGTGTTATCTTTGTTGGCTTATAATCACTCATAATGAAGATATCATATAACTGGTTAAAACAATTTATCAATCTCGACTGGGAGGCAGAAAAAACAGGCGAACTCCTTACAGACCTTGGTCTGGAAATTGAGGGTATTGAGTCTTTTTCTTCTATAAAAGGCGGGCTTGAAGGCGTGATTGTAGGTCACGTATTAACCTGCGAACAACATAGCAATGCTGATCGATTAAAGGTCACTACTGTAGATATTGGCACTGATGAAGCCGTGCAAATAGTATGTGGTGCACCTAATGTGGCTGCAGGACAAAAAGTACCTGTTGCGACGGTAGGTACAACTTTATATGATGAAGATGGTGCGCCATGGCAAATAAAAAAAGGAAAGATTCGCGGCGAAGTGAGTATGGGAATGATCTGTGCAGAAGATGAACTCGGGCTAGGTAAAAGCCATGATGGGATACTTGTACTCGACCCAACTTTAACTCCAGGTACTGCAGTTTCTGATGTGGTCGATGTAGAAAATGATATTGTTTTTGAAATAGGCCTCACCCCTAACCGCGCGGATGCAATGAGCCACTGGGGCGTTGCGAGAGACTTAAAAGCTGGACTGTTACAGCACGAAGTTTCATTAGAGTTGATTACACCATCTACGTCAAAGTTTCATATAGAAAACAGAACGCTAAAAATTGAAGTTGATGTTGAAAACCAGGAATTAACACCGCGATATTGCGGGGTCACAATTTCTGGAATTACCGTTGCTCCTTCGCCTGCTTGGTTGCAGAACCGACTAAAAGCCATTGGTCTTGCACCACTAAATAACGTGGTAGACATTACCAATTATATTTTGCACGATTTAGGACAGCCATTACATGCCTTTGATGCTACAAAAATTTCGGGAAATCAGATTATTGTTAAGACACTCGCCGCAGGAACAAAGTTCACAACCTTAGATGAAGTGGAACGTGAATTGCACGAAGAAGATATAATGATATGTGACGCAGAGAAACCGTTGTGTATTGCTGGGGTTTTTGGTGGCATTAATAGTGGTGTTACAAACAGTACGACTTCTATTTTTCTAGAAAGCGCCTACTTTAACCCTGTAAGCGTTCGTAAAACTGCTAAGCGTCATGGGCTTAATACGGATGCTTCATTTCGTTTTGAACGCGGTATTGACCCTAACAATACCAATTACGCTTTACAAATTGCTGCAATTATGATATGTGATATTGCAGGTGGCCAGATTACAAGTGATCTTTCTGATCGTTACCCTAAAAAAATAGAAGACCATCAAGTATTTCTCAATTTTGAAAATACAACCAGACTCATTGGAGAAGAAATACCCAAGGAAACTATAAAAGGAATTTTATCTTCTCTTGACATTAAAGTAAACAATATTACAGAAACGGGTATCGGAATGACCATTCCTGCTTACAGAAACGACGTGACTCGCGAGGTAGATGTGATTGAAGAAATCTTGCGCGTGTACGGCTACAATAAAATAAATTTTACTCAAAAACTAAATGCTTCTATCGCTGGTAAAAAAGAGATTGAAGATTATGAGGTGCGTAACAAGATTAGTGACCAGCTTGCAGCACTTGGTTTTAACGAGATGCTTAACAACTCACTGACCACAGCAAAGTATCTTTCTCTTTCTGAAACATTAAATACCGAACACGCTGTCGAGATGTTGAATCCATTAAGCAACGATCTTGCGGTAATGCGCCAGTCTATGCTTTTTAGCGCGCTTGAAGTTGCTGCTTATAATAGCAATAGAAAAATGCCAGATTTAAAATTGTTTGAGTTTGGAAAAACATACCACAATTACACTAGTGGTCGTGAAGAACACAAACATTTATCCCTCTTAATTACTGGAAAGAAAGCCACAGAAAGCTGGAATAGTACTAACGAAACATCTGGATTCTTTTACCTAAAGGGAGTTGTTACAGCGCTATTGGAGCATATGGGTATTAAAAACACCAAAGAAGGAACTTTAAAAAATGACGTTTTTGCAGAAGGAATTACGATTGCTACCAAAAAGACTGCACTTGTTGAACTTGGCGTACTCAAGAAAAAGGTAAGTAAATCTTTTGGCTTGGATGCTGAGATGGTTTATGCAGATTTTAACTGGAGCGCTATTCTTGAAGCCTTAACGCAAAGGACTTTTGCGCTAAAAGCAATACCAAAGTTCCCGCAGGTAAAACGAGACTTTGCTTTATTACTAGATGACCATGTCAGTTTTGCTGACCTTAAAAACACAGCACAACAAACAGAACGGTCACTTTTAAAAGATATAAGCCTTTTTGATGTCTATACAGGTGAGAATTTACCCGAAGGTAAAAAATCGTATGCGCTAAGTTTTACCCTTCAAGATGAACACAAAACTCTGACGGATAAGCAAATTGATAAGATTATGAATAAGCTACAAGCAAGGTTTGAGAAAGATTTTGGGGCGAGTTTAAGGTAAGAGATTCTTAAAATTAAGTACCTGCTTTATTAAAAAAACCACAATTCAAAGAATATGAATTGTGGTTTTTTTAATAAATTTTTTTCTAGATTCTAGATCTTACTCTTCACTCTCCGGCATAAAGTAACCATCTACGATATGAAAGAATCCTTTAGAGTGATAATAGTCTGGTTGCATAATTTTCACTTGATTTCCTTCTGCATCAAATAAAACCATGTTTTTTCTCGACATCTTAACCCCTAAATTTTTACCGCTTATTGTTTTTAAATAAAGTGGTGCTCCTTCTCTTTTCTTTAACTCATACATTAAAGATCTACTATCTACACGGCCTGGCACAATAAAGGCGCTAAACACTTGTTTCTGAACATACTCATTAGAAGATGCTAAAAAAGCGTCGCGCTCTTCTTTGTCCATAGCATTAAAAAACGCATCTGGAGCAAGGAACATAGTATAGCTACCTTCGGCAGTTAGTTCTTCCAAGTTTGGATTTGCTATGATTGCTTGCGAATATGAAAGTAAATCTGATGCTGAAATGTTTTCAATCAATGACTTTTGAGAAGTAAAGGTAGTTCCCTCATAATCTTTTGTGATTACCGGATCTGTTTTTTCTATTTTCTGGGCGAAGGTACCAGTAGTAATTAATACGACTGCCAGAGCGTAAAAGTATTTTTGTAACGATTTCATAGACGTTGATTTTTTGATAAATGTAAGCAAATACCTTACCAAAACGAAAAACAGGGTGTTTTATTTGGTTGTTAGCTTTCTATTATTTATTTGTTAAAACTTTGTTGTTGGCACATTTCCGAAGTACATTTAATTCTAAACTTAACAGCTATGGATAATCAAGAACAAACTACACGCATTTATACTGGACCCGCAATGATTGCAAATGGCCTAAAAGCTCGTTTACTAGATATGGGTATTTCTCCCATTGAAAAAAACGATCACCAAAGTGGTATTACTGGCGGTTTTGCTATTGGAGTGCCTAACCAAGTACGGTTATTTATTAGAAAAGAAGAACTTGCTCTAGCAAAAGAAATGATTGATGAGTATCTAGAAGCACTTGGTGAAAAAGGATAATTAAGCGTACATAGATGCACGTTGTTCCTTGATTTTCTTGTCGCTCATATATTCGTCAAATGTCATGTAACGGTCTATGATTCCTTTTGGGGTTAACTCTATAATACGATTACCTACGGTTTGAGCAAATTCGTGATCATGAGTAGTAAATAAAATAGTACCCTTAAAGTTTTTAAGCGAATTATTAAATGCAGTAATCGATTCTAGGTCCAGGTGATTTGTAGGTTCATCAAGCATAAGCACGTTTGCTCTTATCATCATCATTCTACTTAACATACAACGTACTTTTTCTCCTCCAGAGAGTACATTACATTTTTTAAGAGCTTCTTCACCACTAAAAATCATTTTCCCTAAAAAGCCTCTAATAAAAACTTCTTCTCTTTCTTCTTCTGTAGTTGCATACTGACGTAGCCAATCTACCAAGTTTAAATCACTCTCAAAGAAAGAATGATTGTCCAATGGCAAATAGCTCTGGCTCGTAGTTACTCCCCAGTTAAAGGTTCCAGAATCTTCTTTTCTCAATCCATTGATGATCTCGTAAAAAGCAGTTGCAGCTCTAGAGTCTTTAGAGTATACTACAACTTTATCGCCTTTAGCTAAGTTGAGATCTACATTTTTAAATAGTGTGTCCCCATCTTGTATTGCCGAAAGTCCTTCAATGTTTAAAATCTGGTCTCCCGCTTCACGATCTCTTTCAAATATAATCGCCGGATAACGACGGCTTGATGGTCTAATATCTTCTATATTTAACTTCTCGATCATTTTTTTACGAGATGTCGCTTGTTTAGATTTTGCTACGTTTGCACTAAAACGCATAATAAATTCTTGTAGCTCTTTTTTCTTATCTTCTGCTTTTTTGTTTTGCTGTGCGCGTTGTCTTGCTGCGAGTTGACTACTCTCATACCAGAAAGTATAGTTACCACTAAAGTGGTTAATCTTGCTAAAATCTATATCACTAATATGTGTACATACTGCATCAAGAAAGTGTCTATCGTGAGATACAACTATAACACACTCTTCATAATTAGCCAAGAAATGCTCTAACCATGAGATGGTTTCATAATCCAAGTCATTGGTTGGTTCATCCATAATAAGCACATCTGGACTCCCAAAAAGGGCTTGTGCAAGCAGCACACGTACTTTTTGAACCCCATCTAAATCTGCCATAGAAGAATAATGCAAACTCTCATCAATACCAAGATTAGATAACATAGAGGCAGCATCACTATCTGCATTCCATCCATTCATTTCTTCAAAAATAATTTGAAGTTCACCTATCTTTTCTGCATTTGCATCTGTGTAGTCTTCGTATAGTTTATCTATTTCAGACTTTACTTTAAACATTTCCTTGTTTCCACGAACAACAGTCTCTAGTACCATAAACTCATCACATGCGTTGTGATTTTGTTCGAGCACAGACATACGTTTACCCGGTTCTAAATGCACGTGCCCAGATGTTGGATCCATTTTACCAGCAATTATATTAAGGAAGGTAGATTTTCCAGCACCATTGGCACCAATGATTCCGTAGCAATTTCCTTTTAGAAACTGAGTGTTTACTTCATCAAATAGTATTCTTTTACCAAACTGAACGGACAAATTATTTACGGATAACATAGCTTAAAAATTTTTGCAAAAGTAATACAAATAAGTGGTCAAGAAAATAGGTTTAATTTTTATTTTATTTAACCTACAATTAACAAAATTGCACAACGGAGAACCTTATTTTTGATTTTAACAATCCTTAACTGATGCATAAACTAATACCCATCCTTCTTTTCTGCGTTTTTATGGTTTCTTGTGATAATACTGGAAGCAATAAAGCGCGTGGCACTTATATAGGTGGGGTGATTGAAAACCCGAGGGGAGCCTATGTGGTTCTATCTCATAATGAGCACATTTTAGATTCTGTTAAACTAGATGACAAAAATAGATTCTCATTTAAATACGATAGTCTATGCGAAGGTCTTTATACTTTTAAACACAGAGAGTACCAACGATTTTATCTATATCCGAATGATAGCTTACTCATTCACGTAAATACTATTGATTTTGACGAATCTTTAAAGTATAGTGGTATTGGTGCGGAAAAGAACAATCTCTTGATGAAGATTTATTTAGAAGATGAACAGGTTGAAAAAATGCTGCCAGAATGGTTTACATTGTCTCCAGAAGCCTACCTTAAAAAATTAGACTCTGTTGCTAGTGCGCATCAAAAATTTCATAAAAAACACATCACTACAGCAAAAAATGTTACTATAGAATTTGACCAAACTTTAAGTGCTAACTTAATATATGATCATCACTTATGGAAAGAGATGTACATTTCTTCTAATTTAATGGCCGGAAATGCCGAGATCCAAGAACAGCTCCCTCAAGAATTTTTAGAGCACAGAAATAAAATAGATCATGGTAATGACCTGATGCGATCGCATTACTCTTACTATCGTTTTATGAACACCTATTATAACAATGTTGCATACGATGCCTATAAACAAGTAGATTCTTTTGATCGTGCAAACTTTACGCATGCTCAAGCTAAATTATTGGCGATAAAAAAATACACGAATCACGAAACGCTAAGAAACAAACTCTTAAGACGTACTGCAATAGATTACCTTCTGCATACAACAGATGTTAATAAAGCTACGGAACTTTTTACTCAATTTAAAAAGTTTTCATCTAGTAAAGCAGACATTAATCAGATGGCACACATTCTAGAGCAAACCATAAAAATTATTCCAGGTAAAGGAATACCCGATGTGCAACTCGTAGGCCTTGACAATCAAACTAGAACTTTGCATTCTATTATTAAAAAACCAACAGTAATCTATTTTTGGACCTATGAGTCTACTACCCATTATCGTGAAGTTCATGAAAAGGCAGAGCACTTGCGCATCAAGTACCCTGAATATGACTTTATTGCCATTAATGCAGATGATCATTTTAGAAAATGGAGACGCATTGCAGACTTAATAAGTACGAATAAGGATATGGAGTACCAGTTAGACAATCTACCTTCTGCAAAGTCTGTATTGATTCTTGATATACCAGAACGCACAATTATTGTAGATAAAAATGGCATCATAAAAAACGCCAACACGGCAATTACAGATATGGGGTTTGAAAAGGCTTTATAACCGTGTATTCTTTTCTAAGCTGTTACTTCCCTTTATTATAATCAGCTAAAAACTTAGCAAGACCGCTATCTGTTAATGGGTGTTTTAATAACCCTTCTATAGATGAGAGTGGTCCCGTCATTACATCTGCACCTATTTTTGCGCATTCAATGATGTGCATCGTGTGACGTATAGAAGCTGCAAGTATTTCTGTCTCAAAAGCGTAGTTATCGTAAATCAATCTTATTTCTGCAATTAGATTTAAACCATCTGTAGAGATATCGTCTAGTCTACCAATAAATGGTGATACATAGGTCGCGCCCGCTTTTGCTGCCAATAAGGCCTGTCCGGCAGAAAAGACTAGTGTACAATTGGTACGGATTCCGTTATCGCTAAAGTATTTAATTGCCTTAATACCTTCTTTAATCATTGGTACCTTTACCACAATTTGTGGGTGCAACTCGGCCAATGCCTCTCCTTCTCTTACCATCCCTTCAAAGTCTGTTGAGATCACCTCTGCAGACACATCACCTTCAACGATATTACAGATGCTTACATAATGTTTTAATATATTATCGTGACCTGAGATCCCCTCTTTTGCCATTAATGATGGGTTGGTAGTTACCCCATCGAGCACGCCTAAATCTTGTGCTTCTTTAATTTGTTCTAGGTTTGCGGTATCGATAAAAAATTTCATAGATTTTTGTTTTTGGTTTCTGAAATATGCCAGATTTATAATTTGTAATGTTTCATTAAAATACGCTCATACATTTTGTCTGGTAAAAGTCTTTTTAAAACTATAGAAAATTTTTGAAGTGGAGCTCCTACCTTGTAATGTATTTTTGGCGAGTCGCTTTTAATAATTGAATAGATCACTTTTGCCATAGCCAATGGATCTTCACCGGCATCTACGTGGGCATCCATCATTTTTAAGGTGTTACTATAATCCTTTTGATAAGGAGAGTCATCCAGTGCTGGTGCGTGATATCTTCCTGCGGCAATATTGGTTGCAAAATCACCCGGAGCCACATTAGTCATTCTAATCCCAAATTGCTTCACTTCCATCCTATAGGCTTCTGTCAACAACTCTAGCGCTCCTTTGGTGGCAGAATATATACCGCGATAAGGTAATCCCATATATCCGGCTATGGACGAAATATTGACGATAGTACCACTAGCTTGCTTTCGCATGGCTGGTAACACAGCGTTTATCATTTCTATGGGACCATAGACATTAGTGGCAAATGCCTTACTAATTTCAGCAGTAGGCGTTTCTTCAATTGGCCCTGTAATACCAACGCCCGCATTATTTACCAATACATCTAAGCGACCTTCCATCTTTAGAATTTCGGCAACACAACTAGTTATGCTTTTACTATCTGTAACATCTAGCGCGACTAATTTTATAGGGAATGTAGCATCAAATCGAGATGGATTTCTACTGGTTCCATAGACGGTAAAGCCTTGGTTTTTGAGGTAAATTCCGACTGCTTTGCCGATACCCGAAGAACCACCTGTGATTAAAACTACTTGAGACATACTTTTTTTCTATTGTGCAAAGATGCGTGGAGAGCACTTAATTACCAAAATATTGGGCACAAAAAAAGGCAAGCTACCTACATCACACTGCTACGACCGTATACCCTTGCTGTGTTCCCACCCTGGGGGATTCAACAGGAGCTAGTTGTGTAGGACTTGCCAGCTGCAAAGATAGTACAATTTAAAACCCACTACAAGCGTTTTATGGTATCAATTATTATAAATATCTTGCTTAAAAATAAATCGTCCTATGAACTTTCATAAGTTATTAATTATGACCCTGTTGACTGCCGTTGCTGCTTCCTGCGGAAATGACTCAACAACTAAAATAGATCTGTTTGATGTAGAAATTGTGAATGCACAGAAGCGTTATATCACTTCAGAAACCTTAGAAGTTCAACTAAAGAACAAGAAAAACAAAACAGTGACTAGCGTTACTTATTTTTTAAATGATAAAGAGATTGCTTCTGTAAATGGAAACACAGTAACAAAATTGAACCTTCAAGAAGTAAAGTTAGGGACTCAAATAATCAAGGCCGAAATCACCCACGAAGATGGTGTTGCAGAAGATTATGCCTCTGTAACAGTGGTATCATCGATTAAGCCAAAATTATATGGCTATAAAATACTAGAGACCTATCCACATGACATTGCGGCTTACACACAAGGACTTGAGTTTGTAGGTGATGACTTATATGAAAGTACAGGACAATATAAAATGTCTTCTTTGCGAAAAGTAGATCTAAAAACGGGCGAAGTCTTAAAGAAAACGGAACTCGCCCCTTCGTTTTTTGGCGAAGGACTTACGGTATTGGGCGACAATGTGTACCAACTTACCTGGAAAGAGAATGTAGGTTTCATTTACAATAAAGAAACGCTAGAAAAGACCGGTCAATTTACGTACGGAAATAGCAAACAAGGCTGGGGGCTATGTAATGACGGCGAGGTCATTTATAAAAGTGATGGTAGCGAGAAGATATGGACCTTAGATGCAGCAACCCAAAAAGAGCAGGATCATATAGAAGTATACACAAATACCAGCAAAATAGACACCATTAACGAGCTCGAATGGGTAGAAGGTCGCATTTACGCAAACATTTACCAAAAAGACGCTATCGCTATTGTAGATCCTACTAACGGAGCCGTAGAAGGGGTTATCAACTTAAAAGGATTAAAAGATAAGGTGACACAACACTCAAAACTAGACGTACTTAATGGTATTGCTTATAAAGGAGAACCTAATATCCTTTACATCACTGGAAAAAACTGGGATAAGTTGTTTAAGATTGAAGTTTTTGAGAAGTAGTTATTAAGTGGCTTTATGATTTAGATGAATAAGGAAACTCAAATATTGAATTGGTTAGCGATTGGATTATCTCAGCCACCAAATAGTTTAAATGAAAGTTTTTATTTTGATAAGAAGAGTCATAGTTTTTTCTCCATTTTGATGATGGATTATTTATTACTTGATGAATGTCTAAACAAAGCAAAAAACACAACATCTTCATATTCAGAAAGTACTCAAAACAAATTGATAGCCTTTATAAAAAGAATTGAAAACAATGATCTAAAAATCATATCAATTCCTCGCTACACATATAAAGAACGTAACGTTTTACTAAGTCAATTCCTTTTAACTATTGAAAAATCAGAAGAAAGAAATAGATTGGAAAGCAAATACTTAAATTCGGAGTCAGATACTTTTACGAAGAAATTTACAATTGATGGTGAACAAATTACTATTGAGGCCTGGGAAAACTTTAAAGATGCTCATCTTTATGCTAAAGCCGATTCTTTTCTTAATTTAAACAATATAAATATTGCTTCTACTACTTTATTGGAATTTGACGAAGTAGGAGGCTATACCATTGATTTAAGAAAGGATGAAAATGGGAATACAATTCAAGAAAAAAATGAATGGTGGAAATTCTGGAAATAATAAAACCTATGATCAAACCACTACCCCATAAAAAGACTAATCACTCTTCATTTCTATATAACAATTGAGGGTGCCTGAGTGATTTCACATAAATTGCATAGCAAATCATGTGAAATAGTATCGTAAGCTCACTCAAACACCCTGTTCCCTCATTCTACATTTCATAAATGGCTTAATACACGTTTATTTACTGTGTATTAAAAAACCATCGTTATGAAAAAAGTAATCAAAGTAAGTATTCCAGAACCTTGTCATGAAAATTGGGACAAGATGACACAAACAGAAAAAGGAAAGTTCTGTGGTGTTTGTACAAAAGAAGTGGTCGATTTTACAAAAGCAATTGACGAGGACATCGTAAAATATGTAATGAAGCATGACAATACCTGTGGTCGTTTTTCAAAAACACAATTAGACCGATCTCTTACATTAGAGCGAAGTGCAGGGCAAAGGCTTGCTCCTCTTGCTGCTTCATTACTATTACCATTAACCATGATGGCTGGTTCTATGGCAGCTCCAAAACAAGGCGGAGTTAAAACCAGCACATATACCTCTCTTGGCATAGGCAGCATGCACAAAGCGGCAGACAGAATACAAATTACAGTAGAAGGAACCATCACAGATGTTCAAGGAAATCCATTGCATAACGTTAAAATAGAAGTAAAAGAAACGGGCAAAACCGCTTTTACAGATAAAAAAGGAAACTACAGCATTACCTTTTTAGATAAAGAAACCTTGATTTTCACGCAAGATGGTTTTGAACTTTCTCAACATACATTTGGAAATTATAATGAAACATTTGACACGCAGTTGACACAAAAGATAGCGATGCCACAAATAATGGGTAACATGGTAGCTCCAAAAATTATTATTGAAGAAGAAGAAATTGTAAAAGGAGATATTGCAGAAATAGAAGATAATATCGTTAAAATCACTGGTACAATAAGTGATGCTGGTTTGCCACTTCCTGGAGTAAATATTATTATTGAAGGGACTTCAATGGGAACACAATCTGATTTTGACGGCAATTATACGATTGAGGCTCCCGAGAATTCAATTTTAGTGGTAAGCTACATAGGTTTTGACACAGAAGAAATTCAACTTTCAAATATTGATAATACAATCAATATAAGCATGTTAGGTTCAGATTATGATTTAATGGGAGAAATGATCATTGTTGGCCTTATCGCAACAGATCCAAAAGATTCTTTTTACCCATTTGGCAATTTTGGCGAAACCTATCTAGACCCAGAAAGAGAAGCAGAGAGAGCGGCCCACAGAAAAGCAGCGGCAAATGGCCTTGCTTTTAAAAAGATGAAACTAGCCAAAAAGAAAGAAGCACGCCAACTTAAAAGAGCACAAAAAAAATAAGAATAATCTTCATGTTTTAGATTGCGAATCCCAATGTACATTTCATAGCAGCATTGGGATTCTTTTATTGAAGTGTTTTGAAATTTATTTTCAAGTAAAAAGTTTAAATCACTTTATTCTTTCAGCAATAAAATGAAACGCATTCAGTTATATTTGTATCAAATTTTCTGTCATGAAATATGCTTATGTTTTCGTTATATTCTGTAGTCTAATCTTATGGAGTTCTTGCCGCAACGACTTTGAGGCTGTCGCAAATACTGGTAATCTTGAGTTTTCAAGAGACACCGTATATCTAGACACCATATTTTCTAATATTGGTTCTAGCACCTATAACCTAAAAGTATATAACCGTAGTAATGAAGATATCAATATCCCAACGGTAGGTTTAGCGCAAGGCGAAAATAGTCTGTATCGATTAAATGTAGATGGATTGCCAGGCAAACAGTTTGAAGACATTAGAGTGCTTGCAAAGGACAGTATCTTTATTTTTATTGAAACTACAGCAGACATTCAAGAATTACCGGGCAATGACCCAAATTTTTTATATACTGATCAAATCGTTTTTGATAGTGGCGCAAATGAACAAGAAGTAGAATTGGTTTCTTTAATACAAGATGCTGTTTTCTTATTTCCAGAACGTTTTGCAGATGGCACCTCAGAAACCCTCACTATAGGCGTAGATGAAGAGGGAGAAGACCTCTTAATAGATGGTTATTTTTTAGAGGATACAGAGCTCACTTTTACTAATGAGCTGCCCTATGTCATTTATGGCTTTGCAGCAATTGCACCAGGGAAGACTTTAAATGTGGAGCCTGGAGCCAGAGTTCATTTTCACGCAAACAGCGGGATACTTGTGGCAGATACAGGATCAATAAAAGCAAATGGTACCGCAAGTATAGACCCAGAACTAGAAGAGAATCAAATTATATTTCAAGGAGATCGTTTAGAACCTTCTTTTGAAAACATACCTGGACAATGGTTTGGGATCTGGATGACCCAAGGAAGTACCAACCACGAGTTTAGCTATTGCACCATTAAAAATGGAACTTTCGGATTAATTATGGACAGCAATGATGGCGATGAGACGCTCACATTAAAAAATGTGGAACTGTACAACCATTCAAGTAATGGGTTACGCTCATTAACAGGTAACATATATGGCGAGAATGTTTTGATTAACAATTGTGGTCAATCATCGTTGCGTCTAGGTTTAGGCGGAACCTACACCTTTAATCATAGTACCTTTGCCAATTACTGGTCTAATGGCTTTAGAAGCGCTCCAACACTCAGCATCGAAAACTTTTTACAGATAAGTGAAACAGAAGCATTAACGGCACCATTAAATGCTAATTTTAATAACTGTATTATCTACGGAAATGAGCGTCGTGAGATAGGTTTATCTGATATTGACGGCGAAGTGTTCAACTTTAATTTTTCAAATTCATTGATTCGTTTTGAAGATCCTCAAGGAGACTTTGATGAGTTACCTAATTACGATTTAACCAATACGACCCTATACAACAATTGCGTTTTTAACATAGACCCTTTATTTCAGAATACGGTCTTGAGTAATTTAAATATTGAAATGGAAGTTTCGGGTGCAGAAGGCATTGGGAATATGGCAACTGCCATTCTGGTTCCTGTTGATGCAAATGGAACGAATAGAGATACAAATGCACCCGATGCGGGAGCTTATGAGAGTATCGCATTTCCGAAGGAATAAAGTCCTTATTTTTTAAATCTATAGACTTCTGTATCACTGTCATTATTAGTCACTAATAACAATGTGTCTTTTTCTGCAGTGGTAACAACCAGTGCATCTTTTGCGTCTCCATGTCCTCTTAATCCAGAATCTGCAGCTTTAATTACAGAGAATGAATCACCCTTAAACTGCATCACTATACCTTGTGAAGCATCATAACGAGTTGTCTCTACTTCTGTTGGATAAAGATTACCTATTGCTATAATCTCATTGCCTGCTTTGCCATCAATATTTGCTTCAATAAATTTCATTATAGGAGAAACTTGAGCAGCAGCAGGTAATGCAATTTTTCTAAAATTTCCGCCGCCATCATTTATCAAGGCGATACTCTTAAAGTCATAGGCTTTATAATGCAAAGCGCTATTCAATTTATCTTCGCCCAACATTTCTTCTAGATTTGCGGTAGCAAAAGACTCATAGCTCTCAAACTTATCAAGGATAAAGGGCATTTGTTGCGAAGAGCATTCACGCCCTCTCATAGGAACTAGCTCGCCTTTATAATCTTTTGAAAACACGACATCGTAGGTTCCGTTTTTATCAAAATCATCACAATAGACATGGAAAGGTTTCCCTTCTTTTGCGGTAAATTTTGAATTAAGACCTAGATTACCCACCAAGTAATCATCATCACCATCATTGTCTAGATCTGTTGCATATATGCTCCACCATATAGCATCTGTTTCTGCTAGAGAAGACAAGTCTTTTTTAGCAAAATTACCGTTTGTATTTTCAAAGACCGTGATTGGAGTCCACTCGCCTACTACTAGAAGATCTTTATCACCATCACTATCATAATCTGAAAATACAGCCCCTGTAACCAAGCCTACATTTTCTAAATCTTTACTTATTTGTGTTGTCTTATCCTTAAAGACACCGTCTTCATTAATTAATAACGATGATTTAGGAGCAAACGGATATTTATTAGGTATCACACGCCCTCCCACAAATAAATCTTCATCTCCATCTCCATCAATATCATTAGAAACAACAACTTGTGTACTTACATTTGATGCAGGTAATGCTTTTTGATCTCTAGTAAAATTACCGTTACCATCATTTTTATATACTCGATCTTGATATAGACTACTATTTTCTTGAAATGCTGCACCTCCACTAGCGACATACAAGTCTTGATATCCATCACCATTATAGTCTAGAAAAACGACTCCTAAGTCTTCCAGTTTTTTATCTTTCACGAATGCTTCTTGCTCACTTTCTGTAAACGAGCCATCTTTTGCTTGAAGGTACAATTTCCCTGGTTTTTTTGACGCCCCGCCCACAAACATATCGTCTAAACCATCTCCGTTTACATCTGCAGATGCCATAAAAGGTCCATTTTGAGAAATAGAATATGGTAATAAAATTTGTTCTTTAAAATCATCAATTTTATCTTCTTTGTGCGTGTAGGCTAATCCCGCTTCTTTAGGATCTAGCTTTTGCAATAAGGTTTGTTTTTTTTGTGGAGATAAGCGCTCGCTGCTATTTCCTTGTGTAACTTTTATACTACTGTTAACCGGGATATCTTTTAATTGGGTAAATGATCCATCTGGCCATGTAATATTAATTTCAGGCAGAACAGCGGCTGTTCCTACACCCATTATAATTTTAGGATCTACAGAAGACAAATAGCCCCGAGATGTATAATGTTCGTGATATAAAATCTCATCTCCTAAAGGGATTTCAATTTTTGCTCCTTGGGCCATCGTATTTTGATCTACACCGGTTAACTCAATAGTAATTGAATTACCCGTTTTATTAGTTGGGCTTCTATTTTCATAAACAGATGCGATGGCATCTAAGTTACTTACCACAAGATCTAAGTCGCCATCATTATCTAAATCTGAATATACCGCTCCATTAGAATTAAAAGAAGGGTTATCTATCCATTGCGTAGTGGTCTCTGTAAAATGGCCTCCGCCCTCATTTTTATACGTTCTATTGTCTGTTACCTCTGAGGGCACCAAATCTAAAAACTCAAAAAGATTTAGTTTTCTTTTTAATTCTCCTTGTTTTTCTTGTACCCGCAGGCCGATATCATTATCATTTGTGTTTTTCACTATTCCGTTTGTCACATATAAGTCTTTATTACCATCTAAGTCTATATCAAAGAATAACGGCGCCCAGCTCCAGTCTGTTTTGGCGATACCGGATTGCTGTGCCTGTTCGCTAAAAGAACCATCACTATTATTTATTTGAAGACTATTGACCATATATTGATGATGAAAGCCTACACCTACAAATGCGTTAAACTTTTCGGCATTCATACTTGCCATAAGTTGTTTTGACCTAACGTGATCATCTGGAGTCATATCCATCACATATACATCTGGCTCTGCGTCATTATTAACATCTGCAAATTCTACACCCATACTATTATAGGTAATATGTTTCATTTTTTCATTAATGGCATTTGTAAATGTTTTGTCACCATTATTAATATAATAAAGATCTGGTTCGCCATAATCTGTACACACATAGATATCTGGATACCCATCCTTATTTAGGTCGCTAACAGCCAATCCATTTTTAAAGCCATAATTGAGTATGCCCACCTCTTCAGATTTGTCTACAAATTTTCCATCAATGTTCTCATAAAAATTATCTGTACGGAGGATTCCTTTTCGAATCTTTAATACGTGCTCCATTAGATTCTTTTCTCCTGTACTAACTTCTCCCGGGGCCGGATGATTTATTAAATACATGTCAAGATCCCCATCAAGATCGTAATCAAAAAAAGAGGAATGAACTGAAAATTTATCAATATCAAGACCATATGCTGCAGATTCCTCTAAAAAGGTTCCGTCACCTTGATTTACAAAAAGTTTATTTTTTCGGTAGGCTTCAACTTTATAGGGACCCGCTTTACTTACATATATATCAAGTAGACCATCTGCATTAATATCTACCATCACAACTCCATAAGACCAACCGCCGGTATATTTTTTAATTCCACTTTTTTCTGTGTAGTCTTCAAATTTAAGGTCTCCTTTATTTATATAAAGCTTATCATCTGCAGAGTTTCCAGCAAAGTAAAGGTCAGATAATCCGTCTCCATTTAAATCACCTACAGCAACACCCCCACCATTATATATTTGTTTGTAGGACTTAAAATTTCTGTATTCATCTGTCTTAACGGTGTTTTTAAATGAAATTCCTGTGGTGCTTGGCGGTATTAAATGTAAGAAAGTCTCTTCATTGTTTTTTGAATCCATAGCTGACACTGTGGTACGGTCTATCTTTGCTATATTAACATTTGTTTCTTCTTTACAAGAAACGCTTAGAAGCAAAATTGATACGAAAAATAAGGATGTAATTTTCATTGAATAAAAATAAATAAGTTTTTGAGCCAAGTATATTGAAATTTTCTATGCGATGATTGGATGCATTTTTTTTAAGGTAATATCTTATTCTAAGAGTATCTTTTTGAAAATCTTTTGGTCAGAATTTAATGTAATTTCAAGTAGATATAAACCCGAAGAAATATTTCCAATATAGATATCACATATGCTTTCTGGGCTATCTTCTTTTAAAATTAAGTTTCCAGAAATATCCAGTATGCGGTACGCATTAATCACATCAGGACCATCAACCGACATACAGATAGTCTCTTTAGCAGGTAATGGATAAACGGTAAGCTCTGTATTTGTATTTACCGGTGTTACCTCCAGTATGTTTTCGCCTTCTACGATAGTTATAGGAGCATTTATTGATGGGTTTTCAACTATTTCGGTTAAGCCGCTGGGCCATTCTACTTTTATGTAATCAATAGAAGTGGCTGTTCCAATCCCAAAAAATTCATAAGACGAATTTTGACTGTTATACCCTTCTCCAAGATTTGTAAAAGAATATTGTTTTTCCCCTTCAGATGATATTTCAATTTGTGCACCAATACCTTGGCGGTTAGAAATTGTTCCTTCGAGCTTTACTTTTACCCAATTATTACTTTGGTCACTTTGATTTTCCCATATAAAAATATTGTCAGGAGAGTAATTAAGCACTACCATATCTGGATAGCCGTCATTATTAATATCGCCCATAGCATTTCCGTAGCTCTCTGCAGTATCCACGTCAAAACCTGCATCTGTAGGAATTGTAAAATCACCAATACCATTATTTTCATAAAAAGCAGCAGATAAATAAGGCGTAGATCCATCTAATACTCCACTTACATATAAGTCTAAATCACTATCATTATCTGCATCAATAAAAACACTTCCCCAACTTACAGATTCAAAGATGGTTCCACTTTCTTCTGCAATATCTGTAAAAGTGTTGTCTCCATTATTTCTCAAAAAAACGTTTCCTTGTTGCGTATTAGTAACGTAAATGTCCATATGACCATCTCTGTTGTAATCTCCTATAGTGGTGCTCATTGCATTTATTACGACATCTGTTCCTGTCTCTTCCCCCACTTCACTAAAAGTACCATTACCATTATTTTTATACATTAAATTACTAGGGTCTCTGTCATTTGCCACATAAATATCTAACCAGCCATCATCATTATAGTCTATAAACGCAGAACAAAAACTAAAATAATTAGTTGCCGGTATTTGGGCTTGACTATTCACATTTGTGAAGGTGTCATCTCCATTATTTCTATACAATATATTAGGTATTGTTAAGTCATCATAATGACGAGAAGAGACAAAGATATCTAACAATCCGTCCTTATCGTAATCCCCCCAAGAAGCCCCAAAACTCCTATGATCGTTTGTCATAAGACCTGCCGACACCGTAATGTCTGTAAATTGCATGGCCCCATTATTCCTGTACAGTCTATTGCTATCAATATTACTAGTCACAAACAGGTCATTATCACCGTCATTATCGTAATCTACCCATTGTACCGTTTTAGTTTCAAATAAGGGATCATTAAGACCAAAGTCAACCTGCACAAAACTTCCTGAAATATTCTTAAAAAATTTAACTGCACGTCCTTCATGAGATGATATTGTGATATCATCCCACCCATCATTATCAAAATCATAAAATGAAATTCCGCCACCTAAAAACCCTATTCCATATGACGAATCATCACAACCTAAATTACTAGCACCTTCCTGAAAAAGTAACTGAGCACTAGCGCTTTCGACAAAAAAAAGGGAGCTAATAATAAATGAAAAACGGAAAAAATAAGTCTTCATATAAATTGAATTAATTTTAAAAAATCGACAGATGCATAAACTAGATAATTTATAAATTTAATATAAAAAAACGATACTATTAAACGATCTAAAAAATTTAAATATGGGCACAAAAAAAGCCCATCTCTTTGAGACGGGCTTTTAAAAAATAAAAATGTATATATTACAGTACTCTTACGTTTACTGCATTAAGACCTTTGTTACCTTCTTTAAGTTCAAATTCTACTTCGTCTCCTTCTCTAACCTCGTCGATTAATCCTGAGATGTGTACAAAATGATCTTTTTCTTGTCCTTCTTCAGTAATAAAACCGAAACCTTTTGCGTCGTTGAAGAACTTTACTATTCCTTTATTCATTGTAAAAAAATTAAAATTATTAAGGTGCAAAGATACAATTATTAACTAACTAAAGCCATTTTTAACATTTTCTATTCATTTTAAATTTAAAACAGTTTAAAACCTCATAAACAATTGGTAATGAACACTATAAATTTTGCTCTACAAACAAATCATTTTGAAAAATTAGTAAACATTAAGATTTTACTGTTCATTCTAAGAGATATAGCAGGTTTACAGCGCGCTTGACTCTCCAATTAAAACTAGTTTGAGCTTTTAAAAAGCAACAAAACTTCGGGATCATTTGGCATAGTTAGGGTTCCAGAAGCTCGCATCCCTAATTTTTCTAATAATGCAATGGAAGCCACATTCTCTTTTGTCGTAAATGCTACATATTCTGAGATAAGTTGATTGTCTTTAACCTGCGCTATTAATGCCTTTGCAGCCTCAAACCCATACCCCTTACCCACTTCTGTGTCTAAAAAAGCGAATCCTAGATCTGGTAATTCTAGATGAGGTCTTTTATAAAACCCGCAGCATCCTATTGGCCTCATAGTGTTTTTAGCGAATGCCGTATAGGTACCATACCCCATCGTATCAAAACTGGGTCGATACCTTTCTATAATTAATTTTTTAGCATCTGCATCGCTTTTAATATTACGATCCCCTATAAACTGTAGCCACCCTTTAGAGTTAAATAATGTATTGTAGAAAGGCGCATCTTCAATAGTAATTTCGCGCATTACAAGTCGTTCTGTTTCTATCGATCTCATTGTTCTATATACTTTTAGGTCTATAAATGTGCCGTGGATAATCTAATACATTTAATTTTTCACCTGTTAGTTCTTTAATCGCATCTTTAGCAATCCAATGGGCTGCTATAGCATCTATTTCTGAAATTTTATAAGCAACCTGAATCGCGCTTTTGTTTAAATCTTTGTTTCGTTTTCCAATACTACGCAGTGCCCAGTTGACCGCTTTCTTCACATAAATCCTGTCATCTGTTGCCTCACGAATTAGCAGCGGAAAAAATGCTTCATACACTTCATTTTTTGCTTTTTTATCTGCCATGCAATAACTTGCCATAGTCGCAAAGGCAGCTCTTTTTTCAAATTCTGGTTTTCTACTTGACCATTCATTGATCTTCATTTTTGCAAAATTACTTTTAGAATAAAGGCCCATGGAGAAGCTATCGCAAATTTCCCAATTTTCAAAAGTGGGTGTCCATTTTTCCATCATCTGCTCTGTGACAGCCGCTGGTCGCATGATTTTGCTACATAAAATACGAGCATCATATAAACCGGTATCAAATAATGCCAGTGCTAAATCTGTATTCTTCCCTATTTCTCTCGCCAAAACATTTAAGTCTTTCATATAAATACCCAGGGCATTGTTTGTCACAATATTATACTTCGCTTGCTTGTAGGCTGCTTTTTCTGGGTCTGCCAAGTTGTGGAGTCGAGTTATAGTTTCTTTTAGAGTCATGAATTATAAAAATAAAAAAGCTTCTGCAGATAACAGAAGCTTTATAATAAATACTTAATTGATATTTTTAAGCCACAAACAAAGGCTTCCCCTCCATCATTGCATTTACTTTAATCGCTATCACATCAAGCTTATCTTCATCCTCAAAATTTATTAATGCATCGTCTATAAGATCTACAATCACGCTCATGTCATCTTCTTTTAACCCTCGCGTAGTTACAGCTGCTGTTCCAATACGGATACCACTGGTTACAAATGGCGATTTGTCATCAAAAGGCACCATATTTTTATTTACAGTGATATCTGCTTTACCAAGGGCCTCTTCTGCTTGCTTCCCGTTGATGTTTTTGTTTCGCAAGTCAATTAACATCATATGATTGTCTGTACCACCACTAATTATTTTATAGTCCTTTGCCACAAAAGCTTCTGCCATCACTGCCGCATTCTTTTTTACTTGCACCATATAATGTAAAAATTCATCTGTTAAGGCTTCACCAAATGCTATGGCCTTTGCAGCGATAATATGCTCTAATGGTCCCCCTTGATTTCCAGGAAATATGGCACTGTCCAATAATGAAGACATCATACGAGTTTTTCCATTTCTTAAAGTAATACCAAATGGGTTTTCAAAATCTTGACCCATCATAATCAAGCCACCGCGAGGTCCACGAAGGGTTTTATGTGTTGTAGTGGTTACCACATGACAATGCGGCATTGGATCACTAAGAATGCCTTTTGCAATTAATCCCGCAGGATGCGCAATATCTGCAAAAAGAATGGCTCCTACTTTATCGGCTATTTCTCGAAAACGCTTATAATCTATCTCTCGCGAATAGGCAGAAGCTCCCGCAATAATCATTTTTGGTTGTTCCTTAATAGCTATCGCTTCTATTTTATCATAATCTAACATACCCGTCTCCTCTTCTACACCATAAAACACAGGTTCATACAATCTACCTGAAAAGTTTACCGTACTACCATGAGTAAGATGCCCGCCATGAGAAAGATCAAAACCTAAAAACTTTTCTCCAGGCTTTAAGCAGGCTGCAAAAACTGCAGTATTTGCTTGTGATCCTGAGTGCGGCTGTACGTTTGCATAGACTGCTCCAAATAATTCTTTTGCGCGATCTATGGCAATCTGTTCCACTTCATCGACCACTTCACAACCCCCATAATACCTTTTTCCTGGGTAGCCTTCTGCGTATTTATTTGTTAAAACAGAACCTGCAGCGTCCATTACTTGCTGGCTCACAAAGTTTTCAGAAGCAATTAATTCTAGACCGTTAATTTGTCTGTCTTTTTCTGCTTCTATTAATTCAAAAATTAGTTCGTCTCTTTTCATAGTTGTAGTAGGTAGTCTTTTAACGATTTTACTTTCGTGTTAGACTTAATTTAAACATTAGTTTCTTTTGTCTATAGGCGTTTCCGAAGCAATTTTAGAGGAAGTATTAATGCCCCCAAATTCCATATTCAATTTATTATTATTTCCGAAGAAAAAATAACTACGTCAAAAATAACAAAAGGATTTGTTACCAATATCTTTAATTATATATTTGATGAGTATTTTACTAACAGAAAATAAACAGTATGCCCTTAAACGCCAACAACCCTTCACGACAGTCATGGATAAACGTGCCTGAAAACAATGATTTCCCCATACAAAACATTCCTTTTGGAGTATTTCTTACAAGAGATGATATTATAACAATAGGTACCCGAATAGGAGATACTGCGATAGATCTTGGCGCTTTGCATCAGTTAGGATACTTTAAAGGTATTGACCTTACAGATGATATCTTTTTACAAGATAGCTTGAACGATTTTATAGCAGATGGCCGTAAAACTTGGCGTTTAGTGCGTAATCGCATCAGTGATATCTTTTTAAAAGGAAATCACGAACTCCAAAACAATAATGTTCATTGTGATAAGATTCTATTTAAAATGGACGAAATAGAAATGCAATTACCAGTAGATGTAGGTGATTACACAGACTTTTATGCAAGCAAAGAGCATGCTACAAATGTAGGTTCACTTTTTAGAGATCCAGAAAACGCACTTTTACCTAACTGGTTGCACATACCTATAGGATATCATGGGCGTAGTAGCTCGATTATTCCTTCTGGCACACCTGTACATAGGCCTGTTGGGCAAACTAAACCAACTGAAGAAGGTGGCAAACCAGGTTTTGGACCTTCTAAAGCTTTGGATTTTGAGTTAGAGATGGCATTTATTACAACAGATGCTAATGATCTTGGAAAACGCGTTAAGCTTGAAGAAGCAGAAGATTATATTTTTGGATTGGTACAGTTTAATGACTGGAGTGCTAGAGATATTCAAGCGTGGGAGTACGTCCCTCTTGGCCCATTTTTAGGAAAGAGTTTTGCATCCACCATTTCAGCCTGGATTGTTACTCTGGATGCCTTAGAACCTTTTAGAACAGACGGTCCTGTTCAAAATCCCGCACCGCTAACCTACCTTAGTCAAGGAGGCAACATGAATTTTGATATCAAACTGGAAGTTGGTATCCAACCAGAAGGTGGCGAAGAGACTGTCCTAGCAAAATCAAACTTCAAGTATATGTATTGGTCCATGGCACAGCAGCTTACACATCATACCTTAAATGGTTGTAACGTGCGCAGCGGTGATATGATGGGAAGTGGTACTATATCTGGACCAACAAAAGATAGTTATGGCTCTATGTTAGAACTCACCTGGCGTGGTGCAAATCCGCTTACACTTAAGGATGGTTCAGAACGTAAATTTATCAATGATGGTGATAACGTAAAGATGAGAGCGTATTGTGAAAAAGATGGTTTACGTATTGGCTTCGGAAATTGTGACGGCAAGGTCCTTCCGGCTGTTGAATAGTATATCTAGCAAAATAGAAATAGGTGTTTCTGAAATGCTATCAACTTGAAATCTTTTATTGCTAATTACAATTTTAAAAATTTACTATTACTAAAGTTAGACTAGTATTGTTTTAAACATCTATAAATCAAATAGTTAAAATCTTGGCATACCCTTTGGATATACTAAAGAGAACCAATACCTATATATTATGAAAAAATTACTTTTTATTTTTAGTATGGTATTGTTACTTACAAGTTGTAACAGTGCCAAGAGAAACCAGAAATTACTGGCTCAAGGAAATTATGATCAAGCGATTGAGCTTGCTGTAAAAAAATTGCAACGCGATAAGACTTCAGGAAAGAACGATGATCGTATTGGATATCTTGAAAGCGCTTTCAAAAAAATGGTAGCGCAAGACAATAGACGATTAGCGTTACTAGAGGGATTAACCACAGTATCTGCCGCAAAAGAGATGTTCTATACATACCAGAACATGTCGTTTAATCAAGATAAAATTCGTCCACTATTACCTCTTCACTTTAAATCTGGTAAGCAGGCTACCTTTAAAATGGTAGATTATAACAGTGAGATTAATGCTGCAAAAGAGGTGCTAATAGAAGCGTTAGCTAGAGAAGCTCAATGGTATATGGATCGTGAAACGATTGCAGATTACAGAACAGCCTATAATATTTACTGTGAGCTTGAAGAGTTTGCACCATCCTACAACGGAGTTCAACAATTAAAGGATGATGCTCGTTTTTATGGGACAGACTTTGTGTTTGTAACTTTAAATAATAGAAGTGGACAAATAATACCTGTTCAATTAGAAAGAGACTTATTAGACTTCAACACCTATGGTCTTGATGATTTTTGGACACAATATCACAATGAACGCAATCAAGAGATTGCTTATAATTATGGGATTGCATTAAATTTTAGAAACATTTCTATTTCTCCAGAACGTTTTAATGAGAGCGAAGAAATACGTACTAGACGTATCAAAGACGGTTGGGAATATGTACTTGACAAAAACGGAAACGTAAAGAAAGATAGTTTAGGCAATGATATTAAAACAGACAAATATACTACTGTCTCTGCAAGAGTTACCTATACAGAACAAACTAAAGCTACCTATGTAGAAGGTACTGTGGTATATAGAGACCTTGTAAATAGAAGAGATATCAACAGCTATCCTTTATCGAGTGAGTTTATTTTTGAAAACACTTTTGCTCGATATAGAGGAGATAAAAGAGCTTTATCAAAAGAGGATAAAGAATTTTTAAGAAACGATGCACTCCAATTTCCTTCAAACGAGCAAATGGTCTTTGATGCGGGAGAAGATATTAAGTTTAGACTCAAAGAGATATTAAGTACTAATAGCATTCGCTAAAAAAAGGCTCCCAATTGGGAGCCTTTTTTTATATAAATTTTTCTAATTCATTGGCCTGAATACCGTGATGCGAAGCGTGAGCTACCGCAGTACCATTCTTAATCACAATAAGTTGTGGGCTTTGATGCATTACTTGAAAAGCATAGCCTACTTCATCACTTATAGATCTATAATTAAGTAAATCTAGATAATACAGTTTTAACTGTGTATCATTTAATGAATAATTAGATTCAAACTGACGCATTACCATTCTAGAAATACCACAACGTGTGCTATGCTTAAATATAGCAACGGGTTGTGACTTAGATTGTTCTTTAATTTCTTCTAATTGATCCATACTAGACAGCACGTTCCAAGGCACTTGTTCTATTACTTTTTCTTCTTTTACTTTTTTTGACTTGCTAAATAATCCCATAGTTCTAATTTCTTTGGTAAGATAAAATTTTTGTTTTAAAGTTTCAGAAATAAAACTGAAATCTATATGATCTCACGAGTCATTTTGTCGTATTAAAAGGGCAAAATTACAGTCATTTTGTCTTAAAAGTAAATTGGCTCGTATTTTGAATTAAACACTGCACACAACAATTAAAAATACCGCCTAGCGGAATTTAAATATAAGCTATGAATTTTAACAATTATACTATAAAAAGCCAAGAAGCCATACAGCGCGCACAATCGCTGGCACAAGAACTTGGCCATCAACAAATAGAGAACGAACATATTTTAAAAGCTATTTTTGAAATAGATGAAAATGCCATTCCTTTTCTTTTAAAGAAATTAAACGTTAACGTCTTATTACTTAGGCAAATATTAGATAAACTATTGGACACCTTTCCAAAAGTTTCTGGAGGTGATCAAATGCTATCGAGAGAAGCAAATAGAGCGGTGAACGAAGCAAGTATTATTGCTAAAAAAATGAACGATGAGTTTGTAACTCTTGAGCATATATTACTGGCAATTTTTAATTCTAAAAGCAGTATTGCACAAACTTTAAAAGACCAAGGCGTTACAGAAAAAGGATTAAAAACCGCAATAAACGAGCTAAGACAAGGCGATACCGTAACTTCTCAAAATGCCGAAGAAACCTATAATGCATTAAACAAGTATGCTATAAACCTCAATCAGATGGCGCGCGACGGAAAACTAGATCCCGTTATTGGTCGAGGAGAAGAAATACGTAGAATACTTCAAATTTTATCCCGTCGCACCAAGAATAACCCCATGCTCGTAGGAGAACCAGGTACAGGTAAAACCGCAATTGCCGAAGGACTTGCACATCGTATTGTGGATGGTGATGTTCCTGAAAACTTAAAATCTAAAGAAGTGTATTCATTAGATATGGGTGCATTAATTGCTGGAGCAAAATTTAAAGGAGAATTTGAAGAACGTTTAAAAGCGGTAATTAAAGAAGTTACTTCTAGTGATGGCGATATTGTTTTATTTATTGATGAAATCCACACCTTAGTAGGTGCTGGAGGGGGGCAAGGTGCCATGGATGCGGCTAATATTTTAAAACCCGCTTTAGCTCGTGGCGAATTAAGAGCAATAGGCGCCACAACCTTAGATGAGTATCAAAAATATTTTGAAAAGGACAAGGCTTTAGAAAGAAGATTTCAGCGTGTAGTTGTGGACGAGCCAGATACAGAAAGTGCTATTTCTATACTTAGAGGGATAAAAGAAAAATACGAGACTCATCATAAAGTTCGTATTAAAGATGATGCAATTATTGCCGCTGTAGAGCTATCACAACGCTATATAACTAATCGTTTTTTACCTGATAAAGCGATCGACCTTATGGACGAGGCAGCTAGTAAAATGCGCATGGAAATTAATAGCAAACCCGAAGAACTTGATGTTCTTGATAGAAAAGTGATGCAACTAGAGATCGAGCTAGCCGCAATTAAACGCGAAAAAGATGAAACTAAATTAAAATCACTACGAAGCGATCTTGCAAACTTAAAAGAAGCACGCAATGAATTAAATGCAAAGTGGAAAAGTGAAAAAGAAGTTGTAGAAAATGTACAACAACTTAAAACACAAATGGAGGCATTTAAAATAGAGGCAGATCGAGCTGAGCGAGAAGGAGATTTTGGGAAAGTTGCTGAACTTCGGTACGGTAAAATAAAAGAAACACAAGAGCAATTATTTAAACTTGAAGAACAATTAGCTGCAAATGAAGATGGAGACTCCCTAATTAAAGAAGAAGTTACGCACGAGGATATTGCAGAGATTGTAGCAAAATGGACAGGAATTCCGGTAACAAAAATGTTACAAGGTGACAGAGAAAAACTATTGCGTCTAGAAGATGAACTACACAAACAAGTGGTAGGTCAGGATGAGGCAATCATAGCTGTTAGTGACGCGGTTCGCAGAAGTCGTGCAGGACTGCAAGACCAGCAGAAACCTATAGGTAGCTTCCTCTTTTTAGGGACTACTGGAGTAGGAAAAACAGAACTTGCAAAGGCCTTAGCCAGTTATCTATTTGATGATCAAAATGCGATGACCCGTATAGATATGAGTGAATATCAAGAAAGACACAGCGTGAGTAGATTAGTAGGAGCACCACCAGGATATCTGGGTTATGAAGAGGGCGGACAATTAACAGAGGCTGTACGTCGCAAACCCTATTCTGTAGTTCTTTTAGATGAAATTGAAAAGGCGCATCCTGATACGTTTAATATATTATTACAAGTGCTAGATGAAGGGCATTTAACAGATAATAAAGGGCGAAAGGCAGATTTTAAAAACGCAATTATTATCATGACAAGTAATATGGGAAGCGAAATAATACAGCAGAAATTTGAAAGTATTAAAGACCCAGACACCGCGATGGAAGGTGCTAAAGTAGAAGTGCTTGGCTTGTTAAAGCAAACGGTGCGACCAGAATTTTTAAACAGGATAGATGATATCATAATGTTTACACCTTTGTCTAAATACGATATTACCAAAATTGTAAGCTTACAACTTAATGGTGTCAAAAAGATGCTCTTAAAACAAGGGATTACAATGGATGCCACAGAAGAAGCTATTAAATATCTGGCAGAAAAAGGATACGATCCACAATTTGGAGCGAGACCTGTTAAAAGGGTGATACAAAAAGAAGTGCTTAATACTTTATCAAAGGAGATTCTCTCAGGCACTATTAATACAGAAAGTATAATCCTACTAGATAGTTTTAATAACGAGTTGGTTTTTAGAAATCAAGCTGCCGAAATAGCAGATGTAACTTCATAAATTTTTTATCAATTATTAGAAACCGCAATAGCTAAAACCTGTTGCGTTTTTTATTTTAGTTCCTTTTAAAATAGTAATTTTGTGACTTATGAAAAACTTCTTCTTTACGCTCGCAGTATTACTCGTATTAATGGGTTGTAATAATACGCCGCAGGCTGTTGATGATTACGGATTTAACGATTATGCACTTTATGATCAGGATGGAAACTTTCACCGTTTTTCCAACTATAATAACGAGAAGGCTATTGTACTTTTTGTGCAAGGTAATGGTTGTCCCATGGTGCGACAAGAATATCCAGACTACAATAAGATAGCTTCAGATTATACTTCTGACGGATATCAATTTTTCATGATTAACAGTAACACCCAAGATGACAGGGCAAAAATAAAAGCAGAAGCAGCGTCATTTAGTTGGGAAATTCCAGTTTTAGATGATAGTGCACAATTGTTAGCAGAAGAATTAAACATAACAGTAACTACCGAAGTTTTTGTATTAGAACCTACGTCAAGAGAAATTTTATATCGGGGTCCTATAAGTGATAAGTATAGCTTCGAAACGCAAAAGACGCATGCCGAAAATGAATATTTACGTATGGTTTTAGATGATATTTCCGAAGGTAAAAAACCATCGATTACTAAGAAATTTGCTAAGGGGTGTAAAGTGAATAGAATATCTGGAGTACAGAAAAACCAACTAACGTATACCAAGGATATCGCACCCATTTTAAAGCAAAATTGCATAAGATGTCATAATGATAACGGTATGGCTCCTTGGTCTATGTCAGAATACAAAACAATCAAGGGGTGGTCACCAATGATAAAAGAGGTTTTATTGTCTAAAAGAATGCCACCGTATAGAGCAGACCCATTAGTTGGTTCATTAAAGGATAGAGAACACTTGGATGATAGCAGTGCTTCAAAATTAATACGATGGATAAACGATGGCTCGCCTAGAGGTAATGGAGAAGATATTCTCGCATCTTTACCGCCTTCTATCATAGATTGGGCGCTTGGAGAACCAGATCAGATAGTAGTGTTCCCTGAGGTCGAATTACCATCTACAGGTCTTCTTGACTATTATTATCAAGATGTCGAATTAAAAAACAAAGAAGGAAAATGGCTAGTTGGTATGGCTGTTAAATTTACCAATCAAAAAGTAGTGCACCACATTACATTTAACAAAAAACAAAATAGCAACAATCCAATCAATGATCGCAAAAAAATAAGATGGGCAGACGATTTACTCCCAGTTATTTTACCCGGAGAATTGTTTAATCAGTACCCAAAAAATACGGGTGTTTATCTAAACGAAAACGCTACTATAAGCTTCCAAATACATTATGTAACTACGGGGAAAACTGAAAAAAATACGATTAGCGTTGGATTTTATTATGCTGATACTCCGCCTGAAAAGGAAATATTTGGAATCGGTCCATCAATATTTACCTTTGAAGTCCCTCCATATGAAGCTAATGCAAAATATAATAAAAAAGAAAAAATAGACAAGGACATTTTACTTCACTTTGCCACACCACATATGCATTATAGAGGTGAAAAAACAATGGTAAAGATACTATATCCAGATAATCGATTAGACACGATATTATCTGTTCAAGATTATAATTTCAACTGGCAATGGCGTTATAAATTCAAAGATCCTATTAAAATACCTGCAGGATCTGTAATTGACATAGACTTTACCTTAAATAACTCCTATCAAAATCCATTTAACCCTGATCCAGGACAAAAAGTGCATTTTGGCGAACAGGCCTCTGATGAAATGATGATGGTTTTCATGGGATATACCCTAGACAACTAATGTTTTAGAAATGAGCATCAACCAAGGTATGAGAAATCCTCATTTACCTTTAGTTTTAAAAATAAATAATTTTAACACAAGACTTATGAAACTATCATTGATAACAATATTTATCGCATTTTTTCTTTTCTCCTGCGGAAATGATAAAAAATCACCTGATAACAAAACCACAATAGTCCTAGAAGAAACGACTACCTATTACCTTATAAGACACGCAGAAAAAGACCAGAGCGACAAAACAAATAGAGACCCAGAATTGACAAAAATAGGATTAGAACGTGCTCGTGCTTGGGCGGGATATTTTGAAAACATGGATCTTACCATGGTATATTCTACTGACTATAAAAGAACGCAACAAACTGCACTCCCAACCGCGGTAACTAAAAGATTAGAGGTTTTAAGTTACAACCCCTCCAACTTGTATAGCGATGAGTTTAAAGCTGCCACAAAAGGTAATAATGTACTTATAGTAGGGCATAGCAATACTACCCCGGCTTTTGTAAATGCCATTTTAGGTAAGGAAACCTTTCAAGATATTGATGAGCGTGAAAATGGAATGCTATACACCGTAACAGTAACGGATAAAGGAGCAACGGCAGCAGAAGAAAAAATAGAATTTTAATTTACCGTTATATTTTCCAACTCTATTTTTGATAGCAGACTTAATTTGCCCGCATCAAAAGCAGCATCTAATGCAGCTAATTCTATAGTTAATGTGGCGGGTTTATAGTTATTGTAATCTGCAAAACGAATTCCACCAACTATTCTAGAATTGTAGGCTTCCCTAAAACGAATTCCGCCACCGTTTACATTGTAGCTATACGCTAGGTAGTCTACCGTATAATTTTCTTTGTGAATCCAATACATAAATACATCATCAAAGTCTGTACCTCCCCCCTCTTTAGCAAATGTGACTTTTACCTTATAATACGGTTGTTCTTTTACAAACCCTTCCCCTACTAACTCTTTATTCACCGCTGGAGCATTTAACCCATAAGGCAATTGAGCAAAGTAATGAACAGAGTTTATTGCTTCAGATATTTTAGAAATAGTAATAGTGTCTTTCATCGCTACGGGAGCACCATTCATTAATCTTTGAAATCCATTGTTACTCACAACATCTTCTATGTCTATGGTATTGTTTTTAAGTTTTCTACTTAAAGAATAATCTCCATTATTTCGTTTACTACGATATACCTTGTCTCTAAAAGTAAACTCAATTTCTGCCGTATCACAAAGCCCATTGCAGGAAGCCATGATTGCCTGATCCACAATTTTTTGAGCCGATTTATTCTTGTCTTCAGACTGGCAACTAACAAATAATGCCAGAGATAAAATAACTAATAGATTTTTCATACGTTATATCATTGTAACAATTAGACCAATTGGGTCACAAATAGAAGCACAAACTTACAAGACATTCGCAAATTATGAATAGTATTAAGACTTTATTTCTGTCATTATTTATCTTATCTATTACTACTTTCGTCAAAGCGCAGTCGCCAGAGGTTGTTTTGGTTTTAGAAAAAGTCCAGTCTCATTATAACACTGGAGACTTTGATAACATTGCCCCTTTATTTAGTGATACTTTTCTCAACAAAGTACCTGCGAGCAGTCTAACAGGTCTTTTTACTAATTTTAAAAAAGACTTAGGAATATTACAATCGTTCACATTTCAGAAAAAAGAAGGAATTGTAGAAGAATATACTTCACAATTTGAAAATGGTGCCATGCTAACATCTATTGCCATAGATGAAGATAAAAAGATTATGGGATTACGTTTTAAACCTGACGAGACAGATGTTGTGCCTAATTTTACACGTAATAGCACCCCTTTCATCTTGCCATTTAAAGGCGCTTGGTTTACCTATTGGGGAGGAGACAATAAAGCACAGAATTATCACGTCACCGTAAAAGCGCAACAAGGTGCATTTGATTTTATGATACAAGGCAAAAACAATAGGAGTTACCAGAGAAGCGGCACTCGCAACGAAGATTATTACGCCTTTGGAAAACCATTGTACGCCGTTTGCGATGCTGAGGTCGTTGAAGTAATTACTGGTGTTCACGACAATCCTCCTGGCAGAATGAATCCTGCAGAACCCTTCGGAAATATGATCACCTTAAAAACTGTTGCAGATGAATATATAGTGTACGCCCACTTTGAACAAGGTACCATTCGCGTAAAAAAAGGGGATCTAGTAAAGCAAGGTGAATTTTTAGGCAATTGCGGAAACTCAGGTAACTCAAGCGAACCGCATCTCCATTTTCATTTACAAGATCGAGCCAGCCATTATCAAGCTGTTGGTGCGACTTCCTATTTTAGCAAAGTAATGGTCAAAGACACTATTTTTAACGAATATTCACCCGTAAAGTTTGATCTAATAAAGCGACAATAATTGAGTGTGTTAATTTAAATGAGTTCAGTACTTTTGTATCACAATGGCAATACAGAAAAACGTTAAAATAAAGAACAGAAAAGCACGATTTGAGTATGAACTACTCGACTCTTATGATGCTGGCATTGTCTTAGCGGGCACAGAGATTAAAGCCATTCGTGAAGGAAAAGCTTCTATCGCCGAAAGTTTCTGCGAGTTTAATGATCGCAATGAGTTATTTGTCATTAATATGACGGTGCAAGAATACTCACACGCTACCCATTTTAACCACAGCCCAAAAAGTGAACGTAAATTACTCCTTAACCGCAACGAACTTAAAAAGTTAGAAAAAGAAGTTCAAAACTCTGGATTGACCATAATACCTACCCTTTTATACACCAATGATAAAGGTTTTGCAAAAATGAGAATCTCATTAGCACGTGGTAAAAAACTTTTTGACAAACGCGACTCCATTAAAGATCGAGACAATAAAAGAGACTTAAGTAGAATAAAGAAGTCCTTTAATAATTAGAGCAATGTATCGTTCTATAGATAAGTACCCGTATTTCTGAAACACCTAATAGTTTTCAATCGTTCTTAGTAGAAACCCACCTATTTATGAAAACAGTACTATGTTATTTTCTATTGTTTGCAACTGCCGTGACCACAGCTCAAATTACGGGGACCGTCAAGGACAATGAAGGCAACACTTTACCTTTCGTAAACATTTATATTCAAGACACCTATACCGGCACCACAACAAATAACCTTGGGTATTATGAGTTGAACGTTTCTAATCAAGAAACTTATGTACTAGTATATCAGTACCTAGGCTATAAGCAGCAGATAAAAGAAGTGATGGCAGACGCATTTCCTTTTAAACTAGACGTAGTTCTTGAAGAAGAATCTGTTAGCTTAGATGAAGTAGTCATTGACACCACAGAAGATCCTGCTTACGAGATTATTAGAAAAACCATTGCCCAACGCAAAGAGAATCAAGAACGTATCTCACAATTTACTGCAGATTTTTACAGTCGGGGTTTATGGCGTGTGACAGATATGCCAGAGAAAATACTAGGCCAAGATATAGGTGATTTTGATGGGGCATTAGATTCCACTCGAACGGGAATTATCTACCTCTCTGAGACGATTTCTGAAATAGCATACCAACAACCAGATGACTTTAAAGAGAAAATTTTAGCGAGTAAAGTAAGTGGTAACGATAATGGCTTTAGTTTTAACTCCGCTCAAGACGCAAACTTTTCATTTTACGACAACACGATAGATATTAATGCAGCCATTGTATCACCTATTGCTGTAAATGGGCTTAGCTACTATTCATATAAACTTGACGGCGTGTTTTATGAAGGTCGTAAACTAATTAATAAGATCACCGTAACACCCAGAAGACCTAAAGACAGAACCTTTTCTGGAACCATTTATATCGTAGAAGACGACTGGCAATTATATGGTATAGAACTCACTACAACAGGTGAGGCCATACAGGTGCCCATGATAGAAAACTTATTTTTTAAACAAAATTTTACTTTTGATCAAAAAGAAAATGCTTGGGTAAAAATCTCCCAAACTATAGACTTCGCTTTTAAGTTTTTTGGTGTGCAAGGAGATGGACGTTTTATAGCTTCGTATAGTGACTATAACTTTTCGCCTGCCTTTGAGAAACGTTCTTTTACAAATGAAGTGTTGTCTTTTGGTCTTGAAGCCAATAAAAAAGACAGTGTATTCTGGCAAGCTTCGCGCCCAATCGCGCTCACTAATGAAGAGTTTAAGGATTACGTAAAAAAAGATAGCATCCAGACCTTACGCAAATCGCAAAAATATACCGATTCTATTGATGCAAAAGGGAATACATTTAAACTCCTTAATCCTATCACTGGTTACAGCTATCGCGACACCTACAATAAATGGAGCGCTTCTTATGAAGGTCCATTACCAGGTATTAACTTTAATACAGTACAAGGCTGGAATGGTGGTGCTGGTCTTACCTTTTTTAAAGGATATGATGAGAATAATACGAGCTGGTTGTCTGCTAATCTGAAAGCAACTTATGGTATCGCAGAAGACAGAGTTCGTTTTAATGGAGGTATTACACGTAATTTTAATCGCACTAATCGTCGCAGAGTATCACTTACCGGAGGTAACACCGTATCACAATACAATGTTGCAGAGCCTATCTCTCCTATTATTAATACGATTACTTCTCTATTCTTTGAGCGCAATTATATGAAAGTGTATGACCTCACGTATGCAAGAGTAGCCTATGGCCAAGAAGTCTTTAATGGTTTACGGTTAAATACTAGTTTTGGTTATGAAAAAAGAAGGCATCTTTTTAACAACACAGATTATGTGACTTTGCCTAAAGATGATATTCGTTATTCTACGAACAATCCTCTAGATAGTGATGCTGTTGACAACCCATTATTAGCATCGCACGAGACTTTTAAATCATATTTGTCTGCTAACATCACTTTTGCTCAAAAATATATGACCTACCCAGATGGAAAATTTAACCTTGGTGCCGGCAAGTATCCTCGTCTTAATCTTTCTGTAGAAAACGGTATTGGTATAGATAACTCAAACCTCAACTTTACCCAACTTGGCGCTACTTTAAAACAACGCATCACGCTTGCCAATAAAGGAGAAACTAGCTATACTATTAAAGGGAGTACTTTTATTCACGGGGACGATATTCTATTTGCAGACTACCAGCATTTTAATGGGAACCAAACACGAGTAGGTACTTCTGGCAACTACACCAATGTTTTTAACCTCCTACCCTATTATGAATTAAGCACCAACAAGGCACACGCCGAAGGTCATATAGAACACGATTTTAAAGGATGGATTCTTGGTAAGATTCCTGGCGTGAACCAGCTTAACTTTAATCTTGTTGCCGGAGCACATGCCTTGAGTATTGATGGCAAAAAACCATACACAGAACTTTCTATTGGAATTGACAATCTCGGTATTGGTAAATACAGGTTGCTGCGTTTAGATTATGTGCGTTCCTTTTATAATGGGGATAGTAAAGGGGCTTTTATATTTGGGTTAAAGTTTTTAGATATTATAAACTAGTTTTTATCCTCTAATAAAGGTACAAATTTAAATTCGCCAAACTCTTCTTTCTCAAAAGCAGTTTCTGATGTCCGTTTAAAAACCGTCATCACCTGCGAGGTATCTCCTACAGGAATAATAAGCTTCGCTCCTATTTTTAGTTGTGCTAATAAAGGTTTAGGGACAAAAGGAGCACCTGCAGTAACGATTATCCCATCAAAGGGAGCTTGCGACTTATAGCCAATATACCCATCGCCAAAAATCAATTTCTTTGGTCTGTAGCCTATTTTCGGTAAGAATAATTTGGTTTTTTTAAACAGCTCATTTTGTCGTTCTATACTATACACTTTTAGACCTAACTCTATTAACACCGCAGTTTGATAACCGCTACCAGTTCCTATTTCGAGAACGGTCCCTCCTTGTTTTACATCTAATAACTCCGTCTGCCTTGCTACTGTATAGGGCTGTGAGATAGTCTGGTCTGCAGCAATTGGAAACGCCTTATCAACATAAGCATGATCTATAAACCCGCTATCCATAAAAAGATGCCTTGGTATTTTATTGATGGCATCCAGCACAGCTTGGTTCGTGATTCCCTTTTTTATTAAGGTCGCTACGAGTTGTTTCCGTAATCCTTGGTGTGTAAAAGTGTCTTTCAATACCTTTATTTTTTAGAATAGCAAAGTAATAAAAACCCATACTATTTCCTTCAGAAATACTAAAGATTTATCCCATAGTTCTCTTTCATCTAAATAAGGAAAAGAAGAAAGACCGCTGCACTGAAAGAAAAAAGTAGAAAGTCATATTATTAATATTTCTAAAATGAACCTCCTTTAGTTTACGAATCGCATCTAAAAACTAGTAAAAATCAACAAAGGAATCAACAAACTTATATTTGAAGCTATCATTTTATCACGCTATATAGTCCATATTCTAGAGTCTTTTAGCGCAGCGGTCTTTATAAGTTAGTCATTAATATTATCTTTTAATCTTGCACGCAAACCGTTACCTTTGTGTAAAACACAAAACGATGTTAAAAGCAGGAGTGCTAGGTGCGGGTCACTTAGGAAAAATACATTTAAAGTTACTCAAACAATCTACTAAATATGAGCTAGTAGGTTTTTACGATGCTAACCCAGAAGCAGCCAAAGAGATAGAAGCAACATTAGGTTATAAAAGTTTTGACACGATGGAGGCCCTTATTGACGCCTGTGATATGGTTGATGTTGTAACCCCAACTATCCATCACTTTGAGTGCGCAGAAAAAGTGGTAAAGGCTGGAAAACATCTTTTTATAGAAAAGCCAATAACACACACGGTAGCAGAAGCAGAAATTTTACGTGATCTAGCAAAGAAAAATGGAGTGAGAGGTCAGGTTGGGCAAGTAGAACGTTTTAACCCTGCATTTATGGCCGTCAATCATATGATAGATAAACCTATGTTTATTGAGGCACACCGTCTGGCAGAATTTAACCCACGTGGGACAGATGTTTCTGTCGTACTCGATTTAATGATACACGATCTTGATGCTATTTTAAGCGTTGTAAAAAGTGAAGTGAAGCAGGTACACGCCAGTGGTGTTTCTGTAATTAGTGACACACCAGATATTGCAAATGCGCGTATCGAGTTTGAAAACGGATGCGTAGCAAACTTAACAGCAAGTAGAATCTCTATGAAGCAAATGCGAAAAGCACGTTTTTTCCAGAAGGATGCATATATCTCTGTAGATTTTTTAGAGAAGAAGTGCGAAGTGGTCAGAATGAAAGACGCACCAGAAAATCCTGACGATTTTGCTATGATTCTTACTAATGCTGAAGGGGTAAAAAAACAAATCTATTTTGACAACCCAAATGTAGATGCAAACAACGCGATACTTGACGAACTAAACAGTTTTGCAGATGCGATTGCAAATGACCGCACTCCAGAGGTCTCTTTAGCACAAGGAACAAAAGCCTTGACCGTTGCTATGCAGATTATTGAAAATTTTAAACTTATATAATGACAAAACTTACGCTAACTTTATTTTTATGCTTTGTTTCGTATCTTTCTTTTGCTCAAATTAAATCAGAAAATGTGGAACTCACAGATTTCATAAGAGACATAATTATCACGCAAAAAGATGGTGATAATATGAAACAAATATGGATACTACCTAAAGAATATTGGGCGATTGCCTTAAAAGATTCTTCCTATAGCAATCAAGAAACCTTGGATGAAATTAAAATGCTATTAAATGATTATTTAATTATTTCAGCCTTAGATATTGATCTAGGAGTTCTTGCTTCAATGAAAAGTAATGAAATTGAAATTTCGCTTCGCGACAAAAATAATAAGATGCATTACCCAATTGAGATGGAAAATCTTGATGAAGATGTAACGTTAATTATAAACGTTCTCAAGCCCACTTTGGCAAAAATGATTGGGAATCTTGGAGAGAAATTAGAATTCTTTGTTTTTAAAAACATAGCCGCTGATAATACAGAAATACTTACCCCATATAAAAGTGGAAACATCAGCGTACTATTAAATGAATCAGAATTTAAATACAAAACACCTTTTGGATCATTAGTAAAAAGAAAGAAGTGCCCTGTAGATGGTGAAAAACTTAACGGAAATTGGGATTTTTGCCCTTGGCATGGTAAAAAATTAAAATACAAATAATCATTTAAAATTTATCCGCCTTTGCGGGCAATACATATGAAAAACGTAGCAATTATAGGAGCAGGAACAATGGGTAATGGTATTGCCCACACCTTTGCTCAAAAAGATTTTAAAGTTCAATTAATAGATATCTCTCAGGCATCACTAGATAAAGGGATGGCGACTATTGCTAAAAACTTAGATAGGATGGTGGCAAAAGAGCGCATCACTGCAGAAGACAAAGCAAATACTCTTGCTAATATTAGCACGTACACGAGTATCGCAGATGGGGTTAATAATGCAGATCTTGTTGTAGAAGCTGCAACAGAGAATCTAGATTTAAAAATCAAGATTTTTAAAGAGTTAGATGCGCTCTGTGATGCAAATACCATACTTGCTACAAACACTTCTTCTATCTCTATCACGCAAATTGCAGCCGCAACTTCTCGCCCAGAATTGGTAATTGGGATGCACTTTATGAATCCAGTGCCAATTATGAAACTGGTAGAGATTATTAAAGGTTATAGCACAAGTGCAACAACGTATAAAACGGTTGAAGCCATGTCAAAAACATTAGGTAAAGTACCCGTTGAGGTAAACGATTACCCTGGTTTTGTAGCCAACAGAATCTTAATGCCTATGATTAATGAAGCGATAGAAACATTGTACAATGGCGTGGCTGGTGTAAAAGAGATCGATACGGTGATGATGTTAGGAATGGCACACCCTATGGGACCATTAGCTCTTGCAGATTTTATAGGACTCGATGTCTGTCTTTCTATTTTGCACGTGATGCATGACGGTTTTAAAAACCCTAAATATGCACCCTGCCCTTTACTTGTAAATATGGTGATGGCTGGTAAATTAGGTGCTAAAAGCGGTGAAGGTTTTTATGATTATTCGGAGAACCGCAAAGCAGAAGTTGTTTCGGGACAGTTTACTAAATAAAAGCAAACAATCGAAGTGACCGTTTTTAGTAAAAAATAAAATAGTTGCAAATGAATTAACTGTATTGCAAAAATTTATTTCTTAATCCAAAATCGTACATCTAAAATCATAAATCATTTAAATGGCAAAAATACTCCCTTTTAAAGCAGTACGCCCTACACGAGACAAAGTGAGTTTAATCGCTGCACGCTCCTATGATAGTTATAGTATAGAGCAGCGAGAAGCTCGATTACGTGATAATCCATTTTCTTTTTTGCACATCGTGAATCCAGGTTATAAATATCAAAAGGTAATCAGCGGAAAAGAACGCTATTCATTGGTTCGAAATAGATATCAAGAATTTAAGGAAGACAAGTATTTTGTAAAAGATGAGCAGCCCAGCTATTATATCTATCGCATTGTAAACAGAGATGGTAATGTATTTAATGGTATTGTAGCGTCTGCCAGCACGCAGGATTATGAAGATAATGTGATAAAGAAACACGAAGAGACCTTGCAATACAAAGAGGAAATTTTTGTAGAATATTTACAAACGGTCGGTTTTAATGCAGAGCCCGTACTCCTCACCTATCCAGACAATCCGGACCTTGCCGCTATTATTAAAAAAGTAATGACCGCTCGTCCAGAATATGAATTTACAACCACCTATCGTGATACACATTATCTTTGGCCCGTTTCTAGTACAGAAATAGTTGACAAAATACAAACCATTTTTGAAGCTATGGAGGCACTATACATTGCAGATGGTCATCATAGATGTTCTTCCTCTTATTTACTGGCTAAAAAATCTAAAGAAACAAACCCAAATCATACTGGAGCCGAGAGTTACAACCAATTTATGAGCTATCTCATTCCAGAAAGTGATTTAAAAATATTTGAATTTAACCGTTTAGTAAAAGACCTAAACGGACTTAGCAAAGAGGAGTTTTTAATAAAACTAGATGCTATGTACCGCATAGAGAATAGAGGATTAGAATATTACAAACCCTCAAAAAAACATCATTTTAGCATGTATCTAGACGGCAGTTTTTATAGTCTTTATTTACGTAAAGATACCTACGAAATTAATAATGCACTAGATAGCTTGGATACTCAAGTACTTTTTAAAACAATTTTAGAACCTATTTTAGGAATTAAAGATGTTCGAAATGATAAGCGCATCTATTATGCAGATGGGAAGAATGATTTGGCCTTTATAAAAACTGAAGTGGATAAAAAAGAATTTTCTGTTGGGTTTGGCCTGCTTCCGGTCGATATAGAAGAGATGAAACTCATCGCAGACGAAAATCTAAAAATGCCACCTAAAAGCACTTATATTGAGCCTAAGCTAAGAAGTGGTGTTACTATTTATGAGTTTTAATTCCGTATTTTAATGAGTGATATTTCAGAAAATATAAAAATGTATCGTGATCTTTTACCAGAAGAAACAACTCTGGTGGCAGTATCTAAAACCAAGCCAATAGAAGATGTATTGGAAGCCTATCACACTGGTCAACGTATTTTTGGAGAAAATAAAATCCAAGAAATGGCATCAAAATGGGAAGCCTTGCCCAAAGATATTGAGTGGCACATGATAGGTCATGTACAGCGTAACAAAGTAAAATACATGGCGCCTTTTGTGCATCTAATTCATGCTGTTGATAGTCTTAAATTATTAAAAGAAATAGATAAACAGGCGACTAAACACGACAGAACGATTCAGTGCCTATTACAAATTAAAATTGCCAAAGAAGATAGTAAATTTGGGCTTTCAATAGAAGATGCCACAATACTATTAACTTCTGAAATGCTACAAGAATTAGAAAACATTAAAATAGTTGGCCTTATGGGTATGGCTACCTTTACGGATAATGAAGCACAGATAATTTCCGAATTTAAAATATTAAAAGACAGTTTTGACATCTTGAAGAAAAACCATCCGTATCTTACCACATTATCTATGGGAATGAGTGGAGACTTTAAACTCGCTATTGCAGAAGGAAGCACTATGGTAAGAATAGGAAGCTCCATCTTTGGTGCCCGTAATTACAATTAATAAAGAGCTATTGAACTACGCGATTTTAGACATAGAAACTACTGGTGGCAAGTACAACGAAGAAGGAATTACAGAGATTGCTATCTATCGTTTTGACGGAGAGAAAGTGGTGGATCAATTTTGCAGTCTAGTTAATCCGGAGCGCCCCATACAACCTTTTGTAGTGAATCTTACCGGTATAAATAGTGAGATGCTTCGTAATGCCCCAAAGTTTTATGAAATAGCAAAACGTATCGTCGAAATCACAAAAGACTGTATTCTAGTGGCTCATAATGCGCAGTTTGACAATAGGATATTAACGACAGAATTTGATCGTCTCGGCTTTGATTTTGACCTAGAAACCCTCTGCACAGTGGAGCTGGCTAAAAAGTTGATTCCAGATATGCCGTCGTATAGTCTGGGAAAACTAGTTAGATCCTTAGGCATTCCTATTACAGATAGACATAGAGCGCAAGGTGATGCCAAAGCAACAGTTACTTTGTTTAAAATGCTTCTTTTACGAGATACTGACAAAGAGATTGTAAAGACTTCTATTAAAAAAGATCCTAAACGCCAGATTGAAACAAAACTATTAGATCTTATTAAAGAAGCCCCATCAGAAACTGGTGTGTATTATATGTATGACACAAAGGGAAATATTCTTTATATAGGAAAAAGTAAAAACATTAAAAAACGGCTCACGCAGCATTTTACAAACGACAATAGAAAATCTAAAGAGATACAACTATTAGTAGCTTCCATTTCTGTAGAACGAACAGGCAGTGAATTACTCGCATTATTAGAAGAGAATGATCAAATAAAAAGACACAAACCTAAATTTAATAGAGCCTTACGTAGGGCCGTTTTTAATTATCAATTGGGTTCTTTTATAGATGATGATGGTTATATAAATTTTAAAATAGAAAAGGCAGATTCTAGAAAAAAGGCGATTACTACTTTTTCTAATTTTAATTCTGCAAAAAGTAACTTGGCCAGGTATATTGAAAAATTTAATCTCTGCCAGCGATTAACTAGTTTTGAAAAAACAACAGGAGCTTGTTTTAATTACAGCATAAAAGAATGCGAGGGTGCCTGTATACAGGAAGAAGCTCCAGAAGAATACAATGCACGTGTACTGCAATTTTTAGACAAGTACAGTTACAGTAATCAAGATATGTTGATTCTAGACCGCGGAAGAAATGGAGATGAACGATCTGTAGTTTATATTGAGAATGGCATTTTTAAGGGGTATGGGTATTATAATTTAAACCATCAAATAAATAAACCTGAAATCTTAAAGACCATCATTAAACCCATGAAAAATAATAGAGATGCTCAATATATTATTCAATCTTATCTTAGAAAAAAGAAAAATCTAAAAATTGTAAAATTAGACCGTGGTTCTTCTAATTAAATAAAATCACTACATTTACTTTTATATAAATCCTTGATCATTGGAATCTAAAAAAACAGCTGCCTGGAAAAGTAAACTTCACACTATTATTTATGAAGCAGATACCCCTATGGGTAAATCCTTTGATGTTGTCCTTTTAATATTAATTTTACTGAGTGTGCTTTTTGTAATGCTCGAGAGTGTAAAAGGTTTTTCTCAACAATTTTATGACTTCTTGTACATTGGCGAATGGGTAATCACTATATTTTTTACGTTTGAATATATAGCAAGAATTGTCACAATTAAGAAGCCGTCAAAATATATATTTAGCTTTTACGGGATTATAGATTTCCTTTCTACCATCCCCTTGTATTTGTCGTTTATATTAGTTGGGAGTAATGTTTTACTCACTGTAAGAGCACTTAGGTTATTAAGAGTATTCAGGATTTTAAAAGTAACCCGCTATCTAGGTGAGGCAAATAAACTATCAAAGGCCTTAAAAGATAGCAAACCGAAAATTCTTGTATTCTTATTTTTTGTGCTTATTGTTTCTATCATTGCAGGAACCGTAATGTATCTCGTGGAGGGTGAAGAAAGCGGTTTTGTCAGTATTCCTATAAGTGTCTATTGGTGTATCGTTACCCTAACCACTGTAGGGTTTGGAGACATTGCACCGGTTACCCCTTTAGGCCAACTCATTGCTGCCTTTATCATGATTATGGGGTATGGAATTATTGCAGTACCTACCGGAATAGTAAGTGCAGAATATGTAAAATCATCTGGAAAAGAAAATGCAGTTAAGGAAGATTATGTTAATGTAAACTCGCAAGTATGTCGTGATTGCGGTGCCAGTAAACATCGCGATGATGCAGAATTTTGCCATCGCTGTGGAAATTCTTTACATCCAGAAAACATTGTAGAAAAGGATGCCTAAAAAGCCCACATTAATATGCGTAGTTGGCGCTACTGCAATTGGTAAAACAGCGCTGTCTATAAAATTAGCACAACATTTTTCTGCGGAAATTTTATCGGCTGACTCGCGTCAGTTTTATAAAGAAATGTCAATAGGTACCGCTGCACCGACACCCGAAGAATTAGCACAAGCAACACATCATTTTATACATCATAAAAGCATTCATGAAACCTATACCGTAGGAGACTTTGAAAAAGAAGCTATTGGGTTTTTAAATGCATATTTCAAAAACAATCATTATGCTATTCTTGTAGGTGGTTCTGGGCTTTATGTTGATGCCGTTGTTTACGGTCTTAATACATTTCCTGAGGTTCCAGATGGGATTAGAGAGCGGCTGGAAGCAGTGCTGAAAGTAAATGGCATAGAAACCTTGCAGCAGGAACTAAAAGAGAAAGACCCTGTCTATTATGCCAGCGCAGATATAAAGAATCCACGGCGGCTAATTAGGGCCTTAGAAGTAATAGAAGCTTCTGGTAAACCTTATTCCTCTTTTAGAAAAGGGATGAATACCCAGCGTGACTTTGACACGTTATTTATTGGCCTGACGGCAGATCGTGAAGTCATTTATAACAGGATCAATCAAAGAGTGGATCTAATGATTGATAACGGCTTAATACATGAAGCAAAAAGTGTCTATGAGCATAAAGAATTAAATGCCTTGCAGACCGTTGGGTATCGCGAATTATTCGCTCATTTTGATGGAGCTATTGATCTAGATTTTGCGGTTTCAGAAATAAAGAAAAACACAAGGCGATTTGCTAAAAGGCAAGGCACTTGGTTTAAAAAGAATGAGCAAATTACTTGGTATAATTATTTAACCTCACCCAAAAAAATCATAGCATATATTACAAAAAAAGCGCCTTAAATAAGGCGCTTTACACTTATTTAGTTAATAAATTAATTGTCCACTTCACTTTTAACCAAAAGTCTAAAACCTTCCCCGTGAATATTGATAATCTCTACATCATCTTCTTTACTTAGATATTTACGTAGTTTAGCTATATACACATCCATACTTCTTGATGTAAAATAATTATCATCTCGCCAAATTTTTGTCAATGCCAGTTCTCTAGGCATTAAATCATTTTTATGTAATGCTAGTAATCGCAATAATTCATTTTCTTTTGGAGACAGTTTTATTGGATTTTCTTTTTTATAGGTCAAGAAACGTAGCTTCGAATTGAGAAAAAAGTGACCCACCTCAAACTCAAATTGCTTACTATCTGCAACGCTATCTGAAGTTTTTCGTTGAATTATTGCTTTAATTTTCATCAATAACACTTCACTATCAAATGGTTTATTAAGATAATCATCTGCCCCTACCTTATACCCTTTAAGTACGTCTTCTTTCAAGGCCTTAGCCGTTAAGAAGATGATAGGCACCTCTGCATTTTTTTCACGGATTTCTTTTGCTAGAGTAAAGCCGTCTTTATAAGGCATCATTACATCAAGAATACAAAGATCGTAATCATCCTTCTTAAATTTTTCAAATCCTTCCATTCCATTTTTAGCATGTGTGACGTTGTAGTCATTCATGGCTAGATAATCTTTAAGAACGGTTCCAAAATTAGGATCATCTTCTACTAGTAGTATTTTCTTGTTTTCAGTTTCCATATATTAAGTTATTAAGTGTAATTTTATGATAAATGTTGTTCCCTTATTCGGCTCAGATTCTACAGATATTTCTGCATCGTGATCATCCAATATTTGTTTCACATATGCTAGACCAAGTCCGTGTCCTTTTACATTATGCACATTACCTGTAGGTACTCGATAGAATTTTTCAAAAATATTTTTAGACGCTGCCTTTGTCATTCCTATACCCTGATCTCGTATTTTTAAAATAATGAAATCTTTTACATTCTCTGTTAGCACATCTATTTTAGGAGTTTTGTCACTATACTTTATGGCATTATCTAAAACATTTACAATCACGTTTGCTAAATGTGAATCATTTGCTAAAACGGTGTTATTAAAGGCACCAAAATGAGTATTAATATATCCATCTCTATTTTCAACAATAAGCTGCACATGTGAGATAGCATCTTCAATAACATCGTGCAATTTAATGCGCTCTTTTGATAAGTTTAATTCGTTTTTATCTAGCTTAGAAATGCGCAATACATTTTCTACCTGGCCGTGCATTCTTTTATTTTCTTCTCTAATCATCCCCAAATAACGCTCTCTAAAATCTACATCATCTTTTACTTTAGGGTTTTTCAGCGCATCTAGTGCAAGGTTAATTGTTGCTATAGGCGTCTTAAACTCGTGGGTCATATTATTAATAAAATCAGTCTTTATTTGTGATATTTGTCGTTGCTGAAATATTTGCTTCACCGCACTATAAAATGCCAAGATAATTACGCCAGTAAAAATTAGTGATAAGATTGCCATCCCTAAAATACTGTCTAAAACAATTCTATCTTGATTCGTAAAATTCACAAAAAGCTGAAACTTTGATTCCAGTCTATTGTCGACAAACAATGGAACACTATAGGTAGTTTCTGGATGCAAAATAAAGTCATCTGTACCCACTTTGGTAGAAATGCCATTACTAAAAACTGCAAACCCATATACAGCCTCTACTTTTCTTTTACTAAGTTCTTGATCTAATATTTCTTTAATATCATCTTGAGAAATCCTTCTATGAATAGGTGTTTCTGCAGATATTTGTTTAAAAATATTCTCAAATTGTTTTTGTTCGTAGGGTTTTAATCTTCTAAAGAAATCATCACGTCCCTTATTGCTTTCTTCAATAATAGAAATCTCTGTATTCTTTGATGGAATGACATCAACATTACCTCTGTTTATTAGTCTAGATGATAATTTAAAATCTTCTTCTATAACGGCATCAGAAAAAATGAGTTCCTCTGTTCCGCTATCTTTTCTGAGCACATAAATTAAATCACTCAACGGTATTTTGTCTTCGGTCTTTTTTATGAGATCAAAATATACCGAATAATAACTTTCTTGTTCCTTTAACTGAATCTTCTTAGCAGTGTCGATTAAAGAATTTCTAATATTGGTTACATACTGCTCTTGTGTTGTGAAATAAGCATTTCGTATCCAATAACCTTGTATGAAAATTATCCCTAATAAGGACAAGCTCATAAAGACAAGGAGTAATACAAACAGCTTTTTGTTCATCTATCAAAAATAGCCCTTTAACATTTATAGGCTAGACCTTTTAACCAAATGTTAACAAACCACTCTTAGGTATTTATCGGGTATAGAAGTAATTCATGCAGCTTGTCTACTTGTTCTTGTGTTTTTTTTAGCGTTTCGTTTTTTATCACATAATTTGCTTTCTTTCTGCGATATTGATCACTTTTTTGATTTTTTAACCTCGCTTCTACATCTTTTAATGACATAGCGTCTCTTTTTAAGACTCTGTCAATTCTTGTTTCTAGAGCGACTTCAACGGCAATGGTTGCATCACACAAAGCATCGCCTCCTGTTTCAAATAGTATCGCGCTTTCTTTAATGCAGTATGGTGCATTTTGCTTAGACATCCATCTTTTAAAATTTTTAGCCACCTTTGGGTGTATAATGGCATTGAGCGAGTTAAGAAGGTCTCTATCATTAAAAACTAATGAAGCAATATATTTTCTATCTGGGACATCTTTTTTATAGGCTTTTTCACCAAGTAGATTGATTACCTTACGCCTAACCACTTTTGAGGTGTTTAATAACCGTTTTCCTTCTTCATCTGATATAAAGACGGGGATGCCTTTTTCTGCAAACATCGCAGCAACGGTACTTTTTCCGCTTCCTATTCCTCCTGTCAACCCTATTATTTTCATTCTTTAAAGGTTAAGAAATCTATCTTTTGTGTACCAAGTGCTACATGTTCTGCCCATTCTGGTTTGCTTTTTAAATATGCAACCATAAAGTTTTCGTTTTTATCACGTGTATTATAGTCACAGATAATTTTAAAGTCTTCAATAGAAATGTCATTAAAATGATCCAAGGTTACATCCACTTTAATTTTCACCTTGCTCGGAATAATTTTTATTGTTTCACTACTTGGTTTATTAATAACAGTAATTGGGATTTCAAATTCTTTTTCAGCAATTTCCTTTACAAGCCAAGAAACAGTAATAATTTTATTTGATACCTTTAGGTCTGACAACTCGGGAACTTTTATACTCGCTTGTGTTGTCACATTACTATCAACAAATTCTAATGCGATATTTTCTGTAATGACATCATCTATTTCGGCTACAATTACATTTGGCCCAGAGATTAAAACAGAATCTGGAGTAGCGCGTATTTCGCCTATCTGTCTAAACCCATTCTTATAGGTTATACTTTTTTGCACTCTAACAGGCACCTTTTTCTGAACGATAGGATCTACTGTTAAAGTTAACACATCAAGATTTATATTAGTTGCAGACCTACTTGAGGGAAACTGGGCATTTATTTCTTTTAAAAGCTCCCCTGTTGTGATTTTAATACTACTAGAATCTTGAATAGTAAATTTTGAAATGTCAATTTTTAATGAAGGTTCTTTAATTTTATAGCCTAAAAAATCATACCCGTTGGCAAACAAATTAAAAGTAATCTCATTTGAGTTTACATCCTTAATAGAAATCGTTTCTGGGGTATTAATAAATTCTAACGTAGCGGTAACTGGTGCCGTAAATTCTTTACTAATTTTGGTTAACAACCAAAATAGAGAGGCTAAGAAGAAGAAGAAGAGCAATGACTTCCACTTTGATTTTTTATTAATGAAATTAGATCGGTTCAAAATATGCTATTTAAAAAATAAGAAAGGATATTGTTTTTTAGGTTCACGGCCTAAGAGTCTAATATAAAAAGTTGATTTTAAAAATGCGACTCCGTAACCAAAAAACTGAACGAACAAGGCAAAGATGGAAAGCAAACCAATTTTTGCATTTCTATTTCTAGAGCTTGAATCTATAAAAATGATCCCTAAATAAATACTAAGGAGAACTAAAGGTACTTTAAAATTTAAAATAGCCAGAATTAAAGCTGCAAATACGCCAAAAACAAATGCGGTGGGCAACCAAAAAGTAATTTTTGCTGCTTCTGGATGCCAACTAGAAAGGATGGGTCTTACTAAACCAAATTTACGAACTTGCAGATAAAATTTACTCCACGATATTCTGCGTTTGTGAAAAACATATGCCTTGGGCAAAAAAGCCGTTTTAAAACCTAATTTTAATATTCTATGAGATAGGTCCGGATCTTCGCCTGGGTGTATCTTAGCATAGCCTCCTGTTGCTTCAAACACTTCTTTTGATAGCCCCATATTAAAACTACGTGGTTCAAATTTTGAAACACTTTTTTTACTCCCTCTTATACCACCTGTGGTAAAAAAAGAAGTCATGGTATAATTAATAGCCTTCTGCAAATCTGTAAATGAATCGTGAGCAGCATCTGCGCCACCGTAACAATCTGTATCACTTTTCTGAAGATAGGCATCTACTGTTGATAAGTAATGTGGGGGTAATATGCAGTCACTATCTAGAATGATAAAGTAAGTACCTTTTGCTTTTTTCATCCCATAGTTTCTCGAATCTCCAGGGCCAGTATTTTCTTTATTTAAATATGTGATATCTAAATAACTCATATATCGCTCACAAACCTCCTTGCAGCTTATAGTAGAACCATCTTCAACTATTACAATTTCTGCGGTAAGTGCCGTATCCATAAGGGATAGACTCTTCAGGAGTTCTTCTACCTCACCTGGCCTATTATAAACTGGAATAATAAAAGAATAGGATAATTGCATGGTACAAAAATACGGAATAAAAAAAGCCATCCCGAAGGATGGCTTTTTAATTATATAGAATATTAATTATTCTTTGATAATGTGGTATGTACCTGAATCATCACCAACGGCAACTTTTAAGATATAAGTACCAGCAGCAAGACCAGAAACATCAAGATCTGAACTTGTAGCATTAATTTCAGTTTCGATAACAGTTTGTCCTAAAACATTTACTACAGAAACACGTCCAATAGTATTAGGTGCAGTTAAAGTAATGAAATCTTGAGCAGGGTTAGGAGCAAAAGAAAAACCTTCTACTGAATCATCACTAACACCTAAAACTTCAGTATAAGAAAAAGCGAAGTTATCTACACCAGCACCCCAAGACCAATCACCACCATCATCATATGTAAATCTGAACTGGATAGTTGAAAAATCTCCAGGAGCTACTGGGTTAGCCCAAGTATCTGTAGTTAATTCTACATTTGCATCTGCATAACTTGCAACTACAATCCAAGTAGCACCACCGTCAACAGAAACTTCGTGTGCGAAGAAATCTGGTACACCATCACCTCCAATATCTTCAAAGTAGTACTCATAGCTCCAATCTAAAGATCCATCTGCAGCAGAAATATCATACACATCAGATAAAACAGAAACATTAGATACTGGGGCACCATTACCACAAGCATCATCGTTAAAGATCATACCTTGAGAACCTAACGAAAGAGCGTTACCAGAGTCAGTACCTAACTCCCAGTTGCAATCTCCAGTAGTAGCTACAACTGACCAACCAGCTGGCACTCCTGCTTCAAAATCTTCACTGATTTCTACAAGTTGAGCATTTGCGGCAACGCTTAAAAATAAAGCAGCCATTAAAAACGTAATTTTTTTCATAATAAGTAATTTAAGGTTAAATAAAAGTTAATAGTCAAATATACTATTATTAAATTAAATTTAATAATAATTCGATGAAAGTTTTAAAAAGTCGTTGAAGGCCCAGAATATTATCTTTTGTAAAAATATAAATAGCGGCCTAAAATACCATCTGCAGAAAATTGAGACATTCATACGAATGAAATCTTGACTTACTGTATTTACAGCATTTTTATTACCTGACAAAAAACACAACGTGACCTTCATATTGAACAAAAAGAGCTATGAAAGGATTTAATATTTCAGCAATAAAAAAAGCCATCTATACAGATAGCCTTTCTCTTAAAAAAAATAATTCTTAATCTTCAATAAACTTGTCCATTACTGCGGTGCTGACTCCCATATTTGAGAACCCTCCATCATTAAATAAATTTTGCAGTGTTACACGTTTTGTTAAATCACTAAACATAGCTATGGTATAGTTTGCACAATCTTCTGCTGTGGCATTCCCCAAAGGTGACATCTTTTCTGCATAAGCAATAAACCCGTCAAAACCTTTAACCCCCTGTCCTGCAGTAGTAGGAGTAGGTGATTGTGATATTGTATTCACACGAACATTTTTATCTCGTCCAAAAAAGTAACCAAAACTACGTGCAATAGATTCTAAGTAGGCCTTATTATCTGCCATATCATTATAATCAGGAAAAACACGTTGGGCTGCCATATATGTTAATGCCACTATACTACCCCATTCATTCATTGCGTCTTTTTTGTATAAAACACTCATCGTTTTATGAAAAGATCCTGCAGAAACATCCCAGCCCTTATGCGTCCAAGCATAGTTCTGGTCTGTATACGCATTTCCTTTACGTACATTAACAGACATACCAATAGAGTGTAATACAAAATCAATTTTTCCTCCTAGAATCTCCATTGATTTTTCAACAAGGTTTTCTAAATCTTCCATACTTGTAGCATCTGCAGGTATGATCTGTGAGTTGGTTTTTTCTGCTAGCTCATTAATCTGCCCCATACGCATGGCAATAGGTGCATTTGTTAATACAAATTCTCCTCCTTCTTCATGTACTCTTTCTGCGGTCTTCCAGGCAATCGAATTTGCATCTAGGGCTCCAAAAATAATCCCTCTTTTTCCTTTCAATAAATTGTAGTTCATAGTTATGGTCGGTTTAATTTGTTGTAAATATAGTCGTTATTTGAGTAATTCGTTAGCATGTTCTAGCGCAGTCGCGCTTATATTTTGTCCCCCTAGCATCATCGCAATTTCTGTAATCCTTTCTTGATGATCCAATGTTTTAATAAAAGTAGCCGTTTTATTATTAATATCCTTTTTGTATACTTTTAAATGATGGTTGCCCTTTGCCGCAATTTGAGGTAAATGCGTAATACTCACTAGTTGCAAAGCGCTACCCATTTGCTCTAGAATAGTCGCCATTTTTAATGCTATCTCCCCTGAAACACCCGTGTCAATTTCATCAAAAATAATGGAAGGCAAACGTTTATATCCTGCAAGGATAGATTTTATCGCAAGCATGATCCTGCTTAGCTCACCACCAGAGGCTACTTTTTTTAATAGGTCTGGCTGCAAGCCCTTATTTGCTGTAAATAAAAGTTGAAGCGAGTCTTTACCATCATTTTTATACTGGTCTGTAAACTCTAAAGCCAATGCAAAAGTTGCATTTGGCATCCCCAGGTCTAACAGCACATTTTCTAATTTTCTCTTTAAAACTGGAAAAATCTCAATGCGTTTTTCGTGTAATTGCCTTGACAAATCATCTAATTTTTTTGCTGCGGAAATTTTCTCCTTTTCAATAACAGAAATCTTAGTATCAAGTGATCCTGTCACGTCAATTTTTTCTGCTAGTTGCTGTTCTATAGAAATTAGTTCTTCTACTGATTGCACCTTATGCTTTTGCTGTAACGAATAAAGCTGCTGCAAACGATCTGTAATCTTCTCGAGTAACTCTGGTGCTGTATCCATTTTTTGAGAAGAAGAATTTACCTCATCTTCAATATCTTCTAATTCAATAACAACACTTTGCAGGCGCTCCCAGAGCTCGTTATAATAAGAAGAAAACCCTTTAATACGACCTAGAGATTGCCGTGCTTCTTTTAAAACCGGTATTGCTCCTATTTCTTCTGTGGTTAGAAGTTGCACGGCAAGTGATAGTTTCTCGGTTATTTCTTCACTATTCTGTAATCTTTGAAGTTGTTCTTCTAAAGTTACTTGATCAATCTTTAAAAGAGCTGCTTCTTGCAATTCATTATATAAAAAAGAATTATAATCTAGCTCTTTGTCTATGGACTCTTTTTTATAGATCAGGCCCGCTAATATTTCTGCCTTCTCCTTATAAATAAACAGTTCTGAATGGTATGCATCTAATAAGCTTTTATTACCTGCAACCGCATCAAGCATCTCCATCTGAAACTTCTCTGAGGCCACAGTCATAGTTTCATGCTGGCTATGTATATCTAATAAATATGGAGCCAGACTCTGTAATTGCTGTAAATTGACTGGAGTATCATTTACAAAAGAACGGGACTTTCCATTTGGTAAAAGCTCACGTCTAATAATTGTATGAAGATCATAATCTATAGCTAATTCAGAAAAAGTAGCAGAAAGGTCAAAACGTTTTAAAATAAACTCGCCTTCAATTATGCATTTTTTAGAAGGATCGCGTACCGTGCTTAAGTCCGCTCTTTTACCTAAAAGTAATCCTAAGGCCCCTAATAAAATGGATTTTCCTGCACCTGTTTCACCTGTTATAATGGTGAGGCCTTCGCTAAATTCTACTTTAATATCATCAATTAAAGCATAGTTTTTTATAAGTAATGTAGAAATCAAGTGTGATGTTCTTTAGGCCCCTAATTTATAGGAGAATTACACTTTTTGCAAGCAAAAGGTGTATTAATATTTAATCGCACTCCAGGTGGTCCTTTTTGTTGGCGCTAAACGATTTAAATTATCGATAAGATTTGTGACATCTACATTAGGGCCTCCAGAAAACACAGAAGCTATTTCATCGCTTTTAACATCAAAAAATGTTCTAACTAAATAACTATTGGGACGCCTGTCATTAATACTTTTTAGCAAAGCAACGGCATCAATTAGTCCTTGCTTTCCGTCTTTTTGACTCTCATGCATAAGGTCTAAACCTAATCTGTGATATTGATACATTGCCGCGTGAAACTCATCATAAACATTAGATATCAATGCATCATTAAAGCGAAATCTAGATTGTAGACCGTCCGTAGCCTTCCAGCCATTAAAACTACTAGAGGCTGCCGTATTTACTATTTGCTTAGCTGTTGCAAAATGAACTTCTCCTCCACCCTCACCAAAACTATCTGCATCCATTCCTAAAATAGTATAGATATGAAACACCACAACGGCTACAAGGTTAGAATCAAAATTATTGGTATTGAATGTTAGATTTTCAAACTCCTTATAATTAAAGTTCATTGCCTTATCATTATAATTATAAATTGGAGAATTATAAGTAGAACCATACACTGGACGAGAAGCTTGTACCTGTAACGAACCACTAAAATAATCTCCTTCAAAACTATTTATAATAAATGTGAAGTTTGCATCTATTCGTTCTTGCGTTTTAAAAGAATCATCAGTCCAACTCGTTGTGTTAATAAACTCTGTTAGTTGGTTTTCAAGCGTCTTAAACACTTGAAAATTAGGCTGACCAGTTTGCTGAGCATCTATAGTTACCGTCGCGTTCATTTCTTGCGCTTGGGCACTAAAAGCACAAAATGTTATAAGTAGAAGTATGTATTTATACATAACGTTTTTTAATAATATGTTCTAGAATATCGTGTGCGACATCCTCTTTAGGTTTAACTGAAAAAGGATAGGCTTTATTGTCTGCATCTATTAAAGTCACTTTGTTAGTGTCTGTGGCAAAACCAGCTCCTTTGTCGTTTAGCGAATTTAACACAATTAAGTCTAAATTCTTTTTCTTGATTTTAATTTTTGCGTTTTCAAGTTCATTTTCGGTTTCTAATGCAAATCCTACTAAAAATTGATGCTCCTTTATTTTTCCTAGGGAAGCTAAAATATCTAATGTTTTTTCCAGCTTAATGGTCATCTCGCCATCCTTTTTCTTTATTTTTTGAGCAGCAACAGTCACTGGTCGATAGTCTGCAACCGCCGCACTAAGAATAGCAATATCACAAGAATCAAAAAAACGATGTGAGGCCTGATACATCTCTGCTGCAGAGGTTACCCGCAATACCTCCACATTGTTGTGATCTAATTTTTGATGAGAAGGTCCAGAAATCAACGTCACTTGAGCACCTAGACTTGCCGCAGCTTTTGCTATAGCAAACCCCATTTTACCACTGGAGTGATTTCCAATAAAACGAACTGGATCAATAGCCTCATAAGTAGGCCCTGCAGTGATTAAAATGCGCTTCCCTTTTAAAGGCAACTTTTCTAAAATATCATTTTCTATAAAAATTGCTATTGCTTCAGGCTCTGCCATTCTTCCTTTCCCGATAAGCCCGCTGGCCAATTCGCCATAGGCAGCTTCAATCTTAATATTTCCGAAGGAATCAAGTTTCTCAAAACTTTTAATTGTAGAAGGATGCTGATACATATCTAAGTCCATTGCTGGCGCATAATAGACGGGACATTTTGCAGAAAGATAGCAAGCAAGTAACAGGTTATCACTCGTGCCATTTGACATTTTTGACAAGGTATTTGCCGTGGCTGGAGCGACCACAAATAGATCTGCCCAAAGGGCCAAGTCTACGTGGTTGTTCCATTGGGCATTATCATCTTCTTCATTAGTAAACGAAGAATACACTTGATTTTTAGAGAGTGTAGACAAGGTCAAAGGAGTTACAAACTCTTTTGCCGCTTCTGTCATTACCACCTTTACTTCAGCGCCTTTTTTAATAAATTCACGCACTAAAAATGCAGCCTTATAAGCGGCGATACCACCGGTAACTCCCAGTAAAATATGCTTTCCGCTTAATACAGACATTGGCTATTGATCTAATTCTTTGTCAGCAGTATTTCTGTAGTAGATTTTATCTTCTAACCATTCTTGTACTGCAAGAGAATGTGGTTTAGGTAGTTTTTCGTAGAATTTAGATACTTCTATTTGCTCTTTATTTTCAAAAATCTCTTCGAGACTATCGTTATACGTCGCAAATTCATCTAATTTTTCTAAAAGCTCTTTTTTAATGTCACCATTAATCTGGTTTGCACGTTTAGAAATGATTGAGATTGCCTCATAAATATTATTTGTAGGGGCATCCACTTTATTCTTATCAATAGTAGTAGTATTGATAGGTGCTTCACTGTTTTTTATATCTGCCATAATCGTGTATTAACTTGGGTTTTGTATACTTAGCAATCGCTTATCTATATCTTCTTTTAATTTTTCTGCATCTTCATTTAACTCGCTATCCGCATAATATTTCTTAAAACTATTAAAATACCCCTCAGAAGCAATCAATCGTTCTTCTACTAACCTTGGTAAACTATTAATAGCTAGCTCATATGATGCAACCAATCTGCCATAAAAAGCTTCCTTTCTGTAATCAGAACCTGGGTGGTTAGAAATAAAATTATCAAACGCATTAATTGCGGCCTTATAATCTGAGATACGTAAATACTGCTTTGCGGTCTCAAACGCTTTTCTATCTAATTTAAGACGTAGATCTTGAACCATAACATTTGCCGTGGCTCTGTTTTCTGATTCTGGATACGAATTAATATATGCTTGCAACTTGTCTAAAGCTTTATCCGTATCTTTTTGATCTAATGAATATGAAGGCGACAGTTCATAGTAACTTTTAGCAGATTTAAAAGCTGCCACTTCTACACTATCACTTTTAGGATAGCTAATTGTAAATCTTTCAAATTGATAACCTGCTAGAACATAATCTCCTAGATTATAATACGAATTAGCGTATAAATACATTAATTTTTGTCCTTGCGGCTTACCGCGATAGGCCGGAATTATCTGTTCCATCAACTTCACGGATTTTAGATATTTCCCTGCAGTATACAAAGAGTCTGCCATTGCATACTTTTTTGCAGTACTGTCTCCTGCTAATACTTTTTGGTATTCACTACAAGAGGCAAAGGTGATTGATAAAATGGCTATTACTATAAGATTCTTCATATTTCTAAAAAGGTGGTGCAAAAGTAAACATTTTAACCGTTATAACAATGGTTTTATTTGCTTCTCTAGCGCTGTGATACATTAGTTAATTTTTTGATTTAACATATGGCTAAATCTTTATGATAATTACGTTTTAAAATTGTGCTATGAACAAATTAATTTTTTCCCGCAATTCTTTGGTAACTCCCACCAATGGTAACCTAACAGTCGCGCCACATATAGCTAACTCGTTAAAGACTGCTTTTATACCAGCGGGATTTCCTTCAGCAAAAATATAATCAATTATTGGTGCTATTCTATAATGGATATCATATGCTTCATCCACTTTTCTATCTAGTCCTAATCGCACCATTTCTGAAAATGCCGCAGGGAACCCTTCTCCAATCACAGAAATAACACCAACCCCTCCAGCAAGTACCATAGGCAAAGTAATCATATCATCACCACTAATCACCAAAAAATCATCCGGACATTTGGATATCAATTCCATCGCCTGTACGATATCTCCTTTTGCTTCTTTTATTGCAACAATATTGGTATGTGCTTTGGCCAATCTCGCTACCGTATCTGGGAGCATATTCATGGCTGTTCTTCCCGGAACATTATATAAAATAATTGGTTTTTCTGTTGCATTTGCTATGGCATTAAAATGCTGAAAAATCCCTTCTTGCGTAGGCTTATTATACATAGGAGAAACTGACAGTACTGCCGTAAATGCTGTAAGATCTCGTGTTCGCAACTCTTCAATTACCGCCTGGGTATTATTACCTCCTACCCCTAGAACCAAGGGCAATCTGCCTTTGTTTTCTTGAATCACCGTGTCAATTACCAATTGTTTTTCTAGCCAAGTTAAGGTAGCACTTTCTGCGGTGGTACCAAGTATTACAAGGTAATCTATGCCATTAGAAATGTTAAAATCAACTACCTTTTTAAGCCCCGCTACATCTACAGAAAAATCGATGTTAAAAGGTGTAATTAGTGCTACTCCTGTTCCTATTAATTGCTTCATTTTATTTTCTTAAGAGATGGTTTTAACTTACTTTACCTAAAACCTGTAAATACTTAATTAATTCTGTAATAATCGCTGTTGTTTCTAGTTTTTTGACATCAATTTGCAAATCAAACAATCGCAAATCACTTGACTTTAATCCTACTTTAAATCGCGCTACACTTTCAGAAATAAGAAAATCAAGATATGGATGCTCACCATTATAAAACCCAATTAAAACATCAAATGGTTGTTTTAAAAATTGTTTGGCCTCTTTATTATCAATCGTTCCATTCCATTTTATTTGTTTATGGTGTATTTGGTATTTCTTTAACGCTACTTTTTTAGTGTACTCCTGAAATGCTAAAACTTGACAATTTTCCTTCTCTATGCCTAATGACGATGCTATTGTATCAAGTGTTTCAATCGCTTTAAAATCATCTTCATCAATCACAAATGCAATAGTTTTTACCTGCGAATGAAGCTGAGACGTATCCCTTTTATCAAGGTTTTTATCTCGTTTTTTTTGAAGTAATTTTAATTTGAAGTTTGTAAACATATAAATGACTTGATACAAAGGTATTTTATTAATTGGCAATCATCGCAAGAAATTCATCTTCTGAGATAACAGGGATTGCTAGATTCTCTGCTTTGGTTCTTTTACTGGGCCCCATATTATCTCCAGCTACTACATAACCCGTCTTTTTTGAAATACTACTTGACACCTTACCGCCGTTATCTTCAATTAATTTTTTAAGTTCTGTTCTAGTAACTTTAGCAAAAACACCCGAAACCACAAAGGTAGCCCCGTCTAAGATATCAGTCTGGCCTGCTAGTTCCTCTTCAGAGATTGCCAATTGCAATCCATAGGTTTTTAAGCGTCCTATAACCTCTCGATGTGTTTCGCTTTGTGGCATTTCAGAAAAAAGGTCGTGTTCTGGAATTTTAAAAAATGCTAAAACACTCGCTGCTATACGATCTCCTATTTCATCGACCGCAACTAATTGCTCAAAATTTGCCGCCATTAAGGCATCGATACTTTTAAAATGTTTTGCCAATTTTTTAGCCACAGTCTCACCAACAAAACGAATTCCTAATCCAAATAGTAAGCGTTCAAAAGGAATCTGTTTTGACGCCTTTACACCGTCAAGCAAATTTTCGGCGCTTTTCTGGGCCATTCGCTCCAATGGTAAAATCTCATCTACAGTTAAAGTATACAAATCTGCATAATTATTAATAAGTCCTTCTTGTACCAAAAGAGTAACAGTCTCGCCGCCCAAACCTTCGATATCCATAGCTTTTCTTGATATAAAATGTTGTATCCTAGCGGCTATTTGGGTTGGACATCCTTCTTCATTGGGGCAATAGTGTTTTGCATCGCCTTCTGTGCGCACAAGTGTTGTGTTACAATCTGGACACTGCTCAATATATTGGGTTGGAACAGAGTTCTCTGGTCTTAGATCAAGATTAACCCCAATAATTTTAGGGATGATTTCGCCTCCCTTTTCTACAAAAACGGTATCTCCTTCTCTAATGTCTAGTTTCGCTATTTGATCTGCATTATGCAACGAAGCTCTTTTAACTGTGGTCCCAGCAAGCTGCACAGGTTGTAAATTTGCAACAGGCGTAATCGCCCCCGTTCTTCCTACTTGATAAGTGATTTCTTCTAGGATAGTGGAGACCTGTTCTGCCTTAAACTTGTAGGCTATTGCCCATCTAGGTGCTTTTGAAGTAAAGCCTAACTCTTCTTGCTGTTGAAGGCTATTTACTTTTACGACAACACCATCCGTCTCGTAAGGCAATTCGTGACGATGTACATCCCAATGGTTAATAAAATCTAATACCTCATCTATAGATTTTGCTAATTTTGCGATTTGCGGAACTTTAAAACCCCATTCACTCGCTTTTCTCAATCCTTCCATTTGTGTGGCCACCGGCAGATTGTTTCCAACTAAGCTGTATAATAAACAGTCTAATGGTCTTCTAGCAACCTCTGCACTATCCTGTAGTTTTAAACTTCCCGAAGCTGTATTTCTAGGATTGCGATATGGCTCCTCTCCTGCTTCTATGCGTGCCTCATTCATTGCATTAAAACCATCAAATGGCAATACTATTTCTCCTCTAATCTCAAACAAAGAAGGAAAGTCACCTTTAAGTTTGAGAGGCACACTATTAATCGTTTTAATATTAGCGGTTACATCATCTCCTTTAAAACCATCCCCCCTTGTGACCGCTCTAACCAATAAGCCATTTTCATAGGTCAAACTCATAGAAGCACCATCATATTTGAGCTCACAAGTGTACGCTACGTCCCCGTCTACCATCTTTTTTATTCTTGTTTCCCAGTCTTCTAAATCTTCTTTAGAATAACTATTATCGAGAGAATACATTCTAAAACTATGAGATACAGTATCAAAATTCTTGGTGACTTCACCTCCCACTCTTTCTGTTGGTGAGTTAGGATCATAAAATTCTGGATGTGCATTTTCTAACTCTTGAAGCTCTTTTAATTTAACATCAAAATCATAGTCTGAAATTGTCGCGTTATCTAAAACATAATAATTATAATTATGTTCTCGAAGTTCGCCGCGAAGTTGGTTTATTTTTTCTTCCGAAGTCATTTTATAAAAATAGAATTTACGTTTCAAAAGTACTAGAATTTGAAACAAAAAAAGACCCTCTACAAGGAGGGTCTTTTAAAAGATATAAACTATTAATTATTCTTTAACAAAACGCTTTGTAACTACAAATCCATTACTAGAAAATCGTACAAAATACATACCAGATGCAAGGCTCGAGATATCTAATGACATTCTATTGCTTAGCGTAGAGACAGAACGCATTAATTGCCCCGAAGTAGAATAAATTTCTAGTCCATCAAAGCTATCATCCACAATATCGATATTCAATACAGCTATTGCTGGATTAGGATGCAAGCTAATTTTACCTAAGGCATTGGCTGTAAACACTGCCACGTTTTCTTG
>CALIAF010000030.1 GCA_938041335.1 uncultured Ulvibacter sp. | reverse complement strand
AAATCAATCCACAGTAAACCGATCATCTACTTCCATTTCTGTCCCACAAGTATTGCAGGTTCTTAGGTCTTTGCTTCCGTAAAAATCTTTAAAGTGTTGCAGAAAATCTTTCTCTACATCATTTAAAGGGAAATAGACCTCGTGAATTTTAGTATTACAGTTATCACAAAACCACAATAATCCGTCTTTACCTTCAAGATCTTGTCGTTTTCGCTCTATCACTAAACCTATAGAATTGTCCCCACGTACTGGAGAATGAGGTACTTTTGCTGGATGTAAATACATATCTCCTGGGCCTAACTCCATGGTACGTTTTTTTCCGTCTTCTTGAATATGCACTTGAATGTTGCCTTCTAGCTGGTAGAATAACTCTTCGGTCTCATTGTAATGATAATCTTTGCGAGCATTTGGCCCACCTACAATCATTACAATATAATCACCAGCGTCTTTGTATAAATTTCTATTGCCCACGGGTGGTTTTAAGCTATCTCTATTTTCTGCTACCCAAGCATTGAGGTTAAACGGTTTTTGTATGGCCATGACGTTATAATTATTTTGATTATAAAGGTAGGGAAAAATGAACGATCCTTAAAAAGCGATTGAGAACGCTTAATCACATACCCGCGGAAATAAGGTCGCCTTAAAAATATTATGTTGCCTGCTGTCTAGTGCATAAGATGCAATGAACTCCAGCTCCTTAATGAAATAATATATCTGATGAACAATATACTTTTGAGCGAATTTTGCCAAAGATGCAATGAAAAAACAGCCAAAAATGAAGACGAAAAAAACCCTAAAACTATCTTTGGGGAACAGTTTTAGGGAGTTTAAGTTTAAGTAGATTAATAGGTGTGTTTTATAATTTATAAAATAATTGTGTGAAATAGTATGTATTACTCTCGTCACACTTTTTTATACCAAAACCTGAATGCGTATAGTTGCCCTCAATATTGTCTCTGTGTGATTGGCTATTAAGCCAAGCATTTACAACAGTTTCTGCTGTGTTGTAACCGTATGCTACATTCTCTCCTACTTGATGAGCGCCTGTGCTCTCAAGTGCCGCAGAACGCACATTAAAATTATGATGGTTAATTTGGCTCAAATCAATCATGTAATTGGTATGGTCTACTGCATAGGCAGAAGAAAAAGCAGTACCAAGAACTAAAGTATCAAGACCGATACTGGTTCTATGTTCGTTTATTAAGACGAGTACTTCATTTGCAAACTGGGCGTCATTCTGTTGTGCCAATGTGAGGTCAATGGAATAATCTGCTGCTTGATCTTCAATAGCATCTTTGGAACATGAGGCTACAGATAAAAGTAATACAATAGCAAGTAGGGTAGTTTTTATAAGTTTCATAAGCAAGGAACATCAAATTTGGGGGTTGATGCTGATACAAATATAAGGAATTATCCTACGTATAATACACTTAAACGGTATAAAATTGCATTTAATCGAAAATATACATAAATTTCTTATACAAATTCCTACATTAATTCCTACGCTAGCCTAGTGTATATGCGTAATTGTTGTATTTTTATATTCCAAACAAAAAATATGAAAAAAATTCAAATTTTAACGCTTTTCATCGTTGTTTTAATACATTTTAGCTGTAAAAATAAAGATAAACACAATAATAAAACGTCAATTCTTACATCAACTAAAGAAAATATCGATGAAATGCACGATACGAATGCTAAATCTAATTTTGGTATTGTGATTCATGGAGGTGCGGGTACAATTCTAAAAAAGAATATGACAGATTCTTTAGAAATTGCCTACACGCAAAAACTAGAAGAAGCCATTCGAGTGGGGCACGAAATATTAAGAAACGGAGGTACTGCCATGGAAGCAGTAACAAAGACCATTAATATTATGGAAGACTCCCCATTATTTAATGCTGGTAAAGGCGCGGTCTTTACACATGAAAAACGTAACGAACTAGACGCTTCTGTCATGGATGGCAAGACATTAAACGCAGGTGCCGTTTCTGGAGTCACACATATTAAAAACCCAATTGACCTCGCGTTTCTGGTAATGACGCAATCTGAACATGTGATGCTAAGTGGTGAGGGCGCAGAAGAATTTGCGCAACTTAAAGGTTTTGAATTAGTAGAGCCTTCTTACTTCTACACAGAAAAAAGAATGCAGTCCTTATTAAAAGTACAAGAACGTGAAAGACGCAAATACCAAAACGACAGTGGAACAAACGCAACTCTATTTGCCAATGACCCATATAGTAAAGATGCTAAATTTGGTACCGTGGGTTGTGCGGCACTAGACAAAAATGGAAACCTAGCTGCTGGGACTTCGACAGGAGGAATGACAAACAAAAGATGGAACAGAATAGGCGACGCCCCTATAATTGGAGCAGGAACATACGCTAATAATGCTACTTGTGCTGTTTCTTCTACGGGCTGGGGGGAGTATTTTATTAGAGCGATGGTGGCACACGATATTTCTGCAATGATGGAATACAAAGGAGTAACATTAAAAGAAGCCGCCCGTGAGGTCATTCAAGAAAAAGTACCTGCACTCGGTGGAGATGGTGGTATAGTAGCAATAGATAAAGATGGCAATGTGACTATGGAATTTAATACAGCAGGAATGTATCGTGCACATATGAATGCCGAAGGCAAATTAATAGTTGGAATTTACGGAGACGAATAAATTATGATTCAAAATATACTAAAACCACTTAAAGAGGCCCCACTTTCATTATACCTTATATATATAGCTGTTTACATTCCTTGGGGGTTTGGAATGGATGCCTTTGGAACCTGGGCAGAAATAGCAAAGTTTAACAACTGGTGGCAAGTATTTACTTGTTATGGGTTATATATGATTCCTATTTCAATAGTATTAAGAGGACGCCCATTTTTTGAACAATATGCGTATGGTCTTGTAGCGATGGGATTATTAGAATTTGGCGGGTATTATTTTGAATCTAGTTTTGCCTATCCTAATAACCTTGTGGAGCAATTATTTGGCACTCGTAATTTTGCCTTAGGGATGGCACTATTTTTTGGATTGTATTTCCCATTAGGTAATTGGATTGTAGGAGGTATTTACAAACGATTCTTAACTAAATAATGTATTTTTAATGCTTCTTATTGTCCATTATACTATAACCTATGCATACTAAAAAAACGTACACAACTCTAGAAATGATGCTCTGGACGCGTTATGAGACCATATCATTTATTCTTATTATTACAGCCTGGGTAGCTGCTTATTATTTTCTTGATTTATACTGGCTACAAATTCCATGGGCACCCATTTCGCTTATTGGTACCGCTGTTGCATTTATAATAGGATTTCAAAATAATGCTGCCTATGATAGAATATGGGAAGCCAGGAAGATATGGGGAGGCATCGTAAACACCTCTCGTACTTTTGGAATGTCTATTCAAGATATGATTACTAATGAGTATGCCCAAAACACCCTTGATAAAAAGGAACTTGACAAAGAAATAAAAACACTTACCTATCGTCATATAGGTTGGATGACCGCTTTACGTCACGCAATGCGCCAACCAAAACAATGGGAAACCACTGCCAATCATAAAACAAATAAAGAATGGGGACATAGACCCCCAGAAGTGGATTCTTCATTAGAAAAAGACATAAAGCCTTACGTTTCAGATATTGACTTTGAGTATATAATGAGCAAAAGCAACAAGCAAACGGCCTTGCTTTACCTGCAGTCTCATCATCTTCGTGCATTAAAAGAAAAAGGAGTTGTTTGGGAGTTTTCTTTTCTACAATTAGAAGGCGTATTAGAAGAACTATTTACTTTACAAGGAAAAAGTGAGCGCATTAAAAACTTTCCTTACCCTAGGCATTATGCCACATTAAACCACTTATTTATGTGGATTTTTGTCCTGCTTCTTCCATTAGCATTGGTGCCACAATTTGCAGAGATCGGTGTTATATTAGCAGAAACAAAACCATTCATTGGCGATCTCTTTGTTTGGTTTTCCATCCCGTTCTATGTAATCGTTGCCTGGATTTTTCACACCATGGAGCGCATAGGAAGAACAGGAGAAAACCCTTTTGAAGGTACTGCAAACGATGTGCCCATTTCTACGATCTCCAGAGGCATAGAAATAGATTTGAGACAGAATCTAGGGGAAGATCTTTCTGAAATTCCAGTTCAATTTCCAGTGAGTCATCATACACAATTTTAAACATGGCCTCAGCATCCTATTTTGCAGTAATTTTCACTTCAACCCTCAATACTAATCACAAAGGGTATAACGAGATGGCCAGTAAGATGGAGGACCTTGCAAAAAAACAACCTGGATTCCGAGGGATTTCAAGCGCTCGCGATGATGTAGGTATCACAGTAAGTTATTGGGAAACTGAGCAAGCTATTCTTGACTGGAAAGCCAATTTAGATCACCAACAAGCACAAAAGTTGGGTAAAGAGAAATGGTATGCTAGCTATAAAGTAGAGATTGCAAAAGTAGAGCGGGTTTATGGTTTAGATAATAAATTTTCTTCACAATAAATATTTATTAAACCAGGCACGCAACGTATCTTAAAACAAAGTATCTATTGCCTATATAACCAATACCTTTATTTGCCTATAGCTAATTTTTACATCTTGAACATTTTAATAAAACACCACCAAGATGAATACAAAAAATTCGCTGCTTGCTATTTTTATTTGCGCACTATTACTTACATTATTATTCTACAAACAAGGTATTGGTCTTAATCTTTTGATTTTTGAGACGCTTTTATTGGTATGGCTTTTTGTGACAAAGCAAATTCAGTTAAAAAACAAACTAGTATTAATTGCCAGTAGCGCTTTTGTTTTTACAGCATTATGTACGGTATTTATTAATTCTATCTATTCATACCTAGTTCATTTTTTAGCGCTATTTATCTTTATAGGCGCCTTAAATTATCCCAAAGTAAAATCAATTGTTACGGCTTATTTGGGGGCTTGGGTTACCACATTATTATCCATTGTTACATTTTTAAAACAACTTACTAATACTTCCGTAAAAGGTAAAAAAGTAACCACTCGCTTTAAAAGATGGTTTATGTTTTTAGTACCGCTACTAATTATCATTCTTTTTATTGTCATCTATAGTAACGCCAATGCAGGATTTGGAGCAATCGTAAATAATGTTTTGGAAACCATTGGTAATGCCTGGAATTCAATATTTGAAAACCTAGATTGGGGCGCAGTATTTACGTACATATTTTTCATTTTTGTCAGTATATTTCTTCTAGTTCGCTGTTCATTTGAAGTATTAGAAAACAACGATCTAAAAGCATCCACGCAACTAAAACGCATAAGAACAAAAGCGATTACGCCTTTTAAAACGATGTCTTTAAAAAATGAATTACGTGCAGGGGTATTTTTGCTCGTAGCGCTCAACTTATTATTATTACTTGTCAACTTTTTAGACATAAAAAATGTCTGGTTTGGATTTGAATGGGATGGCGAAACTTTAAAAGAGTTTGTACATGAAGGGACCTATTTATTAATCCTTTCTATTTTAATATCTATTGCTTTGGTCTTGTACTATTTCCGTAAAAACTTAAACTTTTACAGTAAAAATGGGCTTCTAAAAAAGCTGAGCTATGTATGGATTATTCAAAACATCATCTTAGCCATCTCTGTAGGTATTCGCAATTTTTGGTACATAGAATATTATGCATTGGCATATAAAAAGATAGGTGTCATCTTTTTTCTACTCGCCACTATTTATGGATTGTATACTGTATTGATAAAAGTGAAAGACAAAAAATCATCCTTTTATTTATTTAAAAATAATGCGATGTCTGTCTTTCTAATTTTAGTCATAACAAGCGCAGTACCTTGGGATATCTGTATTGCTAAATACAATTTTGCGCACGCAGATGAGTCTTATATCGAATTGGAATATTTGGTAGATTTTTCTGACAAATCGCTACCATATCTTGATAAGCCCGAACAAGTTGTTGCTCGTTTAAAGGCAAATCAAAACCAAAAATTTCTGCCCGATGATGATATGAAAGCCTCTAATTATTTCACTAGAATAAATTATAAAAAAGAAGCCTTTAAAAAGAAATGGGAAAATAAAAAATGGTTGGCCTGGAACTGGGCAGAATATCGTGCCTATAACATGTTATTTTCAAATTCAGAATAAACACATCAAATTATTTATCTTAGACAGATGAAATATCTGTTGCCGTTTTTATTAATTATTGGTCTTTTTTTTTCTTGTGCAGAATCCCCAAACACGACTACATCTTTAAGCGGTGATGATTGGGAGTTTTCAAGAGTACTTAATCCTAATGAGAGTAGCATGCCTAAATGGCAACCAGCAAAAGTTCCCGGAGTAGTTCAAACAGATGTATTGAAGCTAGGCGAAATACCAGACCCATTTAAACTAAACAATGAAGACAGCATTCAATGGGTTTCAGAAAAAAATTGGACGTATAAAAAGACCTTCCATGTCCCTTCGGAAATATTAAAAAAGAAAAAACATATTCTGAAATTTGAAGGATTGGATACTTATGCCAACATCTGGTTCAATGACATTCTTTTGCGCGGCACTAAAAATGCATTTAGAACCTATGAAATTGATGTTTCAAAAATTCTAACCGAACATAATGAATTAAGAATTATGTTCACTAGTCAAGATAAAGCCGAAAATTTTAGGGCCTCGGTAATAAACTACACCCTCCCAGAAGCACCAAGAGTATTCACTCGTAAACCGCAATTTCAATATGGTTGGGATTGGGGACCCACCATTAAAACAATGGGGATTTGGCGCGATGTTTCTTTGGTAAGTTATGAGAAGGCATTAATGAAAGATGCTTTTATCGAAACGGTTGAAATTTCAGAAGAAAATGCTAATCTGTTATTAAATCTAGAAGTTGAAACAATAGAAAAAGGGACCTTTGATATTGAAATAAAAAACAATACAACGGGTGAAATTAAACTAGCAAACGATATGGAATTCAGTGAAATCTATATGGATAGGTTTTTAGAAATTCCTTTAAGCATAAAAAACCCAAAACTCTGGTGGACCCATAACCTTGGCGAACCCTTTTTGTACAACTTTACTATCCACCTAAAAAAAGGAAACGCTATAATCCAGTCTATGAATAAAAAAGTGGGAATAAGAACCATTGAGCTTGTCACAGAAAAAGACAGCATTGGCGAGAGTTTCTACTTCAAACTCAATGGAAAACCAGTCTATATGAAAGGGGCAAATTACATTCCGCAAAACATTTTTCTTGC